>CAVQGN010000012.1:0-10578 GCA_963712055.1 uncultured Chloroflexia bacterium | reverse complement strand
ATCTCTCCATCTTCCCATGCAGGTTCGCTGGCAAGATGCTCCATGTACTGGAGATAGCGAGCGTGTTGGTCCGGACTGCTGGCGTTGGCCTCATAGGCTTCCTTGCTCTCGAATCCAACGGCCATGATGTATTCGTTCTCTGATGCGTCGAGTTTGTACACAGCCAGGGAGGTTGGCCGTCCCTCGGACCGGGCATCGAGATGCTCTCGAACGACATCGATCAATGCTTGTTCGTGCCCTGGCTTGATCGTCATACGGGCAACGGTTCCATACATGGCGTGCTCCTTTCTCGAGCGGGAAATGGTCCGCCGAGGTAATTGCGAATAACCGGCGACAAATAGCTTCTCAGATCTACGATTTCGGTTTGATGTTCTGGTTGATCCGGAAGAGGTTCTGCGGATCGTACTCGGCTTTGACCTGCTGCAGCCGCGGATAATTATCCCGGTAGGTCGCCTGCACGCGATCGGTGCCTTCATCCATCATGAAGTTGACATAGGCTCCACCGGCCGAATGGGGTCGCAGGGCATCGTAGTAGCCGCGCACCCACTCGATGTTGGCTGGCATCCTCTCCGCATCGGAATCACAGGAGAGAATCACATGATTAAACGTTGATTCGCGGTAGCTGTATGCTGTGGCAGCCGAATCAACGTCCTGGACAGCGCCGTTCGTCGAATAGAGATGCATGAGCGAATTCGGATTCGGCACCTGTGGACCATGCTTGAGGTGCACATCGACGGCAGCATCGGAGACCTCGAGATCGTAGTCGGCTTTCCAGTAGTCCTGCATTCCAGCCGGGAACAGCGCGTCGAACATGCTATTGAGTGATGCAATCGGCATCGTTCCAGTCAGATCGAGCGCAACCCCAACGTCATAGAACGGCGCCACGATCTTCCTGGCAGCTTCTTCGTCGCCGTTGTAACAGAAGATGATCTTGGCAATCGGCTGAAAGTGAAACGGTTCCGGCACGAACGGTGCCGGTGGAGCCATCGTGTACCCGAAAAAGAGTCCGAGTTCGCGAGGCGCGTCCACGATGAATTCTCGGTAGAGTTTCATCAGTTCTTCGGCTTTGTCGGGCGTATAGGCCAGCAAACCACCGTGGACCATGTTCACCGGCTGACCCTGGAACTCGAATGATGTCACCGCGCCGAAGTTTCCCCCGCCACCACGTAGTGCCCAGAAAAGATCGGGATTGTGCTCGGCGTCTGCCAGGACGACTCGACCGTCTGCCGTGACGACATCAGCCGAAAGCAGGTTGTCGCAAGTCAATCCGTATCCGCGGCTGAGATGCCCGAATCCACCGCCAAGGGTGAGTCCACCAACACCGGTCGAGGAGATGATTCCGGCAGGCACTGCAAGCCCATAGGGTTGGGTCGCATGATCGACATCGCCCCAGACAGCGCCGCCACCGACCCGCACGCGACCAGTATCGGGATCGACTCGGACGCCATTCATCTTGCCAAGATCGAGCACGACACCGTCGTCGCATGTCCCCAGCCCAGCGGCGTTGTGACCGCCACCACGCACGGCCACCGGCAGGCCGGCTTCCCGCGCAAAATTCACACCAGAAATGACATCATTCACGTTCTGACACTGAATCACGACAGCCGGCTTCTTGTCGATCATCCCATTGAAGACCGCTCTCGCGGCGTCATAGTCATCATCTGCCGGCATGACGACATTTCCTCGAACGGCACTCTGCAACGATTCGATGGCGGAACTGTCGATTGGGGTTGTCGAGACCATGCTACTTTCCTCCTGTGATCCTGAAGGTCGCGCTCGGTTGCGCCAACCTCCACGGAAACGGACAAGCGCCCTGATTTCCGGAAAACCTGTTGAACAAGAATTGCGCTCACTACTCTACCAAAATGTCTGCAACCGTGCTTGCGCGAAGACCGGTGAAGGCCATGTCCCGGAACATCAGCCATCCAACGACTGGTTCAGCATTCCAGTTTCCTATGCTTCGGGTTCTCACCTTGGTTCCCATCTCAGCACAGACGCCGGCTCAATGCCCCGGTTCAGGCTTGACCGCTCTGATGTCGACACCCTGCGCGCCGAACGAGGACGCACTTCCGGCGAATGGTGCGTCAGAAAAGGTGTCGTACCGGTGCGTGGAAAACGTGACCTCGGCGAATCCCGCGCTGGAGATAATCTGCTGAAGCTCTCCTTCCAGGAGAGCACCGCCAATTCAGCCAGTCCAAAGATCGATATTTGCCTTTCCGTCCGGAGGAACCGGCCGGGACAGCACGATATCGCTGATCTGAAGGGTGCCGCCCGGTTTCAGCACCCGAAACGCTTCGGCAAACGCGGCCTCTTTGTCTGGCGCCAAGTTGAGTACGCCGTTTGAAATTACGAGATCCACACTGCCATCATCAACCGGCAGGTCCTCCAGCAAGCCCAAACGAAAGTGAACGTGGGATTGGTTCATCAATTGCGCGTTGTCGCGAGCTTTGTTAACCATCGCCGGAGTCATATCGACGCCAATAACGCGTCCTTCTGGACCCACCATCTGAGCCGCCAGCAGCGAGTCGAAGCCGGCCCCCGAACCCAGATCAACAACCGTTGCTCCCGTTTGACGCCTCACCCCAGGAAAACGGGTTGCCAACACCGGCAAAACTCTCGATCACCGCTTCCGGTGTGGTTTCGATCCGGTCGGCTGGATAGCCCAGTCTGGTTGCGGCCGCTCGACCGACGTGAAAGTGAAACCCCTTGTCCGGATGGGCGGCGACTTCATCATATTCCGCCTGGATAGCAGTTCGTAACGTGTCGATGTCGACCCAGAGATCTGTATTCATCGTCTTCTCCTGGTTGATCCAGCTTCTTGCGCAAGCGTCGCTCGTTGGAAGGACGATCAATAGTGTTTCAGGGCATGCTAGCGGAGTCCGAAGTGAGGCAAAGCGCGTCCCGCGAACACGAGATGACAGCAATTGCCGAGATACAACCGGTTAAGAGCGATCATTTCAAAGGTACCGAGAAGATCCGCGACGATTGATTGCCTGCCCTGCGCGAGTTCCACTTGCTCTTCGATGCCGGAGGTAGTGCGTCTGCTGAACACTTCTTCATGGGTGAAATCGTCGGCCATCGAAGCACGAGAGGTATCCCAATCGCTGCTGTTAAACGCCGCAAATGGTTTCCAGACGACGGCAACGTGATCATCGTTCATGCCCCAATCCGTTCGTACTGTTCCCCCTCACTTTGGAAAAAGTGGGCACGTTCCAATTATCGAAAGGGCGGTGTGATATTCACCTTATCAAATCGATCTCAGTCCGTCAATTCGCTGTGCTAGTTCGATACATATGAGACATCGAGGGAGGCAAGAAAGGCGGCGGGGGTCTGATACCCGAGTGCCTGGTGCGGTCGCTCGGTATTGTAGTGGTGTTCCCATGCCAGCAGCGCAGCCTGGAGGGTGGGGAGATCGAGATCGCCGTCGTAACACTCCCAGAACTCGCGACGGCTCGTGCCATTGAGGCGCTCGACTCGCCCGTTGAGTTTGGGAGAGCGTGGAGGGAGGACGTAAAGGGCGATCCCCCGGGTCTGACAGGCCTCCTCAAAGCCGGCCATGAACTCGCTGCCACCATCGACCTGGATCGCCTGCACCGGAAACGGGAAACGCTGCACGAGATCATCGAGGAAGGTGGTTGCCGTGCCAGCGGTGGCTTGGGAGCGGACCCCGAAGACCGCCTGGCGACTGACGACGTCGACTG
Source organism: uncultured Chloroflexia bacterium (assembly GCA_963712055.1). Lineage (GTDB taxonomy): Bacteria > Chloroflexota > Chloroflexia > Thermomicrobiales > UBA6265 > JAHBVL01. Next base: position 6,877 of record CAVQGN010000012.1, on the reverse strand, counting down.
CGGTGAACTGTCGCCGCTCCGTGCCGGGGAGCGGGCGCAGATGGACGGTATCGAGCTGAATCAGTGCCCCCGGGACGGTCGGGGTTCGTTTCTCCTGGGGCACCCGGGTGGCATAGGGACGGGATGCGTTGCGATGGCGTACCGGCATCCAGCGCGGTTCGATCAGCAGCAGCCGCCGTTTGAGACTGGCCAGGATACGCCCAATCGTCGAATCCGAGAGCGCTATCCCCTGGGACAGCAGGAGATACCGCACTTTGGCTTTGCCCCAGCGCGGATGCGCCAGCCGGGTGGTCAGCACCGCCGCTTCCATCGCCGCACTCCACTGCTGCCAGCGAGTCCGGTGCGGTCGCCGGGAGCGCTCTTCCAGACTGCGCAGATCGCGGGGATTGAACTGCTTCAGCCAGCGGTAGATGGTGGCCCGGGAGACATGGAAGAGCGCCATTGCGGTCGCAACACCACACCGGTTCGCGCATTCGATCGCAGGCCAGACGACGCAGCGCCTTGTCACTCGGATCATGCACCCGCGCCAACCGGGCAACGTCCGCTGGCCAGAGATGGGTGATGCTGCCACCACCACCGAGGCCACTCTGGTGATATCGCTGTTGCCGGTACTTGGTAGACTGTCGCATGAGGGGACCCTTCCTTCTGTCTCGGCTGACAACACATCCAAGATAGAGGATCAGTCCCCTCGTCTCACCCCTTCTTCCGTCTCACATGTATCTGAACTTCTACATTCGCCGCGTCCCATCGAATCACCGGACGTTATGAGTCGGCACCCAGTGCGGGTCAATTGGGCCCTCATCCCGCAGGCGCCCGATGACGCTATCGGCGAAGACAAACTAAACCGACTTCCTTGGAGCGATGTACCGGAGACCGACACCATGAAAGTCGGCCCGCTGATCAAACGATATTCCCGCCAAGTTGCGCTGCGGCACGTTGCCGGTCCGTTCCTCCGTGCACCGATGAAAGTGACTCGGGTGGTGAAGCCACCACCCGAGTGCATGCGCTACGTCGCTGGCTACGCTGGGTCTGGCAGTGCACCCAACTGGCGCATAAGCCCGACCGCATCGAAATACGTCCAGCCCTCGCTCGCCTTGCCGTTGATGACAAAGCCGGTGGTAACCCCGCCAAATTGAACCTGGTTTGCGGTCGGAGGGATACCCATGAACTCACCGAGATGAGTCCCGGTCGCGTTCCAGCGACCCATGATGAGACTCTCGTCGGACAGTTCGCTCTCGATGGTGAAGTGGATGTCAGGAAAAGCCGACCGCAGCTTGAGAAAGAACTGCTTGTACCCGTCAGGGCCGTGAATATCAGTCGGGGTTGAGTGTCCGACGAAATCGCTCGCAACATAGTCTTCTATCTGATCCATGTTGCCCTTGTTCCAGACTTCCTCCATGATCGCTCGCAGAACATCGAGATTGGTTGTGGCCATGGTCGTTTCCTTTCGTTTCTCAAACGGAATAGAGAGAGCGACGATTCTTGAACTGCTAGTCAGGTCCGTCCATCACTCCGAGCTGCATCATGACACCCAGGTCATCGGTGATTTCCCACGATTCCTGGATCTGACCATCGGAGATTCGGTCGATACTGATTCCAGTGACCCGGACAGGTTTGTTCGTTGCGGGGATGCTCTTGAAAACTCCCGTATGGATAGCGGTACCTATCCACCTGGTGACCACCTTGTCGCCGGCGGAGACCTGGTCGGCTATCTCGATCGTGATCTCTGAAAAAGCGCCATGCAGTTCCTCGACTCCCATCTTGAAGTCGTCGAGTGAAAAGGTGCTGCCGCTGGTGTCATGTCCGACGAAGGCAGAGGAAAACGCTTCGTCGATGTAGTCGGTGTTGCGATGCTGCATCACCTCGGTCATCGCGTGCCGCAAGAGCGCCTCGTTCGATAACGTCATCTCGTTTGCGACCGTCATGGTGAAGACTCCTTTCTGGATTGCCGTTCAGGCGAATGTCCGCCCAAGTACTACCGTAGGGCGGCGGACCAGAACGAGCATCACCCAGAAGGGGCATTTGGGTGGGGCATTTCAGGGAACCGAAGACTCGAGGCCGGCGGAGACTACTGGTCGAGTAGACCGTGACTGGTTGCGACGGCTACGGCTTGCGTGCGATTCGTGACGCTCAGTTTTGAAAAGATGCTGCTCGTGTGCTTTTTCACCGTTTCGTGGGAAATGTAGAGCCGTTCGCCGACTTCTCGGTTCGTGAGACCAGCGGCGAGAAGTTGCAGGACTTCGGACTCGCGGGCACTCAATGGTTCCGCTAGCGCTGTCAAGGTCTCACCATTGTTAAGGGTGGTCTCAAACGCTTCGAGAACTGCTTCAAGGTACGATGGGAGAACTCCACGGTCCTTGACGCCGCTGATGAGATTGAATAGCCGTTCACCCAGATCAGCAAATGTGCGGATATACCCTTCCGGTTCAGCAAGTCGCAAAGCGCGCGCTGTCGAGACCACCGCGCCCAGCTCGTCACCTAGGGAATCCAGGAGCATAGCTTCGAGGCTGAGCGCTTCAATCTGAATTGCCAGCCTGCCCAACGAGTCCGCCTCTGCCAGCACGTCCCTCAAGAGTGTTCGCGCTGTGTCAAGGTGGCTCTCGGTTCCGAGCTCGATATGCGCCCGAACGAGCGCCAAGCGGTAGAACTCGGAAACAGACGGGACTCGTCCTGGATCTTTCGCGGACTGTTCGCCGAGCCAGACTGAAACTGCAGATCGATCATTGCTTGCGAGAGCAAGTTCGAGTTTCTGGCGAAAGTACTGATCCGCCCAGCCGACAAACTGCGACTCGGCGATCAGCGGTGTGACCTTATCAAGTCGCGCATGCGCTTCGTGGTCGTCGCCGGCAACGAGAGAGCAGCGGGCAAGGACGAGATGCCCAGCGATGAGGGTCCGTGTATCCTGCCCGAGTTCTCCACGTTTCACGCCATGTTCGGCGAGTTCGCGCGCTCTTTGGAGTTGATTACGCTCATAGCAGAGCTCAGCTTGGCGGACCTCGACCCAACCGGTAACGGGTATCGGAAGTTTGCCCCAGGTTTCGGCCGCGTCTATTGACTGCTGAGCCATAGCCCAGTAGTTCCCTGCGGTTGAGAGTTTGCCCTGACGGAGTTCGAGATCAGCGATGGCTCCATAGATATGAGCAGAGCGGATCTTGAAACTCGGTCGATGATCAACTGCGAGCGCACGGTGGTATGCCGCGGACGCTTTGTCCCAGATACCATTTCTTGCGTACGTATCAGCGAGTGCATGGTGGACGCTGGCAATGTAGAAACTCTCTCTGGGCGAAAGATCGGAGAGCGCCTGGTCCGCATACGCTTCGGCCAGGCGAAGATCATTCTGGAAACAGGCGATAGCGCACCTGACTGTCGCAACCTTGGCAAGTTGAATCGTGCGATCGGGAGTTTCCCTGGAACGAATCTGGGTTTCGGTCAGATCGATCAGTCGCATGCTCTCGTCGAACGATCCCGTGTAGATATGGTACGCAGCGCTTGCCAACCGGAACGCCGGATTTTGGTCAAACCATGCTAGTGGCACTTGGTGGAGCCACCTGGACACGGTCTGAAGCTCACCACTCTCCAGCTTAATCACTGCGAAGTTGTCGCAAACGTCCCCAGCCAGCTCGCTATTCGTGCCCAGACACGGCGTGCTTGAACGCGATCTCTGGCATGTCATGCTCGAAAAACCACTGTGCGGCGCGGCGATGCAAATCTGTTGATCCGTCCGGATCGCCATCGAGCTTTTCCCTGATGAGGAATTCGGCAAAAATCGGGTAGTAGCGGAACCAGTCTCCCGTCGGACCTACAGCTTGCAGGAAGAGTCCCTCGGCTTCGATCGACTCAAGCAGTTCCTGGCTGTCATTGCGCCCTGTGAGCTGGTTGGCAAGGTCAGCACAAAGAGTTCCCACCATTCCGGTATCGAGGAGGAACGCGCGAATGTGTGGTGGCAAGGACGGAACGATCTCTTCCCGGAAATAGGTTTCGACTGATCGAAGGCCGCCATGCGATTCACACGCGTCGGCAATCTCATGGATGGGTGGTTGCTCGAAAGGGCGAGTCGTATACCGGCTGGCCAGCCTTCGAGTACGGTAGCCAATCGAACGAAGTCGTCGCGGTTGACAGCTGAATCCGACGTTCGTTCAGCGAAAACGAAAACGTCCTGGTCCGAGAACGCGAGATCCGGGATACCGATCGTTTGGAGCTCGCCACGCGATCGAAATCGCGCCAGCGGCAAAGGCGGTGTCGAACGGCTTGCAATCAGGAAACGGAGGGAAGCCGGCGAGTTGTCGATGAGGCCGGTGAGCATCTCAAACGCGTCCTGATCCAGCACTGTTTCGCATTGGTCAAGCACAAAGGCGAACGGCTCTGATTCAGCTGCGGCATTGATGAACGCAGCCATCAGCGCTTCCAGGTCTGGAGTCGACGACCCTGCCAGAAGTCCGACGGGGCGCTCGAGAATGTCCAGTTGAAAAGACGCCCAACTGGCGATCAGGTAGCGAAACAGTTGGGCCGGATCGTCGCAGTCTGTGTCGATGGTGACCCACCCGACTCGACGATCCGTCGAGTTCGCCCACTGTGAAAGCAACGTCGTCTTGCCATACCCGGCCGGGGCGGCAAGCAGGGTTAACTTGGTGTCGGAAACGCATCGCTCAATCGAGTCAATGAGACGTCGACGCTGGACGAGATCCTGTCGTAAGTGAGGGATCTGGATTCTCGTCGCCAAGAGGGATGATGGCATTGCTTCCCCTCCGATCGCTCCGACGGATCAGGACAAGACTGTCACCTTGGTTACACGAGACGTTCTTCACTCTATCAAACCATCCACCGTCACGCAAATCGCTTGATCGATTCAAGCCAGTCGCCGCCATGGGTCAGGCTCCGGAACGGATCCTGATTTCCTCCTTTGGTATCGAAGCGAGGCACCATGCGGCTGACGTTCAACCAGATAGTGCGAATAGCAACAAATCTGTGACCTTTCGTTCGAAGACTGTCATGGTGCTGGGATCGGTGAGCGATCACAGTGGAAGGAGACCAGGGGACTATCAGCAGAGGAAGAGGTGATAGTCATGGCCCCAGATCTCCAGTTCCCGTTTTTCAAGAGCCAGCGTTGGAGTCGCCGCGACTTCTTCAAGGCAGCGGCTGTAGGTGGCGTGGTACTCGCAGGTCTGCCGTTTGCGCCGGCGAGTGCCAATGGTGACGGCGGCAAGGTGACGATTCCGCCCCCGGTTGGAGTCCTGCTCAGCCGGATGGTGGTGCCACCGGCGGATATGCCGAGCATCCTGCCGGCTGTCGCGATCTGGCATGTATCGGTGCCGCCAGGCACCGGTGCGCACTGGCACAGCACAGACCGGCCGTGTATCTGGGTTGATGCGCTCCATCTCCTCGAGGGTCGGTACGACTGCTGGTACGAAGGTCGCGTCCGTCTCTATCGGTTCGGTGAGACCCCGCGTGACCTGCCGCCCGGCAGTGAGTTTTCGATCGAAGCGGGCGATTCACTGCTTGCGCTTGATCGGATGATGGCGAGTTCGATCGACAATGCCGGACCAGACTCAGCCCGCGAGTTCACGGCTAGTATCTATGCCAGCTACCCGAAGATCGATCAGGAGATTGCCATGGACGACGGCATCCATGTCACGCCATGTGGCGGTCTGACCCCCGGCGAGTGGTTCCTGATGCCAGCGCCACCGGTACAGGTGACCTACCGTCAGCTGCTGATGCCGCCAGGGTGCGCGTTTGCGATGCATGACGATGAGCTGGTGTTTCGCTATGTCGATCGAGGCAGGATTGAGCGGGTCTGTCTCGACGAGACGGCAACCGTGATCGAATCGAAAACCTACGTAGCGGGTGATCCGATTGCCCACCGCTACTGGATCCCGGACGGCGTCCATGTGCTCCGGAACAGTTTCCCGGAACCCGCGATCCTGCTTGAGATCGCCATGGACACGGCAGAGCTGAGCGAGGGGCCAGGGTTTCTTCCGTGAATCCCGTGGAGGGAAGCACTCATTCGGACAATCCCGTGCGCAGCACAGCTTCCGGTAACGAAGCCAATAACGAAGCCAAAGGACATCGATCTTATGGTCATTCTCGAAGGACGGAGCGAAAGGAGCGTTTGAGAATGATGCAATCAAGACAGAACATCGCGCTGGGACTACCGATCGGTATGGGAGCCGGAGTGGCGCTTGGCGTCGCACTCGGTAACCTGCCGGTCGGAATAGCGCTTGGAGCCGGGATTGGCGTGAGCCTCGGTCTGGCAATGGAGAGAGAGCAAAGCGACAGAGAGCCGATGTCTCCGAGAGCGGTCAAGGTCCTGACGGTTACTGCCGTGCTGGGACTCGTGATTCTGATTGCGTTGATGGTGGCAGTTCTGATTCTCAGATGAACGGCAGCTCCGGGCGTGTTCGATGATTGGAAGTGCCAGCCCCCTCCCCGTAACCATCGACAAGGATCAGCAAGCGGCGATCGTCCGGGTGAGCGAGCCGCACCGGCAGACACAGAAACCGCCAAGCCGTGGACGGTCGGCTGGCGGTTTCCTCGACAACCTGCAGTTATCGATATGGAACTCTACAATATTGGGGAGGTTGGTTCAACCCGAGACGACCCGTCCTGGGCGATGGCACGCTGGACTGTGGCACCAGCCGTTATCGAAGCAACGAATAGTGCGATCGCGGCGGCGAATGCCAGGATAGAGCGCGCTGGTGATGATGACGGCTGCATAGACCTCTCCTTCTGAACTCGACGTGGTGCCGGTGTCGACTGGGGTTTGGTCTATCGTACGACACTCTGATCGCATAGGGGCAAAAACGTCTCCGCGGATCGATGACATCATCGGTTCGCAAGCAGCGCTGAAAATGCGTCGATCTGCCTGAGCGATATTTGGTGG
>CAVQGN010000011.1:0-10784 GCA_963712055.1 uncultured Chloroflexia bacterium | reverse complement strand
GTTGGACCGATATTGCTGGTCACCTCGACCGCTCTCATGGCGACGGACAAGCTCGTTCCCAGCATCATTCTCGGGTTTTATGGAGGCGTGTTGCTGCTCGTTGCCTGTCTCAAGCTCGGCCTGCTGGTGGGACGGAACTCCGGCAAGCTCGGAGCTGCATGTCTGGTCGCCGGCTTGCTGGGTGGTGTGGTTTTTATCGCGGCTACTATCGAGAAGTTGACCCGGGAGATGCTCGTACGTGAAGGCGTTTCCGAAGCGGCTCTCGACGCGGTCATAGAGGAAGTTCCCTGGCAGCTCGGACTCATCTGGATCAACGGGTTACTCTTTCCATTGTCCTGGGTACTAATCGGCGCTGGCTTGCTTCGTAGCAAAATCGTTAACCGCTGGGAGGCAACAGCCTTAATCGCAGTAGGGCCTTCCTTCTTTGTCTTTCAGGGACTCGGATTCTTCACAGACGTGGGCCTCGTCATTTCGATGATCTTATTGCTCATCGGAATCGCGCCGATCGGATTTCGCATGATAGGTGCCGGCCCGTCAAACTTCGGCGTTGAAGAACCTTCACCGGCCAGTATGTAAACGTAAAGGATGAGTCGTATCGGTTAGCCGATCGGGAATCGTCATGGCGCACGCACTGGAAAACAACAACCGGTTCACCTGCGACCCCGCACTCGGTGGCGCGACATCAAGCAAACCGCCTGATCCGCGTGGCCTGGTGGACTGTGACACTCGTTCTAACTGGATCGTTCGCGATCGCCATTGTCGCCCGGTACGACGAGCTGCGGCGGCCTTGCGAGACAGTCGAGCAAAGTCGGGATTGCGGCTACTACGTTCTCACGCCAAATCAAGCGGAGATACTGAACAACCTGGGTCTCAGCCTCGACTTCTACGCGATCTACATGCTCGCTGTGGATTCGCTTCCTGCGATCTCCTTTGTCTCACTGGCAGTGTTCATTGTTCTGCGCCGACCAGACGACCGAGTTGCTACGGCAATATCCATGGGATTGATCGCAACCGGTCTCGCGATTGGTCCCGAGGTTCTCTGGTCGCTCGACAGGGCATATCCCGGAGTTGGTGACTACTGGCTATCGCTGATTTACCTTCTCGCCATTCCGGCATTCGTCTATGTCAATGCCACGTTTCCGAACGGGCGTTTCGAACCGCGCTGGATGAGATGGGCGGCGATTGGCATGATGACCTGCTTGCTGGCATCGATTCTGCTGGAGTTGCTGACTGGCAGGACAACGGATAACGGGTTGGTATCGGGCCTGGTCGTTGCGGGCTTGACCCTCTGGCTCTCGTTGATAGCGGGTCAGTTCTATCGGTATCGAAGGCACTTTTCTCGAATCGAACGTCAGCAAATGAAGTGGGTGCTGTTTGGATTGCTTTGCTTTGCGGTTGGCGGCGTGACCTGGGCACTTCTCTTCGACGGGCGGCTCGTCGACAGCGAAACGACACAGGTCTGGCACTATCTGATTGTGTTTCCGTTGTTGATTAGTGTCGCTGTGGTGCTTCCAGTGACGATGACATTCGCCATTCTCCGCCATCACCTCTACGACATCGATGTCATCCTCAATCGAACCCTCGTCTATCTCATCCTGACTTCGGTAGTCGTGGCGACGTATGTCCTCGTCGTTGGAGGAGTCGGCACCGCGGTCCATGACCGTGGGAACTCCTGGTTACCGTTCGTAGCCGCAGGGCTCATCGCGGTGCTCATTCAACTGCTGCGCGACCGGATCCAGCGGGGAGTGAACCGATTGATGTTTGGCGCCCGTGATGAGCCCTACACGGTGCTCACCGAACTTGGTCGCGATCTGAGCTCGACCGCGCATCCGGACACGGCGCTTCAGCGAACAGTCGAATCGATCGGTTCGGCGCTGAAGTTGCCATATGCGGAGATCGATCTCAAAAAGGAATCGGGATTCAAGACGGTCGCATCGTATGGTTCGCCTGTTACCGAACCGCTTTCGATTCCGATGGTGTATCAAGGCGAGTCTGTTGGAAGGCTCCTCGTATCACCTCGTTCGCCATCCGAACAGTTCACCGAAAACGAACGTCGTCTACTCGGCGACATCGCGGTTCAGGCCGCTGCTGTCGCCGCATCAGTGCAGTTCACTCAGGCAGTTCAGCGAGCCCGCGAAAGCCTGGTCTTCGCCCGGGAGGAGGAACGGCTCCGCATTCGCCGCGACCTCCACGATGGTCTCGGGCCGACACTGGCAACCCAGACGCTCAATCTCGACGCTGCCATCGACTTGCTGCCCGATGACCCTGATTCCGCGAGTAAGTCACTGCATCAGATCAAAAAACAGAACGCGGAGCTGATCGGTGACATTCGGCGACTCGTCTATGAGCTGCGCCCGCCGGCGCTCGACGAGCTGCATCTCGTCGGGGCAATTCGGTCTCACGCTGCCCAGCTCGAGACCAGCAATGCCCTCAGCATCGATGTCGAAGCCCAACCAGACCCATTGCCGGAGCTTCCAGCCGCGGTCGAAGTCGCTATGTATCGGGTTGTCGAAGAGGCGATCACCAACGTCCTCCGCCACGCAAGAGCCAGAAAGTGCCAAGTCGGCTTGCGTGTTGTCACCAATTCTCCCCGAGCGCTGGCCCTGGAGATTGAGGACGACGGCATTGGCATTCCAGACAAACCTGATTCCGGCATTGGAATGCGGTCGATGCGCGAGCGTATCGAGGAACTCGGCGGCCAATTACGGGTCGAGACCTCTCGGGTGGCGGGACACGCATATCAGCCTCGATCCCGCTTATCGACAGTCCTTCGTCTCAAAGGGGAGAGGTCCTATGACTGGGGACGTGCTCGAATTCGCGTGCTCGTCGCCGACGATCACACCCTTTTCCGCGAAGGTGTCATGACGATGCTCGAAAAGAGCCCCGATACCGAACCGGTCGGAGGCGCCGGCAACGGCGGTGAGTCGGTCGAGCAGGCCGAATGCGCTCGAGCCGGACGTGATCCTGATGGACATCATGATGCCGAGAATGAACGGCATCGAGGCGACCGAAGCGATCCTCACTGATCATCCGGACACTCGGATCGTAATGCTGACGATGCTCGAAGACGACGACTCGCTCTTCTCGGCGATGCGGGCCGGGGCGCGCGGTTACATCCTTAAGGGCGCGGACCGCGACGAGATGCTGCGGACAATTCGAGCAGTCGCCAGCGGCGAAGCGCTCTTTGGTGGACCGATCGCCGATCGTATCAGCGCCTTTTTCAGAACTGGGGCCTCGTCCCCAGACCAGCAGTCAAGTCCATTCCCGGACCTGACTCAACGTGAGCGCGAAATTCTCGAACTGATTTCGATTGGCAAGAACAACCGCGTGATCGCCGATCAGCTCTTCATCAGCACGAAGACTGTCAGCAACCACATCACCAACATCTTCGAAAAATTGCAGGTAGCCGACCGCGCCCAGGCGATCGTCAAGGCCCGTGAGGGTGGAATCGGAGGGTCTATGAGTTGATCTCCACGATTCTTCGACTCGGATAGTTGTCCGGACCGTAACGCAGACCCTCTCCACAAACCGAATCAGAAAATCCCGCATTTTCCAAAAGATGCGGGAGTAGGGAGAGGTTTGTCCCAAAACCAATCGAGGTGAACCAATGAAGTCCATAAGTAACGATTCTCGATATGACGAACTGCTGCAGAAAGCGAAAGGTCTGGCGTTCGTTCTTGGCCCAGTGCTGTTGTTGATTGCGGCACTGACCTTCACTCTTGACATTGGACGTAATCCAAATGATTTGGATAGCTATGTCGAGGGCATGATCGGCTTCTATGCCTTGATCCTCTTCATTCCGATATTTGTCACGCTGGCAGGAGTGGTTGGCGTGCGATATCCGAAGTTCGGTATTGTTCTCGCCGCCCTGGGCTTGATCAGCCCCGCAGCCAGCACTGGCGCGATGATGGGCCGTGTGTTGCAGAAAGCAATGACCGATGCAGGGATCGACGCGGATATCTGGGATCTCTATGACCGGAGCATCATGTTGCCAGTGGTGATCACTTTGCCACTCTTCCCCATCGTTGGGGCGTTGATTGGCATCGGTTTGTTGAAAGGCAGGCTCCTCGAACCCTGGGTCGGCATAGGACTGATTCTGACCGCCCCAGTGTTTCTGCTCGTTCAGGCTGGCGGCGAGGTTGTTGAAATCGCATGGCCATTAACAGCGCTGGTCTACACCGCTGTGTTGGCCCCGCTGGGCTGGCGTCAGTTCAAGACCGGCTCGCTGCAACAGGAGACATCCGAAGTTCACGAGGTGGCACCAGCCTGACTCTGCCGCGGCTCAATCGCGGGAAGCTCCAATCCGAACTGCCTTGTGCTAGCTCTTGTGATGGTGAGATGGCTGGATCGTGTTGAAGGGTCTGTTCGCACGAGGCCTGGCAGTAGACTCTTATGCCTAATCCCCGTCAACCGTCATCAGGTTCCAAGACACACATCGTCAGGAACCCCGTAACTGACCGTGTCGGCAGCCCGTCAGAAAGGACGTCTCGATGAATGCATCAATGGTTCAGGTGTCCTACACCCCGGAAGCATGGGCGCCCCAGCTCAAAGATCCGGATAATCGGATCGAAGCGATGCGGCCGTTGATCGAGCGGAATTGTGCCAACATCATTTTGGCCAGGTTTGCCTTCGGTGATTACGATCAGATCCTCATCGATGAGTGCGGCGACAATGTTTCCACGGCCTCGTCGGTGTTGGTGGCGTCAGCCGCAGGCGCGGTTGCCGATGTCAAGACGACGGTTCTGATCAGTGTCGAAGTAGGTATGGCGACGATCGCTCAGGCCGGTGAGGTGGCTGGAGTCCACCAGCTGCTGTCCTGAAAAGCGAACTGACCGCAACGACGGTGCAAAGGCAATGGGGATGACGATACTGCCTACGCGTACACCTCCTGCACCATCGAAATCGTCGGTGAAAAAGTGATGGATCTTTGCACGTAAATCGACAGCGTGACAACCCGGAACGGTCCGGCTTCGGTTGGGCCGTTGCTGGTTTCCCTGAATCGCCGTTTCTGGCGGCTGGCCAAGTGATTCGTCAGCGCTCTGGAACTGGCATCGATTCAAACGAAATCCGCTGGCCGCTAAAAAAGCCTTCTCCTGACTCAAGTCCCATTTCCCACACTGTCGGGCCACTCAGGCTGGCTCCGGAATCATCGACTTCAATCGACCACCACACCGTCATTTTCTCCGGACTCATCTGTGGGGCATCGGGATTCGCATTGGGAAAGATGACAATGACCTCGACGGACCGTGTTCCAGTTTCTCGCCAGATGCCTAACGCACTTCCGAGCCCGAGTGCGTTCACTTCCTGGTAGGTCCCATCGGCATGGAACAGCACGTGTCCTCCTGGAGGAATCCCCAGATCCCAGAAGCCCACCACGGGATGCTCTTCCATCTGCTCGTCCTGCGCCCGCATCATTGCTGAGGTCCCTAGCACAGCCGAAGCCGCCAGGCCCAAGCCGGTCACACCCTTCATCACGTCTCGTCGGGTTACCTGAGCTCCCTGCGTTGCCATCCCGACATTCCTCTCACGATTCCATGCGATTCCGTTGCCAGTTATGACGAACAACCACCTCGATCGGTTACGCGACGCCTTGCTCGCCGAAAACCATGAGCCCAATAACCGGACGAGTGCAGTACCCATCTAGATATCGTGGCCGCGTTTTGGAGCTGCGTTGCCGCCCGGGGAATTGGCAATCTTTCGCGCAGCGTCTCGATTCAAAGCTGCTTGGACATGGCGAATAGACAGGCAGATCGACGCATTTTCAGTGCTGCTTGCGAACCGATGATGTCATCGATCCGCGGAGACGTTTTGCCCCTATGCGATCAGAGTGTCGTACCATAGGCCAAACCCCAGTCGACACCGGCACCATGTCGAGTTCAAAAGGAGAGGTCTATGCAGCCGTCATCATCACCAGCGCGCTATATCCTTGCATTCGCCGCCGCGATCGCACTGCTCGCTGCTTCGATAGCGGCAGGTGCCACAGTCCAGCGTGCCATTGCCCAGGACGGGGCGTCCGCGGGACATCCGAGTCACCTCCACAAAGGCACATGCGATCAACCTGGTGAAATCACCATTCCGCTCGGCAATATCGGCAATGACTACATCAACTTCTGGGATCCGGCTGCCACCGTTGAATCCGTCGGGAGCGAATCAGCCGTCACGGTTATCTCAGCGTCGACACCAATCGACGCGCCTCTTTCGGCTTTCATCGATTCCGAGCATATGCTGATGGTGCACGAGAGTGAGGAGAATCTCCAAAACTTCATTGCCTGCGGTAACGTTGGCGGCAACCTTGTCAACGGAACCGATCTCCAGTTCGGTATCGAGCCACTGAACAATTCTGGTGTTTCCGGTATCGCCTGGCTGATCGACGATGGCGACGGAAGCTCAACGCTTCACGTGTTCCTGGTTGGTGGTGAAGAGTCTGAGGCAGTCGAGCCAGCATCCGAAGCAACGCCCGACACCGCTGCGCAGGAGGGCGAGGAGCAAGCCGACGGTGATTCCGCGGATGGAGCCGCGACAACCCTTGAGGTGACCATCGCCGACTTTGCCTTCACGCCATCGAACCTTGAGGTCTCAGTGGGAGATACGGTGACCTGGACAAACACGGACGGGGTTCCGCACACAGCAACCCAGGATCCCTCAGGCAGCGGATTTCAGTCTGGGACGATCGCAAATGGCGAGTCCTTTTCGTTTACGTTTGAAGAAGCTGGGGAGTTCACCTACTTCTGCGAGTTCCATCCCAACATGACGGGAACGATCGTGGTCACTGAGTAGCGACGGCAGGGAACCTTTTCCAGCGACAGATCATTGAAGCCGTGCTGGAAGCTCTCGAGAAATCTTCTTGAGGCAATTGACCTATGCATCAGGGTCGATGACAGCAATGACTTGGACAGTGATCGGATCAGATCCAGAGTTGACCAGGAATGCTTTGGTGAGAGCTCGGGGTACCAGGACGTTGAGGTCGTTGGCCGTGGAATGGAGGAACGCTGAATCATCCGCGATTTGTACCGTTTCTTCCAACCCGGCAAGATCGTTCACGACAGTGAGCGTGTTTGAGTAAGAAGTCAGAATCAGCAACCTGGAAGATTTAGCAATCGGTAGACGAGCGCCGCTGGGAACAGTGAGCAGGCCGAATTCGATATGCGCGTTCTCACTGAACGCTTTGGTCTCGATTTGAAGCAGCATGCGGCCGAGCCCGACAGCTGCAGCATCAATCTCTGCCGGAGTATTGGGCCAGACTATATCGCCCGTTTCATCGACCTCTGGCAACAAATCAAGACGTACAATGGATGCCTTGCGAGTCGTAGCATTCGTCAGGACGTGAATACTGCTGGGGGGAATAATAACGATGGCCCCAGCGGACACCCTGACCGCACGAACGCCAGCAACTCTTGACCTATCAAAATTCGCGTCAATTAGGAAGAGTCCCTGTTCGTTTAAACGCTCGTATGCACCGACGAGCTCCACCTGGACTTCACCGGCGAGCACGTGAATGATTTGTGGCATGTTCCCGGTTTGGCGACTTCCTAGATAACCAGGTGGAACCGGCTCTGCCGACGCGTACAACGTTCTGTCAGTTGGCATCGCGTAGTCGTACGGAACTGACTGAAACGTTTGTGCTGAGAAATGCACGCGGTCGTACCGACGTTCCACAATCTTCCTGTTCGCGATCCGAAACACCTCGTACGGCGGCCAAATCCAGCCACTTTCGTCGAGTCTCAGGCCCAGGACCTCAGGAGCTGACTCTGATTCCACGAAAACGCGAGAGACAACAACACGATCATCGGCAAGCACCAGATCGGTTGATAGCCTGGCGTTCGGCGCAATCGTCCGAAACTGTGAAAGCTGCCGTTCCAAGGCATCAACTCCGAATTCTCCCGACGCTTGTGCAGCGGTATCGATCAGGTTTTCGTCCACGAGTTGCGCCAGGTTATCGGAACTTCCAGAGTCGAGATAGCGATTGATCGCCGCGTAATACTCTCTGACAAGCTCAACGTCGGCACGGTCCGATGTCGATCGTTGAGTTGGAATGACCAACGGCACCAGACTGACAAAGGCCAGGATCCACGCGACCACGAGGGTAAGAGTCGCGAAAATGAAAGAAACGCGAATCAACGACCCATTCCGGGAGCGAGTTGTCGATTGAACGCTATTAGCGCCACGTAGGGTTGACACCAGAGATGTTCCGTCCATACTAATTGCATCATCTGCTTTATCTTCCTTTAGCATGGTCTCTTGGATGAAGGAACACCACCAATTCCTCACCACCACTTGCCTATCCACTTCTAAGTCTGGTCGCAACACCTGTATCGGATCTGGGGATGGAAGACCGCGATCACACTAGAAGACCGGTCAGTTCGCGTTCATTTGCGGACCAATTGCGAGCTCTGCGGGAATCCGCAGGACTCACGCAAGAGGAGCTGGCTGCCATGGCAAACTTGACACCCAACACGATAGGAGCGCTCGAAAGAGCCGAGCACCAGCATCCATATCCATCAACCGTGCGGTCACTTGCGAGCGCACTTCAGCTGAATGACGACGAGCGCTCAACTCTTGAAGCATCGATTCCAAGACGACGAGCGAGGAGTCTTGACGCGCGGGGCGAATCCTCAGCTTTGCCGTACGCCACGTCGTCGTTCGTCGGTCGCGAACAAGAAGTGTCGGCGGTTGCATCGTTGCTTCGTCGGAACAATGTGCGAGTTGTCACGCTTACCGGGCCGGGCGGAGTCGGCAAGACGGCGCTCGCACTGCAGGTTGCTCACGAGTTGGGAGGCGACTTTTCCGACGGCGTTATGTTCGTCGCGCTCGCATACATTTCCAGTCCATCACTCGTCATCCCGACCTTTGCGCGTTCAATTGGTGTTCTCGATTCCGGCTCGACCCAAACCATGGAAGCGATATTCGCGACACTTCAGCATCGACATGTGCTTGTCATCATTGACAACTTTGAGCATGTGACGGAAACAGCTCCTTTCATCAGCGAAATCGTTCGTAAAACCTCCCACGCACGTTTTTTGGTCACGAGCAGAGCGCGACTGCAGATATCAGGAGAATTCACCTATCCAGTTCCGCCCTTGGACCTTCCCGAGGAGATCGATTCCTTCGCGCCAATTTCTGAGAGCGAGGCAGTGAGGCTATTTGTCGCCCGGGCGCAAGCACTCGATCCACGTTTCGATCTCACACCATCGAATGCTTCGACAATTGCGGAGATCTGCCGACAACTCGATGGCCTGCCTCTCGCCATCGAATTGGCCGCGGCTCAGACACGAATGCTCCATCCAGAAAACTTGCTCCCGAAACTGAGCCATCGGTTGTCCTTGTTGGCTGGAGGACCCCGTGATGCCCCGGATCGGCTCAGGACAATGCGAGATGCAATCGCATGGAGCTATGACCTGCTACCTCCCGATGCTGAATCCATGTTCCGGCGTCTCGCAGTCTTTGTCGGCGGGGCACCAATGGAGTCAGTTGATTCAATCTTTCTCGACGGCGACACGCTGAATCAGGAAGTGATTTCAGCAATTTCTCTGCTTCTGGATCATGGTCTGGTTCACCGAGTAGAGACATCCGAAGGTGATCTGCGCTTCGGGATGTATGAAGTTATCCGAGAGTTTGGGTTGGAGCAACTCGTCGAGACTGGAGAGGAAGCGGCGACGCGAGATGCTCACGCCACCTACTTCCTCAACCTCTGCGCGAACGCCGAAGACGGGCTGTCAGGACCAGATCGAGACCGGTGGTTCGCTCGACTCGAAAGAGACCTGCCAAATATGCGAGGTGCCTTGGTCTGGTTGCATCGTAGCGGACAGTATGGCCACGGGCTTCAACTGGCGACCGCACTTACCTGGTTCTGGTATCTACACGGTCATGCGCGGGAGGGGTACCAGTGGATCAAGAGTTTCCTAAAGCAGTTTCCTGGTCATGATCGACCGCTGAGAATCAAGGCGCTGATTGCGATGGGCTCACTCTCCCTCTGGATGGGCGAAGCGCGGGAAGCGACCGAATTGACGGAGCAGGCATTGGAAATAGCCAGGAAAAGCGATGACCAGCGAGGACTTGCGCTTGCGCTACGGGGTCGTGGCCATGCCGCCACTCATCTTGGCGATCTTGAGCGCGCGGAGCGACTGCTGGGTTCGAGTATCGCCATGTTCCGGGAGCTCGGCCAAACGTGGGATATCGCAATGGCGCTGAACTGGTTCGGCAGCACCGCAGTGGCTCGAGAAGATTACCCAGCAGCGGCTGCACGCTTCGAAGAATCGGAGTCGCTTTTCCTGGAATGTGGGGATGCCCTCGCTGCCAACTGGCCCCGCGGGAATGGCGGAGGCTTGGTGTCATTGCTCATGGGCCGCATCGAGGCGTCTAGAGGTTCGTTCGCAGAAACGCTCGCGGTGGCTCGAGCGATGGGCGACGATTGGTGGGCGTCCTGGTGCCTGATGGGCATTGCCTTTTTGGCTACCGTGGAGGGAAACCATGAGCAGGCTGCGCACCTCTTCGGAGCGGCGAGCATGCGGCGAGACACTGCCGGCGTGTCACTTCCTCCAGCGATGCAGCCTATTCACGAGAAGATGATTTCCACCAATCGGGCTGCCATGGGTGAGGCAAGTTGGCAACCCGCGTTCGACCATGGACGCTCATTATCATTGGAGGATGCCGTCATCGAGGCCGAAGCAGTGGTCGGGAAAATACCGCTTCCCAGTCGATGGGTCGAGGATACGTTGACATCCTCATCGAGTTGCATCTTTTCGAATCAGGCTTTACGTACGTGTGTGAACTCAGCATCAAAAACG
>CAVQGN010000010.1:0-65848 GCA_963712055.1 uncultured Chloroflexia bacterium | reverse complement strand
GCCGCCGCGATCGCGCTCCTCGCTGCTTCGATAGCGGCTGGTGCCACAGTCCAGCGTGCCATTGCCCAGGACGGGGCGTCCGCGGGACATCCGAGTCACCTGCACAAAGGCACCTGCGATCAACCTGGTGAAATCACCATTCCGCTCGGCACTATCGGCAATGACTACATCAACTTCTGGGAT
Organism: uncultured Chloroflexia bacterium; assembly: GCA_963712055.1. Classification (GTDB taxonomy): domain Bacteria; phylum Chloroflexota; class Chloroflexia; order Thermomicrobiales; family UBA6265; genus JAHBVL01. The sequence continues at coordinate 65,665 of CAVQGN010000010.1, read as the reverse complement.
CCGGCGGCCACCGTTGAGTCCGTCGGCAGCGAATCAGCCGTCACGGTTATCTCAGCGTCTACGCCGATCGACGCTCCTCTTTCGGCGTTCATCGATTCCGAGCACATGCTGATGGTTCACGAGAGTGAGGACAATCTCCAGAACTTCATCGCCTGCGGGAACGTTGGCGGCAATCTTGTCAACGGAACCGATCTCCAATTCGGCATTGAGCCACTGAACAACTCTGGCGTTTCCGGTATCGCCTGGCTGATCGACGATGGCGACGGAAGCTCAACACTTCACGTGTTCCTGGTTGGTGGTGAAGAGTCTGAAGCAGTCGAGCCGGGATCGGAGGCAACGCCCGACACCGCTGAGCAGGAGGACGGGGCGCAAGCCGACGGCGATTCCGCGGAGGGAGCCGCGACAACCCTTGAGGTGACTATCGTCGACTTTGCCTTCACGCCATCGAACCTTGCGGTCTCAGTGGGAGATACGGTGACCTGGACAAACACTGACAGTGTTCCGCACACAGTAACCCAGAATCCCTCGGGCAGCGGATTTCAGTCTGGGACGATCGCGAGTGGCGAATCCTTTTCGTTTACGTTCGAGGAAGTTGGGGAGTTCGCCTACTTCTGCGAGTTCCATCCCAACATGACTGGAACGATCGTGGTCACCGAGTAGCGACGACAGGCAAGAGTTCGCCGGTGCACGGAGGAACGGACCTCGGCTCGCAGCAGGGCACCTTGGCGGGAATATCGCTTGAACAGCGGGCCAACTCTCATGGTGTCGATCTCCGTTGCATCGCACCAGGGAAGCCGGTCCAGCATGTCTTGACCGACAGCGCCATTGGGCGTCTAGAGGAGCGAATGCCTGAATAAGCATTGGTTTCACGACGCGGACGACGCGTGTCGGTCCGTGGAAACCCAGTGACATTCATGCAAACAGGTTCGTCCACACAATTGTCTTGGCTGTCGAGCGCCCGGAGGAGTCAGCTAAGGCTACGACTCCAATTCCTACGTGCAACGCCTCAACGACGAGCGACCGATGGTTGGACTCTCACCATGATGGGACCAGAAACTGGGAGCAGGTCACCTTCGAAACTGACTACTACCAAGCACTGGTCGCCCCGATACCAATATCCTGAGCCTGTCAATAGCCGGTCGAAATGATGCTGAAGCGGGAGGCAAGTGATGATCAACGTGCGACACGCCGACCTGGCAATCAGGGGAGGCACCATCGTGACCGCCTCCAGCAGGTATCAAGCGGACATCGCGGTCGAGGGCGGTCGGATCGTCCAAATCGGTGGCGATATGACCTCCGATCGGGTGATTGATGCCACTGACCGGCTGGTGTTGCCAGGTGGCTTGGACATGCACGTTCATCTGACATCGGTAGCCAACGACGATCTGGAGTTTCGCTGGGTCGATGACTTTGCCAGCGGCACCCGGGCCGCAGCAGCGGGTGGGGTAACGACCGTGGGCAATATGGCGTTCCCTCTTCCTGGGGAATCGCCAATGCAGACAATCGAGCGGACTCGGTTGGAGGCCGATTCGAAGGCACTGATCGACTATGTCGTACACCCAGTCATACTCGACGCGGCGCTGGTCACCCCAGAGGAACTCGACTTGCTTCGTGCTGCCGGGCACAGCAGCCTCAAAATCTTCATGATCCTGGGGGATTTTGAAGCGACATCCCGGAGGTATCTGGAGGTCATGCAGCACGCTTCTGATCGCGGGATGCTCTGCATGGTGCATTGTGAGGACGAGTGCATCATCGGACACCTCACCGAACGTCTCGTCCAGCAAGGACGGACGGGCTCGGAGTGGTACGGCGCGAGCCGCCCGGTTTTCTCTGAGGAAGTGGCGGTTACCCGAGCGATCGGTTTCGCTGAGGCAGCTGATGCCCCGATCTATATCGTCCATCTTTCGAGCCAGGCAGCACTGGAGGCGTGTCATCGAGCCCGGGCGAGGGGAGTCCCGGTCTATGTCGAAACGCGGCCGCTGTATATCCACCTGACCGACGAAAAACTTGCGGAAGCGGATGGCGCCAAATACATCGGAGCTCCTCCGCTTCGTAAGCGCTCAGACGCCGACGCCCTGTGGAACGGTATCTGGGCAGGTGATATCCAGACATTTTGTACCGACCATGCCCCCTGGAATCTCGACGCCAAGCTCGATCCGTCGATGACTGTGGCGACGTTCCGCCAGGGGGTTGCCGATCTCGAAACGCTGCTCCCGATGCTCTTTTCGGAAGGTGTCGTCAAAGAACGGATATCACTCCACCGCTTCGTCGAAGTGACGTCCACCAACGCTGCTCGCTTGTTCGGCCTGTTTCCGAGGAAGGGGACAATCGCGGTTGGTTCGGATGCAGACATGGTCGTCTGGAATCCGGCAGAAACCCGGATCGTCGACAGTGGGCATACGGAGACAGCGTCAGACTACTCGCCGTATGAGGGATGGGAGGTCACCGGGTGGCCCGAGATCACGGTCAGCCGGGGAGAGATTGTTTTCGAGGATGGCCGGGCCGCTGATCTCTCTGGCCGGGGAAGGCTTGTCGAGTGCGGCCCCACGCAAATGCTGTGAGGAGAATCGCCGGGAGGGTTCTTGACGGACGAATTGGTCGCAGAGTGCGTGACTCCACGCTGTTATCCAGCTACACATCCAATCAAGATCATCCTACCCTCGCAGGTTTCTGGAAACGAGCTATCTCGTCCTGCTCACAAGCGCCTACCACCGAGTCCGACGTTCGCAGATGATCCGCTAACGAGGCTGCCTCCCCGGCGAGAACCTGACTGAGCGGGACATGATCCCGCTCAGTGCCGATTCGGTCAAGTCGATCCGCTGCCTAGGAAACTTCGATGTGCTCGATCATTCCTTCCATCGCATGCGGAATGCCTTCATTGTTGATATCAGGGATCCAGCAGGCAAGGGTGACATAGCCGGCGGGGAAATCCATCACCTGCCAGATCGTCACGCCAGCAGACGTTGCGACGGTTTCCGGTCCTGGTCCGATCTCATTGGGATCGAAGCCAAGGTCTGCCGGTGGAGTTCCAGACTCGTCAGCCATCATCAACGCCATGAACAGCTCGTCGTCGAGCGGACCAGGTGTCGTCATACTCGAGATGAAGTGTGGCTGGTCGGTCTTGTTCACAAACGCGACCAGCTGCGGTCCTGCTACCACCGTGCCATCGATCGCAAAGTCATACCCGGTTGCCGTGCTGATGGCGGTAATCGTGACATCCGTTGGCATTTCGGGAAGCTCGGCTGGCATGTCGCCGGTGACCATCACTTCGACAAGCGGGAGTGTCGACGACGGATCGTCACCCCAGATCACCCACCGTCCAGGGGTCAGGTCGACGATCGCCTGCGCTGTCTCGCCAGGGTTGGCGCCGGCACCACCTGCGACCGGGATAGCGAAGAGCCAGACCAGCTCTGCCGGACCCGCCGTTTCGCTACTGGCGAGGGTCATCTGTTCCTGCGTTTGCTCGAGCGTCCAGTCTGCTGGCGGTTGCAGGAATGAGGCGCCGGCGTAGTCGGCTTGGCGATTCGTTACGGAGACGAGATGGCGGCCAGCAGGCACTTCTGCCGGCGCGTCGAACGCGTTGCCGAAGACGGTAATGGCAATCTCGCCAACGCCGAGATCAGCGGCGGAAAGCCCTCCCTCCTGACTCGTCGGAGTGGCATCCTGGGCCAGCGCCGGTGCGATCAGGAGCATTGAGAGCATCCAGGCAACGCCAAGAGTCATGATTCGTCGCATCGCGTTCCTCCTTCTTCCGCCATATATCAGCAGATTATCGGAGCCCAAACGGGCTTGAAACAGCTTCCCTATTCCTTTGGCGGACGATCTCACGATAGCATAAATTACGTCACAAGACGTCAACCCTCGAGCAGCCGTTCAAGGCTCAGAACCAAAATGCGCGCTGTCTCGTTTTTTGACTTCACCTCCTCGGCTCAGCAGTTACGCTCGAAAAAAGCGTCCTTCTCCGTCAACGCGCCAAACACTTCCGTCACGCTTATGTCTACTTTAACTGTCTGACAATTTTCCGCAAATCTTGCTAGCGGGTCCCATCTGTCCCTAATTCGATCTAAAACTCGTCATTCTGAACAGCAATCGGGAGGTTGCCGAGCGTCTTGCGGTCGATCGTAAGTTCGTTTTGCGGTATCTGAATTCTGGCAAACTGGCCGGTTCCCGGTCGGACGAGACTGACCGATCCCGGAAAGCGGCGTCGACAGTCTTCTTTCGCGTGGCAATGCGCTGCCAACCCAGCAGCGAGCCACAATCGTGACGGCGATCGTCACTCAAAAAGGTGGTGTTGGCAAGACGACCACAACCTTCAATCTCGGCGTTGGTCTGAAACGGCTTAGATACCGGTTCTGATCGTCGATCTTGATCCGCAAGCCGCACTGACGATGAGGGCAGGCTCTGCCAGCGGGACAATTGACCCATAGAGTCTGCCAACGCTCCTCGATGAGAACGTCGATCCGCTGCCGATCACCCATGAAACGTTCGCTGGCGTCGAAGTTCCGCCCACGGATCGTGAGGGTTAGTCAATGATTAGTAATAGCGCTCTTGAGATTCAATGAGGGTCATACCGGCCGGTGGACTGATCAATTGAAGGGGAAGTCAACAGTCGTGATTTCTCTGGACGGTCTCAAGAGTAGATTCGATTCGCGATGGCGCACGGTCGATCGAACAATCAGGACATATACCCATCACAATGAATTCGAACGATGTTCCTTTCCCTGAAGGGCTTGAATCAAGTCCTCTTGATAAACCGCAAGGAGAATCACCGCGAACGATGGACTGATCGACGCGATTGGTCACTATGCCTGGGCAAAACCGGAATTGCTCACCGCCATCACTCCTCTTTCAGATAAACGGTTGAAAGCGACTGTTCAAGGTACGTTCGGGAGTGTTCTCACCTCCACCTCGAGCACATCTGCCAGCTTCCGCAGGGTTCTCCCCTGGGGCTGCTGCCGGCCCCGTTCGATCCGGCCAATGTTGGCCGCCCCTACTCCCGACACCTGAGAGAGTTCCGCGATCGACAGTCCCTGCCAGATCCGATCCTCGCGCAGGCGGAACCCATCACCTCAGTGGCTGCAAAGGGTTTTTGGATTCTGGCAGTACTAACAGCACATAGCTGTAAACTGGGAAAATGGAGTCTCGACCGTTGCCGACTCCTGGCAGCTCAACTGTTTCTCCAGGTGCGACTTCGACAGGCTACCAGTGTGTTCCAGAGTCACAGCGTCAATAGGAGGTTCAATGACCACACGAGTGGCATTCGCTGGATTTTCGCACGAGACTAACGATTTCTCTCCTCGCACCACGGACGTGCGCGACTTTACCGATCACGGGTATTACGTCGGCGACGAAATCGAAACATTGCGCGGAACGAACACCGAGGCGGGCGGTGTGATGCAAGCCGCGGAAGAAGACGGTGACGTCGAGGTCATACCAATCGTCGTCGCCAGTGCCACGCCGGGCGGACTTGTGACGAGAGCCGCTTTCGAGCTGCTCACTGGCCAAATCGAGGAAGGCATTGCGCGAGAGAAGCCAGATGCTGTCTGCCTCGACCTCCATGGCGCTATGGTGGCCGAAGGTGAGGACGATGGTGACGGCGCTATCCTCCGTCGCGTGAGACAGATTGTCGGCCCAGACATCCCGGTTGTCGCGGTTCTTGATCTGCATGCGAACGTTGGACCAGAAATGATCGAGTACGCCGACGCGCTGATTCCGTACGACGAATACCCTCACATCGACATGGCAGAGCGAGGAGCAGAGGGTCTCCGGCTGGTTGTCGACGCCGCTCGAGGAAAAGTCAGGCCAACGATGGGTCACGTCAAGTTACCCATGATGCCGAACGGTCCAAAACAGTTTTCGAGAATCGAGCCGACCAAATCGATCATGGAACACGTGCACGAAATCGAAACCAGACCTGGTGTGCTTACAGCTGGCGTGTGTTTCGCGTTTCCCTACGCGGACTGTCCTCACGGAGGGATGACGATCACCGTGGTGACCGACGGTGATCAGAACCTGGCTGACTCGCTCGCCCGAGAAATCGCTGACGAAATCTGGGAGCGCCGCGAAGAGTTCAGGCCAGTTGTCTTCACCGTGGAAGAGGCAGTCCGTCACGCCATAGAGCAGGACAATGGTCCGATCGTGCTGGCCGACTATGGCGACAATCCTGGCGGCGGTGGCGCTGGCGATGGCACGGAACTCCTGCGGGGTTTCCTCGAGCTCGGAGCCAAAAACGCAGCATTCGCATTGATCGCCGATCCAGAAACGGTCCAAGAAGCGTTCGAAGCTGGTATTGGTTCTGAGATCAGTGTCGACCTCGGTGGTAAGACCGATGATCTGCACGGCGCTCCGATACCTGTCGTGGCGACCGTTCGGCATCTGAGCGACGGAACCTACATACATGCGGGACCGATGATGGAAGGTGTCCCAGATTCGCTGGGGCCGACCGCGGTGCTTGGATGCAAGGGTCGATATGGAGACGAGGTCGAGGTCGTGGTGACAACCATCCGCCGCCAGCCATTCGACACCGCCGTGTTCACGTCTCAGGGAATCGATCCCTCCAAAAAGAAGATTATCGGCGTGAAGTCCGCGGTCCACTTTCGCAACGCCTACGTTCCGATAGCAGCTGAAATTCTCGAAGTCGACACGCCTGGACTAACAGCAATGGACTTCTCCCGTTTCAACTACTCTCGTTTGCCCAGGCCCATGTGGCCGCTCGACGATGTGTGGTCCGCGGGGACCTCTGGAATCTGATGATCGAGCCTCTCAGCATTCGAACGTGTGGGTGACGGTTCGCCCCCCGGCGCATGAGCGAACTGACCGTCACCCGAACTGCTCCAGGTGCAAGGAATGACCGCAGTTCTGCCAGACTGGGTGAGGTTGCCGCAGAGGACGAGCTAGCCTTTCCCTATTGGAGATGAGTTGAGGGCAGCAAAATCTACTTGAACTGGTCAAAGCCATGTGTCCAGTAACTCTCCGCGAATTGGTAAAAACCCAAAGGCGGTGGAGACCACAGTAGAACCAGATTCCAACTCCAGGGTTCTGGCCAGGAGCATTTCTGCGGAGTCGATGACAAGTCCGGAGGTGGTTCAGACGGAGCTGGAAGTCGTCTATGCGGCGTTCTGGAGACATCTCACCGTGGTGCCCGTGAACAAACGTGATCTCATTTTCGCGATCACGCTACTGTGGAACAGCGCCGATCTGGGTCAACAACGTCAGCATGTCCAGGAAATGCCCTGCGGCGCATGTCGAAGTGAACTGCCGGAGAGTTTCAAGATGGTGCTGGATGCACGGCTAGGGCATGAGCGGCTGCCCCAAGACAAGCACCTGACCTTTGTCTACGACGCGTATGTGCGGGTCACGGCCAGATCCAAGGACGAGGTCGATCGCCGATTGGCACAACTGGAGTCGGTCTATGCAATGTTGGACGATGTTTCGCTGAGTGTTCTGGATGCGTTTGGGATTGAGGATCCGGACACAGGAGAAGAGATTCGTCCGGTCGGGTAGTTAGCGGAAAACCATGGGGCGCCCTGTTTTGGGCGCCCTTCTTTCATGAGATAACCTCCATAGAGCGATGTCCTGAGTTCTACTCAGATTCGGTCAAACCCCCTACCCCGCCTGGTGATTCCAGCGTCTAGCCTTGTTTGGCGTCGAGTTCAGATCACGCTTGTCTCTTGCCTCAATGCACCGCAACTCCGCACAATAGAAGTTAGGACTCCTTCTCAAGCCCAAAACCGGCATCTGGGATCACTTCTGTTCGTCTCTGGGTCGTCGTTGCCATTTTCAACGACAAGCTTCAGGCGAACAGGAGAGACAGGTCATGGACAGAGACGACAGCTATCTCATCGATGGCTGGCTGGAGGAGGCTTACGAATCGCGGGTCAGCGGCGATGGTGACGAGGCCATCATTTCAGAAACACGAGCTGAACGACCGTCCCGATGGACACGCGCACCGGCAATAGCAGCGGAACCGTTGCTTCCTGCACCTTTACAACAAAGCATTGACACCGCCCTGGAGCGGCTCTCAGAACAGTTACAACAGGGACACACGGAGAGCTACTACGAGCTGGTGCGGTTCTATTCGCGCTTTCATCACTATTCGATCGCCAATTCGATCCTGATCATGATGCAGAAACCAGATGCTCTCGCTGTGGCGGGGTACCGTCGCTGGCAAGAACTCGGCCGGCAGGTACGCAAGAACGCCAAGGCGGCGCATATCTGGTGCCCGGTCATACGCAAGGTGGAGAAGGAGTCGTCTACCGATGAAGACCTGGTCGTGCTCTCGTTCAAGACGGGTTATGTCTTTTCGGACAAAGATCTCATCGACGCTGACACGAATCCGCTTCCAACGGCTCGTCCACCACTGGCAGACACCTATCCAGAACTGCTTTCGCGATTGATTGCAGCGGTTGAGGATTCTGGTGTTTCGATCCGGTTCGTTCCTCACATTCGCGGAGCGGAAGGGTACTACTCTCGCTCTTCGCATCAGATCGTGCTCGAAGAGGGCAAGGACTCGCACAACCAGGTTCTGATTCTGCTGCATGAATGGGGGCATGCCCTCTTTCATGCCGACCAGGATGCTGCCGACTGGCCGAAGGAACAAAAAGAGTTCGAAGCGGAAACGGTGGCGATGGTGATGGGGCATCTACTCGGTCTCGACGCTCCAGCCGCGCCAGACTATCTCCTCTGCTATGGCGCAACCCCGCAACAACTGAAGGCGTCCTTTGGGCACATTCAGGGACTGGTCAAAACAATGACCACTCACCTGAAGATCGATTCAGCTGTTTCCTAATCATCCTCATGCCCTCCAGACACTTCCTGATCTCCGCTGGCGTTGCCAGGCTGGGTTCAGGGGGATCGAGTCCTCCATACGAAAAGGAGGTGAAGCAATGGACAGTCTGGTCGCTGATGTCTTCCGGTTGTTCGGTAACCGGGTCGATTGTCATCTGGGATGGCATGGATCGTGGATGCTGAAGCGGCAAGCGCTCACAGCCGCATTGGTTCAGCTTGCGCTCGAGGGGAACTACCATCTTGGCGTCCAAGCAGTTTCCGGAACGGGCACAAGTCGCTGGACCTGTCTCGATGTCGACGATGATGGCCAGCTGCAGCAATTACTGGAACTGGCTCAGAGGCTCCCAGCTGAGTCGCGTCTCTTTGAACGCTCGCGCCGGGGTGGACATCTCTGGCTCTTTCATAGATCGATTCCCTGGGAGCAGGCTCAGGCCGAAGGATTGCGTCTGGCTGCTTCTGTCGGACTCGATGCGATCGAGGTCTATCCCAAACATGGTGGACTCCACGCGGTCAAACTGCCGGGAACGGTGCATCCCAAGACCGGGATCGATCTATCCAGTCGATCGACCCGGATATCTGGCGAGGTCCTGGAGCTCGCGTCTGTTCTCCGCAAGTTGGTGCCACCTATGAGGTGAAGACCGCTCTGGTTCGACCAGTGTCCTCATCATCAAGAAGGACGGCTGCACCGCATCAGTTCGACCAACTGGTGCAAGCGCTCTTGCCCCTGACGGAGATCAACGTCTATGCCCCAGACAAAGCCTCTGGGAAATGTCCCTGGCATGACGATACCGAGCCTTCCCTCTATATCAAGGGCAGGCGATTCCATTGCCTGGCGTGCGGTGTCTGGGGGGATGTCGCCGATGTGCAACGGTTTGTTGTCTCCGGTCTTGCGTCCCCCTACCTAATTTCAATCTGGGTCCTGGTACCTGACGGCGGCAGTTCAGGGTAAGACGTACTCACTCGCGCTTGGTGGGCTGAGTCGTTGGGTTCTCGACAAGTGTGGTGCTGTTTGCGCTTGCCGAAGCCGATCCCGGATCCGTCGGCTGCTTGCGCAATCACCATGCGTCTGACCGTGTTCGTGGCAGTCCCATGGGTATCCGGGTGTGGTGCGTCACCCCGACGGATGCCCGTGCTGCCACGACCGGTCGGGTTCGTTATCTGGGAAACGTTCAGAGACAAGAGAAAGGATGAGAGAAGATGGAGATTGAGCAAGTCAAGTCACTGTTGCAAGAAGCCTTGCGGTTGCTGGATGAGCAGCCAGCGACGTCTCTTGTTGAACCGGAGGCCGTTCCGGCTGAGGAAGCGATCTTTGGCAAGGTCGGGCGGCCAGCCTTTCGGGAGCGGAAAGGGATCGCGCTCTGGGAGGCTGGGTTCAAGGTTCGCAATGCAGACGGTGAGTTCGAATGGATTGAGATTCAGGCCTGGCGCAAGACGGCCGTCTTTGCCCGGGACAACTTGCCCAGTGCCGCTGAAGTCACGGCGATTGGCAAATGGAAGCATGAGGAGTGGACCGGCAAGGATGGCGAAGAGCGGTCGAGAGAGGTGTTTGTGGTGACGCACTTTATGCTTGAGTAGGACTAAAGCCTGAAGTGAGCGAACCAAGGGGACAGTGAATCTGTCCCCATTTTTCTGCGCATTGGATTAGAGGCTTCAGTAGATACCTTGAATGTCGGACGGCAGAATCGATCGATTACTGATACCCTAAAGCCTGTTCTCACCATATTCCGTTACGTGCTACGAACAGGAGATGGATAATGCTACGGCTTCGAGTAACGATGTTCGTGCTGTCATTATCACTACTCTTTCCGCTGGCTGTTCGTCTGGTAGGGCAAGTTTCTACTTCTGCATATTCCGCCGCGCAATCAGGTAGCACGATCAACGTTGACAACAACCTCTCTAACCGGACGGCAACCGGATCAATCACTAATCAATCAGACTGGCCAATGGGCCTTGCGCACATCGAGAACAACAAGACCTTCTGGTTGCGAGTTTTTGTCCTTGATACTACCGGGGACGTCTTCGGTTTTATCTGATCAAGATTCATCCAACATTTGGGCACGATGGGGATACATCCCTCCCCACAAATCCGCCTCCTTCGCAATCGAATTCGATGAAGATCAAGACTCAGATATCCTGTTTTTTGTGAATGGTGCTGGATCTGTTGATGGCTCCTTATCCGCAGGCTACATCACCGCAGCCGAGCGCATCATTGACACCGCCCTGGGAGCGTCAGGCGGCACCGTCAAATTCCAGGACGCCACGCTTGGGGTACTAATGGAGGCCACTGAAATTTCTGTCGGACCTGCCGGCTTGCGTTGACGCGTTCGATCCGATTTTCGATGGTCAAGCACTTGATCCAGTTAACTTCTCAGTCCACCTCACGGGGTGTTTGACTGATCAGCAAACCGCGGCTTCGTTCGTTGGAATTCTTGCCCTTTTCGGCGTTGAGGCGTCGATCGAAAGCGTCCTTAAAATCTTCACTTTTGCGACGATTGCTAAGCTTGCGCTGCAGGTTGCGGACACCTGGTTTGCCATATTGGCTGGCGAGTATGCTCGGGCAAATCCAGTTCAGCAGCTTGTTGCGAAATTCAACCGAGAACTCCGGTAACGTTGAGGAAGGCTTCGAGGCTTCTGGCGCCGACGTTTCGATGTTCCGCGGGAACCCAGCCCGCACTGGTGAAATGCCGGGGCCTGGGCCGATCGGCAAGCCAGAAGTTTACTGGCAAGCTGATCTCGGTACATCCTTCAGGACAGCACCCTTGGTAGTCAACGACGTGATTTTCATTGGCGGATCGCCACAGAGCACAGAGGGGCCTAGAGTTTTCACGCGTTGGATGCAAACACACGAGAAATCATCTGGTCTTACGGTTCCTTCCCTGACCAAAGGGCCGTGTTTTATTCAACTCCAGTTGTCTCAGACGGCGTGGTCTACGCGGTAAACTATTTTGACCAACAGCTGCTTGCCTTGAGTGCGGCAACAGGGGAAGAAATCTGGACGATCGACTACTCGTCGGATGACTTGCGCTCTTCTGGCACTTCCTCGCCGGTAGTAATCGACGATGCCATCTATTTCGTGGGTGATCAGATTTCCAAGTTATCGAAAACAACGGGTGACGAAATCTGGACTCACAATGCTAGAGGTAATTTTTCTCCGGCAGCATCGAACGGCATGGTGTATGTTCCTGCTATTACAAAGAGCCTTGACGATACCGACAGCGCCCACTGGATGCTCGCCTTAGATTCGGATACAGGTAAGGAAATTTGGTCGTTTGAATCCGAGTACTCCTTATCTTCGCCGGCTGTTTCAAACGGAGTCATTTACTTTCGCAGTCCAAACCCCTCCGGAGAATCGGAGCTTTGGGCACTAGATGCCACAACAGGGTACGAACTATGGGGTTGTACCAACGTCCGACGGTGTCATCGATAGCCCTCCCGCGGTGTCTGGAGATATGGTTTACCTAGCTAATCGGCGGGGTGGACTTTTCTTAGCTTTGGACGCATCGACTGGAGAAGAAGTCTGGTCGATGTCCACTGGAGAGACATTAAACGGTTCCTCTCCAGTCATCAGTGATGGGGTCGTGTATGCGGCAATTCCCGAGGACGGAATCTACGCTCTAGACGCCGAAACTGGCGAACAAGTTTGGTTCATGCCGCTCACCAACGTGACAGCTGATCCGACCGTATCCGGTGGAAGACTCTATGTCGCAACGGATGACGGATTGTCTACTCGATCTCTGGAAACGGCTCACCCCGCTCGAATCCATCTGTCACTGAAGAGAGCTCCAATTCATCGCTGCCTGCAGTACCAACCGAGCTAGTTCTTCTACCTATCAAGAGCCGGCTCTGTGACTGACGCTGGCGACGGCTGGCAGGACTTTGAAGCTAAACTTGGTTTCTACAATGGCACCGAATCTACCCAGTTTCTCTATTTCCCAAGTTTCGACGAGGGAGTCACCGTTCAGGTCGACGAAGAACATTCTTATCCACTTGAGTTTCACGGCTGGGAGCAATTCACATACAAGTACGAAACGTACGTGGGTTTATGGAACGCTAAATTTCCTCTAGCATCAGGTCTTGCAATATGTAGCGGGCTTCTAACTGTGCGGGGCCAAATCCCGATCGAATCGAATCCGGAATCACTTAGCTTCCCGGGATATCCGGAAGTGGACCTAACTCAATCTACAACTGCACAACTCTGTGAGCCGAAGACCCAGATGATGAACAGCCTGGACGCGGGAATGATCATCGGGACAGGAAACGATAGGACCTACGGTCGCTTGAGTATTCACTTTGACGAAGCAACAGAGTCTACTCAAGTCTTCCAAGTTGGCTTCGAAAACCTGAACATGTTCGACGGACGCTCGTCTCGCCAACATCTATTTCTTCGCAATCGATGCCGAAGGACACTCGTACGTCAACCTCTCTTGGAGATCAGAGGATACAGGCTACGGGAACCCATCCCAGAGGACCATCCATGTTATTCGGAAGTATATGATAGGGACCTGGTCGTTGGTCCAGGCCAGGTGAGTGAAGACTTTCCCATCTGTTTCGGCTGGGAAGATCATCCGACGCTCGTCGCGATCTATGCAGTTGACCTTGGCTCAGGAAACTCCGCAATTGGCCGCATCGACGCACTTGGCAAGATGCCGACCAGTGTAACTACCGAAGAAACGTCTGAAATCACGGAGGGCCAGTCCAATTCCTCGACCAGAAGCGCCCGTCTCTGGTGAATTGGTCACTGTCGTTTCGAAGGACATCTTCTTCGAGCCGACCGAAGTCACGATAGCCGCAGATACTGACGTCACCTTTGTTCTTCCGAACGAAGGTGCGGCCCCGCACAACTTCTCGATCGACGAGCTCGATATCAGTGTCGATCTAGCACCGGGCGAGACCGGTGAGGTAGTCATCAACGCTCCAGCGGGTGAGTACGAGTTCTACTGCAACGTGCGGCTCATCGCGAGGCTGGCATGGTTGGCACGCTGATCGTCGAGTGAAAACCAGCTGCTTCCATTTCGGAAGAGATTTCTACCAGACTTTGCTTGGATCGTCAGGCGCTATCGACTATCGATCCGCAATCACAACGATGAGCGACGACATTCCGGAATCACCGCAACTGGCCATTGCCATCAGGGATCCTTGCTCCCATGTGTCAGGGATAGTCTGCATCCAAAAAAGTCTCCGCTGCCGTCAGCCGATGTCTCCCGACTCACCAGGTTGGGTTCAGCGGGCGCTACTAACGCCAGCCTGCAAATCACTCCTGGCTCGGTGTTCCCTGATATCAGGATCTGCTCTCCCATTCGGACGAGGTCCGGCCAATCGAGCGAATAAACGGGCACAGACAAATCTTCATCAGGGTTGGATAAGAAGAAGTCGGGTGCCGAAAACTCCCTAACGACTAATGCCGAAGTCAAGACAGCTTGCAAGTCGGTAGCGAGGAGAATTAGAGCGGTTCGCCAAGAAATGACAGGTGTCAACTTGTAGGTGAGCAGAACATTGGCTCAGCCGAAACTGCTCGCAGTCGCTTGCCAGCAATCACGCCATACTTATGTTGGAGTTCCGATAACAGCCATTCTCGGAAGCCACTCCCCCGCTCGATCCCCTGTTACTCCACTTTTCGCCTGATACACAGCAAAACTTCTCTCTCTTGACGTCATGGATGCAACTTCCATATAATGGGTCCACAGCCCGTTATTCGGAAGTTTGTTTTTCAACTTGGCGTCGTTGTGCCCGACTCCCCCACCATGTCATGGTGGAAGCACAACGAAAGGCCATGCCCATTATGTACACACCTCTCCCCCAGCATTTCCAAAATCAGCTCGACGGTTTCTTTCGATCGATGGAAGGGAAGAACCGTTCGCCCAAGACGATCCTGGCCTATGCCACCGACCTGGGGCAGTTCCTCATGTGGGTGGCAGACAATGATTCCACCGTCGCATCGGTCGGTGATATCGATCGAACCCATATCATCGACTTCATGGCCTCCTTAAGTGAACGCAAGCTGACAGGAGTCAGTCGAGCAAGAAAGCTCGCGGCACTGCGGGAGTTCTTTCGCCACCTCATGGCCAGTGAAGTGATCGAGCAATCTCCAGCCATGGGCGTGGAAACACCAAAGACGGAGCGCAACGGCAAGGCCTGGCTGCGACCAGACGAATACAGTCGGATGCTCTCACTTGCCGCCGGCAATCCTCGTGACTACTGCATCCTGACCGTCTTCTTGCAGACTGGGATTCGGGTATCGGAACTCTGTGCCCTGCGGATCGAGGATGTGGAACTGAAGGGTAAGCAGTTGATGGTTCGATCCGGCAAGGGTATGTCCGCTCGGCAGATATCCCTGGAATCCAAGGGTCTCCGAGCGCTGAAGACCTGGCTGCAGCTGCGCCCTGCGGTTCCCCATGATCGCATCTTCACCAACGAACGAGACGGGGGTGCAATTACTGAACGTGGCGTGCGGATGTTGGTGACCAAGTACCGGGTGAATGCCGGCATCACCAAGCAGGCCAGCTGTCATGCGCTTCGGCACACCTTCGCCACAGTGAAGGCATCAAAAGGGGTCTCACCATATCAATTGCAGCGCTTACTGGGTCACTCGAAGCTCGACACCACAATGGTCTATGTGCATTTGGGAAGAGAGAATGAAGCGGCGGTGATGGAGGAAACCAGTTTGTGAATGGGTGGGCTTTGACGAGCTCCGCTTAGGGCTAAAACTACGATGCTCGAGGGAGCAGTCTGCAGGTACCCTATTCTTGACTCTTCTGCAGGCTGTGGCCTTGATGTCAATCCGTGTTTGGCGTTTCGTCCAGACTCCAATCACTCAGCCGCCAACGCTCCACTGCTTCCGATGCAAAGCAACTACCTGATCGATCGCCTGTGCCGCCGGGCCAACCTCTTTGGCGGCTGCAATGTTCCCGAGCCAATCCTCGTAGGGATCCTCGAGGTCGGTGAGGGTGTCGCTGAGTCCTTCCACCACGGCGTGGGTGCACACAGGTGAGTACCCTTGGCTATATCCACCCTCGTGACATGCGACGAGCCTCCCTTCGCAGATCTCATTCGCCAACGCCTGAACGCTGGCTGCCATCATTCTGAACCCGCTCGATGACACACTCATCCGCGCCAACGGGTCGACCCCACTTGCATCCTGACCTGCGGAGACGAGAATGAATTCCGGCTGGAACGTTCTCAGAACGGGGATGATCACCCGATCAAACGCAGAGAGATATCCCGCGTTGCCGGTTCCCGCGGGCAACGGGATGTTGACGGTAAATCCGGATCCGGATCCTTGACCACGTTCGTCCGCGGGACCTGAATCCGCGGGAAACCAGTCTTCCTGGTGAACCGAAATGAACAGGACGCCAGGATCTTCCAGGAAGGTCGCCTGAGTTCCGTTGCCATGATGAACATCCCAGTCGACGATCGCCACCCTGGTCAGACCGTACTGATCCTGGAGATGTCGAGCCGCAATTGCCACGTTGTTAAAGAAGCAGAATCCCATCGCCTGGTCTGGAGTGGCATGATGTCCGGGCGGGCGCAACAATGCGTAGGCATTGTGGACTCTTCCGCTCATTACCGAGTCAACTGCTGCGATCGCACCGCCTGCAGAGAGCAGCGCGACCTCATAGGTCAGCGCTCCCGCGGGAGCGAATTCACCGGCTTCACCGCCTCCGCGCTCGGAGATTGCTTTGACGCGCTGAACGAGTTCTGGGCTGTGGACACGGGTAATCGCCTCCACCGGAGCCGCGCTTGTGGACAATGGCGTCAGATTCGACAACAGTCCCGATCGATCGATGAGTCGGTAGGCGCGATCCACAAGCTCGGGGCTCGCAGCATGCGGCAGTGGATCCCAGAGCTCATGGTCCTCCACCGGTGCCGAAACAATCGCAAGTCCTGGGTCATGGTCGAGGAAACGCTCGTCCCAAAGCAATCCGGTTGCCACTTCTCACCTCCAACTACCTGCAGACAAAGGCGTGCGATT
Source organism: uncultured Chloroflexia bacterium (assembly GCA_963712055.1). Classification (GTDB taxonomy): domain Bacteria; phylum Chloroflexota; class Chloroflexia; order Thermomicrobiales; family UBA6265; genus JAHBVL01. The sequence continues at coordinate 48,909 of CAVQGN010000010.1, read as the reverse complement.
CTTAATCCAAGATCCAGAAGTTTTTACGTCAGAACACAAGATGCTGCTCGAGATCCGCCTCATCTACCCGTGCGCCCAGACCCGGCGAATCGCCGAGGCGTATGTGTCCGTTTTCGATTCGAACCGGTGTCTCCAGCAGGTCGTCAGCGAGCAGGAAGGGTCCGCAAAGCTCGGTAGAAAACGCCGAAGGCATAGCCATTGCCACGTGCGCCCCCATCAGCGTTCCAATTCCTGTCTCTATCATGCTCCCAATCACAACCGGCAAATGTGCCGCACCGCAGAGCGCACCCATCTCCATTGAATGCAAAGCTCCGCCACACTTGAGGACCTTGATGTTGACCATGTCAGCCGCAGAAGCGCGGATGCAAGTCAACACATCCTGGGGGCAATGGATACCTTCATCAGCCAGTACAGGGATATCGAGTCTCTGGCGCAGGAGCGCCATCCCTTCCCAGTCACCTCGATGGACAGGCTGACTGAGCAATTCCAGGTTGTATCTGCTCAATCGCAATCCAATCTTGAGCGCTTCTTTGACCGTGTAATGCTCCTCTGCATCTGCTCGAATCCGAACATCAGGGCCAACCGCTTCTCTGACCCTTGCCACCATTTCCTCGTCACGGTCGGCGCCGAATCCGATCTTCAACTTCAGATTGCCAAGTCCAGAGGCCACCCATTCCACGGCTTCATTGGCCATCGCTTCAGGTTCGGCTACCTTCAGGACCGTCAGTACCGGAATGGATTCCCTGCTTGCTCCTCCGAGCAATCGGTAGACAGGTAACCCGTGCTTCTGGCCCAAGAGATCCCAGAGGGCCGTTTCCAATGCAGCCTTTGCGAATTCGTGACCGTCGATCATCACGAAACGAGTCATGACTGCCCGCACATCCCCAACGTTGAGTCCGATGAGCTGGTCACGCATAACATCGACGACCATACTGAAGACATCGTTAGCTGTCTCAGGCGCATAGTAGAGAAACGGCGCAGCTTCACCCCAACCAGTTGTGCCGTCATCCGTCGACACCTTGAGAAGAACATGCTGTTTCGACCGAACGGAGCCCCGCCAGACCACAAAAGGATCGCGAAACGGGACCTCGACCAGGAACACGTCTACAGCGGTAATTCTCAATCTGTATCTCCCTGGGCTTCGCTAGGCAACTCGATGGACCGATTCCTGATGGTATCCGGTTATCACTCGCCAGTACCCAGCAAGGAGGCGATCCAAATCCTGATCTCCGGTATCCACCAGCAACGGACCTCCGGTCAATCCGGCAAGTTTCGCGGGAGCTGCCACCAAATGGATGTTGGCCTTGCCGACCTCCCGAATCACTGTAGGTGTGAGCTGCTGGTTGCCACGACCAAAAATGAACCCCTGTCCCCCGATTGGCGTCACCACGATTCGAGCTGATCCGCCTCGCAGAACCGCCAGGATTTCACTCTCCATCCCATCTTCCAGTAGCAAAGATCCATTGGAATAGACATCAACCCCGAGAAGCGTCTTTTTCAGGCCCAGTCCGGTCGCGATGGACCGGGTGGTTGTCCCGGGTCCAAGGATCCATATCCCACCATCCTGCATTCGTTCCGCCAACTCCGAGGCAATCCCACTGAACTCGCTCTCATCTTTTGCGCCGCTACCGCCCTTGAGGCCCTGAAGCAGAGCTCTCCCTCGTGGAACACTCAGATAGCCGTATAGCTGGGCGGAGACCCTTCCGTTTCGGAAAGCGTCTTCGTCAATATCCATGACTTCTGCTTCGCGGCACGTCCGATCGGAGGTGAGAAGGAAGTCAGCAGCTGCGTCGCCCGCTGCTCTGGGCGTGGTCGCAAACACGGATGAATGCATCTTGACGCCAGTAGGAATACCAAGCACTGGCAAATCAGAACCGATGGCTTCGAAAACATTCCTCGCGGTGCCGTCCCCTCCAGCAAACAGGAGGAGATCCACCCCTCTCCGGCGAATCGCACGAGCAGCCTCTTCCGTATCATCTGGACGAAATGAGTTTTCACTCGCCGTGCTCACCACCGTCGGAGTCCACCCGACCGAGCGAACGACGTCCTCGCCCATCGCACCACCAGCGGTCAGTACTGTGGGATCTGAGGGCAACAGCTCTCGAAGTCTCTCCAGAGCCAACAGTGCACGATCCTCGGAGACAGGTACGGCTCCAAGTTCCCTGGCCCTGGCAACAGCATCGCTGCCATCAGTTCCCTTGAGACCGACCTTCCCTCCCATTCCCGCCACTGGATTAATGATCAAACCGATTCGACTGTTCATGGTCACCCTGAACCGTCCCTAGTCACGATGACAAGAGCACGTGCGAAATCGAGATGGCGCAGTCGGATCCGGCATGTCAGGCCTGATCCGCATACTTCTTCTTCCATGCTCGCCACGTCATCGCCCACTCTTCGGGGCGGTCGAGTGCCTGCTCGTGGACCCTACCGACTGAGGCTGAATGAGGAGCAGAGCGCACGACGTCGGGGGTAGTCCGCGCCTCTTCATCGATATGGCTGAGGACCGCCCCATATTCATCCAGATCACTCATCGACCAACTCTCTGATGGCTCGAGCGTGAATGGTTCTGGCACCAGAACAGGATGGTGGCTCGTGAAATACCCTTGAAGTCCAAAATCAACCATCCGGCGGCGCACGTCCTCAGTGCCTATACCCGTGTCCTCGAGAAGGGGCGCCCAGCTGTAACGCACCTCTTGCAAGCGATGCCCATGTGAGTCGTAGTTCACCGCCACTCCGGGAATCTCCTCAAGGAGCGCTTGCAGATAGTTGTTGTTCAACACGGCGGTCTCGGCTACCTGCTTCAGCCCTTCGGCACCGTGTGCCAAGATCCACGCGTACGATCTCAACACTGCCTGAATGTTGCCGTGGAATGACCGAACCTTGCCGATACTGTGCGGACGATCGTAATCCCAGTAGTAGCGCTCGCCGTCGAAAGCCACCATCGGCGTCGGAAGATACTTCGCCAGTTCTTCGGTACATCCGCCGGCTCCACATGAACCGCCTGTCGAGCCATGCGGAACCGAAAAGGTCTTGTGGAGATTGAACTGACACAAATCGAACCCGTTGTCGCGTGCTCTGGTAACCCCAAGAATCCCATTTGCGTTCGCCTGGTCGTAAGCGCAAAGCCCGCCAGCGTCATGGACGATCTGCGTAAACGCCTCAACATCCGGGTTGAAGATCCCGGTATCCTCCGGGTTCGTCATCATCAGCCCTGCGGTTCTTTCAGAAACGACCGCTTTCAGCGCTTCGAGGTCCGGGTACCCGTTTTCGCCGGGCATCAAGGTGATTACCTTGTACCCTGCCACCGCAGGAGCTGCGCAGTCGATCGGATGGGAAAACGCGGTCGAGATAATCTCGTCCCGCTGATCTCCCTCACCGCGTTCCTCGTGGTACGCCCTGATGATGCAAGCGTTGGCGAAAATCGCCGTAGAACCGCCAGCAGGTTGAAACGTGAACGCGCTCATGCCTGAAATCTCGCAGAGCATTTGCTCCAGCCGGTAGATAATCTCGAGAATCCCCTGAGCCGTTTCATCGTCCTGATGGGGGTGGAGATCGGCCATTTCTGGCGATCGGGCGAGATGTTCATTGATCTGCGGGCTGTATTTCATCGTGCACGTGCCCAGGCTCGCATCTGGCGTCACGTGACAACCCATCGTCATTTGTGAGAGACGCAGAAAGTGTCGCAGCACAGCTGGTTGTGACATCTCCGGAAGCACAGGTTGCTTCTTGCGCCTCAGTGCCTCCGGTACAAGCGAAGATGGCTCTCCGACCGCTTCAACGATCGCTCTCTCGACCTGTGGTGGGACATATCCGCGCTCTCCAGGAGAACCCATATCCAGTATCAGCGGTTCGTCCCATTTCGCTGCGTGGAAGTCTCGAACTGGATTCATCGAATCACCTCTGCCAGCGTTTCAGCCAGTCGATCAATATCTGCCTTCGTGTGGATCTCTGTCACACAATAGAGCGCGCTTTGGCCTAGCTCAGGAAACTCCGAACTGAGGTCATGGCCTCCGAAGATGCCCCTTTCCCGAAGCGCCGTGTTGATCTCACCTACCGACTTGCCTGTCTCATCGAAACCGACCACGAATTCCTTGAAGAAGTGGGCATCGAAAGGGTTTGCCTTTACTCCGTTCAGCTGGCCAAGTTTCTTCACTGCGTAATGGGATCGTTGCAGAATCCCTTCACCTACTTCCCGCAGCCCGTTTGGCCCGAGAAGTGAGAGATAGACAGCGGCGGTGATTCCCCATAGCCACTGGGTCGTCCCGGTGTAATCAGGAGAGGATTCACGCAAATCGTATGAAGTCCGCTCCATCGAGGACCAGCCGAAACCCCATTCTCGCCCGTTTCGAGCCGGCGCAATCGAAACCATCAGATAGGGATACTCGGCAACAATTTCCGGCTCGTCGCGGGAGGCAATAAAACCGCACAAGCCGCCGCTATACATCATGTGTACGCCGAGCGCTTGCGCCTCTCCGACGACGATGTCGGCACCATACTCTGCAGGAGCCTCCAATACTCCAAGCGAAATCGCATCGACTCCTACGACAAGCAAGGACCCGACCGAATGAACAATAGCTGCAATTGCTTCCATGTCGGGTTCGATTCCACCAAAGTAGGAGGGTACTTCGACGTAAACAGCTGAGACATCGTCTCCTATCCTCGATCTCAGATCGTCAAGATCCACGAGACCGGTGGCATCATCGATGGACAGATACTCAGCATCGAGCCATGGCCCAGCGGTGTTCGCCAGATGAGACCGTTTATCCGGAGCCAGCGTGCCTGTGATCAACGTTCGCCGCCGACCCGATACTCTCGCTGCCATCATCAGACCGCTCGTGATTGCGGCTGACCAGTCGTATACCGGAGCACTCACCATTTCCATGCCGACCAGCTCACCGATCATTGACTGGAATTCGAAGATCGCCTGGTACTTTCCAAGATCTGCGTAGGTATCTCCGCCATACGCAGTCAAGAACTCTGCCCGACTGTTGATTTCGTCACAGACCGCTGGCACGTCATGCTGCCAGCAACCGCCACCCAGGAAACTCAGTACATCGGTGGCCGGGACGTTCTTGTTCAACAGCGTTCGCATATGTCTCTTGAGATCAAGCTCGGATACGGCTGCCTCGGGAAGCTCGAGCAATCGATCCAGTTTCAGATTCTCGGGAATAGCGTCATAGAGTTCCTCTACCGTTTCCACCCCAACGGTGCGCAGCATCTTCTCGCGGCTGGCGGGTGCAGAGTTGGGGATATAGGGATGAACTCGATGGGGCGATCTAGGCATCGATTCGTAGTGTCCTTTCAGTGTCGCGTGTTAGGCGAGTCCGCACCAATCGATGGCGCTCACGGCGTAGACCTTACAGGCATCGATCACATCTTTGCAGGCGATATGTTCGTCGACAGCATGGGCATTCATGACATTCCCAGGTCCATAGCTGATTGCGGAAATTCCTCCTTTTTCCAGATACGTAGCATCGTCCACGGCCGGAAATCCCTGGATTTGAACGTCACGACCGAGTGCAGATCGATGGGCTCCCGTGACTGTTGTCACGATCGGATGATCTATTGGTGTGTCGTACGCCGGCCAATGGTGCATCCACGTGAGAGTCGGTCGGTGAGATCGCATCCAACTATCCTGGTCAAACACCCGTTCGAGGTACGATTCGATCTCTCGCTGAACGCCAGTCGGGTCATCATTGGGTGGGTAAACGACGATAACGTCGAGCGTGCATTCATGCGGCACGATGAACGGCACCTCTGGACCTGGCGGGATTCCCTTCATCAGGTTTACCCCCATTGTGAAGTGACCCGGCGGAAACAGTGGGTGATTTTTGGTCATGCCCCATTCGGCTTCGAGTTTTCGAATCGCCTCATAGACAATGAATCCCTTGTCAATTGCATTGACTCCGTAGCGTTCGCCCTCCCCACCGGGCCAGATGAGGCTCCCCCTGACCATAACGTGGGTCGCCTTGCCAGTGACAACCACTCGTAGCCAGTACGTTCCGGGAGAACATGGCGCCAGTGCGGGAGGCTCCGGAAATCCCGTCGGCTCGCATACGATCGCCGCGTCTGCTGTGTATCCACGCTTGAGAGTCGCGGTGACACCTGCCTCATGATCCATCGTTTCTTCGCCAACAACGCTCTCGAGGACAAGATTTCCCTTGAGCCGAATACCAGCCGCTGTCAGGGCTTCAGCGGCCTTGGCCATGGCGACCACTCCGCCTTTCATGTCTGCCGAACCGAGCCCGTAGAGATTCTCGTTCTCGATACGGCCGCTCCATGGATCCTTCCATTTCCAGGTATCAGGATCCCCAGGGGGAACCGTGTCAATGTGGCCGTTAAGGATTAGCGATCGTCCGTCTCCTTGCCCTTTCAAGACACCGACGAGATTGTCGCGCCCAGGTTCCTCGCCCCACATGTCGACTGCACATCCTGCCGCTTCAAACGTCGGTCGGAGCGCTTGGTTGCACCGGGTTTCTCCGCCCACGACCTCTTCATAAACGAGACCTGGGTATTTCGGCGTGATGCTTGGAACTCTCACCAGGGTCGACACCGTATCCAGGATCTCTCCGTGGTGAGCGTCGATGTAAGCAATCACCGCAGCCTTGGCTTCATCGATCATCGTTCTTCCCCATACTATGCCCCTTCACATCGTCACCGTCTTCTCAAGGCTGGGATCGAATGTATCCCTCAACCAGTCTCCCAGGAGATTGATTCCAACCACCGTCAGAATGACAGCCATCGCTGGGAAGACCGTCATCCACGGACTCTCAGAGAGATAGTTGCGCCCCTCACTCAACATGAAGCCCCACGTCGGTGTCGGTGGCTGAATCCCTAGACCCAGAAACGTAAGAGAAGCTTCAAAAATGATTACAAATGCCATATCAAGCGTCGCGAGAACCAAGATCGAATGAAGCATGTTCGGCAGGATGTGCCGAGTGATGATTCGACGTTCATCAAGACCAATGGTCTTCGCCGAAACGACGTATTCCATTTCCCTGATCCTCAGCGTCTCGCCACGCGCCAGCCGCGCATAATTGACCCACAATGCCAACGCGAGCGCAGCGAATACACTCCAGAATCCAGGTCCAAGCACCGCCAACACAATCATCGCAAGCAGGATGAACGGAATCGACAACTGCAGATCCACCGTTCTCATCACTACCGTGTCGATCACACCGCCTCTGTAACCTGCGATTACACCCAGCACCGACCCCACGACAGCAGCAACGAGGGTCACCAGTATTCCGATCGCCAGGGAAGCGCGCGCGCCGTAAAGGATCCTGCTGAAAATGTCTCTGCCCAAATTGTCTCCACCGAGTGGGTAGTCCGAGGCTGAATCGATGAAAATCGGGTCGGCGAACTTCGCTCGCACTGCGGACTCCGTGGGACTATGCGGCGCGATCACCGGCGCCGTGATCGCGGCCAGGATCGCCAAAGTGACCAGTATCGCTCCGGTCATTCCCTTGACGCTGCGACGTAGCTCGCTGACAAGTCTCCTCCACCCGGTACGGGACGGGTGACCAAAGTTGGAAACGGTGAGTGCTGCACCTGAGGCTCGTGATGTGGTGCTTTCAGGGTGACTCATCCTTTGACTGACTCGTTCCCCGACTTTGCCATTCTCCGGGCCACCTCCCCAATCTTTGACCTGAGATCCACTAGAAACGGATCCTCGGATCTATCAGTGCGTAGAGGAGGTCGACTATGAGATTGATCGTCAAGAATATCAACGCTGTGATCATGACAATACCTTGGATTGTCGGATAGTCTCTCCAGGCAAGAGCCTGGACCGAAAACCTTCCAATTCCAGGCCAGGCAAAGACGTTCTCAACCACAAACGCTCCGCTGAGGAGATAGCCAATCTGAAGTCCAAGAATGGTAACAATAGGAATCAATGCATTTCTGAGCGCATGCCTCAGAATTACCGTTTCAGACTTCAGTCCTTTCGCGCGTGCCGCCCGAATATAGTCTTGTCCTAACACTTCGATCATCGAGGATCGAACCATCCTGGCGTTGTAGGCAGCCACGGTCACGCCCAGGGTGATAGCCGGAAGAAACAGATAACGCAGGCTTTCCTTCAGCGGGCCGACATCCCCCGTTGTAACCAATGTTCTGATCGCACTCGCCATGGAGCCGCCATAGCCCGCAGCCGGAAAGATCCTCCATTCGACCGCGAACACAAGAATGAGAAGGATTCCGAGAAGAAATGCCGGAATCGAGATCCCGAGAACAGCCACAATGGATCCGATGTAGTCTGCAGGACGATCTCGCTTCAATGCGGTCAGCACCCCGAGCGGCAATGCAATCAGCATGGCAAGCAGCATTGCGAAAACCGTTAACTCGATCGTTGGCGGAAGTTTCTCAGTGATTAGCGGCAGCACCGGAGTGCGGAATCGAAGCGAATCACCGAGATCCCCCTGAAGCAACCCGAGCGAGTAGTCTGTGATTTGTTCATACATGGGCGCGTTGAGTCCGAGTTGCTCGCGGACCGCATCCATGTTTTCCTGAGTCATTCCGGGGTTCCCGGACATCATGGCATCAACGGGATCTCCGGGGATCATACGCAGGAGCAACGACACGATTACCAGCAATGCCACGAGAACGGCAGCCATATGTAACAGTCGGCGTACGAGAAACGCTCCCATTGGACTCTCACTCATATTAGGGAAAGCCGGAGAGGCGGCAGGCCGCGCGCCTGCCGCAAGCTCTCACCGTATCGAAACAGCTTCGCTAGCTTGTTGCTGACAGCTCCTGGAGATGAATGAAGCCGACCAGGTCGATCTCGAGTCCTTCAATGTTCTCTTGCATTGCCGCTGCGTAGACACCCTCCCAGAGGAGAAGCACATACGCTTCTTCATTGACTCGCTGTTGCGCCTGATGAAGCAACTCAGTTCGAGCCTCGGCATCGAACGTGACCCGTTGCTGATCAAGCCAGCCATCGAATTCGTCATCCTTGTGATCACACCAAGCGAAAGGTTGCCCGGTGCGAAGAATCAAGTGGAGAATGTCCGGATCGCTGTACGTGTAATAGAAGAACGTCATGCCGTACTCGCCCGAAGCTCCTTTGGGAATGAGTTCACCAACTGGATACGACTCAACAGCAAGATTGATGTTGACAGCCGATAGATTCTCCTGAATCACCTCGGCTACTCGCTGATACACGGGTGAGGCAATGTTCAAATAGGTGAGGTCGAATCCATCTGCATACCCTGCTTCCTCGAGCAGCGCCGATGCCTTTTCAGGATCGTATGGATACTGCGGGAGGTCTGGATTGTAGTCACCGAATGCCGATGCCAAGGCGCTCGTGGCGGGAGCCCCCTGACCGTCGAGAACAAGCTCGACGATCGCCTCGAGATCGACGGCATGCTGAATCGCCTGTCTAACCCGAACATCATTGAGCGGTTCGATCGCTTGGTTGAAGTAGGCATAGTAAACGCCCACCGCAGGGCGCGTGTACACCTTGATTCCCGGTTCGTTCTCGAGCGATCGGATTTTGTCGGTGGGTACTGCATCAGTACCCGCGACGACATCAACCTCTCCAGCGATGAGTGCCGCCAGTCGAGTTGCATCCTCGGGAATCACGACGAATTCAGCCCGATCGATCTGCGGTGGCTGCTGGGTCGCGTAAAAGGTCGTCGACCACGTGTGCTCGGGATTCTTCTCGAGCACGATCGTGTCGTCGGCTGTCCATTCGATGAACTTGTACGGACCAGTGCCGACTGGATTTCTTCCGTAATCATCACCAAACGAATCGACAGCCGGGATGCTGATCGGAGCGCAGTAGGAGTATCCCATTCCCACGAAAACAGGAACGAAAGGTTCGCTGTAGACATACTTCGCCGTCAGCTCATCCACGACCTCAACTCCGTCTAGCGGGCCGAGATAAGAGGCCGTCGGTGAAGCCGTTGCAGGATCCAGGTGTCTGGCAACCGTATCAGCGACTATTTGCGCGTTGAAAGGCGTTCCGTCATGGAAAAGGACATCCGGACGCAGGGTATATGTGACGGAAAGTCCGTCCTCTGCAATCGCCCACTCGGTCGCGAGTCCGGGGTGCACGGTCCCGTCTTCGTGGAGGTAGATCAATGAATCGTAGATCTGCCACATGATCTCGTGCGCCACAAGTAGCCCCGACGTCTTCTGCGGATCCAGCGTATCGGATACCTGTCCCCTGGCGATCCTGATGGTTGTACCACCATCCTGCCGACTCAAGCTGGAAGCGGTTGTTCCCGACGGCGCCGCAAGACCGTGACTGGGGCCGATTGACCCGATGCCCGCTGCGATTCCGAGTGCCCCGGCTCCCTTCAGCAAATCACGCCGATTGACTGATGTCATCCACCGACGGGTGAAGTCATAGACCTGCTTTTCGAACTCGTGCATGTCTTCTACTTTTCGGCCAGAAGTCATTTGTCATGTCCCTCCAACTGCAGAATAGATATTGGTGCAAACGCGGAAACTGCTCTGAACCCGGATTCCTAGGATCGACGGGGCTCCTAATCCCGCAACCTCTTCTCGATACCACTTGCACTAACTTACAGTCCATTATCTCGGATAGCGTTCAGATGTCAACAGATCTCCAGCCAATTGGAGCGTCGGCAGCAGGACCTCTCACGACCATCCGACCGGAACCCCGGCACAGCTAGGCCTCCTGGACTCGCCACTCACCTTGATCGGCTTCAGCAATCCCGACGCTCGACCGTGATTCAGCGCTGACCCCATTCGCCTCACGATAGGCTTCCGTCAGTAGATTCAGCAGCGCGTCAGTCTGATCTCTCGTGGTGTTTCCCAACCCGACGCGCGGCAGATCCCCAGCCTCATCAAACCGCGCCAGCGTTGCCGGTGCCCGGCGCTCGAACACACTGCGCCAGAACGAAAGGTAGGCCCCCCGGTCGTTCCAGATCGTTACCAGTCCAGCGTCTGCTCCCGGAATACGCGGCACCAGGGTAGCGCGCCCTTTCCCCCGTGTGGTCCAGAGAACCGCAAGCCCGTCGTCCTCCAGTTGTGCCGCCCACTCGGCGAGGCGCGTGAGCTCAGGCTGCACTTCCTCCGGTGACTCCGCAATCGAGGCCAGGAACTCCTCCTTACCTCTGAGTCGGAACTGCTTCGGATGATCTACTCGCCCGCCGCACGTTTGCCGGGCCAGTAATCGAAGGTTCCCGCTCTGGATCGACTCGCCTCGGAATAACGATTCGCGAATCTCCGATCTGGTAGCTCTGCACGGTGATCAGATCGACGATCAACTCGCTGGTGACCGCTTCCAGGAATCCGGTGAGTTTCACGAGTTCTGGCGGTGCTTCGTCCAGCACGATCACCAGGCGGAAACCTCCAGATGTCAGCGAGCCTTCGAGGGCAGCATCAAACTCTTCAGCATCCAGATCAGCCGCTTGCTCGACACTCTGGGCAGCCTCGAACAGGCTGCCGTAGCCGCGCCCGGCGAGATAGGTGCGAAGCAACTCCTCGACAGTCTCGGGACTCAGCCCACGAAGATGGGCGGCATACGTAAGAATCTGCGCGACGACGGCTCTTCTCGACTCAGCATTCTGCGCCAGCTTGATCTCGACAATCACCAGCCTCCCGGTCGGTTCGATGGCAACGATGTCAGCCCGGCCACCGCCGAGTACAACTTCCGTTCCCACAACGGCAAGCCGTGGGCTGCCAGAGAGCGGCAGCAGCTGCGGGGCATCTGCCACGAGCCGATGCAGGGTCGCCTCGTCCGGGAAGCCGACGGGGGACAGGAGACTCCAGTCGCCGCCTTCATCCTTCCAGATCGCGGTCACGCTGCGTTCACCTCCTCCGCTCGGGCTCGACCCGCCACCCTGTCCGATCAATTGCTGCATATCCGCTTTCGTATGGTTCGAGTGCGTCCCAGCCCAGCACGTCCTTCACCACCAGCCACGCCATGTTCTTGCACCGATTGGGTCCATCAGGGGAGAACTCTGGTCCGTATCCGCTTTCAGACCCAAGTTTCTCAAAGGTCGATTTCTTGTGCTTCACCCCAGGTTTGCATGAGTCCCAATCGCAATCTTCCCAGTGCATCGACTGGTTGCGGGCAGTTCCAGACAACCCTCTTCAGCGGCAGCCCCTTGAGGTCTTTTCCGTCGGGACAGCTCTTCGAGTCCCTCGTGCACGCGAGAAATTCCCTGCCTTCCAATCTGGAGCAGTGCTCCAGCAAGCACAGCCCTCGCTTCTTCATGGACCTCCAGTCTCTTGCGCAGGACAATCTCGATACTCCGCGGATCACCTCGGCCGGTCTCACGCTGAAGAGCGAGGTACTGATCGATCATCGCCCGATCCTCCTCTGAAGGATGCTCCTGCCCGACAAATCCAATCCAGGAGTTCATCGACCCGATTTCTTCGACCACCTCCAGGGCGTCCTGGAGTCTCCTGACCTCCTTGGTCTCCCAGTTCATCCCGTCGATGAGGACCTTCGCGGCATGCCGCGTCGCAACGATATAGGTCTTTCCGTCTGACATCGTGCTCATGCCGTCACCTCCACCCCCAACCTCTCCCGGAACCACGCGACCGCTTCCTCGCCGCTGCGACGCAACTCGTCGCTGACACCGCGATCGTGGGCCAGGGGGTTGCGGAGGGTGACCAGCCGTCCGTAGCGATCCCTGAATTGACGTCTTGCTTTCGAACCGCTCCTGGAGCGTGGGCCAGACTGGTTCCGAGCGGACGATCCGGTCGAGATCGGGCATGTAGGCGGAGCGGAGGAGTTCGGAAAGCGGCGGGTCTGGGTCGGGTGCGGCGGATTTCGGCAACTGCTCGTTCCGTTTCTCCAGCAGGTTGGTCCGCATCTCCGGGGTCAGCCGTTTCGGATCGTTGTCGAGCGTGGCTGCCAGGAGTTTGCGGAGGGAACTCTCGATCCCGCGGATGTCGAGTTCGAGCTGGCGCAGCGATTCGGGCGAGAAGTAGTCGTAGGCTTCGAGGCAGAGCCGTTTGGTGCGGTACTCGCCGAACTCGTCGAGATCGTGGCGGCGGACGATCGGGAAGGTGTCGAGGATATAGGCGAAATCGTCCCGGTTGAGACCGTAGAGATGGGCGTAGAGCCCGTCCAGTTCCGCCCGCAGGTGTGCCCGCCGTTCCTCGTCCCAGGCGAACGGCGGACCGTCGTAGCCGAGATCACGGGCGAAACGGCGCCATGTCGTGCGAGGTGTAGACCAGTTCCAGCACCCGCGGCACGATCGTGTCGAGCAGTTCCGGTGTGTAGGTTTCAGGTGGCAGAACGGGGAGCTGCTTCACGATGAAGAAATTGATGTTGGCTCCACCTGATTTTCTGTCGATTTAGAAAGTCAAGTACGATGCAGTTCAAGTTCGCCAGTCAAGCGCCATCTGTCGGATCTTGGTCCGGAATTCGCAATCATCGATAGCGAGTTGCAGCTGCCCATCCAGGACAGCAGCGACTGCAATCACATGTTCTCTCGTTGGTCGCGTTCGTGATTCCTCTAAATCACGAGGAACCAGCCACTGGAACGTCGCATTTCCTGCCAAGCCGATCGCTGACTACCTCCCGCTCGTCACCCAATACCGTGGAGTGACTACGAAATTCGGATCCTGGTGCTCGGCGAGGGTAGTGTCGCGGGCCTGATCCTTTTTGGCGCTGCCCTCGAAGGTGGCGTAGCGGTGGTCGTACTGGTGGATCAGCTTGGCTTCGTAGAGCGGCAACCAGGTTTCGTCGTTCCCGCGGAAGCGGCCATCCGCTTCCAGGCCGGTAGCCATACTCCTCCAGCTGCTCCCGGGTGCGGAAGAGTCCGGAGTCGTTCGACATGTCGAACAGGTCCTGCTTGAAGGTGATCCCCCACGGGTTTTCCTCCGGCGGTCCCTCTCGCACCAGCACTGGCGCCGTCGCGGTAGATCGCTTTCGTGATCTCGGCGTCGCGGGCGGTCCGGAAGATCGGACAGGTTTTCGTGTTCGGATTGAGGAGTTCGATCTCCTCGGCTGAGAGCGTGAAGACCCGGTCAGGTTCCTGCAACTGGTGCGGCTGGGTCAGGAAAAACGCAGCCCGGAAGGGTGCCTGCGTCCCCGTGTCTGCCTGCCATGGTCAGCAACGAGAACTTCGTCCGAGCGATGGACAGCGGGAGAACAGCTTCTCGCGGTTTTCGAAATCGAACAGTGACGCGATCCGGCCGTCGTCGACCAGCCAGCCGAAGAAGTACTGGTTGGTAGTCATCGGTCGCGATACCGGTCGGTACGATGATCCCGGCCCGACCAGCTGATCCGAATTCGCCTGGCCATCAGTTCGGCGAAGATCGAATAGGTGTTGACATCCCCGCGCCCGGTCAGTGGATAGCGGTCGCTACGTGCGAATGAACCTGCTTTCGCATTCGGATGCCCGCAGCGCGATCCTCATATGCCTGAAACAGGAGTCGATCCCGGTTGTTCCTGGTCACAATGCGGCGATCAGCTTCTTTCGTGCGGCAGCGTTCGGAGCATTGCCGATCTTCGTCATCACGCGATGCGAAGAACTCCTGCTCCTGCAGCTTGATCCGTTCCCACGGCGGGTTGCCGAGGATGACATCGAACCCGGGATCGTCGCGACCGAACACGTCCTCGAACTCGAGATGCCAGTGAAAAAAGCTGTTCGCCCGCGACAGCGCCCGCGCCCTGCGCACCGTCCGGAACTCGTCGGTTCCCTCGACCTCGCTCCGCTTCTTCGGATTGATGTAGTCGACCAACCGGGGATCGTTGGCCAGCCGTTCCCAGGTCGCTTGCGTCGGTGGTTCCGGTGCGCCCGTCTGCAATGGCCAGAAAAAGGCGGCCGTCCAGCAATCGGCGATCAGTTGCTTGCGCCAGAAGTCGGGACTCTGGCGATGACTCCGGTAGAGGGCTTCCTTCCGGGCCACACTCTCGACCGAATCATCCTCGCTTTCGAGAGTGTCGAAATAACTCCGCAGCGCGTCGTTGTTCTCGATCGGCGTGACCGTCCACTCGAACGCCAGTTGCCCTTTCCGCTCCTGCGTATTCCGTTTGCGGATCGCCGAAGCGTAGGCTTTCTCGTCGCCGGTGACCTCCTTGAACGCGTCGGTCGGAATCCCGTCGACCATCACTTCCGGGGTCGCGCCGATCAGCGAGTTCCCCTGGCGAATATGGTGATCGAGAAAGCCGACCGGTTTGCCCGGTTCGTGCGCTTCCAGCCAGAGCGCCACCTTGCAGAGATCAACTGCGAGCGGGTTGAGATCGACGCCGTAGACGCAATGCTGGATCGCTTCGCGGACACCATGCCGGATCCCGGCTGCGGTCGGTTCTTCGCCGCCGCTTTCGATCGTCGCCAGTTCCCGCCCGATTCGCCGCGCCGCTGCCAGCAGGAAATGTCCCGAACCGCAAGCGGGATCGCAGACCTTGAGATCGAGGAGAGCCGCCCGCTTGTCGTCAGGTGTCCGGGCCTGCGCGAGCCGGTCCTCGATCACCGGCATCAGCGCACTCTGGATCAGTTCCTGGACCAGACCGGGATTGGTGTAGTAGGACCCGGTTTCCTTGCGCGAGGTGCTGGCATCGAACCCGAATTCGTAGCCCTGCAGCAAGAGTCTCGAGTGCCGGACGATGCTCGAGCAACCCTTCATAGACCCCGCCGAGTTCTTCGACATCGAGATCGCGATAGTTGACCCGGCGGGTGATACCGTCGCGGGTGACCTCGCTCAACGCGCCGATCGCGGTCAGGAGCGATCCATTCCCGATCAGCGGCCGAGTTGTCATGTGCTCGACGCTGCTCGCCGGCGGATCGGCGATATCCGGGCACGAACCCTTGCCGAACAGTCCCCCGCCCAGTGGTTCGAGACCGAGGAGATGGGCCGGGGCGGGATCCCGGAGCGCATCGAAAGTGACCAGCAGACCACGCCAGAGATCGTCGTAGCGGTTGTCCCGTTTGCGCACGTTCCGGGAGGCAATCCGCAAGCGGTCGACACTGTAGTACCGGCGATACCGGGTGACCGCGGCCGGATCGGTTTCCGGTCCGAACAGGAGACCCCGCTCCTCGGCCACCATGAGAAACAAGAGACGATAGACCAGGCGGAGGAGCTGGCTGTAGTAGTCATCGAGAGAGAGCGAACCATCTGACAGCCGCTGGCGGAGGTCGATGTTTTCCGGGTGATCGAGGAGACCCTGCCCGAGCGCTTCGATCGCAGTTTCGACCCCGTTGCGCAACCCATCGAGCGCGCGGGCGCCATCACTGGCGGCTTGTTGCGACCAGCGTTCGAGCCAGGCGGTTTCCCGCCGTTCCCCGGGTTGAACGAACCGGCTCCGGTGCAGGAGGAGCCAGAAAAGCCGGAACTCGGCATAGCTCTCCGACTCGATGATGCCGCGGAGATCGAACTCGAGCATCAGCGAACGGTCGATCTGGCGATTCTCGCGGAGCAGTCGAAACACGAAACCGTTGGTCACCACGCCCCAGAGATGATCGCTGGCGTTGAGATAGCCCTGCATCAGCGCCTGCGGGCTCCGTTTTTCGCCGCCACCGGTGCGAGTGGCGCGCTCGTCGATCCCCTGCCGGAACGAAACGATCTGGAACGGCGGCGCATCGACTCCTTCCCCGGCGCGGTGGGAGATCAGGAAATCGCGGCCATCGATCGTTTCGGCCGCCGCAACGAACCGGAGTTCGCCAAAACCGAGTTCGCGCAGGACCGTTTGCACCCAGGCGCGGGTTTCGCTGGTCCCGGTCTCATCGTTTTTCTCGACCAGCTCCCGGGTCCGCTGGAAAGACGCCCAATGGGTCTGGACCGCTTGCCAGGCCTCGTCGATCGCCCGGTTGGTTCGCTCAGATGGATCGAGATGGTAGTCGGCGGACGTCAGCCCCTCGAGGCTGCTATCGAGTGTCTGGACTCGTCG
Organism: uncultured Chloroflexia bacterium; assembly: GCA_963712055.1. Taxonomy (GTDB): domain Bacteria; phylum Chloroflexota; class Chloroflexia; order Thermomicrobiales; family UBA6265; genus JAHBVL01. Next base: position 32,090 of record CAVQGN010000010.1, on the reverse strand, counting down.
CAGCAGTTCTGGTGGGAGCAACCCACCTTCTGTCCGGATCGCGCTGAATTGCCCCTCTGATCGTGGTGCGGTCATCGTTCGTCCTTTTCTGATCAGGCTGGCAACAGCACAAAGAGGCCGAGAATATCGACCGGCAACATCGGTTCCGCCTGCAGGCGACCGGCGCCCGACAGTTCGGCGATATCGCGGACCCGGCGGTGGGCTTCCAGGACATCAATGGCACGCGCCCGGGCGCGTTCTTCGATCATCGGCCGCCATCGTTCTTCCTCGGCGATCACGCTGGTGATCACACGCTTCCGGTGCCCATCCTGCATGCTCACCGTCGGCGCGGCCTCCAGCAATCGCTGCACCTCGTAGTCGGACAGAAGTTCGAGTTCATCGTTCGATTCCCACCGCCAACCGAGCAGCAGGCTCTCTTCGGCGAGCATCTCACGGGCACCCGAATGGGTGGCGGTCCGGAGATGAACGCGAAGTCGGGCGACGGCCAGGGTGGTTTCGACCCGGACCGCGTCGGTCAGGATCGCTCCAGCGCGGTGGGCTGGCCGCAACGAAAGCTTCGGATCGAGCGCACCATCGACCGCGACCGCAGCCAGGGTTTCGACCACGTCGCTGGTGCGGGCGAGGTGATAGACCCCTTCCGCGACCGGAAACCGAAAACCGACCGGGATGGGGGCATTCGACCGTCGTTCGCCAAAGGCATTGGCAACGATTGGCGGCAATCCATTCAACGGCATCACCAGCCGATTCCGTTCCTCGGCAAGCGGGGTATTCATCCGGCTCGCCATCGTGCGAACGAACTGCTCGGTGACCTCTTCCGACCCGAGCGACGCGCGGACCTGGTCCATCTCCTGTTTGACGACATCCGGATGGATGCTCGACTGGTTGAAGATGGTGCGCGTCCGCCCTTCCCGTTCCTCGAGATTGCGCCAATCCCGCTCGAGTTCGGCTTCCCGTTCGGCGAGAGCTGCTTCGGCGTCGCTATCCAGGGCAAGCTGAAGTTGCTGGGCCCGGCCACGTCCACGAAAGATCGCTTCGAAGACCGAATCCATGATCGCGCCACTGCGCTGGGGCACCGAAACGGCAACACCAAGACGCTTGCGGATGACCTCTGCCTTGGTCAGCAGCACATCCTTGACCGCCAGATCAACCGGATTGTCCTCGCCATAGAACATGACGGTCCGGACTTCTTTTCGCTCCTGGCCGAACCGGTCGACCCGCCCAGCCCGCTGTTCGTGACGGGTCGGGTTCCAGTTCAGGTCGTAATGGAGGACGGAATCGAAATGGGCCTGCAGGTTGATTCCCTCCGACAGGCAATCGGTGGCGACGAGGATCCGCGATGGATGCTCAGCGAGTTCGAGCACCCGTTCCTTGCGCGCTTCGGGCGGAAGGGTTCCGGTGACCGCGATCACCTCGGTATTTTTGAATCGCTTGCCCAGTTCCGCAGCCACGTAGTCGGCGGTCGAGATATACCGGCAGAAGACGATCGGCCGAAACCCATCCTCGAGGAGTTCGCCAAGGATCTCTGCGGCCGCATCGAGTTTCTGATCCCCGCGCCCCATTAGCGATTCTGCGCTGCGGATCAGTTCGCGAATCCGGCGACGTTCGTAGTCGGACGGCTGCAGATCGCTGACATCCGCGCCAGGAACGACATCATCGAAGTCGGCAACTTCATCGGGATCGGCGTCGAGGACCGAGCGGCCACCCTGTTCGTCGATGGCGGCCACACTGTCGGCAACGAAGACCTCATCCTCGCTCGTCGTGATGCCCGCTGCTTTCGTCTGGAGTGCGGCGACCGCAGCGGCCGGGCTGCTGATCGAAGCCCGCATCAGGGCAAGCGCTGCCCACCAGGAAACTCGCTGCTGGGGTTGGTCGAGCCCGCTGGCGCGATCGATCTGATCACGCGCGTAGGCGAGGACTGCGTCGAAAAAGGCTGCCTCGTTTCGGCTCATTTTCCAGGTTTCTTCGCGGGTCAAACGGTCGGGAAAGGGGGTGTCCTCCTGTAAATAGGCTCGTATGTCCTGCCGGCGGCGCTGGACCAGGTGCCGGGCCAGTTTCTGGCGGAGCGGATCGTCGGCTTTAACCTCCCCTTCCAGCCCCAGATCGGCGAACGCCGGATCGAGGAGGGTCAGAAGCGAGCTGAAGGCCGTGTCGTTGCCGGAATGGGGCGTGGCGGTGGTCATGATCAGGTGCCGATTCCGGCTGGTAGCGGTTGGTCCGTTGACGAGATCCTGGAGCAACTGGTGCCGCTGCTGCTGGGAACCGAAACCACCGGCGGCGCAGGTGTGGGCTTCATCGACAATCACGAATTCCGGGCATGAGCGAAGAAACTCGTGGCGACGTCGTTCGCTCTTGATGTAGTCGATCGACACAATCACATAGGGGTAGGCCTCGAACACCGATTGATCGGCCAGGAGTGGTCGTTCGAGTGCACGAATGGTCGATGGTCGAACGACCTCTGCATCGATGGAGAATTTGTCGAGCAGTTCCTCTTGCCACTGATCGCAGAGGTGCGCCGGGCAGATGACAGCGATGCGCCGGATCTCACCCCGGTCGAGGAGTTCCCTGGCAATCAATCCGGCTTCGATCGTTTTTCCGATACCGACATCGTCGGCGATCATCAACCGGACCGGATTTTGCTTGAGTGCCATCAGGAGCGGAACAAGCTGGTATGGCCGCGGTTCGACGGCGATCCGGCCGAACGAGCGAAACGGTCCCGCGCCCGACCGGATCGACAACCGCACGGCATCGAGAAGGAGACGGGCTGACACGTAGTCGCCAACGTCGTTGGGATCTGGCAGCGCGAAGGTCGCGAGTTCGACTGGTTCGAGGTCCGGCAGTATCCCGGTGACATCGTCATCGCTGCCGCCCAGCGGACGAAGCTGAAGAACGCCGGGGTCATCCTCGCCAGGCAGAATCACCCAGTCCCGGCCGCGTGCGCGGACGATCGATCCGGTAGAAAACCCTGCTGTCGCCGTCATCATTGCACTCCCTCGCCAAAGACGTCTGACCAGTCGGCAGTTTCGTCTTTCCACCGTTCCGGATAGGTCACTTCGATCACCTGATAGCCATGGCGGCCCAGGATTCTGCGCGCTTCGATATCGCGTTCACGACGGGTCGGGTCTTCGTGATCCGGACCATCGACATAGACACAGGCTCTTCCAGCTTCGAAGTAGAAATCGGGGCGAGCATAGGGTTCGGCAATCAGATGCTGCGCCTTATCCGGCAACCGGTAGCCGTTTTCGAAGAGCCAGTCGACGAATGCATCCTCGAGGGACGATTGATTGAGTTTTTTGAGTTCGTCACGCAAGGCTTCCCGGGTCATCGATGACGCTCGTTCGAGAACCTGAACCGATTGCCAGTCTTCGAGGAGGTCCCTGACGAGAAATCGATTCAGCTCGATGTGGTGGATCTGGTTGCGGTAACTCAACAGGCACTGATAGCAGGCAATGCCGCAGCCATCTCGTTCGCCGTAGTCTTCGCCGGTTTCCGGGTCAAAATGAAGAATGCGCAAGGCTTCGGTCGCGACCCGAGCCATCGCACCGGGTTCCTCCAGTAAGCGCGTCAATACACCGGCGCCACCCTCGGACGCTTCGGTAAACAACAGGCTATGGGGTTCGGAAGAGTCGGGGAGAAGCTCGACATCGAGTTCGTTTTCCTCGAGTTGATAGACCGCACAGATTCCGCGGGCCAGTGCAAAGCTCAAACTCAGATAATGACCCGATCCGGGACCACCTGATCCATCAACCGAAAGTCGTTCGAGTGCCGGTTTCCTCGGCGTAAGCAGCAGAGTGTTTTGACGATCGTCGACATACGGCACCACCCGTCGAAGGTCAGCCTCCTTGATCTCTGCCGAATCAGCCGCACTCGGATTGTCGGGATCTTCCTTCCGGCTCCATGCGCCTCGGGTCATGTCGAGCCAGAAACCGTGGGTGGTTTTGTCCTTGCGGCGCCTCCAGCCAAGATTGATCCGCCAGAGACGAGCGGCCGGGCCGTAAACGAGGTCAGCCTCGACTTCACCCGGCTCGAGCACGAGTTCGGCTCGAGAAAAGTCAGGACCCTGCGGTGTCTCGCCGAATCGGAAAGACGTTTTCAGGTCGAAACCTTGCCGGATGCGCTCCTCTTCCTCGGAACTGATCCGCTCAACCCGCCGGGTGATCACGTTTTGTAACCGCAGGAGGTTGTCCTTGTGAAATGCTTCGTCGAGAAGAGCACCGCAGGTCGGGTTGGCGCAAACGTCGGCATTGACGAGGTCACCCGAATGCGCATATCCGCAAACCCGGCAAACCCTGATGGTTTCCGTGATCCCACCGTCCGGTTCGCTGCTTGTGGGAAGCGAGATTCGCTCTACCCGGTAGCGATTCCCTTCGTAGTAGATGCTATTGCCGGGCCCATACTCCGAGATCGCGATGAATCGGGCGCGCTGCAGGTATTCGCCATCCCCCTTGTCGCCCCGGCGTCCCGGGATGTAGGCAGTCAAGGGCAATCGGGGGAAGTTGTAGCCGGGGAGAAAACCTTCGCTCGCGAGGTAACGGTAGGTGTAGAAGTCATTCGCCATCCGCTGGTCTTCGATCAGGAGATCGCGTTGCCGGCGGGCTTCACTATAGAGACTGTGCGCACGATCTCGTTCTGACTTGGTCAACGCGAGATCGTTGGCACGTTTTTCCTGAATATCGATCTGCTCCAACGCCGACGCATAGAGAGACCTCCACCGGTCACAAGCCCGGTCAAACGACTCTGGGGCACGATCAAGCAGGGATCCAAGCCAACCATCGCGGTACCACCGTGTTTCTCCGAGCTGGTCTTCGAGACCGGACAAGATTCGCTGACACCGTTGTTCGGCTCGGACTCTGAACTGGTCGTTTCGAAGAGACTTCGCGATGTCGTCCCGAATCGGCAGGGCTGGATCGTCGGTCGCGATTTCGACAACTCCCTTGAGCGAACTTGGTAATCGGACCCCACTCTCGGCCAGCCAGACCGCCTGCATGTGAGAGGCAATCAGGTCGCGGTTGGCGAGGTCAATTCGCGGTGGTGTGACCACTCCCTTGACCATTTCCTTCCGCCGCGTGAAGTAGTACTGGTCATGCGGACTTGATGCAGCGCAATAGGTGACGACGATAGCGGGCTGGTTGGCTCGCCCCGCCCGTCCACTGCGCTGGGCGTAGTTTGCCGGGGTTGGCGGCACGTTTCTGAGATTCACCGCGTTGAGAGTCGCAATATCGACTCCGAGTTCCATCGTTGGTGAGCTATACAGGACGGGAAGGGTGCCAGCACGAAACTGATCTTCACGTTCCGCCCGCAGGTCAGCAGGGACCTGGGCCGTATGCTCGCGGGCATACATGCCCCTTATGTTGGTGGGTGAATCCTGAAGCGGAAGCGCGTCCGCCAGCGTTTCGTAGAAATCGCGGAAGAACCGGTTTCCTGGTTCGGTTTCGTCCGGATACCGACGATTCCATTTCAGCACGTCCGCCGCCAGCAAATATTCCTGGTCCTGCTCTTCGGAGAGATGCCCCCACTCCGCCAGCGCGCGAGTCAGGAGCTGCAGCGCGATCAGGCGCTCCTTCGAGTTGAGACCAACAGAACCTTGTGGCCGGCCCCAGGCACTTGCCGCGCCGACGGCACGTCCCGGGCGACTCCCCGGAGTCAGATCCGGTGCTTTCTCGAGTCCTCTACGCTGACTGGCCGCCACACGCAACGATCTGGCCGCACTGGTTTCTGGTCGCTCCTCCTCATCGAATCCCCAGAGATCGTTGAGATTGTTGCGAACGCGCTCGAACATCGACTGGAGTTCATGTTCCGTCAATGCGGGTGCCCGGATCGCACCTTCGCGACGGAAGTGATCGAGCACGATGAGCAGGAGATCTCGCCGGAGATCGGCTGGTAGATTCGATATCTCTGCCATGATCGGGCCGACCTGCTCATCCTCGAGCCACGACCAGCCTTCGGATCTGGAACGTTTCTGGCGCCGACTCTCGATGCTCGCAGGCAACGGTTCTCGTCCAGAATTCCGTTGCGCCAGCGAGTTCACCGAGGTCGTCGTAGTCGATGGCGAGCAATCCCAGCTGCTCCAGGTTGGGTTGGTTCACCCGCCAGCCGCGACGAAGATCGTTGAACATCCGGTAGGCAATCACATCCCGCAACGCTTCCCGCGCCCGTCGTTCGCCAAGCCCGCCGCTCACGCCGGGTGCGGCGTATTCGTCATGAGACAGGTTGAGACGTTCGAGGATATCGGAGGGCATTCGGTCGAATGTTGTCGATCCTTCGGGAGGAAGGGCGGCAAGAATACCTGCGCGCAACATTGACGTGACGATGAAGTCATTGAAGTGGCCAGCCTGGAGCGAAGCATCCTGGCGGTTGTCGGTGAAACTCAGGAGCTTTCGAGCTTCAGCTGGCAAATCCTCGGCTGCTCGCAAGGCCTGCACAAGTTTGAGGGAAATGATGGTTGTCGCTCCGGCGCGACCCTCGCTAGCAAGTGTTCCCAGCTTCGTGAACTCTCCGACCCTGGGAGGCCACGACTCTCCGCAATGGAGACAGAACGGCAGTCTCCCGCGAATAAACCAGGCGGGTGAAGTGCCATCGAACTCGAAGAGCTCGATGGCCCCATCGGTTTCGACCTGAGCCGGGATCACCCGTTTGAAAAGATCGGATTTTGGAACGACATCGTCACCGTCCCTGATCGTCAGGTATTCGTCTGGTACCCGCTCAGGCTGGAACGCAAAGGGAGCGATATCGATCGTGGCACGCTAAACCACTATCGAGCCAGAGATATCCGGAAGAACGCTCCAGTTCATCCTGCTTTGGCCATATCGCGAAACTCACGCGACTGGAGCTGATTCATCCCACGTCGTTCGACGATATCGACAACAAAGTAGCCTTCACCGCAGTTGCGACAGAATGCGAGCGGGTACAGGTTTCGGCGATGATCACCCGGCAGAACTGCCTGACCATCCAACGTCAGTCCTCGCCCCTCTCCAAGCTCCAGCGTGCTGAAAACGGTGTCCCCACGACTAATGAACTGATGGAGTCGAAACGCGAAGAGTGGTCGGCCAGTGGTCGGGTTCTTCAACTCGTACCCACGCATCAACATGACTTCGACGGCACGCTTCGCCTCGCGTACTGAGACTCCTGATTCCGCGGAGAGCCTGTCCGCCGCTTCTGTCAGGGTCAGGGGTTCTGCCCGTTCGAAGCGGCCATCACGTTCTTCCACACCCAATGTGCGTTCGATCCACGCTGCCAGCGGATCAGCAAGAAACGCCTCTGTGGTTTCAGGGAGGACCTGTCCGGCTGCACGGGAAACCGCTTGCGTCAACTGCTGGGTATCGATCGAATCTGCCCCCAGAAGGGGATCGATTGTTTCTCCGATGACCGAAGTCGCTGCGACCTCGGTCCCGAACAGTTCGGTCGCCACATTAGCCACTGCCGCTTGTCGTGACGCGAAGTCTCCTTCGGTCGCCATGGTTGCACTTGTGCCAACACATTGGAGATTCGACACGCCCGTCCGCTCCCGTACTCGACGCACGAGCATCGCGACATCAGCCCCTTGTCTTCCACGATAGGTGTGCAATTCATCAAGAACGAGAAACTCCAGCCCACCGGCCTTGTCGAGCAGTGAGCGGTCTTCGCTCCGGGTCAGAATCAGCTCCAGCATCACGTAGTTGGTCAGCAGGATGTCTGGCGGGTTCGCTCGGATGGCAGCACGCTCTTCCTCGTTCTCCTGACCTGTGTAGCGCCGGTAGGAGATCGGTGAGTTCTCGAGAGGTCCCAGGAATTTCTCGAGTTCCTCGAGCTGAGAGTTGCAGAGCGCATTCATCGGGTAGACGACGATGGCGGTGAGGCCTTTTCCCGGCCCTCTTCTGAAAACCCGGTCAACGATGGGGATGAAATAGGCCAGGCTCTTGCCGGAACCGGTTCCGGTGGTCAGAACATAGGATTCTGCACGCTGAGCCAGGCGGATTGCCTCCTCCTGGTGTTTGTGCAAACGGAGAGACGTATCGTCGAGGACCGATCTGAATACCTCGCTGGTCCGTTCATCCAGGACACCCGAGGATGCAAGTTCGTCAACCGAAGCTCCGGCCGCGAATGCGGGATTCAGTTGAATCAGCGCTTCGGGCCAGTACTTCTTCTTCTCGTACTCGTCCCGGACGTATGTCGAAATCTGGGGATCCCGGATACGCACAAAGCTCTGGACGTAGGACTGATAGTCCTCGACTAACCGCTGTTGAACCTCAAATACGTTCATCGGACCAAATGTTCCTCGTTATCTGTTTCGTGAAACCTGATGGCCGACCACGCGGATTGGCAGCGTCGAACTGACCCCGAATCAGAAGTTTCTCATGATAACTGAGACCACCAACTCTTGAAGTCATACGCCGAGAAATGAAATCAATCCATGCTTCTTGACACGAGACGCCATTATGTCCAGTATGGATACATCACCACAATCACGTGTGGCTACCCCTCACTCTGGGCGCTGCCGTGGCTGATCCGGAGGACTATGATTCTCGCTATCGCCTCTCAGAAAGGCGGCACGGGTAAAACCACCACCTCAATTTCCATAGCTGCAGGACTGGCACATCGGGGCAAGAAGACCCTGCTTATCGACACGGACTCGCAAGCCAACTCCTCCAAAGTCGTTCTTCCGGATTATCAAGAGTTCACCAAAGATCAGACACTCTTTGCCACCATCATCGATCGCAAACCGCTGGCCATCTCCCCTACTTCCATTAAGAACCTCGATATCGTGCCCTCGCACATCCTCTTGTCGGAAACCGATATCACCCTGACCTCTGCCATCGACCATCGTGAAGCCCGGCTCAAAGCGGCGCTGGACCCGGTAGCAGGCGACTACGAGTACGTGATCATCGATTGTCCCCCGGCGCTCTCCTGGTTGACGCTGAATGCCTTCACGGCTGCAGACAAGGTCTTAGTCGTTGTCTCCCCTGGCTACTTCGAACTCGACTCGACGGTCCAGATGGGCAAAACCATCGAAGAGGTCAAGCATCACTTCAATCCTGATCTCGATCTGGCTGGCTTTGTCTTCACCATGAGCGAGCCAACGATCAATACCAAGAACTCTTTGAAACTGCTGCGCCAGACGTATGGTGATTCGGTCCTCGACACGATCATCCCCAAGAATGTTGATCTGCGCGATGCCCACTTTCACCAGCAAGACATCTTTACCTACAACAAGTCGAGCAAAGGTGCGCAAGCCTATGAACGGCTGATCTCGGAGGTCTTCTCCTGATGAACAAGAAGAACTACGACACCTCCAAGGTGGCCAATGAGCTCAAGGGTGCATCTGCCTTCTTCAATCAGCCGTTCCTCTGAACCTGAAGTGGACAAGGAGGCCACGAAGTCGCCCACTCCTCCACCAGTTGAGCAAGCGAAAGCACCAGTCCACCGGCAGTGGCGTCCCCGAAAGTTGATCAGCAACCGGACGATCGACCGACCGCACGTCCGGCCGTGCGCACGAACGGACGTACGCCCGTACGGTCTGTGACCCGCTACGCCTTCGAGTTCTATTTCGACCAGATCGATGAATTGAAAGCGCGTTCTCTCGATGATCGGATTCGTGGTGGCTCCGGCAACATGAGTCAGATGGTCCGCCAAGCGCTCGATGAATATCTGGATCGTCATCCCAGGGAGGAAACGTAATGCGCAGCCCGTCCCTCCGGAGCGTCATCCGGGCGGACGGGCGATCGGACGTACGAGCGTACGGTCGACATGTCGAACGACCGGACGTACGCCCGTACGGGTCTGCAATTCACGGAGGTGCCATGCCTCGCGTGAAATCCTCCACCGAGTCAGTTCCGCTTCACCGGGGTCACCTCACCCAACACCACTCAGGTTCCGGATCAATACCTCGATGAACTGCTGCCGTTGCTGTCAGGAGGGGAACTGAAGGTGCTGCTGTATATCACCCGACGAACCTTCGGCTTCAAGAAAGCGAGTGACAACATCTCCCTTTCCCAGATGCTGCAGGGGATCCGGACCAAGGATGGTCGGCAACTCGACTCCGGGGTGGGGCTCTCGAAGAAAACGCTCCTGCAAGCGATTCGCTCGCTCGAAGAGCAGAACATCATCCTGACCGAACGGCGTCGGAGCAAGGAGCGGGGAGACGAACCGACCAGCTACCGACTGAATATCATCGGACACGCCATCAGAGAAAACGGTCAAGTCTGCACCCGTGGGGGAAAAAGTCCACCACGGGGGAGGAGTAAAAAGTTCCCCAGGTCCGTGGAGTAAAAACTCCCCCACACAACAGACAGTCAAACAACACACAGATTTCGATCTTTCGAATGATTCGAATAAGGAAGCCTTAGCGGACGATGAGAGTGAGCGCCAGAAATTCTCCCAACCGAGATCCAGCAATTTTCAGCAGTCTTCCTGCAACAACAGCCAAGCGTGGGGAGTCCGTTCCGCTCAAAGCGCTGATCGAGGCGCGTGTTCCCAAGCGGAGGTCAACAGACGAAGATCGGCACGCGATCGGGTCAGTCATTGAACGCTTTGCCTCTGAACTGGGGGATCAGGCTCCGACCAGGTCGTCGATCACCAGAGCGATGAATCTGTTCGATCGTTCCGGTACCAGTCGGGACGGCTTTATCGACCTGTTGTTTCAGGCTCGAGCGGCGACCAAGGAGATGCGGGAGTCGCCAAAGCATCGACCGCAGAAACCGATGCCCTATTTCTTCTCGGTGGTGGAAGACCGACTGGGACTCAAGAAGGCGGCCTGATGAAATTCCCGTTTCCCGATTACGTCCATCTGCCTCGGCGAGAGAAGCCAAACCGTCTACGGGCCCATGATAGAATTCAAAGTAGCTAGCTAATCTAGCCATAACGACGAGGATAGACCCCATGAGCTGGCAACTGGCCGAAGCCAAAAACAAACTGAGTGAAGTCATGAATCAAGCCCTGGAGCAGGGTCCGCAACGGATTCGGCGCCGGGGAGAAACTGTGGTCGTCGTTTCCGAAGCCGAATACGACCGTTTGACCGGGGAGCGACCATCGCTCAAAGACTTCTTGTTATCTGGTCCCGACCTGTCTGAACTCGACCTGTCCCGTGACCAGGCGACGATGCGAGAGGTCGAATGGTAAGGGTCCTGCTCGACACGTGTGTTTTGTCAGAGATTCGTCGCCCGCAAGGGGATCAACGGGTCCGTGAATATGTCGAAGCGCTCGATCCGGATGTGCTCTTTCTGAGCGTGGTGACGATCGGGGAGCTGGCCAAGGGTATCGCTGTCCTGCCTGCCGGTGCGCGGAAGCGGGAACTCTCGATCTGGTTGACCAAGCTCGAACAACGCTACGCGGATCACATCCTGCCGATCGATCTCGAAGCTGCCCGGCTCTGGGGCGAACTCACTGCTCGAGCCCAGGTCGATGGGGTTCAGGTACCGATTAGCGATGGACTGATCGCGGCTACAGCGCTTCGCCATGGACTCCATGTCGTCACCCGCAACACCAGAGATTTCGCCGCCACCGGTGCGATGATCATCGACCCCTGGGCCTGATTGCTTCTACGCCCCTACAAGCCGTCTAGCAGCACCGCTGTTTCTCCACATTCATCAAGTATGGCTATCACCAGCCGGATTCGTTTTGAGGGTGTTGGAGGCTTTCAGGATGCGATTGCAATGTGGTGGAGTCGATCGTGTAACGAGCGGGGAGTGCGGTCATTGACTACTCGCCAGATCGGACCCCAGAAGACGTCAGGCGTGAAGTGGGTCACACGTCTGGTTGTGTCGTTGATGGTCGTTGCCTGGATGTCATTCTCGGTGGTGTACCAGTAGACTCCAGCGCCACCTCCCCGTTTGGTCGCTTTGAGCAGGTTGATCAGGCGGGTTTCACTACTGGTGATGGTCAACACGATCGGTGCCACAAAGCCTTTGAAGTAACCATCCTGCGGATAGTGCGCACGGAAATACTGGCCGTAATCGGCCACGGTCTGGGACCAGGAGCGGGGAGAGCGTTTCGACATGATCGTTTCCGACCCAGTATCGATCTCGAGGAAGTGGCCGTAGTAGCGTCCATTGACTGACAGGACGAAAAAGCCATCGGGGATGGAAACCAGGTTCAACCGTCCCGCCACCTTCATCGCGGTCAGTTGACGATCATCAAGCCAGTCATGAAAACCGATACCACGATCTTCAGCGGCTCGTCGGGCCAACACATAGACATCGTTGATCGCCAACGAGTGTTCGATCGTCTGGTTGCTGATTTTGATCGGTGATCTTCTCAGAGGTAGAGATGGGTCATCGGTGTTCGTGCTGGCCGCTCGTTCTCCTTTGGGTGTGAGGACGTTGACGAAATGCTGGTAGCCAAAACCGGTGCGTTTCGAACTCGAGGAGCACCGGACGGCGCTCGATGAAGCCAGATTGCCACAGTCGCTGCAGGGAGATCCGTGCTGCACGTTCTGCCGCCGGATAGGTTCGTCTTGCCGCTGCCCTGCTGCTGCGATTGGCGAAGTGCAATCGGGTCAACTGACCATTGGTGGCAAAGCCGATGGTCTGCAGCGACTCGAGGATCGCTCCTCCTTCCTGGATCAGGTGGAGGGGATAGTCTCGTTTGCTCAACGGGTCGAGTTTGAAACGCGATGCCGGGCGGTGAGTGGGCAGTTGCGGACATGATCTACGTCTTAGTAAATCAGACTGATGGCGCGGAATGCACCAGACAAGCATCGTTCACGGTTGCTTGTTGGGACGGGGATCAGAGCGTCATAGAATGAAGCCTACCGACAGGCGCGTCTGACCAGCCAAAACGTTGGGCGGGCATGTGCAAATGCGGCTTACACCAGAGCCGCCAGTGTCTGGTCCGTGCGAGCGTCTACCCGCTGCCGCCGGCGGGGGTCGGTGAGGACGATAAAACCTCGGTAGGTGCCCCGACTCTTTCTGCCCCAGCTTGGTGGTCGTGCCTGTCGGCACAGGGAGCCCATTCCACCTACACCAGATCGTGACTCGTTGTTTTGAATCTCAGGATCCGCTCTTTGAGCTGCTCATGCTGCTTGTGTCCAACCGGTTTCCAGATCGGATCGCCGGTCCGTTTGTAGTAGCGATTGAGCATGCCGTGGACGCGTTTGTAGGCGCGGCGTTTGGCATGCGGATAGGACCAGTCTTTTGCAGGTTCGAGTTTGGCATAGCCACGGCAGACTTCTTCCAGTCCACCCCGAGCCCACCAATCGAGGGGATGATCGACATGGTAGTCACCATACGTGGGTTGCAACATATCCTTCCATGCTAGCACCAGAACCAGGATCGAATCATCTGGCTTTTTGCCCTTGCTGTTGCAGATCCCTTCAAGGTAGTCGGGAGCTTGCGACCGACAGGAATCTCGCTGAGTATCCCTTGGAATCAATCGTGGCGATGCATGGAAGAAGGCTGAGACAGACTGCGCGACAGACGCTGCAGCAGATCGATTCTGGTCGGGATGTTTCCTGACCATCGCCGGGTTGCTCATTTTGATGCTCAGGAAAGATCACGGGTTGTGAGGGTCAGTCGATGATGATCCATGCGCCTTTGATGGATCAGTGAGGATCATATGAAGGTCATACCGGCCGGAGGATTCATCAGTTGATGAGAGGGTCAGAAGTCGTGATATTCCTTGAAAGTTCCGTGAACGAACTCATCCATCGATCGAGCACCAGGCTGACGCCTCGATCGATGAGGATTCATGGAAGATCACGTTCGATCTGATCGTCAACGGGCTGCTGATGGATCATGGATCGATCAGTTCAATGAACCTTCATAGTCGTGATCTTTCCTGACTGGATCGATGATCTGCGCCGTCTGACTCGATTCCGATTGACCTAATCGCGCCGCTCCTGTTTCGCTAAAATCCTGTCCAATATCACATATGTCACCGAAGAGGTGGCCTAGTGGCGCAAAACAAACGCGACTTACCGCTGGTTCGTCGGTATTTTGAGGGGATGGGGCCGGTTGCTTCCATCACGCCGTCGCCGCGAAGCTGTTGCGATACTCGCGAGGCGTACATCCGAACTGACTCCGAAACACGGTTGCGAAGTATTGGCTCGAGTTGAATCCAACGCGAAAAGCCACATCCGTCACGCTCAGCGATGGACAGTGCCGCAGCAGTTCGGCCGCGTGGTCGATCCTGCACTTCGCCAGATACTCCATCGGCGACATGTTGGTGAGCTGATTGCAGTGTTCGGCGAATCGACTCCTACCTAACCCACAGGCATTCGCCATCAGATCCAGGGTCCAGTCCTCGTCCAACCGCTCACCAATTGAAGAGAGAAAGAGGTCGACAGCCCGATACGATGATGAAAGCGACGGGTTCAGGACAGGTTCCTCGCCCTGCAGCATCTCAGCCAGCGCGAGCATGAGTCCGTTGATGTAGAGCTTGAGGCGACTATCTCCCTTGCTCTCGCAGTACTCGGCAGTCGCTCGTCCCAATCGCTCGAAGTACTCCGCCACTTCATCACCGGCGTGCCAGACTGGCTGCTCGTTGTGGCTCAGGTTCGTCGTCAGCCCCTGCTCGTCTCCAGGCGAGAGGACAAGCCAGTCCGGCCAGGTCCATTCCTGATTCGGCCGCCTTACCCCAACATCCAGAATCAGGAAATACAGCTTGCACGCGCTCACGTTCGGATCTCCAACCCGGTGCAACTGCCAGGGCCGGGTAATCGTCAGGTCCCCGCGCTTCAAATGAAAATCCTGCCCATCGACCGAAAACGAAACCTTTCCCTGCGCAACAAACGTGAGTTCGATCCCCTCGTTCCGGTGCCAGTCCAATCCCCAGCCCTGGTCCTGCGGCGCGTCCCAGAATCCAACCGTCCGCACTTCGGGAACGTCACCGTCCGTCAGCGCCTCTCCCGGGTAGGACCCCCGGGCTCTCGCAACAAGGCGGACCTCGCCGCGCTCGATTCCCTGCCTTAGCGGTTCGCATGTATCAGCGTGATAGAACTTCTTCCCCAGTCGAAAGACCGGTACCTCAGGACTCATGATTTCCGTCCAATCTCACAGATCTTCACCGCCCCATTATTCCACCACTCCAGCCGCGGGCATCTGTTCAAAATCCTCCAGCGGTGAAAATTGCACGTCTTCCTGTCGCGGCTCCGATAGCATGAATCATCACTTAACGAGGAGAGGATCATATGGCCAGCCTATCGCATCGCCGTGAACATGGAGTTCGTCCGGAGCGCCGACAAGGACTTCATTGCGGGAGTCCGCATCGCCGGAGAACTCGGATACCAGTACGTGGAACCGATGGTCCACACAGGCTGGGAGCTGCTGAGCGAGGTCCACTACTTCCATTCGTTCTCGATGGAAGAGGATCCCCTGTTGATGCGCGAGATATGCGAGGATGCCGGAGTAAAGGTCTCGAGTATCAGCGGCCACAGCCCTCTCATGAAACCCGAAGCAGCGGTTGAACGGCTGACCAAAGCAATCGTTTTCGCCGACGCGAACGATGCCAAATTCGTCAACACGGACGAAATGGTCAAACCCGAGTGGATGACCGACTCGGAAGCCCACGATGCAATGCGCTACTCACTCAAGAAGGCCGAGATGGTCGCTCGTCGACACGGTGTCTATATCTGCATTGAGCCCCATGGAATCTATACCAAGACGTCGGAAGGGCTACTGAAAATCGTGGATCTGGTGCCGTCCCCATGGATCGGAGTCAACTGGGATACGGGAAATGCCTACCTCGCCAACGCCGAGGATCCCTACGAAGCGTTGGAGCGAGTCCGGGATCGAGTCCTGCACATTCATGCCAAGGACATCAGCTATTCCCATAGCGAAGCCGAGCGTGGCAAGGTCACCGGAACCCCGGTCGGCTGTGCCTGCGGTGAAGGCGTTGTCGACTGGGAACATGTCCTGAGCATCCTCGAACCTCTCGACCGAGAGCTCTTTCTCAGTGTCGAATGCGGCACCATCGATGAAGCTGAACGGAGTCTCGCCTACTTTCAAAAGGTGGTCGGTGACCGCCTGATCAAGAGCTGAGCAACACGACCATGATGGAACTTCTTTTCGACGAATCGACCGCGACTTTCCAACACGATGGCCAGATAGCGGGCCGGTATGTTTTTGGAGATGATTTCAAGCCGTACATTCATCCGCTCAGGACCCCGGCGGGTCACATCGTTTCACTTGCATCTCCACATGACCATAAACACCACAAGGGATTGATGTACGCACTCTCAGTTCCAGGAGTGAACTTCTGGGAAGAGCGCCCTACCAAGCCAGGTGAGGTTCCGGGTCGAGAAGTGCACGAACAATTTCGATCGGTAAAAAACAATGCTGACGATGTCGGCTTCGAGGAGGACCTTACTTGGTTGCCTGAGGCTGGAGGGGAGCCGATCTTTCGCGAGATCCGGTCGATATCATGCCGGTCAGAACCTGCCCACAATGGATACGTCTGGACATGGCGAACCGAACTCCTGGCCATGCAAGATACCGAATTGACCATGAGCAAGTGGAGCGCGCCCCAGGCCGATGGACGATTGGTCAACTACCACGGACTTGGGATTCGTTTTCGGCGTGAGTTCGGCTGCACGGGTGGAAACCGGCTTCTCGTGGACAACGAGGATGTTCCCATCGCCGAAGGAACCGGGCTCACTCCGCACGTGGCCGAGTTCCATGGAAGCATCGATGAGATATGGCCCATCCAGCAAGCGGGCGTCCGCATGACCCAGGAGCAGCAGAATGGTCTGTTCGTAATGGACAAGCCATTCGCGTTCATGGGACTCGGTCCTTCGAATCTGGGGCCGGTGTCAATTGCGGCCGGTGAGAAAATCTCAGAGCAGTACGAGATCCTCGTTTTCGATATTCGATCCGAATGAATCCTCCGCGAACGTCACCCCGGCTGACAGGAGAATGCTTGCCGTGTCCGATCAACCTCTTCGAATCGCCATTGTTGGAGCAGGCGGAATCAGCCGTCATCATCGGACAGCGCTACTTGCTGTACCGGAACTGGCAACGCTCGTCGCGGTCTGCGACGGTCGCGAGTCTGCGGCGGAAATGCTCGCCTCCTCGATGCCCAATCCTGCCAAAGTCTTCACCAACCATCTGTCAATGATTGAAGAAGGAGGGTTCGACGCTGCCATCATCGCCGTTCCTCACTTTCTCCACTTTTCCGATCGCGAGTGATTTCGTCGTAGCTGGCATTCCGGTGCTGGTCGAGAAACCATTGACCTGCACGCTTGACGAGACACGTGAACTCTGGGACCTGTCCAGGAAGCACAATGTTCCGGTCGTCGCCGGCCAAACGCAACGATTCAACCGGGAAGGGGTCTGGCTTCGCGAACTGGATCCAGTCGGATCCGCTGGGCTTTGGCACGCTGCGCAGCTTCGACATCCAATCCTGGCAAAACTTCCCGGCTATCTCCAGGGCACGCTCGGTCTCCCGGCTGGTGCTGACCACTGGCTTCTCGACGGCAAGCGGGCCGGTGGGGGTGTCGTAATCAGTATTGCCGTGCACCAGCTCGATCTTGTTCGATTTATCACCGGACAAGGACTACGCAGAAGTGATGGCCACGGGTGGTTTTGAACCTCCGTTCTATAACGATGCTGAATCAAGTGCAGTGGCGTTGCTCAAGATGACCGGTGGAGCCTCCGGCGCACTCCATGCCAACTATCTTGCCGTCCGAACGCCTTTCAATGAAGCGATGCACCTTTTCGGTGAGCACGGAACCGTCGTTCAGCATGCTGAAACGATCGGTCAGTACCATGGTCCCCTCTTCTATGGTTCAGACGGTGGTCAATCGGCCACTGCCTGGTCTGACATGTACAAAGGCATCGCAAAGCTCCCCGATACCGAGATCGATGGTCTATCTCCCGACAAGTTCGTGAACCAGATTACTGCGTTTGCCTCGTCGATCCGGGCTGGCGTCGAACCAGCCAACAACATTGCAGAAAACTTCAACACAATGGCCTGTATTCAGGCCATTCACGAGAGTCTCAGGAGTGGCCAGCCGGCGACTGTTGCGACGTCGTAACGTCGGCCGTTATACGAAAGGAGGGTTTTCTGGAATCGTCTGCAGGAGCACCCCCGATGTGGGGGCTGCTCACCGATCTGAACTGCCCGACCTGTGGCAGACGCAAGGAGAATCGCAAGACATGAAATCATATTGGGGCAAGAACTTCTCTCGCAGAACCATCCTCCAACGCAGCGGTCAGTTAGCTGCAGCGGCGGGAGTTGCTGGACTCGACTGGCCAGGTTCAGCCGGTTCACGCCAGAGGCGCGGGCCGAAATCCTCGCGAAGGCAAGCGCGTATCAGGACCGTCCGGTGACGATCACCGCAATCCAGCCAGTCTCGGCCACCGCGACAACCGATGACTACGGCATTGCCTTTCAGGAGGTCTACAATCGCTTCATGGATGCCTACCCCGAGATTGGGGTCGAGTTCGCCTACAGTCCCTGGGACGAATACACGCAGTCGCTCTCTGTGGCGATCGGTGGAGGAAATGCACCAGACGTAGCGACATGGATCGATGACCAACGCATCCCTTCATTAGCAGCCAATGGATTCCTCCGTTCGGTGAATGATCTGGCGGCGGCCGACGGAATGGACCTCGGAGAGATCGATCCGGTCGCTCTCTCATCGAACACCTACGCTGGCAATGTCTACGGACTCCCGTACTACTGGGATGACCGCATCTTCTATCACAACACGGATCATTTCGCAGAAGCCGGCATCACGGCCCCGCCGACCACATGGGAAGAAGCCGTCGCGATGGGCGAACAGCTTGATGTGAAGGACGGTGACTCATACTCCCGTATCGGCTTCATCCCGCTCAGCCCATCCGTTGGACCGGGAGCCGGCGGGAACTCCTACCTGTTCCTTTACGGTTGGCAGAACGGCGGCAGTTTCGTGAGTGAAGACCTGACAACAGTCACCGTCAACGATCCTGCTATCGTCGAGGCCCTGGCATGGTGTGTCGAAGTGAGTGACAAGTACGGCGGAGCCGAGGAGCAAGCGAACTTCATCGCACAGGCCGCTCGAGGAACAAATCCCTTCCTCACTGGATCGGTCTCGATGATGACGCAACCCACTGGCTTTGGCGTTGGTTCGGTAAATGGTTCCGAATCACCGGTAAGCTGGGACGTGTCGGCCTCTCCATACAACACGACACCTGCGACCTGGTCTGGTGTGCTCTCAGCGGCGCTTGCCCGTCGGCACCAAGTATCCCGAAGAATCCTGGGAACTCGCGAAGTTCATGGCCTCCCCCGAGATCCAGACGTACTTCGCCGAGACGCTCGCCTGGATCCCAACACGGCGGGCGCTCTGGGAGACGATTCCTGCATTCACGACTGATCCTGAACTGATAGTCGGACTCGCCGAATTCTCCAACACACACATTCGTCCGCCGCTACCAAACTCTCAGGAGCTCTGGGACGAAGTGCTGCGAGCATCTGATGCGGCGCTCTATCATCAGGCCTCACCTCAGGAAGCCCTGGATGCAGCCAATGCGACGATTCAGGCTGGCCTGGATGAATATCTGAAGTCCTCGTAAACCAGATCGTGCGGCCCACCACTCGTCGAGCTGCGACGAGTGGTGGTGTCACGTCAAGGGTTCCTGAATGCTTAAAGCTCTGACTCCCCAGACCAATCGCGGTCGCGAAACCATGATGGCGCTGTTGTTTGCGTCACCGTGGTTCGTCGGCATGGCGATTCTGGTGACAGGTCCGTTCTTCATGGCGCTCTACTACAGCTTCACCGATTTCAAAATCATGGGGAATACCCAGTGGGTCGGCTTGGAGAACTACCGGCAACTGATCGATGATGATCGCTTCATAAAGAGCCTAAAGAACACTGCCTATTTCACGATACTCAGTATCCCACTCAGCCTCATCTGTTCTCTGGCAGTCGCGTTGCTAGTCCACCGACCATTTCGCGGAAGCACCCTGGCCAGAACGACCATCTACCTGCCGTCGTTGTTTGGTGGAGTATTCGTAGCGGCCCTGGCGAGCCAGGTGTTCAGCGGCAACTACGGATTGGCAAACAAGCTTCTCCAGGTATCTCCACATTCAGGGGCCACAATGGCTTGCGTCGCCAGAATGGTCCAAGCCAACCTTTGTCATACTCGGCCTTTGGGGGATCGGGGCCGGGTATGGTGCTCTTCCTGGCAGCGCTTCAATCTGTTCCAGTGCATCTCATCGAGGCAGCAATCGTCGACGGAGCGAATTCGCTTCAACGTTTCTGGAACGTCACCCTGCCGATGCTCTCGCCGGCGATTCTCTTTCAGACGATCCTTCTCCTGATTGCCTCATTTCAGGTGTTTCACCTTGACCTACGTCTCTGACCAGCGGTGGTCCGGCCGACAGCACACTGTTTACCGTCTACTACATCTACGAGCTTTCTTTCCAACGATTCGATATGGGCTACGCCTCGGCAGCGTCCTGGGTTCTCCTGCTTCTCACGTTCGCCGTCACCGCATTCGTCCTTCTTCTGGGTTCCCGATACGTCCACTACGAATTCGATGGGGACAACTAGGCATGCTGGTCTCATCCCCATCAGATCCGCTCAACGCAGTCGTTCCCGATCGCCGTTCAAAGCTGCTCCGGGTGCTCCGAACAGCGGGTTGGGCTGTCGCGCTGCTGATCGTCTTGACCCTCTGTCTTTTGCCAGTCTGGTACCTGTTATCGACAGCGTTCATGACGAGAGACCAGTTCTTTCAGCGTGACATCCAGTGGTACCCCGATCCATTCACGCTGGAGAACTTCCGCCGTGCGTTCCGCATAGTCCCGCTTGGTCGCTATGCGTTGAACACACTTCAAATCGAACTCCTGGTCGTCCCAGCAACCCTTGTTTCAGCGTCGATGGTCGCCTACGCGTTTGCTCGCCTGCGCTGGCCCGGCCGTGACAAGCTTTTCATCGTCTTGCTCGCGACGTTGATGCTTCCACCTCAGGTAACGTTGATCCCGCTTTACGTCATTTTCCGGAATCTTGGTTGGATAGACACCTGGATTCCGCTCATTCTGCCCGCGTTCCTGGGCGGCAATCCCTTCTATATCTTTCTCATTCGGCAATTCATGAAGGGTATTCCGGCCGAGCTTTCTGACGCGGCACGTCTCGACGGCGCTGGTGAGTTCAGGGTCTTCCTGTCTATCATCCTTCCGCTCTGCAAACCGGTTCTGGCAGCGGTTGCGATCTTCACATTTATCACCACCTGGAATGACTTTTTCAACCCACTCGTCTACATCCAGACAGATGCCAAAAAGACCTTCGCGCTGGGACTGTCTGCCTTCACGTCTCAATACGGCACAGACGTAACAGCCTTGCTTGCTGCGACCACCCTGGGCGTTCTTCCTCCGATCCTGCTATTCGCATTCGCATTGAGATATTTCGTGGAGGGAATCACGTTCTCTGGCACAAAGGGCTAAATGGGCACTCTTCGGCATATCAATGACTTGATCCGGGAAAGGTGAATAGATGACTCAAGCACGCTCGACAACAGATTCAACGGTCCGACTCACAAATCAATTCTGGGACGTGGAGATCGGGGTCAGTGAAAACACTGGACCTTTCAAGGTCGTAGATCTGACGAACAATCTCGTGGTGGCCGATGAGAGTTATTGCTACAACCTTACTGCCCATACCAACGGTGTCACTCACGCTGCTCAAGGCCTCGGAGATATCACTGCCACGCGGGTAGAAGACGAACTAGGGCAGAGCGTCATCCTCGAGGGCCGATTTCTGTTCAGCAGGCGAGGACCCACGGACATCGGGTTCAGGCATCGAATCACTCTCCCTGCCGATGGAGACTATCTCGAAGAGCAAGTCACGCTCCTCCACATCTTTGGTACCGATTCCCACACGCTTTCAGATGTTCGATTCGGCTTCCGAAAAGTCTTGTTTGATCGCAAGTCCTGCCAATGGCGTGACAGTGCTGATCGGTTTCGGTTAGTTCCAGTTCCTCATCGACGCCGGTTCGGAATCAGCCTCGATCGTCGGAAGACCGACTATTCTGCGGCTGATCTCTTCCGAAAAGCCTGGGAGCCTCATACATCATTGCCAGATTTTGGCAGTGAAGCATGGGCCTGGACCGATGGTGAGCACGGCATCCTGATCACAAAATACAACCAGGATGCGATCGAATTTTCACTTTTCGAGGGTGAGTACGTCGTCTCTGGAAGTGGAACACTTCATGTGATGGACCCGGTCGCCTCTCACCTGCCCATACCGATCAACCACTGTGCTCGCTTTGGTGGCATCGGTCTCTATCGTGGCGATCCTGAGTTTGGCCAGAGCCTAGAAGGTCGAACCGAGCTTCCGTTCGGCACAACCCGCATTTATCCGTTTTCCGGTGATTGGGAAGATGGATACAACGTCTATCGAAACCATTTGAGGTCGCTTGGGCATACTGTTCCCGTCGGCTTTGATCCCCCGCTCCATTGGAACGAGCTCTACAACATTGGCTGGCGCCTCGGCGACAACTCTCCACTGCAGACGAAACAGACACTGGAACCCGAAGCCGCACTCGCAGCCGATATTGGGGCAGAAGCACTCTACCTCGATCCGACCTGGGATACCTCTGAAGGAACCACGATTTGGGACACCGAGAGACTTGGGCCCCAGAGTGAATTCGTCCAGATGCTCAAAGACACGTATGGTCTAAAACTTTCACTTCACCTCATGATGCATACGACCGACCTCGACGAGGACCCCGCCTTCTATCACCGCGACATCAACGGCAACATGATTCAGTTCATGCACCATCGCGATGTCATCTATCCGAACGCGTGCGTCTGCTGCGGCTCCGAGGTATGGAAGAAGGCGAAGATCGAACGACTCCGAACCCTCGCTGAAGCAGGCGCGACCTTCATGATGTTCGATTTCCTGCAATACGGTTTGTTCGAACGTGATGACGAGACGCGGGCGCTGTGCCACGACCCATCTCACGGTCACCCGGTTCCGCTAACCCGCCAGCTCCACGCGGAAAGCGTCCTGGAAGTCATCCAGGCTGTGAAGGAAACCCATCCCCAGGTCTTGATCGAAGCCCACGATCGAATCAACGGTGGTCTCAACGATTACCATCCACTCTACTTTCAGCATGGCCTCCCCAATTCATTCGACTCGAACTGGGGATTCGAATACATGTGGGATCCGTATTACGATCTGCTTTCCGGCAAAGCCCTGAGTCTCTACGAGTACAATCTCGCATACGACATTCCACTCTACCTTCATATTCATGAAGGTCGCGATTCGCCGGAAATGCTCGCGTTCTGGTGGTATGCGTCGACCTGTCGGCATCTCGGCATCGGCGGAGTCAGCGACCCACAGCATCCAACCTACCAGGCGTTGAAGCGTGCTGTCTCCACTTATCACCAACTTAAGCGGTTCTTCACCCAGGGCGAGTTCGTCGGCATTGATCTCTTCTCGCATCTTCATGTTCTTGAGAACCAGCAGGCGGCCGTGGCGGTCCTCTTCAATCTGACGAGCGAAACCGCTACTCGTGAAATTCAGATCCCGCTCGAGAGGCTCGGCTTTGACTCCTTCACCGCCACTCCTGGTGATGGGGTCGTGACACCGCGCGGCGATGGTTCCACTTTCGCTGTCGAGATTCCTCCGATGAGTCCACGACTCGTCGAGATCTCCTTAGTTCGCAACCAGCAGTCTTAGTCGATTCGGAACGTAGGAGGATTCCATGGCCGGCAGACTCGCTCAACACGTGGCACTCGTGACCGGGGGAGCCACGGGGATTGGCAGGGCAATTGCGATGGCCTTTGCTCATGAAGGCGCCGCCGTAGCAATACTCGATCGCGATTTCGACGGAGCGTCAATGGTCGTGGAGACCATCGAGGAGGGCGGCGGCCGCGCGATCGGAATCCACGCGGATGTTCGAAATTCCGAGGACATCGATGCCGCCGTTGAACGAACCGCATCTGAACTTGCGGGCTTCTCAATCCTCGTCAACAACGCGGGAATTATTCTGCAAGCCGCAGCAATCGAAACTACTAATGCAGAATGGAACGACGTGATATCCACAAATCTCACCAGTTGTTTTCTTGCCTGCCGATCCGGGGCCAGAAAGATGCTGGATCTCGGTGTCGATGGACGAATCATCAACATCTCCTCGATTCACGCCAGTCTTTCCGAGCCGAATGCTGCTGCGTATACCGCTGCCAAAGGTGGTATGGAAGCGTTCTCCCGAACCCTTGCGACTGAACTGGCTCCGTCCCGTATTCGAGTCAACTGTCTTGCACCGGGAGCGACCTATACGGATTTGACGCGACCGATGTATACCGAGAGCGTCAAGCAAGCCCTCTTTCAGCGTATTCCCATGCGGGAAATCGCAGAGCCTGAATGGATCGCCAGTGGCGCGGTCTTCCTGGCGTCAGACGAATCGCGCTACATGACTGGTCAGGTACTGACCATAGACGGAGGATACGTGATGGATGGCAGCCTCCCTGGTGCTTCCTATTGGACTGAATAGCCGCTTGACGGCCACGTTTTGGGGATAGACCTCATGCATAGCCTTCTACCTTTTGATCGCGCTTCGGTTTTCTTCGATGCCACGCTAGGACCAATCCGCCTGAAACATCCCGAAGGCCTTGCCGTCGCCAAAGATGGCGCTGTCTGGTGTGGTGGCGATGGAGGAGAGATCTATCGCATTGCGCCTGATGGGGCGTCGATCGAACTGGTCGCATCGACCGGTGGATTCACGCTGGGTATTGCGTTCGACTCCGATGGCTTCCTTTATACGTGCGATCTTGGCCACAGCGCCGTCTATCGACTCGACCCAGCGACAGGGGTGCTCGCCCAGTTTTCGACTGGAGGCAATGGTGAAAGCATGCGCATTCCAAACTATCCGGTCGTTGACACGGCCCGGTCGTGCCTCTATGTGTCCGATAGCCATGCATTTGGAGAGCCTGGCCCTGGGATATGGCGCCTCGAACTGGACACGGGAGAGGGTTGGCTCTGGTACGATCGCTCGCTCGATTTTGCCAACGGAATGGCTCTTTCTCCTGATCGGGATTGGCTCTATGTCGTCGAGACATTCGCGCGGCGCGTGTCTCGGGTCCCTATCCGCCGCGACGGGAGTGCCGGAGAAATGGAACTTTTCGTCGATGGTATCGACCGCCTTCCTGATGGCATCGCTTTCGACGCCGAGGGCAACCTCTATATCGCCTGTTACGAACCGTCGCGCCTCTTCCGCGTCACGCCCGACGGTCAGATAGACCTTCTCTTCGATGACCCAGACGCGCATATGCTGTGCCATCCCACCAACTGTGCCTTCCGGGGCACCGATCTCCTGACCTCGAACCTGGGTCGATGGCACATAACCAAACTCGATCTCGGACTTCCAGGATCACCGCTTCTGTAGCTGCTCGTTTTCCTGTGTCTCTCGGCGAGCTTGATTAAAAATCCGAGAACGGCTCGCGCTCGTCGTACCCGAAACCACTCGTTCAGGAGGCCTGATGGAGAACTCTCACCACCAACTCATTGCACCACTGCCAAGGCTCACTTACTTGTCGGCGCGTTTCTTTGTGGGCCTATCGGCGGCCCAGCTGTCGTAGACTGCCCGGCATCTGCCTGAAAACAGAGCTTGGTGGTCTCGATTGGTACTGTGATTGCCTATGATTGCGGATATTTGCTGAATCGTGATTAGATAGGAGGGCTCAATTTGGAATGGTCAAATTGGGCGGGCAATGTCGTTACCAGACCCAAAGCAATTGGTCAACCGAGCTCTCTGGATGAGTTACGAGACATGGTCACACATGCCGCCACTCAGGAATGGCGAATCCGGGTGGCAGGTTCTGGGCATTCGTTTGCTCCGCTGTGCCAGACAGATGGTCTACTTCTCGATCTGGCCAACATGAGAGGCCTGGAGTCGGTTGACGCCCTGACTGGTGACGCCACGATTTGGGCTGGTTCCAAAATCCACGAACTGGGCAAACCACTTCTAGAGCATGGCCGTGCGTTTGCAAACCAAGGAGATATAGATCGACAGGCTATCGCCGGAGCTGTTGCAACTGGAACCCATGGCACAGGTCGGCGATTTGGCAGCTTTTCTTCTATGTTGCGTGCTCTTGAATTCATGACACCTAACGGTGAAATCGTCTCGATCGACTCCTCGTCTTCGCGGGATGAGTTGGATGCGGCATCCCTTAACTTAGGCATGCTTGGGGTAGTGACCAAGCTGCGCCTGGCTACTGTTCCCGCATATAAGCTACTTGAAGAAAATCGATCGATGAATCTTGATTCCACTCTCGCCGAGTTCCCGGAAATCGAGAGCAAACACCGGACTGCGGAGTTTTGGTGGATTCCACCACTCGACACCTGCGTGATCAAGACCTTGTCGAGCACTCTTGGGGAGCCATTCGAGGTTGCGACAAGCGAGTATCCTCCTGGATCGATAGGGCGCTACCTCAAGCCAAATCGAGTCGACTGGAGCTATCGTACCTACCCTTCTCCTCGCTTACAACCATTCGTCGAATGCGAATTTGCATTCCCAATATCTGAGGGTCCGGATGTCATGAGGTCAGTGCGAAACCTGATGCTGAAGAACTACCCAGAAGTACACTGGGCGGTCGAATACCGAACCTTGCCCGGCGAAAGGCACCTACTCAGTCCGACGGCAAACCAGGACTGCGTTTCCATCAGTGTCCACCAGGGAACCGATCAGGATTGGGAACCGTTCATGCGTCATTGCTTTGCGCTTTTCATGGAGGCTGGAGGGCGTCCACATTGGGGCAAACTCCATTGGCTCGAAAAGGAGGACGTGGACCGACTTTACCCAGCCGCCAACCAGTTCCGCTTGATTCGCTCAGCATACGATCCAGAAGGTGCTTTCCTGAACGATCATTTATCGTTGTTTCAATAACAATACCTGGAAGTCTTTCCACTTATCTCGCTTCTCTCGCTCGATCGACTGCTACAAACAATCTGGTCACTCGTCTCCCCAAAGGAACGAGCCAAGGCCATCGCTTTTCGACCAATCGACCGAAAAACATACGATCAGATAGAGAAATGAGGTATGGCACTTCAGCGGGACAGCTTGCACACGACGAATTCCCGTTCAGAATCCAGATAGGCTGATTAGCCATGTTTGTAACCACCTCTGGGAATTCGGTGCTGCAGCCACGAATGAGGACGAAGTGCTCATCATAGTGATGTCTGGTTTCGGTGGCATCGTAGAGCTGGTGTCATCGTTCCCGGAGGTTCGATTTCCGTCTTGCTTACCTCAATCTCCCAATTTGATACACTCTCTCGAAGACAGGTCTAGGACCGGTTTTGGACAGGCACGTTAGGGCGAAAAACGGCATGTTTAGCCCCGTCTAGCTTCCAAGCAGGTTGTCGCGAGTTCGAGTCTCGTCTCCCGCTCCACCGAAACGGCAGTCCAGAAACCATGCGGAAAACGAGAACACGGGGCATTGCTGCCCGGCTTCTCCTGCGGTCACGTTGTAGCCGGGTCCGTCACGTCGAAGTGCTCGTCCCGCCGAGTCTCAGTGTGAAACCGCGTGGTTCATCCGGACCTCTGATAGAGCCTGTCACCAGCTGCGAGAAAGGTGGCCCATGGATTTCGCCTTCCGTTCATCCGTCCACCGCATTATCCACGCTATGCGCGCCGGACTCGGGACTCCGGTCTCCGCATCCGGTTCGAAGCGTCTTCCTGCCAATGCTCCCGCATCGTCTGGTCGATCGGATCACCAAGACGCCCGTGAGAATCGCAGTGCGTTACCCCGCTTTCGCCGGGATGGTCGATGCGGAAATCTGGAAGCCACCCGGTCCCGGACCATTCCCAGCCGTAGTCCTGAGCCTTGGCGTCATCCCACTAGATCTCGACCATCCACAGCTGGAGCGCCTTCAGAACGCTTTGGCGCGTGCTGGATTTGCAGTGCTTCTGCACTGGTCGCCAGCCATGCGCGAGTACCGACTCGAACCCAGTGAAATCACCGATCTTGCCAGTGCGTTTGAATGGTTGCTGGA
Source organism: uncultured Chloroflexia bacterium (assembly GCA_963712055.1). Lineage (GTDB taxonomy): Bacteria > Chloroflexota > Chloroflexia > Thermomicrobiales > UBA6265 > JAHBVL01. The sequence continues at coordinate 4,210 of CAVQGN010000010.1, read as the reverse complement.
TCAGCCATACGTTGATCCCACCAGGTGTGGGCTGATCGGAACCTGCGTTGGCGGCTCGTTTTCCATTTTGGCAGCAACGGATCAACGGATCCATGATCGAATCGCGTTTCTCGCGGTTTTCGCCCCGTACAGTTCGATGAGATCGCTCGCTCGGGATATCGCATCCTCCTCCAGATGGCACCAAGGACGACGTGTTCGGTGGGAGGTGGATCCGCTTTCCCGAAGAGTCTTCGAAGAGTCAATCATCGCCGCGCTGCCAGCCGATGAGGCAATCGTCGTGCGCGTTCTTCATCAGTGTTCAGACCAAGGACACACCGCATCCTCGCTATCTGCTGATGCATCCTCGATCCTCAGGCTCTTGCATCCGATCACCGCCGACGAGGCGGTCGACCTCCTGAATGGGATGACGATGGCATACCAGAAACGTCTGGACACTCTCTCTCCCGACTCAGTGCTGGACGATCTGGATGTTCCGCTGATCGCGCTGATGCATGATGTCGACGATCCTGTTGTTCCACCCAGCGAGTCGCTCGCGCTTCGTCATGCGCTCAGCAATCGAGCAGGGTTTCGTTACACGCGGTTTTCGATGTTCAGACACCTCGATCCGACTGCAACCAGAACGGGACCGGTCGCACTCGTACGGGAACTCATTCGCTTTTTCCTGGCGTTGCTCCCGATCTTCAAACGAACGTCCTGACGCTCACGATCCTTGAAAATCATCCCTCGCCCTTCGTTCAAGCCTTGCCAAACCCACGTGGCGGAGGCTCGGTCAAGGTCGCCCGGGCGCAGGGAGGCCAGGGCAACCGGAGAAAAGATCAAGTCTGCTAAACTCCGGGGTCGATACTGCACCCCACGGTTGGAGGGAGACACTCGGCTGGCCGATGAGTAATTCGAATGAACAACCGCCCCTTCGAAGGCGGCTTGGCTCTTTCTTCATGATCGACTTGCTTCTGGACAAGGAGGCCCGTCCCGTCTTCCTCTACGTCCTGGTAACGATCATTTCCGGTTCGATCATCTACCACTGGCTGGAAGAGTGGAGTTGGCTAGATTCCCTCTATTTCGTGGTCATTACCACAACCACGATCGGTTATGGTGACTTGGCGCCGACCACGTCGTTGAGCAAACTCGTGACGATCTATTTTGCGATCAACGGCGTCGCGATCCTGCTCATGCTGTTAGATCAGATCAGACGGCTCCGATCCGCAAAACTCAACAGCCGGGTTGGCAGGGAAGAATGTACCTCAGACTAGTCCAGGCTCCTCCAAATCAAGGAAATCCGCCTGGCCACCTGAGTTCCGCCGACGTCAGCTTCGAGATCATACACCGATGGTTGCATTGATTCTGCCGCTCTTCACAGCGTCAACGAGTGCCTGGTAATCCTTCTTGTTCTGATCGGCATAGGCCAAGCCAAATTCGACCATGGCATCCGCAACGTCGTCGTTCTTGCCGATGTACGACGCAATCGCAACTCGGATCGCCAATACGCGCGTGCCCTTTGGCCAGGATGGCCGCGGTGAACATCGCGTAATGTGTCAGTTGCTTTTTCGAAACGGTCTCGAGGTCGAGAATACTTCCAATCGCGAAACTGGCGAACATAGAAGTCGTTGCCCGACGAGGCGCTCACCCAGCCGAGAAAGATGTCAGACGCGGTCTGCAAAGAGTGCTGTCCGACAACAACTCGTTGGCCCTGGTTTTTGTGCTTGCTATTCGGAAGCGCTGCTTCGAGTACCGACCGCTCTGCCTGTTTGACCTGCAAGACAAGCGGATCGCTTTGGTCACGACCTTCGAGAAGGACGATCAATGCTCGAGTGCCAACACTGCCAACCCCGACAACTTTCAAAGCTACATCGACGATTCGGTACTTTTCGAGCAGCGCGCGTCGATCAGCTCTCAACGTACTGCGGTATTTGCGCAACTCCGACTCAGCCAGTTCCTTCAGCTCACCTGAAACACGTTGAACGGTAGGAGAGTCAATAAACCGAATCTCTCCATCGAACACACCGGTCAGCTTGCTGACTGCTTTTGAGCTCGTGTTCGACTTAGCCTTTTGGATGTGTGGTGGAGACACCAGTTCTGGCGTGCTGCTCGCCCTGCGATCCGCCCACTTCAAAATGAACTGTTCCGTCGACAGCCTCGTACCAAAGCTCCTCGACAATGTGAAGCTCCGAGAACCGGCGCATCATCTCGCTATACGTGGATGCCACCACCCGCGCTATTTCCTCGCAATGGGCGTTGCTTAGTCCCAGGTTCTCAGCTGCAATCACAAAACTCGTAACGAGTCGTTTGAAGATCGACTGCTCCCAGGGCCTGGAAGCGTTTTCGTCAAAGTCATTGATGTCAAACACGAGTTTTCGCTCGGCCGACGCATAAAACCCAAAGTTTGCCAGGTGCGCGTCTCCGCACAACTGAACCGAGAATCCAGAGCGGGCGCTTTCCTTAAGATCATGAGCCATGATTGCTGCGGCGCCGCGATAAAACGCGAATGGGAGACGCAAGCATCCGCCCATACCGCACTGGCAACAGCTCCTGCAACCGGTTGACCGCTTGATCCTGGAGAATGGTCACCGGGTCGGCTCGATTTGAAGGGGCCGGCCCACATTCCCAGGTCTCACGGGGCGTGCGTTCGCGGGCGTCCTTTCCGGCTGTCTCCCGCTCCTCAACAGTCAGGTACGGGGTCTTTCGGGCTTGCGACGACAATTCGGTTTCTGGCTCGGCAACAAGGGGGGTCATCTCGGTACTCCAATCATCTCTGGTGCCATCAACGGACTTGGCGATCATGCGCCTATCAAGTCTAACGCGCATGCGGGTTCGGCAACAACGACATCGTCCCAGGTTAGCTGTTTCCGGCGCCGGTACTCTCACTCCATCCAATGCTTTCTCGTACCAGACAGCTGCAACCAGGATCGGATTTCACCGGACCAGCCGGAGTTTTCACGGGTCCAAAGGCTCTGAACATCCCCAAAGCATGAAATGAATTGCTAGCAACGCAGAATGACGGTCAAGAGGTCTGGCAGGGCTTCCGTAGCTCCACTAAACCAATCACCTGGGGACCGCACACCGTAGGTTGGCTACATCCCTGCCGCCAGGACGATCTGACCATCGATTACGACTGGTTGCGGATCGATCAGATAGCTTGCGAGTGCATTGTCCGAGACATATTGCGCCGCGGCCGCCGTCGAGGCATCTGAGTTTTCTTTGGTGTCAAACGTACTTACGGCAACATAATCACGGGTTTCGTCATTGAGGAATGCCGACCAGCCGAAAAACCCCGGAACGGCCTCGATGATCTCGACAAAACCTTCGATCTGTCTCAAGAAGGCTGAAACGTCCGCATCCGGAGCCACTTGTAGGCCCGGATCACCTGGTATGCGCCGGTCAATCCATCTTGACCGATTTGTGGGTGGATCCTGAGCCGCCAGACCGTTCGTCATCTTCAACCCCGCGATGGCAGCAAGGAGCCCGGTTCCGGTAGCGATTGCTTTCCGACGGTCAACTTGGTTCATCAAGCGTATTCTTTCGATATCCATCTGCTGATCCTCACCTACTCTCCGATCTGCTTTGTCGATCGCTATACAGGCTTTTTCGAGAGTGACCACGTCGCAAACGATACCATCTGCAGCGCCGGCCATTCCGGTCGTTCGTCAGGCAGCTTCCTCGAATTGACTCGCATAGAGATCGGCGTAGACGCCGTTCTGCGCGAGCAATTCATCATGGGTACCCTGCTCGACGACGTCGCCGTCGTCCATTACGAGAATCTTGTCGGCGTTGCGGATCGTTGACAACCGATGTGCAATAACAAAGCTTGTTTTCCCTTTCCATCAGTTTGTCCATTGCCTTCTGGATCAAAACCTCGGTACGGTAGAATCGACTGAACTCGTCGCTTCGTCAAGGATGAGCATCGGACTCTCGGCCAGCATTGCTCTGGCGATCGTGAGCAGTTGCTTTTCGCCTTGGGAGATGTTGTCGATGCTTTCATTGATTTCCATGTCATACCCGCCCGGAAGCGAGCGAATGAAGTCATCCTGCATGCGCCGCCGCGGCCGCTTTCACGATTTCGTCATGCGTGGCACCGTCGCGCGAATAACCATGTTGTCCTCGATCGATCCGTTGAACAGCCAGCTATCCTGCAGCACCATCGCGAACAACGCGCGGACATCCTCACGTTTCATTTCGCGAATGTCGACACCGTCAATCAGGATCTGGCCCGAGT
>CAVQGN010000009.1:0-146864 GCA_963712055.1 uncultured Chloroflexia bacterium | reverse complement strand
TACTATGCAACTCGTTCCAATCATTCGGCGCGGTAGTTCGATCGAAACCAATACCGGTCTGGACATGGTGGGCCCATTCGTGGCCAATCACAAACGCTGCCGCAAAATCACGACCTGAATCGACAAGGTCGAGGAGAAAGGACTCCTCGAGATAGAGGATCGAATCGACCGGACAGTAGAATCCGAGGAACCCACTAGTTGCAGCTCCACAGGCGGACATCGCCTGATCGCCGGGTTCCACGACGACCACTCCGGGCGAAACATAACGGAAATCGGTGTAACTGAGTACATCGCGGTAGAAAGCATCGAGGTCGTCGACGATCGCCTGAATGAACTCTTCGCGCGGGATAGGAACAAGTGTCCCGGTTCCTCCAGTTTGGTCGAGAGTGGCGTCGGCGTATTGCGCGGTGATCGAATCGAGAAACTCCTGGCTTGTGCCCAGGAACCAATACCAGGTGCCGTTTTCCTCCACCAGGTACCACGTATCTTCGATCCAGATCTTGGTTCCAGTCTCGTCGACAATCGGAATAGCGACGGTGAGCTCCGCTGCCGTCTCATAGGTCACCCCGTTCACCGGCCAGGTCCACGGGGCGACGGTGATGTTCGTCGTAATGGCTTCCGCAGGCAGGGCTCGCGAATAGACGTCCGCAAAGAGTGCGATCGCGACGTTATCTGCGACGCGGTCGCGGACATCGGGATGAAGGCGATCGTACATCGCATCGAATTCCCGCGCCGCAGCGTAATCGAGGATCTCGAAAAGGGCATTGGCGGCAGCGGCCTGCTGTTCGATTCGCTCCTGTTCAGAATTTGTCGTTTGCGCCGCCACCGGCGCTGCCATCGAGAACACGAGGAGCAGGGAAAGAAAGACAAACCGGATTCGACCTAAGACGAAACGACGACTCGACATGGATCAATCACCCTTCCCGGAACCAAAGCTGCTCCGAATTCGCTCCGTCGGCAAGCCGTTGCGACGAATGTGAACAAGTCCAGATACCGCCCAACCGTATTATCATCCGGACTACGTGTTTCGCTGCAAGCACCTCGGCTGACCCGCTGCAACATCAGAGAGAGCGACGTCCAGAAAGGAACCAAAATGGAAAAACTGAGCCAAGCGTTTTCAAATGAGAGCGACGACCAGAAAGCGAAGGCAAAAGACTTCGTCGACCGCTACACGACTGGCGACCCGACAGAGGGGTACACCGACGACGAAGCCCGACAAATGGCCGCGGCGGTTCTCCCCCGGCTCTCTCAAGAGCAATTACAGCAAGCGCTGTCAGCCTCCGCCAAGAATATCGAAGCGAACGGCAAGGAAAGTGATCGATCCGCTCTGGCACAAATGATGCGGCAGCGCGAAGCTGGCGAGGGCATGGTCGATATCACCCGCACCGGCGAAAACGCGCCTGCTGGTGGATCAGCAGAGCAGCAAAGCGTCGATGACGTGCTCGGCGGCCTCCTCGGCGGTCTAGTTGGTGGCGGTCAATCATCCGGACAGGGCGGCACTGACCTCGGCGGTTTGCTTGGCGGTCTGCTTGGCGGCGGTCAATCATCTGGTCAAGGTGGTACTGATCTCGGTGGTTTGCTCGGCGGTCTGCTCGGTGGCGGCACAGCCTCAGCCGGTTCGCTGGATGACGTGCTCGGTGCTCCGCAGCAGAAACCCGGCGCGGTTCCCGCTGATCGTCAAGCCGAAAACGATGGAGGGATCGGCGACATGCTCGGCGGCCTCATGGACAGCCCGGTTGGCAAAGCCCTGATCGCCGGTGCGGCCGCCTTTGCGATGAAGGAACTGCTCGACAAATAGGCAACCACCAGCCAGGAAACGGGATCCGTAGATGAGTGAATCAGCATCGTTTCAAACTATCGTCGTACCGCTTGACGGCTCAGGCTACGGCGAGCGAGCCATGCCATGGGCGCTCGCGCTGGCCGTACCATCGACCCGATTGATCCTGCTCCAGGTGACGCCGACCGCGCACGCCGTCACCGACTTCCGTGGGAAAACGGTGGGCTCGAGTGACGATATCCAGCAAGCCTATGCTGAAACAGCCCGGAGGAATCTCGAAACGATCGAGGAGAAATGGTGCCCTGATCGCGAAGATGTCAGCCTGGTCACCGCTCAAGGAGATCCGGCTGACGAAATCCTGCGCATTGCCCGAGAAGAGGATGCGGACATCATCATCATGTCGTCCCATGGGCAGGGAGCCGTGGGCCGGTTTGTCAGTGGGTCCGTTGCCGATCAGATCGTGAGGACAGCGCCACTCCCGGTGATGATCATCGGTCCGGATGGTGATCTCTCGCCGAAGCAGACCATTCGCCGCGTAATCCTGCCAATGGATGGCTCCGAGCAATCGCATCGGGCTCTCCCGATCGCCGAGGCGATTGCCAATCAGGCAGGAGCCGAAGTCTATGTCGTTTCTGTTGTCTCGCCCGTTACCAGGCTGGCTGATGACCAAGTGGATGCGATCGACAGCAGTCTGGTCTCTCTGAGTTTCAAGCAGGCGACCGACTTCGTCTCCGAAGTGGTTGGTGCCTTACGTCATCGAGGCGTGTCGGCTGACGGCGATGTACTGACTGGACGGGTGGCGCCTGCCATAACTGGAACGGTTGAACCGGGCGACGTGCTGGTCGTAACGAGTCAGAGTCGCACGTTTCTCCATCGCTGGGCGATGGGCAGCAATGCGATGAAACTGATTAGCAGCGGTCAAGCGCCGGTAGTCGTCCTTAACCGTGAATGTCTTGATTCGCTAGCCGACGATCAGACCGACGCAGGTTCGTATAGCGCGACAATCATCCCATAGTACGACGGCGCCTCGTAGGTGAGGAAATCGACCGCCATCGGTGATCGTCTGAGTACACCCTCGAGCATGAGCGTTTGCCACAGTCCATCAATCGCGGCCTCACTGGCGTCTTTTTCGCTCAGATCGACCAGATCACCAAGCCGTTCTTCCTTGATCGCTTCGACCACCATCTGATCAACGCGGGCGCTCGCTTCGTGGTAACCATAGGGTCCGCTCTCCTTATGGCAGTGCCCCCAGTCGCACGACGCCACAAACGCCACCCGGCGACCATCCTTGTCTGCGGCGGCGACAACCGCTTCACCAAAGTCGATCAACTTCTGCCGCGGCATGCTCCTGGACGGATTGACGATCACAACTGGTGGGCCAATGTCTTCGGCCGGATTGGCAGCAAGCGGATGACCGTGGCCGACCATGTTGCGATCGTGACCGCCGAACCAGGCCGGCGTGATGACGCCCCAGTCGAGTGGAATCACACTCTGATCCCGCCGGTTCCCGGCGAATCCAGTGAGAGCCACCGGGACACCATGCTCCGCCGCGGCAGCCGCAATAGCATCGGTCAGCGGTCCGTCGACAGGGATGTTCTGCTCGAGCTGTTTGCCATCCCAGAAAAGGGTGCCAGCACCGCGAGAGACGTTTGCCAATGTGACAGCGCCATCGACCCGCACACCATGGGGTGTGGCAATCACCACCACATCAGGTTTCGCGGCGGCAAGGCGTCGCCCAAACTCGAACATCGCTTCTCGTGTCGCCATCGCGCCTTCGGCGTCGTCGCTGAGATCGGGAATAATCGGAAAACCGTGCGGTGCAATTGCTCCGAAGACCATTGGCATGATGTTGCTCCTCTAGACCAGACGAACACGTTCGCCTACGATAAACCAAGGCACGACCAACTGTTCGCATTATGCTCGCTCTCCCAATTCTCGATCCATGAGAGCGGCGCCGCAGGAGAACAAACCCGATGTCAACCCTGAAATCAGTTCGCGAAGCGCAAGACATGACGGTCCAGGAGCTTGCCGATAAAGCAATGGTCAAGGCTTCGACCATTGAAGGCATCGAAGCTGGAACCGAACGCGCGAGTTTCTCGACCTCGCTCAAGCTGGCGCGTGCCCTTGGTGTCGACGTGAAATCGATCCAGGAGTTCTCGGGTCTTTTCGGAAGTGGCGGCAGCGGGTCCAGTGTGGACCCGCTGCTGGGACCGCGAGTCGGTCCGTAGCACCATTCGTTGCGAGTTGAAACCGGCTAAATCGCGTCGGAATCCTCGTCCAACTCCTCTTCCAGATCCTCGTCTTCGACAACATCTGCGGAGTTTCCGCTGGGCGGGTTTGGGCGCAGTTCGTCCGGCAAACGGCGACTGGGAACGCCATAGCTGTCTTCGCCGCGCATGCTGGCAAGACGCTTTTCAAGCTGGCGTTTAATGTCCTCCGAAGCGGCTTTGACGGCCGCGTCGGCGGTGCTGGCTTCTTCGTGACTGACCAGATGACCACCAGTCGTACCGAGCGCGATCCGGAGATCAGCGGTCACTCGTGGTGGCGATTTGTGTTCCTCGATCGCGAGCTCGAGGCGTGGATCCGGGAACTTTTCCACCCGCTTAGCTAGCCCTTCGATTTGCCGGTCGATCCGTTTTTGTTCGAGATCACTCAACTCGATTCCGCGTTTGCGAACCTGAACCTCGAGTGCCATCTCAAGACCCCCTGGCGCCATTGACCAATCATGAATCGACTCGCCAATAGCAAAACCACTGCCCCTTCCGGGATCGTGGTGCTGATTCCAATCGCTTAAAAGAACGTATTTTGCAGCGGCCTCCGTTTCGCTTGTGCCAAGCATGCCACTTTCAGCGTGGCAACGAGATCGCGAAGCAAAAACAAACTGTGGCAACTCTGCCACAGTTTGATTCGTTTCTTCGGAGTGTTTGTCGCCGGATCAGGCCGGTTTGGTGGCCCGCACGAAGGCGCTGAAGATTTTGCCACCGGACGCGTAATAACGCTGGTAGCCATCCATGTCCCATTCGGTGTTGGCGTCGCCACAGCAACCGCCGCGCATCGATTCGGCCAGATCAACCGGATCATAGACACGGGTTTCCTGCACCGAGACGTCTTCGAAACCGGCATCAGTCAGATACTGCTGATACTCCTGCGCATCGAGAGCGCCGGCGACACAACCGACCCATGCTTCCATGTCGCCACGGAGATCGTCTGGCAACTGTCCCTGGGTCACGACATCCGAGACGGCGAAGGTTCCGCCCGGTCGCAGCACCCGGAAGGCTTCGCGCAGAACCTGCGGTTTGTCCCCGGAAAGATTGATCACGCAGTTCGAAATGACGACGTCGACTGAAGCATCCTCAAGGGGCATTGCTTCGATATGGCCCTTGAGAAACTTGACGTTCTCCAGGCCAGACTCTGCCTTGTTCTTCTCGGCCAGCTCGAGCATCTCATCGGTCATGTCCAAGCCGTAGGCAAACCCGGTTGGTCCCACCCGGCGAGCCGACAGAAGCACATCGATCCCACCGCCAGCACCGAGATCGAGGACGACCTGCCCCGGTTCGAGTTTCGCCAGCGCGGTCGGGTTGCCGCAGCCCAGCGAAGCCAGCATTGCCGCCGCTGGGACTTCGCCCTGCTCGGCCAGATCGTAGAGATCACCGGTGATTGGGTCGACGGTCGCTGTTTCATCCACAGCAACTGCTGGCGCCGGCCCACGGCGTTTTCTCGCCCCGCATCACCTCCGCCGCGCGCTGCCCGTATTTTTCACGCACGATGTCCTCAACGCCATCCCGATTCAACTTCACATCCGTTGCCATCCTCGTTCCTTTCATATCGATACAAATCTATCTCTCGGCCCAAAAAAACTACTCGCGAACGCCCACCGCCTCCTTCGCCGGCTGCAGCAATGACTCGAAGAGCTCACGGCCCTCACTGGTCAACTCGTAATAGGCCCAGACACCCGACTTCGTGGCATCGACCAGACCTGCGCCAACCAGGACTTTCATATGATGGGAAATTGTCGGCTGGGTCAGATCGAAACGATCACCAACATCGCAGGCGCAGAGCGGCCCTTCCTGTCCGGCAAGGAGGAGGAGTATGTCGAGCCTGGTCGGTTCGCTCAACGCCCGGAACCAGCCCAGCCAAGCATCCCGTCGCGACGGAGAAATCGCAACTGGAGCACTCGCGATTGAACAACAGGGGTCGGGTCTCGTCCGTGTAGCCATGTCTCAATTCTACTCATGACATCGATGTTCGTCAATATCTCAACCACGCGGGAGCAATTGCTCCCTACCTGACCGGAATAGTCATATCGCTCAGCTCCCGTGGGTAGAAGGTCAAGCGCTCGACACCGTCCTTCCGCACGACGACGGTATCGGAATGTCGAAATCCCGCCAGACCGGGCACATAAATGCCTGGCTCGACCGAGAGAATCATGTTTTCCTCGATTACGTCGTCACTCCCTTTGTCGATAAAGGGCCATTCGTGCGCTTCGAGACCGAGACCGTGACCAGAATGGTGGCGCTGCATCGCTTCCACCCCGAGATCCTTGTGGGCTTTGCTGACTTCGGTTTCGATTTCGGCAAAGGTCCGGCCCGGGCGGATGGCGTCGAACGCGGTTTGCTGCAACGTCATCATGATACCGAAGTATTTGGTGAACTCCTTGGTCGGTTCGCCCAGGATCATGGTCCGCTCGAGTTCCGAGTGATAACCCCCGACGTCTGACGATGAAACCGTCACGAGTACGTCCCCTTCGCGGAGGGTGGTTGCGGTATCGAGTCCATGCGGCATCGAAGTGTTGGAGCCGGCCACAAATGAGACATTGGCCGGCATCGAACTCCAGCCATTCGTCAACGCCTGGTAGCCCGGACCAAGCGCAGCCACCATCGCTTTCGATGCAGCCGCACACGCGTCAAACGAGATGTCGAGCGCCGAGCGACCGACTTCGACTGCGTCGTGCATCAGTCGATGAGCGAGATTGCCCCAGACACAACTTTCGATCATTAACCGAATTTCATCCGGTGACTTGATCGCTCGCATCCGATCGATCGAGGTCCCGTTCATTGCTGACCTCGACCCAGCCAGCCACCACTTCCGACAGCAGCGGTCCGTTGTAGCCCATCACATCCAGATACCCGTTGCTATCGGCACCCAGACGAACCCCGCGCCCATTGAGACCGAGTGTCTTCAGTAGTTCGACCAGGTGGAGCATCGGATGTTGGCCGCCACCGGTCTGGTATTCGGGGTAGATCTCGACGTTCGTGACGCCGGTCGCTTTGCCGATATGTTCTTCCTCGAGGTGGGGGACCAGCGCACCGACGCCACCATTGCGGCTGATGACGATCGCCATCGGCCGTTCGGTCGTCAGGTGATAGAAACCGGTGGTGTAGGCCATCCGGATTGGATGAAAAAGGACGAGGCCGTCGAGTTTGCGCTGCTCGAGAATTCTCCGCACTCGCTCGATCCGCTGGAGATACTCGATTGGCTGGATACGCCAGGGAACAACCGGTGTCGGATGGCTGATTTCGCCCGTGTTGACTGGCTTTTTCTTGCTCTTGGCCATGAACCTTGCTCCTCGAAGTAATCGCGATTACCACCGCATCGTGTCGATGTTTGCTATTGTGACAGTTGTGCCACATTCGACAACCGGCGAACAAAACGAGTTCTGGCACATCGATATCGCCACGTACCGGAACACACCGGACGTGATCGTTCAGGGGAGGTCATCGTTATGCAGCACCGGTTCTTCTCGACAAAGGCGGGATTCATCCTGCCGTTGGTCATGCTCCTCGTTGGTGCATTGGCTATCGGTAGCAGTCCACACGCACTCGCCCATGGGGACGGCGAACCGCATCCCGCGCATATTCACGCCGGCACTTGCGCGGAACTCGGCGATGTGGTGGCGCCATTGTCGAACGTGAGTAGCGAGTATCTCGTCGATGGCACAGTATCAGCGGGTGAAGCAGTTGGTCCAGAATCTGCGATCCCGGTCGAAGTCAGTGTGACCACTGTTGCGCTGCCACTTGCCGACATCATCGCTGGCGGTCACGCGATCAACATCCATGAAAGCGAAGCCAACATCGGCAACTACATCGCTTGTGGTGACATCGGTGGCACGTTGCTGAACGGCAATCAATTGCCGGTTGGTCTCGGCGCGCTGAATGATTCCGGATACACCGGTGTGGCAATGCTGACCGACGACGGCAACGGCAATACGACCGTCACCGTATCTCTGATCCATTCCTCTGGCGATGCTGCTGGCGGAGAAACAGCAGCCGATGATTCCACCGTTTCAACCGCAGACGGTCTCTCGGTTTCGATCAAGGACTTCCTGTACAGTCCGGAACCAGCCGAGGTCACGGTTGGTCAGACGATCACCTGGACGAACGAGGATGGCGTTCCGCACACGGCCACCCAGAAACCGTCCGGAAGTGGTTTCCAGTCAAGCACGATCGCCAGTGGCGAATCGTTTTCGTTCACGTTCGAAACCGCTGGCACGTTCGAGTACTTCTGCGAGTTCCACCCGAATATGGTGGGAACGGTCATCGTGTCCGAGTAGAAAAACGACTGGGGCGCAGCCTATGCGCCCCAGTCAGCCCGACTCCGTTGCCTCGCGTTCCCGTCTAGGATTCGCTCTGTTCAAAACGCCCCGAGCGGTGCTCTGGTCGTATCCGAAACACCACCAGACTTCCATTGGTCGGTATCGTCCGCATGAGGCCACTCTCGGAACCACGATTCCAGGCGCCAAGAGCGCGTTGATGGTCTTCCGGATCGACCAATTCCTCGTAGACCCCTTCCACCATCACCGATCGCCATCGATGCGGCCCGGTGATTTCATCGACCAGCACAGCCACGTATGGTTGTTGCCGCATAGTTTCGATCTTGCGCCCAAACGCGCAGAAACCGTACAGCCCCTGGCCGTCATAGCCGTAATTGATCGGAACCACATAGGGACGATCGCCCAAACTCATTGCGAGTCTGGCGATGCGATTGCGCGATAGAACTTCTTCGATTTCCTCGGGAGCCAGTTTGCCAATCATGCCGTGTCAATCATCTCCGGACCGTCAGTCACAAGGAGATTCTGCTTCTGGGAGGGTCGCAGGTGCGTCGCGTCGTCACGGCGGGATGTCACAATGACGTGACAAACCGAGGAATGATTGGACAGCTAGAAAAGGGAGTTGAGCCACTCTTCGATCCGTAGACCCAGCTCGGTCAAGGGGCTCGACGCAAGTTGCTCAGAAAGCGCAGTCATCTGACCAGAAAGCAAGAGGAAACCGAGCAGGATCAACAAGATCCCGCTAATCACTGACGTTGAATGAAAATAGAAGGTCTTACCGAAAAGCGTGACCTCCCACCCTTTTCCGCGCATGACCTTCGCCACCCGGCTGCTTGGTCCGGCGGAAGAGATCGCCCCAACCAGGAGCAGAATCGGCAAACCAAGACCGAGCACATAGACGAGTGACAGGGTGCCGCCAGCAACGAGCGAAAGAGCGCCGCTGGCTGAGTTCCCCTCAGCCAGCAAGAGGGTCAGAATCGAACCGAGGATCGGGCCGACACACGTCGTCCATCCGAGCGCGAAAATGAGGCCATATCCGTACGCGCCGCCGGTACCCATACCAGGGCGCTGCATAAAGGTCATGCCGCCGAAGCCTTTGCCAAAGATGCTCATGAGGCCAAACAGGATGATCATCACCCCGCCAACCTGGGCCAGCCGTTCCTGGTAATCGATGACCAACGAACCCAGCGCCGTAAAGCCGGCGCCGATGATCGCCATCGTTGTACCGACTCCCAGAAGAAAGGCTACGGTAATCACCCCGATCTGCTGGCTATGCTCACGAACCACCAGTGAGAAGTACCCGATCACGATCGGCAATGAGCAAGGGGAAAGGATCGAAAAGACACCAGCGATGAAGGCTGGAATCGCCAGCGAGATCACGTCCGACGCAAACTCCGGTTCATCCAGCGCCGCGCCCAGCGCTGCGATCCCGATGATCGTGATCACGAGAAGCGCCAGTACCGCCAGCAACGATCGCACGGCCCGCTTCCACTCGCTGGCTCCGCTTAGATCAGCGCCAGATGACAGCTGGGACTTACCAACTGGAGCGGTCACGATGTCGAGGTGGCCTCCACACCGGAACGAATCCGATTCAGGAGATCGGCAAGCGATTCCTCATCGACCGGTCCGCGGATGTACTCGAGCACCGTTCCGTCAGAATCGATGACAACCGTCACCGGAAGACTGGTCGCGCGGTACTCGCGGCTGACAGTTCCTTTCTTGTCCAGCACCATCGGGAACGTGGCACCGGTTTCCTCGCCGAGCCCGATGACAGTGTCCGCGGATTCGCGCAGATTCACTCCGATGACCTTGACGTCGTCTCCGGCAACAGCATCGAGAGCGGCCATCTCCTCGCGGCAATTCGTACACCACGAGGCGAAGAAATTGAGGAGGATCGGCGTTCCGATTTCATCGGAGAGAAGCATCTCCCCGCCTGCCGCTTTCTCGAGCTGGAAATTCGGTGCTCGCTGACCGGGTTCGGCTCCGACGCTGTCCGGATTATCAGGCCAGTCGACCAATCCAAAACCCGGTTCGGAGGCTCCGTCCCCACCACCACAGGCCGCTAGGACCAGCGTCAAACCAACGAGAACGCTCAGCCCGAATGACCTGGTCAATCCCGCGGTCAGCACGATCAACCTTCCACCGTGACGACGATCGATTCGGCTGGATCGACACTGCAAGCGATCGGGAACTCCCCGGGTTTATCGAACCGCTGGGTGTAGGTCTGCCCGGCCGCCACCAAGAACGGCCCGGCGCGGTGGGTGACATCATCTTCGTTGATAATGGTGATTGCCGCGACGTCATCGGAACCAAAACGGATATCAGTCGGAATCTGGATGGCTGATTGCAGTTCGGGCACGACATTGGCTTTGCTTCCCGCCGGAATCGTGAACACCATGCCCGGGTCACTTTCACCATCGTCGTTCATCAGCACAAAAGCCCCAACCCCAACGGCAACGAGAAACACGAGCGCAGCCAGACCCAACGCAATCATCCTGTTGCGATCGGAGGAGGGCGCTTGCGCTGGAGTGGGTTCGGAGGGCGTCAGGTTGTTGGTAGTCTGGTCCATGATTCGGTGAGGACTTTCTTTGGGGAGGCTGCGGGAGCGGCAATCTACCGCCCCCGGCAGTCCATGCAACTGCTCTCTAAGCCGGTGCTGCTCGCGACCAGACATCCGACACGGTGATATCACCCGCGACAACCGGTTCGGCGAGGCCCTCGGTCGGCTTGTCATTCCCCGTGACGATCGCTGCTTCGACGGTGACGTCTCCGGCTTTCTCGAAGGTCAGCGTTACCGCGAACGACTCGCCCGCGTTGAGGTCGCCGGTCAAACCGATCAGCATGATGTGATATCCACCCGGTTGGAGCACAACGCTTTCACCAGCCGGGATCGCAAGACCGTCGCTCAGCGGCCGCATTTCCATCACGCCATTGTTGTTTTTGACCTCATGGACTTCCACCGTTTCGGCGGCGTCAGAGGTCGCGCTGATCAATCTGTCTTCCTCAGACCCCGCATTTGCAACGGTCATGAAGACTGCACCAGTAGCTACCGACATCATGTCGTCGCTACCGCCTGCGGTTGGAGTGCCCATTGCGTCTTCGCTCGTTGGCGTACCCTTGCCGTGCATATGGCCGTTGCCCATGCCCATACCGGGAGCCTGGCGTGACCAGACGCTGGCGACGGTGATTTCGCCTGCTGTCACCGCGTCCGTCAGGTCAGCCGCCATTGCGTCCGCTTGGTCGGCAAAAACAAGAACCTCGAGCGTCAGAGTACCGGCGTTGGTGAACTCGACTTCGAGCGAAAATGACGAACCAGCGACGAGATCGTCGGTCAACCCGATCAGCATGATGTGATATCCACCCGGCTCCAGCAGAACTGTTTCGCCGGCTGGGATTTCGAGACCATCCAGGAGCGGCTTCATCTGCATAACGCCGCCGCTATCGACCACTTCATGAATCTCGACTACCTCAGAAACATCTGTCGAAGCAGCCACGAGGGCGTCGGCTTCCGCGCCACCATTGGAAATGGTCATAAACACCGCACCAGTGGCTACACCAGCCATCGGGGACGCCATTGGTGTCGCGTCCTCGGCGGTTGCCGATCCTCCGAACAAGCTGGCCGCCATCAATCCGATAACGAGGGCAGCTCCGAGAAAAACGCCAAGCACTTTCTTCATGTGACTTTTCACTCCTGAAACGCGAAAGACATTCAAATCAGGTGCCGGATATCTTCAACGATGGATTCCGGCGAAAAACCGTAGGGATAGGTCAGCCGCAGCCGTCCCTCTTTGTCGATGACATAGATCAGCGAGGTGTGGTCGACCAGGTAACCGGTCGCAGAATCGGGGTATTCGACCTTCGTGGCAATCACGCCATATTCGGCCTTGACCTGTTCAGTTTGGTCAACATCGCCGCGCAAACCAACAAACTCCGGATCGAAAAACCCGAGGTACTGTTTGAGCCGTTCGACCGAATCTCGTTCTGGATCGACCGTCACCATAATGAAGTTCACCTTGTCGGCATCGTCTCCCAGCTCTTCCTTGACCGCAGTGAAATCGCTCAGCGTCGTCGGACAGAGATCTGGGCAGGTGGTGTAACCAAAGTAGATCAGTGACACCTCGCCTTCGAGGTCTGCAAGGCTGAACGGCTCGCCGTTCTGGTCGACCAGATCGAGCGCACCCGCCGTTTCGGGCGGACTCAGCTCGCCCCCTTTGAACTCGTACGGGGCATCGCGAATGCAGGCTGTGAGTGCGACCGAACTGATGATCAGGACAGCCAGCAACGCTATGGAGCGTCGCAGTCTTGACATGGAAATTACCTCATAGTGGGCAGACCAACCGGTCCACTCAGGTAGGGAAACGCCTCCAGGAAATTGGAGGAGCGCCACGAAGGCTACGGATGGGACCGACACAGATCAGCGCGGTGGCGGTGCGTCGGGGACCTCACTGTACCCCGTCAAACGCTGGGCAGGCGTCTGCACCGGGGCATCCGAGCCTGGTTGTGGAGGAACGAGTTCGGTATCCGCTGAGATTGCGAAGGTCGCGACCATGAACGGATCAGAATCTGGCAGATCGCTCACCCGGTAGACGTTTCCATCTTCGGAGAAGAACGATCCTGAAAAAGCAGACAAACCAAGTGGCAACGAGGGAACTGGAGCTTTCCAGGTTTTGGAGGCAACCTGCTGTCGCTGGAGCGAGAGATGGTGGGCGTGGGGATCGGTCGTCGCAAGAGATTGTCCGTCAGGGGGTGCGAACATGGAATGCGGACCGGAGGCCTGGGCGCAACTCACCGGAATCGAAAAGACCCCGAACAACAACACAACAGCCAGAAAACGAACCAAAGCGGCTAACCGCCCGGCTTCCTTGTGACTGATAGAAGCTGCGTGCGTTCCAGACGCGTTCAACACATTCCTCACCGCTGCGACCACCGACTTATCCAGAAGCCGGTCGGGGCTACATCGCCCACCATACTCAACCTAGCGCGGTTGTTGCAACGTTTCCGTTCCGAATCTCCGACCAGGGTTACAGAAACGTGACCGGTAGCCACCCGATCTGCTTGAACCCTTGATCCAGACGTTGGAGAGTGACGCGTGAACAGGTTGCCAACCCGGTATACAATTCAGCAAAGAGCACAAGGAAGGTCTTGCTCTTGACTACTGGCCGTTTCCCCTGCAATGATGCCAGTCCCGTAGGGTCAACTGTGATCTGGATATGGGTCACTCCCGGTTCGATTCACGATTACTGCGGAAACCGAAGGTGTAGTGACGATGAGTGATCTTTCCATCTTCCACGGGCCGAACGCCGGGTACGTGCTCGATCTCTATGATCGATACGTCGCCGAACCGACATCGGTGGGCGCCGAATGGCAAGCGTATTTCTCCCAGCTTCCATCCCAACCGCAGCTCTCGCCAGCCACCTCAGCCAATGGTTCGACGCCAGTAGCAATTGCTGCTGGCGTTTCTGTTGACGCTATCGTGGGTGCTGCCGCTCTGGCTCAGGCTATTCGGGAGTATGGTCACCTGGCCGCCGACCTCGATCCGCTTTCCAATCCCAGACCGGCCGTTCCCGATCTCGAGATGTCGACCTATGGCGTCACCGAAACCGATCTCATGGCATTGCCGCCGACAGTCGTGGGCGGACCGATTTCCTTCGAAACACCGAACG
Source organism: uncultured Chloroflexia bacterium (assembly GCA_963712055.1). Taxonomy (GTDB): domain Bacteria; phylum Chloroflexota; class Chloroflexia; order Thermomicrobiales; family UBA6265; genus JAHBVL01. The sequence goes on along the minus strand of CAVQGN010000009.1, from coordinate 132,877 downwards.
CTGCAGTGGCCATGGCAGCGCTACGAGAGATGTATTGCAGCGCCGTCGGATTCGACTTTGATCACGTCCACGTACCGGAAGAACGCTCCTGGCTGGTGAACGCCGTGGAATCGCGTCGATTCCGACTTGAACTCGAGCGTTCAGGCAAACGCGCGCTTCTGCGGCGATTGACCGATGTCGAAGCCTTCGAGCAATTCCTCCACCAGGTGTACATTGGCCAGAAGCGCTTTTCGCTCGAAGGCAACGATGTCCTTGTGCCGATGCTCGACGAAATCGTTCATACCGCTGCCGCTGACGGTGTCCGCGAGATCGCGATCGGAATGGCCCATCGCGGGCGTCTCAACGTCCTGGCGCACGTGCTCGGCAAACCCTATTTCGAAATTCTCGGCGCATTCGAAGGCGCTCGCTGGCGACAGGTCACGGCCGGAGCGGACGCCGATGCAATTGAGGACTTTTCCGGCGACGTCAAGTACCACCTCGGTGCTCGCCTTCTGCGCGGTGAGCAGGGAGTGATGGTTGAGGTCCCGATGATCCTCGCTCCAAATCCGAGTCATCTTGAAGCAGTCAACCCGGTCGTCCTGGGCATGGTCCGCGCGTCCCAGGACAAATGTGATCAACCGGGCGCTCCCGTTCGCGACAACAAAGCAAGCATAGGGACCCTGATTCATGGTGATGCCGCCTTCCCCGGTCAGGGCGTGGTCGCAGAATCGCTGAATCTCTCCGCACTGGAAGGCAATTCGACCGGTGGCACCATCCATATCATCGTCAACAATCAGATTGGTTTCACTACGTTGCCTTCGGATTCTCGGTCAACACTCTATGCCGGTGATTTGGCCAAGGGGTTCGAGATTCCGGTAGTGCATGTCAATGCTGACGATCCGGAGGCGTGTCTCATGGCCGTCCGGATGGCAATCGAGTACCGCGAAGCCTTTGGCAAGGATTTTCTTATCGACCTGATCGGGTACCGCCGTTGGGGTCACAACGAAGGGGATGAACCATCGTTCACCCAGCCGCTGATGTACGCCGCGATCGATGCCCATCCAACCGTCCGTCAAATCTTTGCCGACCAACTCCTGGCCGAAGGCGTGGTCACCGAAGATGAGCCCGCAGCAATGCTGCAGGCGTCGCTCGATCATCTGGCTGGTATTCGTCGATCCATCGCCGATGGCGTCACACCGATCGAGGAGGAAGCAACCCGGAACGGACCGCGAACCGAGGTTCCGACCGCCATCGATGAACCACTCCTCCGTGAATATCACGAAGGCATTCATGCCTATCCAGACGGCTTCACCCTGAACGCCAAACTCGCTCGGCAGTTTCATCGGCGTTACCGCACATTCGACAGTCCCGATCCGTCGATTGACTGGGCACACGCCGAATCGCTCGCGTTTGCCGGTATCATCAGCGATGGCATCCCGATCCGGTTGATCGGTCAGGATTCGGAACGAGGCACGTTCAGTCAACGCCATCTCGTTCTCCACGATGCCCAAAACGGTGCGCGCTACACCCCCTTGCAACATCTTGCCTCGGCGGAGGCTTCGTTCGCGGTCTACAACTCCGCTCTATCAGAAGAAGCAGCCGTCGGTTTTGAGTACGGCTACAGCGTGCAGGCGCCGTCTCGACTTGTCATCTGGGAAGCTCAGTTTGGCGATTTCGCCAATGGCGCTCAGGTGATGATCGATCAATTCATCAGCGCCGCCCGGTCGAAATGGATGGTTCAGCCATCGCTGGTGCTCCTCCTGCCACACGGCTACGAAGGCCAGGGTCCGGAGCATTCCAGTGGTCGCCTTGAACGCTTTTTGCAGCTCTTCGCTCAGGACAATATCCGGGTCGTCAACTGCACCACGTCAGCTCAGTATTTCCATCTTCTTCGTCGGCAAGCTCTGCGGCTCGAAACCGATCCACGACCGCTCATCTTGATGTCGCCGAAGAGTTTGCTGCGAAACCCGGCTGCTTCGAGCCAGCTTGTTCAATTCACAACCGGCTCATTCAAACCTGTGCTCGACGACCCTGCTGCGGCAGAGCGCCGGGCTGAAGTGACCCGACTCGTGCTTTGTTCCGGCAAGATCGCGATAGATCTCGACTCCGCCGACGAACGAGAATCAAGCGATCGGGTGGCCGTGATCCGGATCGAACAGCTGGCGCCGTTCCAGCGGACTGCGATCTCGCAAATCCTTAGCGACTACCCCAATGCTCTTGAGATCCTCTGGACGCAGGAAGAACCAAAGAATATGGGTGCGTGGTCCTTCATGGAACCTCGGTTGCGTGAACTTGCTCCAGATCTGACGGTTCGGTACAACGGCCGCCCCGAACGAGCCAGTCCAGCCGAAGGCGCCGCCGACCTGCACAAAATCGAGCAAGCGCGCATCGTTTCCACCGCGTTCGCAGATCCGCCGAGCCCGGCTCCAACGAATGGCAAACGATCGAGCCGATCGGCAGCAAATGGAACCACGACCAAATCAGCATCGAAATCGACTGTCCCCAAGGCGGCCGCAAAAGCCAGGAGTTAAGCAAAGATGGCGGTAGAAATTCGAGTCCCACCGCTGGGAGAATCACTGGTCGACGCAGTGGTCGGCGCCTGGCTGAAGAGCGAAGGCGATTCGGTGAGCCGTGGGGATACCCTGCTCGAGCTCGAAACAGACAAGGTCAATCTCGATGTCGCAGCCACCGAAGACGGTGTCCTCAGCGCGATATCCAAGCAGGAAGGCGACGTGGTCACGGTCGGTGAACTACTGGGTATGATCGATGGTGGCGCCAGCGCGGCGGCCTCCAACGGATCATCTGCTGTATCCACCACACCGGCTGAAGTGGAATCTCCGGTCGCCGCTGCGGCTCCAGCGGAAAATGCCGAAAGCAGCGCCGACGCAGCGGGTCGAGCCGCGCCAGCGGTCAAACGTCTGGCCGAAGAGCATCATGTCGATCTGGCTGCGGTGCGTGGGAGCGGACCGGGTGGACGAGTCACGCGCGAGGATGTCCTCGCGCAGGCATCGGCAGCGTCTCAACCAACCGAGCAGCCCGAACTCGCACCACCTGCTCCACCGGTCAGCCAACCCACTCCGACTCCGGCTCAACTGGTGCCGGCAGCAATTGCTGAAACCGCCACACGCAGTGACTCCCGACCAGAGGAGCGGGTGCGGATGTCCCGCCGGCGCCAGACGATCGCGAATCGGCTCGTCGAAGCACAGCACACCGCAGCCATGCTGACGACATTCAACGAAATCGATATGACCGCCATCATGGACCTCCGCTCGGCGCGCAAGGACGCTTTCAAGGAGCGCCATGGTGTCGGACTTGGCTTTATGTCGTTTTTCGCCAAGGCATCCGTCGGCGCGTTGAAGGCGTTTCCGATGGTCAATGCCGAAATCGACGGCAACGAGATCGTCTACAAGAAGTACTACGACATCGGGATCGCAGTCGGTGTCGAAGATGGACTCGTGGTTCCGGTCGTGCGCGATGTCGACAAGAAGACCTTCGCCCAAATCGAAAAAGAGATCGCCGATCTGGCCCTCCGGGCCCGCGAAGGCGAATTGACCCTGCCGGAACTGATGGGAGGGACATTCACGATCACCAATGGCGGTGTCTATGGGTCGCTCATGTCGACACCAATTCTAAACGCCCCCCAAGTCGGTATTCTCGGGATGCACACTATCCAGAAACGGCCGGTCGCGATCGGTGATGACATCCAGATTCGGCCGATGATGTATGTCGCGCTGTCATACGATCACCGCCTCGTCGATGGCAGTGATGCAGTTCGTTTCCTCGTCCGCATCAAGGAACTCCTCGAAGACCCCACGAACTTGTTGCTTGAAGGATAAAAACGACGACGTGTCGTTTTCACCAACCGCCGGTCGGATCGATCGGCGGTTGTTTCATTTTCAGAGCCACCGGCAGTGCTAGGATGGTATCCATCGAATTCGGCTTCACGCTATCGGGAGAATGCAATGCACATCAGAATTCCCCTCGTCATTCTTCTACTCCTGTTGTCTGGCCACGTTTCTGGCTCAATTCATGCACAGGAAGCGACCCCTGCCTTGACAGGCGCCGATCTCGGCTTGCCAGACTTGGAAGTCACGATTACCGACGACGGCTGGAGCCTTCCTCCCGAAATCGCCGCCGGTCGGTATCTACTCACGGCCACCTATGATGGCAACGAGGAGTTCGGAACGGTTGCTTTCATGCGTTTGCCAGAAGGCTGGTCGTTTGAGGATCTGTCGGCAGCGCTGGCAGCAGCAAACACTGAGGAGAACGTACTGAACCCAGACGCCGCGGCATCTCCAACTGCCTCGGACGGCACCAACGTTGAACCCGTTGGCGTTGAGGAGGCGTTTGCCTGGCTCTATCGTCTGACGTTTGCCGGTGGTCTTTCCGTTCTCGCTGGTGAAACCTCTCAGGGTGTAGTCGATCTCGCGGCTGGCAACTGGGCCGTCTGGTCCGACAACTTCTCTGGAGAACCTCAAGCGCTGACCGTCAACGGCGATTTTCCAGTCGATCCGGCAGAACCAACCGCGACGATGACTATTACCCAGATATCGATTGGGAATTCGTACACTCGTCGCTTCGCCGGAGACTTCGTAGCTGGCCGAAATGTGATCAAAATCGTGAACGCCAGCGATCAACCGCACCTGATCGAGTTCGTCGGCATTAACATGCCATTGACTCCACTCGAGTTCTTCTCCCTGCTGCACCAGGATCAAACAGGCGAACCGTTGCCAAATCAGCCAGTTCCGGACGGCGCCGAAGCGACCACGACGTCGTACTATGCCGCGACGATGTCCTCCGGAATGACGCAATGGATGATCGTCGATCTTGAACCGGGCGATTACTACCTGACTTGCTGGGTCCGGGAGCTCGGCGATCTTGATTACTCGCACGCCGCCCTTGGTGAACTCGATCTCATCACGGTTCCATAACGTCTACGTCTGTACCGCCACCAGATCAGCGAACAGATCGTGAAGTTGCTCGTCCGGCTCCCGGCAGAGACCGGTATGTATGGGCGAAGGCTGGATCATGGTGCTTGACGGCGCGGTAAGCCAATGCCACCGCTCGCCGATATCGAGTTTTGCCAACGGTCCAGCGGTGGGATCTCCGACTGCGATCCGTCGAATTCCTTCGAGTTGTCGACCAATGTCCTCGACGGTGGCATCGTCGAGATACGGCGCCAACACTCGGATTCGATTGACGTCAAATACAATGCTCGCTCCGAGAAATCGCTGCGGTCGGCAAATCAAAATGACCCCGACGTTGATGAATTCCTGTCGGTCGACCCGGGGCACAACTCGGATTACCACATATTCAAACGGCGCGCGGTCGGACACGTTCGATCTCCATTTCGAAAACCTGGTGAGCATCCCGTCTGGCCATCAGAAAGGAGCGATACAGAGTCCGAGCGATGTCTGGGTCGCGTCCGTCGCTCTCGAACCAGTCGTCCGGGACAAGTCCAACAACCCGATGGATGACGTCATCAGTCAGACGGGCGCGGAGATCATCCGCCACCTGATTGATCGGCGCCGCTACTGGCAGAAGCACATGCTCGCTGATTGGCCCGAAAGGCAAGGCCGTCTTGGCCAACATGGTGTCAGGCATGTGATGGACATAGAGCGCCGCGCCATGATCGATCAACCAGAGATCTCGATGCCAGGTCAGTACGTTCGGGTTCCTTGCCGTCCGATCGACATTCATGACATAGGCGTCAAACCAGACGATTGCCGCCGCCATGTCCGGATCGACCGGCGAAGAGCCGGCCGGTGAATACGTGAGAGATCCAGGCAGAAAATCGAGACCAACATTGCTGCCGGCACTCGCCTTGAGCAGATCGTGGATTTCGGGATCGGGTTCGGCGTTTCCGAGAATGGGGTCGATCTCGATCGAGACAATATCCGGCACCCGGAGTGCCAGCGCCCGTCCGATTTCGCCAACGATCACCTCGGCGACCAGCGATTTCAACCCTTGACCAGCGCCGCGAAACTTGACGACGTAGAGACCATCGTCATCACCCTCGACCAGTCCGGGCAAGGACCCACCTTCACGAAACGGGGTGACATAGCGGGTCGCCAAAACCGATCGCAATTCCTTGGAAACGATCATCTCAGGTGTTGCCAAGACGGATCTGTCTTCGGCGTTCAGCCGCCTTCCATTTGGCCTGATCGGCTTCACTTTCGATCAGGAGCGGGGGCACATGATGAGGATTGCCCTCGTCATCGAGCGCTACGAACACAAGATAGGCGGTCGAGGTATGGGCAATCGTCCCTTCGATCACCTTCTCCGCTTCCACCGTCACTTCGACCTCCATACTGGACGTGCCAACCCATGTCAGTCGCCCGCGAACGTGCACCAGATCGCCAACGTGCACCGGGGCGCGAAACGACATTGAATCGACCGCCACAGTGACCGCCCGGGAACGCGAATGTCGCATCGCTGCAAGCCCGGCCGCAGTGTCCACCAGCTTCATGATTGCTCCGCCGTGAACATCGCCATACGAGTTCGCGTCGGTCGGAAGCATCTGCTGGCGTAACACCAGTTCGCTTTCACTTGCAGCTCGCGGACGGCGGTCGAAATCAGAAGCGGAATCGGTCACTCTTGGGTTCACTCCCTTCGCTCTTGCCGCGACAGCGCTGACAGGCCTTTCTGTGCCGAACATGCTACCGTATACGACGATTGCGACCCGTTGAATTGCGAACGACACACTGTTCTTTCGCACTACGGGGCGTGGTCGTCCGACTCCTGAAGGAGATCGGACAATGTATTGGCACATCGAGAGGAGAAACAGATGTCAGGACGAGATCTTTTCGAGGAGCAGTTCAGGGCTTTTCTGACCGGCAACCTCACACGGCGAAACATGATGATCAAGAGCGCTGCGGCAGCGGCTGGGGTCACGGCAGTTGCTGCCGGTGGCCCGATTCTGCGCAGTTCGTCGAACGTCATGGCGCAGGATGCCACCCCGGTGGCCGGCGGTGTGCTCCGGATGGGTATGCAGTCCGACCCATCAGCGCTTGATCCTCAGCTGCAGTCGCTGACCGCGATTTGGCACGTCGTCGAGCACATTTACAGCAATCTGACGGCAATCCTGCCCGATATGTCGGTCACGCCTGACCTTGCAGAATCCTGGGATATCTCGGAGGATGGGATAACCTATACGTTCAATCTCCGCCCAGGTGTGATGTTCCACAATGGACGTGAAGTGACCTCCGAGGACGTCAAGTTCAGCCTCGAGCGCCTCATGGACCCGGCTACGGCCTCGCCGAGTGCGTCCGATCTGGCTGCGGTATCAACCATCGAAGCACCGGACCCGGCCACCGTGGTGATCACGCTGAGCGCGCCAGAAGCAGCGCTCTTGTCAAATCTCGCCAACATCAGCTGCATCATCTTCCCGCCGGAAGTGATCGAGGAAAACGGAGACCTCACGCAGGTCGCGGTTGGTTCCGGACCGTTCAAGTTCGTTGAGTATGTGCCGAACACGCAGGTCACCCTGGAGCGGTTCGAGAACTACTACGAGCAGCCACTCCCCTACCTCGATGGGGTTGAGTTGCTAATCGCCTCGACCGACACCTCCCGAACTGCTGCTCTGGTTCAGGGAACCGTCGATTTCATCGAGTATGTGCCACCCCAGGATGTCGAGCTCCTGGAAGCCGACGAGAGCATCGTCCTGGCGGGCAACGCGATCGCCCAGATCCGATTCCTCGGTTTCAATCTCGAGCGCGAGCCGTTCAACGACCTCAAGGTTCGCCAGGCCATCAGCATGGCAATCGACCGCGGACCAGTCGTCGAGTCGGCCGTTTTCGGTCAGGGCACCCCAACCGACATCATCTTCCCAGCGGGCTTCTGGGCTGCGCCTGAGCGCCCACCGCTGCCAGCACCAGACATCGAAGGCGCCAAAGCGCTTCTTGCCGAGGCCGGTTATCCGGATGGATTCGATACGACGCTGACGAGCTGGGCCGAGTACGGCACCATCTCGAATGGGGCAATCGTGATCCAGGAGCAGCTCCGTCAGATCGGCGTCAACGCCGAGATGAATCTGCTCGACACCGGCACGATGGGTCAGACCGTTTATGTCGACAACGACTTCGACATGACCGTCACCGGTACCAGTGGTTTCGTTGATCCGGGTTCAGTCATTCTCGAGAACTTCAAGACTGGGGAGGCTGGCAACTTCGTTGGTTACAGCAACCCTGAAGTCGATGACCTCATCACCCAGGGTTCAGCTTCGACCAATCCGGAAGAGCGCGGAGAAATCTACAAGCAGATCCAGGAGATTCTCCTCGTGGATCTGCCATGGGTGAACCTCTGGATCGGCCAGCAGTACGAAGCCATGAAGACCTTTGTGATGGGCTACGAGCACATTCCGACCGGTTCGAACCGCACCGTGCGTCAGGTCTGGCTCGACAAGTAATCGATCCTCCGTCCAGTCTCGAGACTGGTTGGATGCGACGAGCGGCCGGGACTCCGGTCGCTCGTCGCCGCTCTGTTTCGCATAAGACCGTGCGATGAACCTCAGGTAGGACGCTCAGATGGGACAGTATCTTCTTCGACGAATGCTCTTGCTGATTCCCGTTTTGTTCGGCGTATCCATTCTCGTCTTCACCCTCATTCATGCGATCCCCGGCGATTTTGCCAATTTCGTCATCGGAACCGACACGCGGATCACCGAGGAACAGCGCGAACTCGTGCGTGCTTCCTATGGTCTCGACCAGCCCCTCCCGGTTCAATACGGCAAGTGGATGGGACATGTGCTGCAAGGTGACCTCGGGAACTCGTTCCGTACCCGGCGGCCGATTACCGACGAACTCGCGCTGAGACTCCCGGTGACGGCTGAACTGGCAGTGTTGGCCGCGACCATGGCGATCGCGCTGGCCATTCCGGCGGGGGTGATCGCAGCGGTCCGCCGCAATAGTCGGCTCGATTATGCCGCGACAATTGGCACTCTTATCGGTATTTCGATGCCGAGTTTTCTCCTCGCAACCATACTCGTCCTGGTTTTTTCGTTCCGGCTCAAATGGCTTCCTCCGATCGGATATGTCCCTTTCAGCGAGGATCCGGTTGGCAACCTCAAGGTGATGCTGATGCCAGCGGTCAGTCTGGCGCTGCCACTCACCGCGGTCATCATGCGCTATACCCGTTCGGCGGTACTCGAAGCCCTTTCCAGTGACCACGTACGCGTCGCCCGTTCCAAGGGTCTCGCCAACCGAACCGTGATGTCTCGTCACGTTCTCCGGAATGCCTCCATTCCCATCATTACGGTGATCGGTATCCAGTTCGCCACGCTCCTCGGCGGCACGGTGATCATCGAAACGATTTTCGGGCTACCTGGGATTGGCCGCTACATCTATGAATCGATTTCGACTCGTGATTACCCGGTGGTTCAGGGTGTGACACTGGTGATGGCAACGATCTTCGTGGTGATCAGTTTGCTCGTCGACGTGACCTATTCGTATATGGATCCGCGATTGCGGCACAAGTAGCAAGGGCTCATGGTTCAGCGAGAAGAAACAGCAACAGTTGGATCCTCTTCGGTGCAGACGCAAGCGGAGGCGCCCCAGATCGAACCCGGGACGCTCGCGTCTGCGCTCGAGGGGCGCTCAACTCGCCGCGGCGGCGTTTTGACGGTCATTCGGCGACAACGACTGGCGCTTCTCGGTGCAACACTGATCTTCTTTTTCGCCATGATGGCGATTTTCGGTCCCGTCCTGGCGCCTCATGGACCAACGGAACAGTTCTCCGCCGATCGTTTGCAAGCACCGAGCTGGGAGTACCCGTTTGGCACCGATGAATTTGGGCGAGACATTCTCACCCGCGTCCTCTATGGTGCCAGGATTTCGTTCCAGGTCGGTCTGATCGTCGTCGGCATCTCAGGAACGGTTGGCGTACTCCTCGGTATGACTTCTGGTTACCGGGGTGGCTGGGTCGACAATCTGATCGTGCTGCTCTCAGATGTTGTCTTCGCGTTTCCTGCCGTGTTGCTCGCGATTGCGGTCATCACGGTCTTGGGGAACAGTCTCACCAACGCCATCCTGGCGATTTCCCTGGTCTATATCCCCCCGTTCATCCGAATCATCCGGGGAGCGACCCTGACCGTGCGAAACACAGCCTATGTCGAGGCCGCGCAATCGGTCGGGGTATCTGTGCCTCGCCTGATGGCCTGGCACATCTTTCCGAACATAACCGCGCCGTTGATCGTGCAGGCCTCGATCAGTTTTGCTTTCGCCATTCTCTCGGAGGCATCGCTTTCGTTTCTCGGACTAGGGAACAAAGCGCCGGATCCTTCATGGGGTACGATGGTGAGCGGCTCGTATGGGTTCCTTCAGTACGCACCGTGGGCGGCGCTCTTTCCGGGGATCGCGATCGCCCTGACGGTTCTCGGTTTCAATCTCTTCGGCGATGGGTTGCGCGACGCACTCGACCCTCGGCTCCGTTCGTGAAACTCGTGTCGAGGAGGGCTATACTCTCCGGCAGGTACCGACCGTTTGGTTTGATCGCGTGAGCAGTCGAAAGAACCGATGGAAACCCCTGTAGCACCACCCCCACCTGAAAAACCACGACTGGAAAAATGGGTCAAACGGTTCGCCGTCGCATCGACGGTCGGAATGTTCTTTGTGCTCATGATGGGTTCGACCGTCACCAACACTGGTTCAGGCGAAGGCTGCGGCCGTTCATGGCCACTCTGCCACGGAGAGTTCATTCCCAGTTACGCCGTTGAAACGGCAATCGAACTCAGCCACCGGCTCGTGACGGCAGTCGAAGGCATCCTGATTGCGGTGACGGCGGTCGGCGCATTGATGATTCGGCGCGGCAGCAGGGAAGTCAAGATTCTTGTCGGCGTCATGATTGGTACCCTCCTCCTGCAATCGGGGTTAGGGGCGGCAGCTGTCATGTGGCCGCAGAGTGCCAGGATTCTGGCGGCCCATTTTGGCATTTCGATGACCTGTTTCGCGGCGGTCTTCCTCTTGACCCGCCTTCTCTATGAACCGCCTGGCGTACCCGATCCGATTACTGTCAAAGCGACGGTCAAACCACTGCCGGACTGGTTCCGCTATGGCACCTGGGCGGCCCTGGTTGGCTCCGTCGTCGTCGCCTATATCGGCGCCTACATGCGGCATTCTGGCAATGAGATGGGGTGCTACACCTGGCCGAGTTGCAATGGACAGGTCTACCCTGGGTTCGATGGCGCTGCTGGTATTGCCTTCACCCATCGTCTGGCTGCCGGTTTGCTGATGCTGCTCGTCTTTGCGCTGCTCTGGACCGCCTACACGCTCAGGGCTGACTACCCGTCGCTTTTCACGGTCTATGCCTTTGCTGGTGTGTTCATCACGCTGCAAGCGCTGGTTGGTGGAGCAGTCGTCCTGTCGGAACTCAGTCTCTGGGCCACGCTCGCGCATGCCGCGCTGATGGCCTGGCTCTTCGTGTTTATCACTGATGCCTGTCGCCAGGTGCTGAAATCGACCCGGCCCTTGAAAACAGAATCGGCAGTCTTCCTACCCCAGTCAGGCGGTCTTTCGACCAGCGGCGACTAACTGCCACCGCACACGATCGTGTCATCCAGCTCCTCGTAGTACGCGTTCATCGATTCAGGGTAGATGTCCCAAGCTGGTGGTTCCTGGTCGTTCAGCGCGGCGCTGAACCGATCGAGATAGTACTCCCATCCCGCACCCGAATCAGCAGCTTTTTGATCAGGCGCCAGCGTCTGACGAAACTCGAGGGTGGTCGTTCCTTCAACTTCTGTGAGTTCGACTTCGAAGGTCCACTGCCCTACTCCCGGCACCATCGTTTCGAGAGCGAGAAATCGCGGCGCGTCGCAAGCTGTTATCCGTGATGGTTCAGCTGGAGCTCCTTCTTCAGCAGTCATTTGAAGATAGATCGTCCCTCCTGGGCGTCCATCACCGGTCCAGGGTCCAATCCATCTCGCCGTTCGCTCCGATTCAGTAAGGCTTGCCCAGACATCCTCGATCAGAGCGGGATACTCACGAGTGATGACCAATTGCCGCATACCGTTTTCAGTGCAGATTACGCTTCCTGATGCATCGAGTGTCATGCGATCTCCTCTCCTAACACCATATAGTCGTCCATCTTCCGTCGCCGTTCACTTCTCGTTCTGAGAATCTCGGTTTCGAGCGCATCGAGATGGCGCGTGGCCGGACTCATGAGCTGATCCAACCACTTCTCCATGGTCGCCAGACCCGCCGGTTCGAGGCGATAGAGCACCAGCCGACCCTTCGACTCGGTCCGCACCAGTCCTGTCTCGCGCAGAACGCGCAAGTGACGGCTGACCGCTGGACGACTGATTGAAAACCAGGCTGCGATCTCGCCAGCGGATGCCGAGCCACGAAGCATGAGCTCTTCAAGAATCTCGCGTCTGATCGGGTCGGCAATCGCTTCGAAAACATCCACTCTTTATATGTAACCCATGTGTTACATATTTGTCAATGAACAGCCGTGACAGTGCCAGTACCGTCACTCTCTGCAGTTCGCCATCCAGTGGACCACTCGGCGGCACGCCTCGGCATCAGCTAGCGCCCTGTGAGTTCCCGGTTCGATTCCGCATGACCTGGCTGCCTGATCGAGTTTGAACCAGCGATATCCACCACGGGCGTGAGTCGAACGCTCACCAATAAAGGCTGAATAAGACTTCATGGCGCAGTCCCAAAGCGCCAGCGGTGCTTGCAATCCATCTCGACTGCAGCACTCCTTGATCACATCGGTATCGTAGTCGGCGTTGTAGATCACAACCGTGTTCATCGCCAGGATTTCGACCAAACGAGGATAGACCTTCTTCCACGGCGGGGCGTTTTGAACCTGATCGTCATAGATGCCGTGAATCCGCGATGCACCACCAGGTATTCGCTGATAGGGCTTGACCAAGGTGTCAAGCAGGATCGCGCCATCGACACTGACCACAGCGATATCAACAATCTCGGTTCCCGGACCAAAACCAGTGGTTTCGGTATCGAGAAAGACGACATCGTGGGAGGTCACAATGGCTCGCGCCCACTCGATCATCGCTCGACGATCTTCGACCGGGTCGAAAACGTTGCTCACTGCGTGGTTCCCCTCAGGAAGTGACGTCGCGTGAGACTTTGGTCACCCGGCAAGATCGACCATTGTCAGCACCATCAACTGTCCAACGGCTTGCAGATACCAAAAATCGACCTGCTCGATCGTGTCGTCAATTGTATTGATCCGGGGGTCGCCATAAAGGACACTGCCAACCATCACGACCGGTATGCCCATCTGGTTCAGTTCGTATTCATCGGCCCGGATCTTGGGATTGTTTCTGGTGGCAATCTTGATCCCAAGTCCCCAACGCTGGTTCGTGTCGACAAGAGCGTTTGACATGAACTGTGAGTCACCCGGAGCGTTCACCCAAAGGAAGTTTTCGTCGATCGCGAGACCGACGGAGTCGACGTTGATCCCACCGACATACGGTCGTTCTTCCTTGATCGACGCTTGGCGAGCAAACGCTTTTGCACCCTGCAAACCGTATTCCTCGGCATTGAGAAAAACGACATGAACGGGATGTTCGAGTTCGTAGCCTGCGAGCGCCCGCGCCGTTTCCAGCAACACCGAGACGCCCGTGGCGTTATCGAGTGCACCCGGAGCCAGATCAAGTGAATCGGCATCAGGCGAGATCGAATCGAAATGGGCTGTCAGGAGATAAATCTCGCTGTCATCATTGCCCGGCACTTCACCGACCACATTGAGGAGCAAGGTGCCGTTGTCGGCAATGAAATCCTCATACCAGACCTTGAGCCCATAACTCGCCAGTTTCCGGTAAATGTACTCGGCCGATTTGACGTTACCAGCGGTCTGGTAATCCCGGCTGCCGTAGTCTCCGGTTTCAGCATCGGCTTGCGTCAGGTCCTTGACTCGCTGTTTCAGTTGCGCAATGGATACCGAGGCGGCGACATCCCAGGGATCGAGGATCGGCTGCAATTCAGTCCGCTTGGTGCTCGTGTCAGGAATCAACGGAGGCATCTTTTCGACGGAAATTCCCCAATCAGCGAGTTCTTTCACATAGGGCGGTTTCGACGACATCGCGACCACATACTGGTTATCGACCTGATCGAGAATCTCGCCGACCTCGCTCACGAGATACTCAGGGGCATCCTCGGGCATGCGGACGACATAGAGCGACGTCGCCGTTGAAATGCCACCGATGATCTCGAGCGGAGTGCCGATCAGTTTGAGCTGCTGCAAGACATCGTCGGTGATGCCACTCCAGAGCTGATCACCGTGAGCGTACGCCGGGGCGGCCCCGAAGCCAGTCAATGCCGAAACCGACGCTTCCGAATTCGTCATCCGGACCAAGCAGAGCGGCGCACAGCCGTTTTCTCCCGATGTCTCGCCGCCAGACGCACTGGCGAGAACTGGAATCGTTGGTTCAGGTGTTGGTGTCGGAGGAACGGGGGTCGGAGTGAAAACCTGACCGATGATCGGCACTGAGGCCGAAGGATCTGCGACCACGCCCATGGCCGAGGGTTGTTCGTTGCCCCCGCTGACAAAAACCACCCATGCAACCGCAATCAGCAGGCCAGCTGCCGCCATCAATCCTGCTATCAACCGACGCGAATGTGCCGGTCGGGCATTGTTGACCGGCGGATAGAGCGGTTTCTGGGGTCGTGGAGACGTTCGCTGCATGGCCATCCGAATCATACGCTGTGCTGCATCACAGCATCACGGTCGGGCTCGTCCTGGCGAGCGCGCCAAGAACGGTTCGGCAGGCTGCCATTTTGGCGTACGATAAACCCGCCGGAAGAACCGGATGAAACAATCATATCGCAAGTGGAGTCCACGAGATCGACCGCCGAGAGGCATCACACCAAGACACTGGCATTCGGATCGCGTTGATGGCGCTGTGGCTAGTCGCGATCAATCTCCGTACCGGCTTGATCGGCGTCGGTCCGGTGCTCCCGCGGATCACTGAGGATCTCGGGCTTTCGAAAACCGAAGCCTCGCTGCTTGTCGCTCTGCCCCCGGTTCTGATGGGTCTGGCGGCGGCGCCAGGAGGGCGACTCGCCGACCGTTTCGATCCCCGCCGGGTGATCAGCGTGGGGTTGCTCCTGGTGGCAGTCGCAGGCGGTTTGCGAGCGGTCGCACCGGGCTATCCAGCTCTCCTGGCTTTGACTGTGCTGTTTGGGCTCGGAATCGGGATCAGCCAACCATCCTTTCCCAGGATTGGTCGCGGACTCCTGCCCAGCCGGATCGGTATGGCAACCGGCGTCTATGCCGCCGGGTTTTTTGTCGGCGCGGTGCTGGCGGCATTCTTGACCGCACCGGTTCTCCTGCCGTTGATCAGCGAAACCGCCTGGGGTCTGCCGCTGGCTTTTTGGGGCGTTCTTGGGTTGATGAGCTTGGTGATCTGGCTGCTTTCCCTCAAATCCTGGAACCTGCGCTCGCTACCAGTCCGTAACCAGGCATCATCTCTGACCGCCGCCGCTCGTGCCTGGTCACCCTGGCGCGATCGCCGCGCCTGGATCGTTGCTGGTGTCTTCGCCGGGCAAGGACTCTGCTACTACCTGCTAGTCGCCTGGCTCCCCTCCGTGCATGAAGAAGCCGGGATCTCAGAGTCGCAGGCTGGACTCATCTTCGCCGTGTTTCAGTTGGCCACCTTTCCTGCGATGGTCGGTCTGCCAATCCTTTCGGACCGGATCCACTCTCGCCGAATCCCGACACTTCTGGCGTCAGCGTCGTTTCTTATAGGGTCGTCCATGCTGGCAATCAATCCCGGCGGCGACCTCCTCCGCTGGATTGGACCGGTCCTGGCCGGGTTCGGAGTAGCGGGCCTATTCGGGATGGGATTGCTGATGCCAGCCGATGTCGCGCCAGCCGGTCGTACCGGTTCCTCGGCTGGCATGGTGCTCGGAATCGGCTATCTCGCGTCTGGGCTCGGTCCGATTGTCGGCGGGGCTATCCGGGACGCGACGGGATCGTACGATGTCGCGCTCGCGTTGCTTCCAGTGGTTGCGATCGCCATGATCGGACTGTCGTTCTTCGTGCCCGATCCATGGGCGCCATTGACCTCGATCGAACCAGAATCGCTACCGACCGCGCTCTGACCTAAGGAGCAACGCCACCCCAGATATCGCCAACCACATACCCTGCCGGAAACGGATCGGTGGGATCGATCAGGTATTGGGCGATACCGGTGATCCAGGCTTGTCCGGTAATCGTCGGGATGACCGCCGGATAGTCACCGACCATGGTTTCGCCAACCAGTCTCCCCGTGAATGTCGTTCCCAGGATGCTCTCGTGAACAAAATCCTGATGGAGAGGCAAGAGACCGCGAGCGTGGAGCACGGCCATCTTCGCGCAGGTCCCGGTGCCGCAGGCAGAGCGATCGAGCACCCCGGTCCAGGTCGAAGAATCGTCCCAATCGAACGATCCGGTCGAAATCACGACCGTGTTGCGCAGATCAGCGACGGACGATCGTGCTGGACCGGAAAACTGTCCAATCGAAACACCCGCGATCTCGGCGTTTTCTGGATGGACAACCGGCAACTGCTCACGAGCGGCGGCTTTGATCATTTCGCCAATTCGGACGATCTCGGCTCCTTCCCCTGGATCGATCGCAAGCCCGACTTGGTCGGCATCGCAGATCACGTACCACATACCGCCGTAAGCAACATCGACCATTAGCGACCCAACACCCGGAACGTCTATCCGGGCATCGAGATGGGTCACGAAAGCCGGCACATTCTGAAAGGTCACCCCCGTCACTTTGCCGTTGACACAGGTTGCCCGCACGGAAACAAGACCAGCCGGCGCTTCCAGCATGAGTTCGGTCACCGGTTCGACCATCGGCAGAATCCCGGTTTCGAGAAGGACGGTGACCGTGCAGATCGTGTTCGAACCCGACATCGGCGGATATTCGACCTGCTCCATGATGACAAAACCAGCATCCGCACGCGAATCGGTCGGTGGAAGGAGAAGGTTGCAACAGAGACCCGGATAGCCTCGGGGTTCGCGGAGCATCCGTTTGCGCAGATCGTCGCGGTTGTCCCGCAGGTGTTGCATCTTGGCGAACATTGAATCGCCTGGAACATCGATCACGCCACCGGTGATCACCCGGCCGGGTTCGCCACCTGCGTGGGCATCGACTGCAGTCACCATCGATGAAAACCGCATGTCTACGACCGCGTTCTGAGGATATGATCGGAGATCTTTTCACCAATCATGATGGCGGGCAGATTCGTGTTGCCGCGGGGGACCGAGGGCATCAACGAGGTGTCCCCTACCCAGAGTCCCTCAACACCGTACACGCGGCCGCTGGGATCGGTGACAGCTGTCGGGTCGGAAGCGCTCCCCATCTTGGCGGTGCCACAGCAATGCCAGGTGCCATGGGTCCGTTCCCGCACAAACGCATCCAGATCGTGCTCATCCTGGACCAGCTCGAACAACGACAATCCTCCCGCAACGCGATCCCTCATCACCCGCCGTCGGACCGGTGCCGGCCCATCAGCCAACCGAGCCAGTGGCTCCATCCGCGCTCGATTGGCAACAGTCACTACCGCTTGATCGCGAGATTTTTCGGTGTAGCTGGTCGGAAACGGCGAGTAGACCGATGCCTGCAAACTCGGATGACGATAGAGTTTCGCCATCCGTTTGAGGGCATCGGCGATGCGTACCCGATCCCGCTCATCGCTCAGCAGATTCAGTTCGACCCGTGGTTCAATGCCGGCCTCGGCACTTGTAAGTTCGACCCACCCCTGTGAATAGGCTTTGTTCACCCAAATCAGAAAACCACCCATCTTCTGCCCAAGCGCGTGCCACCCGCCCCGGTTGACGACAACCCCATACATATCAACAGGATCACAGTCGGCCAGTCCCGATGAATAGCGAAAACCGGCGAAGATATGGCGGCGAGTCGACCACGGCTGACGCGCATCCTTGCGTAAGAGGGCTGATACTGCAATCTGCGGGTGCTCTTGCAGATTCCGTCCAACTCCTGCCAGATCCGCTCGCACATCGATACCGAGATTCTGCGTCGATTGTCCCGGTCCGATTCCCGCCCGGAGGAGCATGGCAGGCGTGTGGATCGCACCTGTCGCCAGCACCACGTTGGCAGCGTCGATCGAATCCCGATATGACCCGCCTCGACGGACATCGACACCGGCGATTCGATTCGCATCGAACCGTAACCCCGTGACCTCGGTATCGGCGATGATCGCCAGATTCGGCCGCCTGCGAACATCCCAGGTCAGATAAGTGGTAGCTGTCGACGCTCGGCGGCCATCGTTGTTGATGGTGATGGGGAAATAGGCAGGTTCAAACTCTGCACCGTTCTGGTCGAAGATATAGGGTAAACCCGACGCTTCGAGCGCCTCCCCCGCCACACGAGTGAATCCGGGCCAGGCGGTTTTCGGTTCTCGGCGGATAGGGAGCGGACCCGAGTCTCCATGCATTGGGCCGTCGCAATCCAGATCGTGCTCGAGACGTCGGAAATAGGGCAATACATCGTCCCACGCCCACCCGGTCGCTCCCAAGGTCGCCCATTCGTCAAAGTCTCCCGGCGCTCCCCGGTTGGCCATCATTCCATTGATAGATGACCCACCTCCCATCACCTTGCCTTGCTCGTAGCGTCGAAGCGTACGAGTGTCCGGCTCATCCACGGGAGGCGGCTGGTGGTAGACGCGGAGATCGGTCCAGTGATGACGCGGATCAAAGTAAGCGACGATGGGATAACTGTCCCAGAGAATGTCGTCGTTGTGATCCGGAGGGGTGTCTGGACCGGCTTCGATCAGTGCCACCCGAGACCGGCCGTCTGCGCTCAAACGGTTTGCCAGAGCGCAACCCGCCGCACCTCCACCGACGATGATGTAGTCAAAACGTTGGCCCATGGTGACGTGAATCCTCAGTAGTCGCCGACAAAACAAAGAACGCGCTCAGCAGTTCTCAGGAGAACTGCTGAGCGCGTCAAACATCTTCGTTAAGCGCCAACGTTAATACAGTGGTGTTTCGGTTGGTCTTTCCTGCCGCACGAAACTCGCAGGTGGCCGATTCCAACCGAGTGCTTCAATTTCGTCGCCGGCGATTGCCAGGAAGACGGAGCGTGTCTCCGGATAGACAGTCGTCACCGCTTCGATCGGAATCCAGACCTCGGACGGCGCACCATGGAGACCACGACCATAGAGCAACGTCCGTTGCTTCGAACCGATATCCTCCACACTGTTGAGGACGTCGCTAATCTCGGCGAGACCACCGTTCCGGGCATAGACGGTATAGCCCGCCTGAAGATCAGCGAGAGTGCCTGGTTCCCCATGGCGCGCATAGGGGTCGACCGGCGTCAGAGAGTATTCAGACGTTATCGGCTTGCTGCCGATCGCCACTTCGTCATCCAGTGGACCCAATGCACCGGCTGGCCGGGACATCAGGAAATAGGCCAAACCGAGAATGCCAACCGTCAAACCAACACCGAGCCAGAGTTCTGGACGAAGATATTCCTTGGACCATTCATCGTCATGGACATTGAGGAGCAGTTCTCCAATGCCGATGATGATCGCGCCGACGATCACAATCGCTGTCAGCGCAAAAACCGTCGGTCGGATGAACTTGACGTTGATGTAACCAGCCACGCACCGTCTCCCCTGTACTCAACCCATTCGCTTTCACCCAGAAAGCGGTCAATTCGATCCTACTTGCTCAAGTTTCCAGCATCCACTCGGATCGCTGCAGCGCTTCCCGGCGCGCTCGCACGCGATGTAACCGAAACTTGAACGCAAGCGGTCCTGCGATGCCGATAGCCGCAATGATAAGCCAAGGCCACGTTGTGAGCGAGAGGAGAATACTTGACTCACGGGTGAACCCGGCCGCCCAGAACGTTGCCAGAACAGTCACGATCTTGAAGACGAAGAGAACCCACAGAAACCGCCACGCACCCCGCTTGTCTTCTTCCTCTCTGGTCGATTCGTCAGAGGCCATCGCAAAAGATCGCGATTCCCGGTTCGTCAATCCTGTTTCCATAGGTCAGCCACCGATCATGGCGCGACCCCGGAAGCGCTCCGGGTAGCCACGGGATTCGAGGTTTGCCGATCCACTTCGTCTTCGCGTCCCGCCCACTGGAAAAAGAGCACCGTGATCCAGAGAAGGTAGATCGAACTCGACCCGACCCACATCATCGTTCCGGCCAGTTGCTGATCGACCTCCAGTGATATCCCAAAGATCCGCGGTACATTGGCGTAGAAATCGTAAAATGGCACAGTTCCCAGGGTGATAAACGCGCCCAAGATTCCGCCAGGAATGCTGTAGACAAAGAGATAGAGGCAATTGACGGGTGATTCGAGTTTCGGCCACGCCGGCATTGGGCCGATCACTGGCCACCAGGCGATGATGGCACTAAACAAAAACATGCCATGTTGAAGAATATGCAGAGGCTCGAAATCCAGTGCCGCATTGTAGACCCCTGGAACATGCCAGAGGACCATGACCGCGTTCCCGATGATAAAGGCCGCCACAGGGCGAGTCAGCAGATACCCCAATCGATCGACCACGTTTACCCGGGTCAATGGCTCGAGCATCCAGGAGGGCGTGCCCAGCATCCAGAGCGGCGCGACCGCGAACATGAGGATCAGGTGCTGCAGCATATGAGCGGTCAGCAGGTAGTTATCTGACCAGTCATCGAGTGGCTGCCCGAGCGCAATCAGAAACGCCACACAGCCAGAAACGAACAGCACCCGCTGCTTGGTGGTCACCGGGCGCTCGGCGACATCTGGTCTCCGCTGATTCATCGAACCGGTATAGAGGAGATACGCGGCCGCAATCAGAAATGCCGAAATGACGACCGTTGGATCGGGAATCCAGTCGCTATGAAGCCATCCTGTGGGATAGCCTGTGCCAGAATGGAGGAGGGAAAGGCGAAACGGATTCATAGGGTTCGTGTCCGCTGCCATTGATCAGGTCAGCGGACTCCTTTCGACTGAATTTCGATGCTAGGGCAGCAACGTCGTCGATACTTCGATCTGGTGCGTCAGAATCAGAGCCGCCACAGCACCAACCACCGCCAACGAAACCACTAGACCGGCGATGAAGATGTTCCGAAAGAGCGGATCATCAAACTTGAGATGCATGTAATAGCCGATGACCGTAACGAATTTCGCGAGCGACATCACCAGGAGTGTTGGCACCAGCGCGCCCGTGTCATGCATCCAGTCAACGTAGTAGATCGCGACCTCGGCCAGGGTGATGACCGTCAGGATCGCCGCGATCTCGATGTATTTGCGGTCTGACGGGTGATCATGCGAATGATCTTCTCCGTTGACTCCGTGTGCTGCCAGGTTCGATGCCATAGTCCTCGTCCTGCCTAACCGATACCGATGCCAATGACCCGGAGAGCCGCTTCCGCTTCGTGCAACCCTGAACTCACCTCGTCATAGGGAATCAGGTAAACAAGCGTGAAGATCACGATCCAGACGATATCAACAAAGTGCCAGTACAACCCGGCAATCTCGACATTGATTGCCTGATCCGGCTTGACCCCGCCACGCAAAGAAACCAGCAACAATGAAACCAGCCAGATTACGCCGAGCGTCACGTGTGCGCCGTGAAAGCCAGTCAGGGTGAAGAATGAACTGCCGAACATATTCGTCGTTAGGCCGAGACCTTCGTGCTTGAACGTCACGAACTCAAAGACCTGGCCGCCGAGGAACACCGTGCCGAGAAGCGCGGTAGCGCCAAGATAGACCCTCAGACCACGCTGATTCCCTCTCTGCGCGGCTGAAAGCGCAAGCACCATCGTCAGGGAACTCATGAGGAGCACGAACGCGCTGATCGAGGTGTAGGGAATGTCGAGAATCTCGTGAGGTAGTGGTCCCACACCCTGCCCGGCCAGGAAAAGGCGTTCCGCCTCTCCCCGATAGATCATGTACATCGCGATCAACGATCCGAAGAACATGCAGTCCGAGGCGAGGAAGAGCCACATCGCAAGTTTGCGGCTATCCGTTCCGGTACTTGTCGGCGGATGGTCCGAATGGCCATGACCAGTGTCATGGCCTCCTGTCCCGTACGTCTGCTCTAGTGTGGCAACGGCCTGAGCCAAGGTTCGTCCTCCCGTGTTTGACGTCGTCTCAATCGGTTCGTCGTCGATCAGTCAGCAGGCTCAAATGCCCACGCGTACGTTGCAATGAAGGCGAGCAACCCACCGAGTGCGGTTGCAACTGGAAGGTGCAACAGGCCAATAGTCAGAACTGGACCATCGAAGAGCAGTCCGAGCGCGGCGATAAACAGACCCAGAGAAAGCAGCAACGGGAAATAAGACGGATTCGGCATATGGATATTGACGGGTTCGTCTCGCTGCTCTTCGACCGGGCGAACATGCGGATGCACATCATCGGTAACGTTCGCTTGCTCGTGCTCCAGGATTCCCGACTCATGTCCACCGTATTTGTCCCACCAGAGCTGGTCCCGATGCGTAAACGTCGGGATGGTGGCGAAGTTGTAGACCGGTGGTGGCGAAGAGATGGCCCATTCCATTGTCGCCGCATCCCAGGGATCGGCGGGAGCGACCGGTCCGTTCCGTAAAGACGTCATTGCGTTGTAAATGAAGACGAGGAACGAAACCCCCAGCAGAACGGCACCAAACGAGACCACAGCGTTCCAGGGACCCCAGCCGCTGTCCTCGGCGTACGTGAAGTAACGCCGCGGCATACCCGCCAATCCGACGAAGTGCATCGGGAAGAAGGTCAGGTTGAATCCCGCGAACATCAACCAGAAGTTCCACTTGCCGATCGATTCGTCCAGCATTCGGCCAGCGAATTTCGGGAACCAGTAATAGATCCCAGCCATCAGTCCAAAGATCGCGCCACCGAAGAGCACATAGTGGAAGTGAGCGACAACAAAGTAGCTGTCATTGTGCTGGGAATCAACTGGAGGCGATGCGTGCATCACCCCGGAAAGACCGCCGATGACAAATTGCGACACTAATCCCACCGCAAAGAGCATTGCCGTCGTAAATTTGAGCGATCCCTTCCACATGGTGCCAAGCCAGTTAAAGATCTTCACACCAGTCGGAATGGCAATCAGCATCGTCGCGCCTGAGAAGACAGCATTCGCGGTTGGTCCCATTCCGACCGTAAACATGTGGTGCGCCCACACGCCGAAACCGAGGAAGGCGATTGCCGCTATGGCATACACCATCACCGAATACCCGAAGAGCGGTTTTCGCGAAAAAACCGGGATGATCTCAGACACGATGCCAAAGGCAGGCAGGATCAGGATATAGACCTCCGGGTGACCAAAGACCCAGAAAAGGTGCTGCCAGAGAAGCGGATCGCCACCGGCGGCTTGCTCGTAGAAACCTGTGCCGGCAAAGCGATCGAAAGCCAGCAGAATGAGCGCGGCAGTAATCGCTGGAAAGGCCATGATCATCATGATCGAAACGATCAGCGTGGTCCAGGTAAAGATCGGCATCCGCATGAGTTTCATGCCAGGAGCGCGCATGTTGACGATCGTGACGATGAAATTGAAGGCGGCAGCCATCGACGCCACACCGAGAACCTGCAACCCGATCAACCAGAAGTCAACGTTTCGGCCTGGATTCCAAGTGTTCGAGGTCAGCGGAGCATAGCCATACCAGCCGGCGTTCGGAGCCGCACTGACAAGCCATGAGATGTTCAGAATGATCGCACCACCGAGAAACGTCCAAAAACTGAAGGCATTCAATCGGGGAAACGCAACATCCCTCGCGCCAATTTGTAACGGCACGATGTAGTTGAAGAACGCGGCGCTCATCGGCATGACCGCCAGGAAGATCATGGTGGTGCCGTGCATCGTGAAGAGTTCGTTGTAGGTCTGCGCACTGACCACACTGCTGTTTGGCTGGGCGAGTTGCGCTCGAATGACCAGCGCTTCGACCCCACCGATGAGCAGGAAGATGAACGCAGAAACGCCATACATCAGACCGATCCGCTTGTGATCGATCGTGGTCAACCAGCTCCAGAGACCAGTGGCTGGTTTTGTGGATGTGGTTGCCGGTCCGATGACTTGTGGCTGCGCGATCGACGCCATGTTTTGCTCCTACCTGCTCGAGTTTCGCTGCTTCTCGGTGATCAGTTTCGCTGATGCTTGCGCTCCGCTTTACGGTTCGCTGACGTCAATCCGTTCCTCGCCATCTTCCTGGGCGGGCAGATCCGGGCAACCACCTTCTGGTTGCAGGCTTTCCAGATAGCCGACGAGTTCATCGATCTGTTCATCAGTGAGGGTTCCCGGTTGAATCACCGAGGCCATCCAGTTGCCCGGTTTGATCGATCCCGGATCATGGAGCCACTTTGCAAGATTTTCAGGAGTGTTTGGCAATGTACCGGCCGCGAGGGTTGTCCGACAGCCGAGCAGACTCAGGTTCGGTCCAGCCGTCCGAGCCGCTCCGGGGGCATCAACCGTACCGGGTGCCTGATCAATTCCTTCAGCGGCCAACGTCGCATTTGTGCCCTCAACCTGGTGGCAGGCGAGGCAGAGGCCAAATGTCGTCGGCACCTGCGACACATCTCCATCCTGAACGAAATCACTTGAGGCCGTTGATGGTCCCGCGTTCCAGGCGTTGATCCAGGAATTGAACTGCTCTTCAGGTTCGATGATCACTTTGAACCGCATCAGAGCATGCGAATCTCCGCAAAACTCAGCACATTGGCCAAAGTAGTAGCCGGTGTTTTCCGTCTCGAAAGCCAGCAGGTTTTCCTGTCCGGGGATCAGATCCATCTTGCCGGAAAGGCGTGGCACCCAGAAGGAATGGATCACATTGTTTGTGTACAACTTGAAGAGAACGTTCTTGCCTTCCGGCAGATGAATCTCATTCGCAGTCACGACATTGGCGACAGTGTCAGGTTCAGCGTAGTGAACTTCCCACCACCACTGTTTCCCGTAGATCTCGACGACCATATCTGGATCGGCGAGATTGTCCTCAGCGGCATAAATGTCGCGCACGGTCGGGATGAAGATGATCAGGAGAATGATTGCGGGGATGATAGTCCAAACAATCTCAAGCGTCTGATGACCGTGGACCTGCTCGGGGCGCGCTTCATCCTCCGACCGCCGCCGAAAGCGAAGAACGGTATAGATAATCGCGATCTGGACACCAATAAACACGGCCAGCGCCAACCAGAAGGTCAGCTTGTAGATCGATTGGATGTCATCAGCTTGGGGAGACGCCGGGGAGATCGTGCTGTAAGGACTTTGCGCTCCAGCAAGTCTGGGCAGGAAGGCCATCCCGAAGAACATCAGCGTGGCAACAACAACCAGACCACGAGCGATCCAGCTTTTCCTGATCGGATGGTTCGCGCGACTCATTGATCCTCCCACCATGCCTCCTCGACGTGGCTACCATCGCCGACGTTTCCACACACCGCGTCTTCGGAAATGAACCAGAAACGACGCGAAATCGGTCACTCCGACGAGCGTGCGAACGCCTTCCCAAGCTTTCGGTCGAAGTATACGATCATCACCACGGAAACGTGCGACCACATTCTTCGCGTTCCTGCCAGCACGATGCTACAACGAAATCTCGGGCAATTGCGATGGCGTTTTCGTGGCCTGAACAACACCCGTCGCGAAAGCCCACTATTCGGTGGAATAACCTTCTAGAACCCGCTTTCTTTCAAGCGGCTCATGCTACCATAAGGAGCATAAGGATCGGTCAATCGTAAGGCGGCCAAGCCGCCAGACACGATTTTCCGAAGCGGTGGAATGCCGTGCAGACCGATTGACGCAGCGAGACGATTCATGAGCGACCAGTCGTCGGCGTTTGGACATTCGCGCCTTCTGGCGTCCGCAGGAATCCTGCTTGGCCTTGGTCTCGTCCTGGGCGCGGTCTTTGCTGATTCTCTTGGACTCAGCGGTGGCGGCGAAGGCGTCGGCTGGAAACAATTGATTGCCGCAATTACTGGCCTGATCATCGCCTTTGGCAGCATCGGTGTGCTTATTCGCCAGGACCAGTAAACCGGAGAGCGACGAAAACAGTCTCTTCTGATCGACGTTCTGCTTCTGGCCAGAACAGCCGTCGGTCGCCGTGCCACAATTCGGCTTGCAGAATCGGTCGGCCTTCGCGGTCGACTTCGCTATCGAGTGGCGAACGGCGCCCTCAAGGAGCAACAACACCTGATGAGCAGCGCACCCACATCGGCCGACCAGGGAGTAGTCGCGAAGAATGCGGACCTGGCCCGCTCCGCGATCGAATCGGCCCTGGCAGCCCGGGGGCTATCCCCTCGTGGGACGATCGATCTCCGCCCTCTCCCATTCGAAGGCACCTGGGGAGTGGCGACATCAGTGCTCCATGGACTCTCGGGCGAACAGGCGCAGTCTGAGCTTGAGGCTAGCGGAACGCTGGCCGGTCTTACGAAGAAGGAAGCCCGCAAGGTCACCTCAGAGAGAGCGCGTCAGATCGCGCAGACACTGGGAGAATCGGTCGTCGCTGATCTCGCCGCCAATGAGGCGTTTGCCAGCGTTGAAGCCGCCAATGGCTTCATCAATATTGCCTTCGCGCCCAATGTCGTCGCCACCGGACTTGTTGCCGAGGTGATCGCCAACCCAGATACCTATGGCAACGGACCCGCCCGCAGCGAACGAGTGATGGTCGAGCATTCTCAACCCAACACCCACAAGGTGTTCCATGTTGGGCACTTGCGCAACACGGCGCTCGGGGTTGCGGTCAGCAACATTCTCGCCGCGGCCGGATACCCCGTTACCCAGGCCACCTACCCCGGCGATATCGGCATGCATGTCATCAAGAGTCTCTGGTGTTATCAGCGCTTCCACCAAGGCGAAGCCCCTACTGATCCGCTTGCCCGAGGCCGCTGGCTCGGTCAGATCTACGCCGAATCGGACGCTCGACTCGAGTACCGCAAAGATGTCTACTCCTTCTTGCAGATGCTGGCAGCAGAGGACGTAGTGTTCGTCGAAGCGGTCGACCGGATGCTCAAGGAGCTCTGGCGCCTGGAAGCCAATCCAGAGGATCTCGCCTATCTCTTTGGCCGAATCACCAGCAAACTCGAATATGCTGATGAAGACTTCAGGGATCCCAACACCATTCCCCTCTTCTGGCCAGCAATTGGCGCCCAGCTCGCACTCGAAGCCGAAAACTATGTGCCCGAATTGGAAACCGATCTCGACGACCAGGCATCCATGACTCCGCCAGAGCGGTATGCCGCCTGGCAGGATCTGAATGAGCACCTCGATTGGTGGCCAGATGTTCCGACATGGCGCCAGGAGGTGCGCGACCTCTTCCAGCTGTGGGAAGCCCAGAACCCGGAATTCGTTGCGCTCTGGCAGGAAACTCGTGAATGGAGTCTCGAAGATTTCCGCCGGATCTTTGCGGAACTGGGCGCGAATTTCGACGTCTGGTTTTTCGAAAGCGAAGTCGATGAAGAAGGCAAAGCGATCGTCCAGGAACTGCTCGACCAGGGTGTGGCCGAAATCAGCGACGGCGCCGCCGTCGTCAAAATCGATCAGAAACTCGGTCTCGACGAAGAGGTGTATCGCACGCTGCCGATCCTCCGATCTGACGGGACATCGCTCTATTCGACCAAAGATCTTGCCCTGACCAAGCGCAAATTCGAGGATTTCGGAATCGATCGCGCCATCTGGGTGGTCGATGTGCGCCAATCGCTCTACTTCAAACAGATCTTCAAGATCCTTGAACTCTGGGGTTTTGAGCAAGCTAGAGATGCCTATCATCTTCCTTATGAGATCGTGACGCTTCCAGAAGGCGTCATCTCCTCGCGGAAGGGCCGAGCGCCGCTCTACGATGAGGTGCGCGAGCAGGTGCTCGAACGGGCCCGGCAGATCATCGATGAAAAGAATCCGGATCTTCCCGACGAGGCCAAGGACAAAGTCGCCTGGCAGGTCGGGATCGGTTCGCTGAAATACGCGATGCTCAACCGCGACAACAACAAGGTCGTGGTGTTCGATCTCGACGAAGCGCTGTCATTCGACGGGCATGCCGCGCCGTACATCCAATACGCCCATGCACGCGCCAGCAACATCCTCCAGCGCGCCAACTGGACCGATGCCGACCGCGCCGCGATCAAAGAAAGCGGTCTTGACTTCGGATCCATTCGCCCGGAAGAACTCGACCTCCTGCAGGAGATCGCCGCTTTTCCGGAGGAGGTCCAACGCGCGGCCGATCAGTATCGACCTTTGCTGATCGCGAACTATGCGTTCGAACTCGCGCAACGTTTCAATGATTTCTATCACGCTTGCCCGGTGATTCACTCAGAAGAACCGGTTCGAACCGCCAGGCTGGCACTCGTCGATGCGTCGAGAATCACGCTTGCCCGAGCTCTCGCTCTGCTTGGAATCGAGGCTCCCGCGGAAATGTAGTGGTGCGCAGGAACTCCGGGCGATTGTGATAGCCTTGCACCAGTGATGAATGGTGTCAGGATAGGGCCAGAATCCGGCCAAAGGAATGACGGCAATGCGTATTTTGAAGTTGCTATTCTCTCTCCTGGTCCTCAAACGATTACCGTGTGGATGTTTCTTTGGCTGGTTCCTGCGCTTGGTCGTCTGGGCGTTGATTGCACTGGGAATCGGCAAAGCGATTGTCAAGTTCCTGCATCGCAATGATGTCGCCGAAACACCACCTCCCGCGTGGCAGTTTCCCACTGAACCGGTCAGAACAACCTCCGTTTCGGCTCCTGTCGATGCTCCGGGGCAAATCTCCACCTTATTGAACGATTTGGACCCAACGCTGAAGGCTGAGACTGAAGCTGTTGTCGCCGCCGTAAACCAGGCCATTGCCGAGGCTCTTGCGGGCGAGGACATTTCTTCCGCTTCCGCCGAGCTAGCAAGCTCAGATATTGCCGGATCCGACACATTGAGTGATCTCTTCGAGGTTGCCGACACTGCTCCCGAGGTCGTCGCTGCTGCAAATCCGGACGTGCGGACCTGGGTGGCGAGTCGCGACGATGAGGATTGCCCGGCCGGCTATCCCGTCAAAGCTAAAGCCAGTTCGATGATCTACTACACGGATCAGGATGGTCGCTACGCACTGACCAACGCGGATGTTTGTTTCGCGACACCAGAAGCTGCTGAAGCCGCCGGGTATCGTCCTCCCAAAACGCGTCGCAGCGGGGACTAGGAATTCAGCGGTTCCAAATCGGTGGCCCACTGGCGGGGAACCTTCAACCCGGCCTGTTCGAACGCAAGCGCCGGAACACCGATGTCCGCCACCCAGACATCACCGAGGAGTTCGGCGGCGGTACTCTGAAGAAATCCTGTTTTCGGCAACGCCAGGGTAATGGTGATATGAGCCTGAACGGCAGGATCGTGGATCTTCCCCGTTGTCGCATCGAGCCCAGAAGGCTGATCGATAGCCAGCACCGGAGCTGAGGCTGAGTTGATCATCCGAATCAAATCAGCCGCTACTCCGGTCGGCGCTCCATGCGATCCAAAACCAAGTAAGCCGTCGATCAGCAAATCGCCCCGCAGTCCGACGGGACTACCAGCACTGGCATCCAGAACCGGAATTCTCAGATTCCGGGCGATCCGCATTTGACGTTCCGTCACGCTTTCGCTACGGGGATACCCCGAGACAACGATCGTCGGCTGCGCCCCCCAGCCGAGGAGATGCCTGGCCGCGACCATCCCGTCACCGCCATTTCCACCAGTGCCGCAAACGACAACAACTCGTTTGCCGACAACATCGCCGAGCAGCATATGCCGCGCCATCACCGCCACCATCCGTCCGGCTGTTTCCATGACCTGGAGCACATCCAGTCCGCACACCGAAAACATGGCTCGATCGACGTTCGCCATCTGTTCCGCGGTTGCGTAGGGGAAGCGGTTCGCATCTGTCGTCATCGGGTCACCCCATTGTCAGTCGCGAGGTCCGGAGATTGCCGCAAGAAACGGAGCACCAACGCGTTGAACACTTCCGGATGGGACCACATCGGCGTGTGCCCCGCTCTGGCGATGATCTCCAACTCGGAGTCGAGCATGCGCCGGTGCATGGCCCTGCCGACCGAGAGAGGAACGATCCGATCGTGCTCTCCCCAGACGATCAGGCTTGATTGCTCCACCTGATCGAGCCACGAACTCCAGTCGCGAAAAAGGAGTTCAAAGGAAGCACTGGAAAACGCCGGGATTCGTGAGCGGGTCGCGTCGCGCAGGAGCAATGGAACGAGACCTGACGAAAGATGAAGCCATTCGAACGGAATACCACTCAGTCGGCGTGCCCAACCGGGTGTCAAGGACAGAAAAGCCGCATCGACCAGCACAATCCGTCCGATCCGATCGGGAAGGGTCGCGGCCAGGCCTCCAGCGATCACTCCTCCGAGCGAATGTCCGATCAAGGCTACCTGGCCTGAACACAAAGAACCGATCTCCAACTGCAGCATCGCCACGACGTCGGCCATATGAAACCAGCCGGAGGATCGATTGGTCCCAAATCCGGGAAGGTCGACGGTGTACACCGAGTACTCCTCCCGAAACGCTTCGATGTTTCGAGACCACCACCGGGTCGAACCCAGCAAGCCGTGGATCATGAGGAGCGGTGGCCCGATACCGCCATGAGCCTGCAGTAGCGGGCTCTCTACGCTCCCGGCTGGCATGACGTTTACCTATCCGTTCGATTCGACATTGCCAATGCGAACGATCTTGCCACGCTTGAGCGGAACAGTTTCTCCCTTTGCGCCGGGATCGTCCACAATCAGCCGGTCCTCCAGGAAACTCCGAATGATGTTCGCTAATTCATCCGGATGAGAGAAATTGTTTGCGTGGGCGGCTCCGTTGAGACGGACCAGGCTGATGAGATCGTTTCCGCGCGAATGCTCAATCGCGTTTTCTTCAGAAACCAGAGGATCATGTTCGCCCTTGATGACAAGCGTCGGCACTTTCAAGAGCTCGAACTGCTGCAACGACGGATAACTGATCATGTCCCGGAAGAGCCTGATGACATCCACAAGCCCAAAGTGGAGATAGTCGCTGATCGCAATTGGCCAGAGGCTGATTGGTTCGTGGAATCCGTCCCGCGCCAACTGCAGCAGCCCCTTGATCAATGGTTGGTTGTATGGTCCACCGGCCGGTGAACAAAGAACGAGCCGTTCGACGCGGTCCGGATACTTCCGGGATACTTCGATGGACGTGATACATCCCATCGAGTTGCCGACAAGCGTCGCTTTCTTGATTCCGACGTTGTCCATGAATGCAATCGTGGCGTCGGCGAGATCACTGATGCCAAGGTCTGGATCTGGTTCGACGCTTTCTCCAAAACCCGGCAAGTCAGGCACGTAAGTTCGGTAGGTGGAGGCGAGTTTGTCGGCAGTCGGCAGCATATATCGCCCCGAAATAGCGAATCCATGCAAATGGACAAGCGTGCCGGCATCCTCCGGATAGCTTCGTTTCGACTCACGGTAACGAACTGGCAGTCCGTTGACCAGCGTCCAGGAATCCTTGAGATTCTGATACGTTTTCGCCATGATCTTCTCCCTGTTCGTGCAGGCACGGGTGTCCAAGAGCAACTCCGGCTCTGGAGTTTCCCCGATACGATGAGTAAGTGTAATGATCAGGGACTGTCCAAACATGCCGAGCGTATCCGTAAGTCCCTGGGTGAGTTGAATCAGGGCATCGAACGTCTCTTTACGACAGTCCTCATCGTGGGCAGGATGACTATAGGTTTCGTTCGCACCGGCCTCCAGCGCGATGGCATCCTGGAGCGCTATGACAGCGGCGATGGCATCCGGATCAGCCGCATCGACGAGGGTTCTCACCGCGATCGCCAAAAACCGCTTATCGAACTCGTTCATACTCAGGGCGTGTACATCAGGCTCGTAGAGGACGGCATTGGAGTAGTGATGTTCGTTGACCACCATCGCCGAGAGATACCGATCTCCGGTGTCCGCAAGACGGCAGTGAATGGCGTGCCCAGGTAATCCTTGAGCCATTGACCAGTGCCGTGCTTTACAGACGCGACCCGGGTCATCCGCAATGAACTCAGTCAGCCATGGCTCGAATGCGGCGGCTCCAAGAAGACACACTGTGGATCAGCGAGTGTGAACTCCTCAGCTCTTGGAGATGCTGCCTGGAAGACCGGACGGAAGATGAACAAGCTAACTTTCCATTACTGCAGTACGAGCGGCAGGAATGCGTGTCCGAATCGTGGACATGACAGGGAGGCCGACTCAATATTCACTCTGGCCTGGTTCCTAATCTCAGAAACGGTCGTTTTTGATGCTCGAGTTCACACACGTACGTGAAGCGTGATTCGAAAAGATGCAACCCGATGAGGATGTCAACGTATCCTCGACCCATCGACTGGAAAGCGGTTCATTCCGACAACTGCTTCGGCCTCGATGACGGCATCCTCCAATGACAATAAGCGTCCATGGTCGAACGCGGGTTGCCAGCTTGCCGCACCCATGGCAGCCCGATTGGTGGAAATCATCTTCTCGTGAATAGGCTGCATCGCTGGAGGAAGTGACACGCCGGCGGTGTCTCGCCGCATGCTCGCCGCTCCGAAGAGGTGCGCAGCCTGCTCATGGTTTCCCTCCACGGTAGCCAAAAAGGCAATGCCCATCAGGCACCAGGACGCCCACCAATCGTCGCCCATCGCTCGAGCCACCGCGAGCGTTTCTGCGAACGAACCTCTAGACGCCTCGATGCGGCCCATGAGCAATGACACCAAGCCTCCGCCATTCCCGCGGGGCCAGTTGGCAGCGAGGGCATCCCCACATTCCAGGAACAGCGACTCCGATTCCTCGAAGCGTGCAGCCGCTGCTGGGTAATCTTCTCGAGCCACTGCGGTGCTGCCGAACCAGTTCAGCGCCATTGCGATATCCCACGTTTGGCCGAGCTCCCGGAACATGGCGATACTCGAACCCAGCAGTCGCTCCGCGCGCTCAAGATCGCCAAGATGAGTGGCGGCATGGCCACGACCCCGTAGCGCAAGCGCAAGTCCTCGCTGGTCATCGCTTTTCCTGGCTATTTCCAATGCCTGCTCCGTCAATTCGGTCGCTTCCCGCGCTTCGCCCATCCAGAGGGAGAGTGAGCCCATCGCAATCAGCGCCTTGATTCTCAGCGGTCGATCATGACCAGGAAACTGCTTTAGGAAACTCTTGATCCACTGGTACCCCTCCCGCGCATGACCGTGTAGATACCAGAACCAGGTAAGTGCGGTCGCCAGTTGAAGCCCGTGGCCATACTGTCCGCTACGATGCAACCAGACCAAGGCACCTCGCATATTTGGCAGGTCTCTTTCGAGTCGAGCGAACCACCGGTCTCGATCTGGTCCTGACAGCCCGTCTTCGGCGTTCGCGCAGAGGTTGAGGAAGTAGGTGGCGTGAGCATCTCGCGTCGCCGCTTCCTCTCCAGTCTCGACGAGTTGCTCCAACCCAAACTCTCGGATAACTTCATACATCCCGAAGCGCAGATCACCTTCGGATGTCTCTACTCGGTGAACCAGACCATGATCCAGAAGCAGAGAAATTGCTGAAATCACTTCCTGATTCAGCGTGTCGCCGTCGAGAAAGATTGAATCAACTGACTCCATTGGTGCCCCGCCGACAAAGACTGCGAGACGCCGGAACATGGATTCAGCATCGGGAGGTAGCAGGTCATAGCTCCATGCGATTGCATCTCGCATTGTCCTGAGCCGATCCGGGGCATCACGGGGTCCTCCAGTCAACAAGGACAACCGATGGCTCAGTTTCGGGAGCAAGTTTTCTGGATGGAGCATTCGTGTCTGAGCCGCGGCCAATTCGATGGCGAGAGGCAGGCCATCGAGTTGTCGGCAAATCTCCGCAATTGTCGAAGCATTCGATGGTGTGAGATCGAAACGTGGATCGAGTGCTTGCGCCCGGGCGACAAATAGCCTCACTGCCTCGCTCTCAGAAATTGGCGCGAAGGAATCGATCTCCTCGGGAAGGTCCAAGGGCGGAACCGGATAGGTGAATTCTCCTGATATCTGCAGTCGCGCTCTGCTCGTGACCAGAAAACGTGCGTGGGAGGTTTTACGAACGATTTCGCTGATGAAAGGAGCTGTTTCCGTCACATGCTCAAAGTTGTCAATGATGACGAGCACATGTCGATGCTGAAGTGTCGCGAATATCGCTTCCATGGTTTGGGTCGAGCCGGAATCGAGAACACCAACTGAACGCGCAACGGTCGGGATGACGAGTGATGGATTGGAGATGTATGCGAGCGCGACGAACATAACGCCGTCGGAAAAGTCGCCTCCCGACTCGTGAGCAACCTGCAGTGCGAGCGCCGTCTTGCCGACTCCGCCCGGCCCGGTAAGCGTGACAACTCGCACATCGTTCCGACGAAGCAACGATGCAATCGCCGACACTTCTTGTTCGCGACCGACGAACGACGACGTGGCGTACGGCAAAGCTGAGGATTCGCCCCGCGCGTCAAGACTCCTCGCTCGTCGTCTTGGAATCGATGCTTCAAGAGTTGAGCGCTCGTCGTCATTCAGCTGAAGTGCGCTCGCAAGTGACCGCACGGTTGATGGATAAGGATGCTGGTGCTCGGCTCTTTCGAGCGCTCCTATCGTGTTGGGTGTCAAGTTTGCCATGGCAGCCAGCTCCTCTTGCGTGAGTCCTGCGGATTCCCGCAGAGCTCGCAATTGGTCCGCAAATGAACGCGAACTGACCGGTCTTCTAGTGTGATCGCGGTCTTCCATCCCCAGATCCGATACAGGTGTTGCGACCAGACTTAGAAGTGGATAGGCAAGTGGTGGTGAGGAATTGGTGGTGTTCCTTCATCCAAGAGACCATGCTAAAGGAAGATAAAGCAGATGATGCAATTAGTATGGACGGAACATCTCTGGTGTCAACCCTACGTGGCGCTAATAGCGTTCAATCGACAACTCGCTCCCGGAATGGGTCGTTGATTCGCGTTTCTTTCATTTTCGCGACTCTTACCCTCGTGGTCGCGTGGATCCTGGCCTTTGTCAGTCTGGTGCCGTTGGTCATTCCAACTCAACGATCGACATCGGACCGTGCCGACGTTGAGCTTGTCAGAGAGTATTACGCGGCGATCAATCGCTATCTCGACTCTGGAAGTTCCGATAACCTGGCGCAACTCGTGGACGAAAACCTGATCGATACCGCTGCACAAGCGTCGGGAGAATTCGGAGTTGATGCCTTGGAACGGCAGCTTTCACAGTTTCGGACGATTGCGCCGAACGCCAGGCTGGCAACCGATCTGGTGCTTGCCGATGATCGTGTTGTTGTCTCTCGCGTTTTCGTGGAATCAGAGTCAGACTCCTGAGGTCCTGGGCCTGAGACTCGACGAAAGTGGCTGGATTTGGCCGCCGTACGAGGTGTTTCGGATCGCGAACAGGAAGATTGTGGAACGTCGGTACGACCGCGTGCATTTCTCAGCACAAACGTTTCAGTCAGTTCCGTACGACTACGCGATGCCAACTGACAGAACGTTGTACGCGTCGGCAGAGCCGGTTCCACCTGGTTATCTAGGAAGTCGCCAAACCGGGAACATGCCACAAATCATTCACGTGCTCGCCGGTGAAGTCCAGGTGGAGCTCGTCGGTGCATACGAGCGGTTAAACGAACAGGGACTCT
This sequence comes from uncultured Chloroflexia bacterium, assembly GCA_963712055.1. Taxonomy (GTDB): domain Bacteria; phylum Chloroflexota; class Chloroflexia; order Thermomicrobiales; family UBA6265; genus JAHBVL01. The sequence goes on along the minus strand of CAVQGN010000009.1, from coordinate 97,391 downwards.
TCCTAATTGACGCGAATTTTGATAGGTCAAGAGTTGCTGGCGTTCGTGCGGTCAGGGTGTCCGCTGGGGCCATCGTTATTATTCCCCCCAGCAGTATTCACGTCCTGACGAATGCTACGACTCGCAAGGCATCCATTGTACGTCTTGATTTGTTGCCAGAGGTCGATGAAACGGGCGATGTAGTCTGGCCCAATACTCCGGCTGAGATTGATGCTGCAGCTGTCGGGCTCGGCCGCATGCTGCTTCAAATCGAGACCAAAGCGTTCAGTGAGAACGCGCATATCGAATTCGGCCTGCTCACTGTTCCCAGCGGCGCTCGTCTACCGATTGCTAAATCTTCCAGGTTGCTGATTCTGACTTCTTACTCAAACACGCTCACTGTCGTGAACGATCTTGCCGGGTTGGAAGAAACGGTACAAATCGCGGATGATTCAGCGTTCCTCCATTCCACGGCCAACGACCTCAACGTCCTGGTACCCCGAGCTCTCACCAAAGCATTCCTGGTCAACTCTGGATCTGATCCGATCACTGTCCAAGTCATTGCTGTCATCGACCCTGATGCATAGGTCAATTGCCTCAAGAAGATTTCTCGAGAGCTTCCAGCACGGCTTCAATGATCTGTCGCTGGAAACGGTTCCCTGCATTCGTTACTCGGTGACCACGATCGTTCCCGTCATGTTGGGATGGAACTCGCAGAAGTACGTGAACTCCCCAGCTTCCTCGAACGTAAACGAAAAGGATTCGCCACTCGCGATCGTCCCAGACTGAAATCCGCTGCCGGAGGGATCCTGGGTTACTGTGTGCGGAACCCTGTCCGTGTTTGTCCAGGTCACCGTATCTCCCACTGAGACCTCAAGGTTCGATGGCGTGAAGGCAAAGTCGGCGATGGTCACCTCAAGGGTTGTCGCGGCTCCCTCCGCGGAATCGCCGTCGGCTGGCTCCTCGCCCTCCTGCGCAGCGGTGTCGGGCGTTGCTTCGGATGCTGGCTCGACTGCCTCAGACTCGTCACCACCAACCAGGAACACGTGAAGCGTTGAGCTTCCGTCGCCATCGTCGATCAGCCAGGCGATACCGGAAACACCAGAATTGTTCAGTGGCTCGATGCCGAACTGGAGATCGGTTCCGTTGACCAGATTGCCGCCAACGTTTCCGCAGGCAATGAAGTTCTGGAGATTGTCCTCACTCTCGTGCACCATCAGCATATGCTCGGAATCGATGAAAGCCGAAAGAGGCGCGTCGATCGGCGTAGACGCTGAGATAACCGTGACGGCTGATTCGCTCCCGACGGACTCAACGGTGGCAGCCGGATCCCAGAAGTTGATGTAGTCATTGCCGATAGTGCCGAGCGGAATGGTGATTTCACCAGGCTGATCGCAGGTGCCTTTGTGGAGGTGGCTCGGATGTCCCGCGGACGCCCCGTCCTGGGCGATGGCACGCTGGACTGTGGCACCAGCCGCTATCGAAGCAACGAGGAGTGCGATCGCGGCGGCGAATGCCAGGATAGAGCGCGCTGGTGATGATGACGGGTGCATAGACCTCTCCTTTTGAACTCGACATGGTGCCGGTGTCGACTGGGGTTTGGCCTATGGTACGACACTCTGATCGCATTGGGGCAAGACGTCTCCGCGGATCGATGACATCATCGGTTCGCAAGCAGCGCTGACGATGCGTCGATCTGCCTGTCTAATCGCCATGTCCAAGTAGCTTTGAATCGAGACGCTGCGCGAAAGATCGCCAATTCCCCGGGCGGCAACGCAGCTCCAAAACGCGGCCACGATATCTGGATGGGCACTGCACTCGTCCGGTTATTGGGCTCATGGTTTTCGGCGAGCAAGACGCCGCGTAACCTATCGAGGTGGTTGTTCGTCATAACTGGCAACGGAATCGCATGCAATCGTGAGAGGAATGTCGTGATGGCAACGCAGCGAGCTCAGGTAACCCGACGGGACGTGATGAAGGGTGTGACCGGCTTGGGCCTGGCGGCTTCGGCTGTGCTAGGGACCTCAGCAATGACGCGGGCGCAGGACGAGCAGATGGAAGAGCATCCCGTCGTGGGCTTCTGGATCTGGGGATTCCTCCAGGAGGACACGTGATGTTCCATGCCGATGGGACCTACCAGGAAGTGAACGCACTCGGGCTCGGAAGTGCGTTAGGCATCTGGCGAGAAACTGGAACACGGTCCGTCGAGGTCATTGTCATCTTTCCCAATGCGAATCCCGATGCCCCACAGATGAGTCCGGAGAAAATGACGGTGTGGTGGTCGATTGAAGTCGATGATTCCGGAGCCGGCCTGAGCGGCCCGACAGTGTGGGAAATGGGACTTGAGTCAGGAGAAGGCTTTTTTAGCGGCCAGCGGATTTCGTTTGAATCGCTGCCGGTTCCAGAGCGCTGACGAATCACATTGGCGGGCGAACAACTGTATCTCTATGGAAAAGGGGAGCCACAACCAGTGCCCGCCAGATCATAGGTGGCACTGATTCCCTGCCTCCCCTTGGTGAGTTCACAGCAAAGCATATGGTCGAATCCTGGTAGCGCCTTCCTCGATCATTGACATCGGCTTCGTCGGTGCGGTGCCAGACGATCGACGGCACCGAGATCAATCACGCTGCCAGCGTTGTCGGCAGTTCCATCGGAGGTCCCACAGCCGATATTGAGGACCGTAGCGGCCTAACCTGGAGTGCCAGATCAAGCTGAACGATGCGCAATGAACATGTCTGTCTCCGAGACCGCACGAATAGGGGTCAGCTGCGACAATGGGAACCAGCGGAGTTACTGCTAGTCGGGCTCAGCGTCGCGAAAACGGTGGTTTTAGAGACGCGAGGAACGTTAGTGAACTTGACCGCGTCCAATGGCCAGGGGGAGAATGCCTTGAGCGTCGCAGCTCGGGACACTGAGTCCACCACGACTCGTTCCGAGGTTATCCGCGCTCCGTTCGATCAGCTCCGGATGGCTTAGACACCGATGAGTTGGAGACGTTGCCAGTTCTGAAAAAGGTGCTGATACGATCGGCGATCGGTCCGCCGAACAGCGCCTCGCCGGAAGAGACTGCTCGAATGGTCCGCAGCATCTCGGCGCGGTCGGCGCCCTTGAGGATGTATCCGCGGCCCCGGCCCGCATCGCCGAGAAGAGCGAATCGTCATCTTCGAGCATGGTCAACGTGACGATTCGAGTGTCCGGGATGAACACTGAGTATCGCTTCGGTTGCCTCGATGCCATTCATCCCCGGCATCATGATGTCCATCAGGATCACTTCCGGCTCGAGCGCATTCGCCTGGGCGACCGCCTCGCCGCCGTTTCCGGCGCCTCCGACCGGTTCGGTATCGGGGCTCTTTTCGAGCATCGTCATGACACCTTCACGGAAAAGGGTGTGATCGTCGGCGACGAGCACGCGAATTCGAGCACGATCCCCAGTCATAGGACCTCTCCCCTTTGAGACGAAGGACTGTCGATAAGCGGGATCGAGGCTGATATGCGTGTCCCGCCACCCGAGAGGTCCTCGACCCGGAATTGGCCGCCGAGTTCCTCGATACGCTCGCGCATCGACCGCATTCCAATGCCCGAATGAGGTTTGTCTGGAATACCAATGCCGTCGTCCTCAATCTCCAGGGCCAGCGCTCGAGGAGAATTGGTGACAACACGCAAGCCGACTTGGCACTTTCTGGCTCTTGCGTGGCGGAGGACGTTGGTGATCGCCTCTTCGACAACCCGGTACATGGCAACTTCGACCGCGGCTGGAAGCTCCGGCAGTGGGTCTGGTTGGGCTTCGACAGCGATGCTGAGGGCATTGCTGGTATCGAGCTGGGCAGCGTGAGACCGAATTGCCCCGACGAGATGCAGCTCGTCAAGCGCCGGCGGGCGCAGCTCATAGACGAGTCGCCGAATGTCACCGATCAGCTCCGCGTTCTGTTTTTTGATCTGATGCAGTGACTTACTCGCGGAATCAGGGTCATCGGGCAGCAAGTCGATGGCAGCGTCGAGATTGAGCGTCTGGGTTGCCAGTGTCGGCCCGAGACCATCGTGGAGGTCGCGGCGAATGCGGAGCCGTTCCTCCTCCCGGGCGAAGACCAGGCTTTCGCGGGCTCGCTGAACTGCCTGAGTGAACTGCACTGATGCGGCGACAGCAGCGGCCTGAACCGCGATGTCGCCGAGTAGACGACGTTCGTTTTCGGTGAACTGTTCGGATGGCGAACGAGGTGATACGAGGAGCCTTCCAACAGACTCGCCTTGATACATCATCGGAATCGAAAGCGGTTCGGTAACAGGCGAACCATACGATGCGACCGTCTTGAATCCCGATTCCTTTTTGAGATCGATCTCCGCATATGGCAACTTCAGCGCCGAACCGATCGATTCGACTGTTCGCTGAAGCGCCGTGTCCGGATGCGCGGTCGAGCTCAGATCGCGACCAAGTTCGGTGAGTACCGTGTAGGGCTCATCACGGGCGCCAAACATCAATCGGTTCACTCCCCGCTGGATCCGGTCGCGCAGCAGGTGAATGAGCACCGCGATGAGCCCTGCGGCTACGAACGGTAACCAGGAGTTCCCACGGTCATGGACCGCCGTGCCGACTCCTCCAACGACGAGGACATACGTCGCCACGACTACCGAAGTCAGGATGAGATAGACGAGGGTTCGATTGAGGATGACATCGATGTCGTAGAGGTGATGGCGGAGAATGGCGAATGTCATCGTCACTGGAAGCACCACAGCGACACTAATCAACAACGGAAACACAACCAGATAGTGCCAGACCTGTGTCGTTTCGCTGTCGACGAGCCGCCCGTCGAAGAGAAGTGCCCAGGTCACGCCGCCAACCGCAAAGCAAAGCAATCCAAACAGCACCCACTTCATTTGCTGACGTTCGATTCGAGAAAAGTGCCTTCGATACCGATAGAACTGACCCGCTATCAACGAGAGCCAGAGGGTCAAGCCCGCAACGACCAGGCCCGATACCAACCCGTTATCCGTTGTCCTGCCAGTCAGCAACTCCAGCAGAATCGATGCCAGCAAGCAGGTCATCATGCCAATCGCCGCCCATCTCATCCAGCGCGGTTCGAAACGCCCGTTCGGAAACGTGGCATTGACATAGACGAATGCCGGAATGGCGAGAAGGTAAATCAGCGATAGCCAGTAGTCACCAACTCCGGGATATGCCCTGTCGAGCGACCAGAGAACCTCGGGACCAATCGCGAGACCGGTTGCGATCAATCCCATAGATATTGCCGTAGCAACTCGGTCGTCTGGTCGGCGCAGAACAATGAACACTGCCAGTGAGACAAAGGAGATCGCAGGAAGCGAATCCACAGCGAGCATGTAGATCGCGTAGAAGTCGAGGCTAAGACCCAGGTTGTTCAGCATCTCCGCTTGATTTGGCGTGAGAACGTAGTAGCCGCAATCCCGACTTTGCTCGACTGTCTCGCAAGGCCGCCGCAGCTCGTCGTACCGGGCGACAATGGCGATCGCGAACGATCCAGTTAGAACGAGTGTCACAGTCCACCAGGCCACGCGGATCAGGCGGTTTGCTTGATTTCGCGCCACCGAGTGCGGGGTCGCAGGTGAACCGTTGTTGTTTTCCAGTGCGTGCGCCATGACGATTCCCGATCGGCTAACCGATACGACTCATCCTTTACGTTTACATACTGGCCGGTGAAGGTTCTTCAACGCCGAAGTTTGACGGGCCGGCACCTATCATGCGAAATCCGATCGGCGCGATTCCGATGAGCAATAAGATCATCGAAATGACGAGGCCCACGTCTGTGAAGAATCCGAGTCCCTGAAAGACAAAGAAGGAAGGCCCTACTGCGATTAAGGCTGTTGCCTCCCAGCGGTTAACGATTTTGCTACGAAGCAAGCCAGCGCCGATTAGTATCCAGGACAATGGAAAGAGTAACCCGTTGATCCAGATGAGTCCGAGCTGCCAGGGAACTTCCTCTATGACCGCATCGAGGGCCGCTTCGGAAACGCCTTCACGTACGAGCATCTCCCGGGTCAACTTCTCGATAGTAGCCGCGATAAAAACCACACCACCCAGCAAGCCGGCGACCAGACATGCAGCTCCGAGCTTGCCGGAGTTCCGTCCCACCACCAGGCCGAGCTTGAGACAGGCAACGAGCAGCAACACGCCCCCATAAAACCCGCGAATGATGCCGGGAACGAGCTTGTCGGTCGCCATGAGAGCGGTCGAGATGACCAGCAATATCGGTCCAACGATCATCGTGAATCCAACCAGCTTGTTGACCGTTTCTTCGAATGTCATGGCTTTCTCCCAGCGAGTTCAGTTCCGAGAATCCAGACTAGCTCAAGGGCATTGAGATGCCATCAGGCCAGACTCCCGAATGTTCTAGGACCTGATTCCTATTTCGACTCGAAACTCGCCTTCCGGAGGGTTTTCAGCGCCATGGATTTCGCCTTGGGTGTCATCGTTGGAATTGGATACTCAAACTGGATCAGAATATTGGGAAGGTCGAAACGGCTCGGCCGAGCAACGACGAAGGACACCTCGTCGCCTGACTGTGCGCTGAGGCGGTCAGAATTTCCGCCAATGATAAGGCGAAGAGAGCATCGCATTGCCCTGGCGTTCGCCCCTTGCGGTCAGCGCCTTCTAGAGTGCAATCCCCGCCGGAGGTGACGTCAACAAGGCCGTGGGCGTACACGACCCCGGTGCCCGGCGCCATTTGCCATTCGCCCATTGCCTGCTATACACGACAACGACCGGAGGCCCCACTGCCCCCGTCCCGTCGCAGTGCTCTCGAAAACGTTCGTTTTTGAGACTCCTCCGCCGACCACCGAATATCGTCACCCTTCAGCATGTGTTTCTGTTCCAGAACTCATCTCAGAACCAGCCTATTGCTACTTGCGCTAGATTCCGAGTTTTGAGACGATAGGCATATGCAAATTGGCTACACCGGAATCTCCACCGGAGAACAGACCCTCGATCTGCAACGCGACGCGCTCACCGCCGTGGGCTGCGATCGCATTCTCGAGGAAGTCGGCAGTGTCGCGAAGGCCGATCGTCCAGGACTTGAAGAAACGCTCCTATGGATCTTTCATACGGAAGGACGACGCCCTGGTTGGCTGGCACCTCGATCGACTGGGGCGATCGCTGAAGCATCACATAGAGCCCGTTGCGATGCTAAAAGTGCAGGGAATCGAGTTCCAAAGTCTCACTGAAGAGTTCGACACGACGACCCCTGGTGGGAAGTTGAAATTCCATGTCTTTGGCGAACTGGCTGAGTTAGGGGTGACGGCGACTCGAGCCAGGGGGAGAGTAGGGGGACGACCCAAGAAACTCGCAGATCCGAAGAAACTGGCTCTGGCGCAGCAGCTCTATGCCGACAACTCGAATGATATCCAGACAATTTGTGAGACGCTAGTAATCTCACGGGCAACCCTCTGAGGATATCTTCAAACATTTTTGAACTCGGTCGATCCGGAGGAACGTCAGGTCCATGATTACTCGCCGCCGACTCCTCCTACACACCAGTCTCGGTCTGCTTGGCGCCAGTCGAATGACGCGATCACGTGCCCAGAGTGCGATTCAACCCGGTTTCGACCCCTTCACACTCGGCGTTGCCTCCGGCGATCCCACCCCAACGTCGATTGTCCTCTGGACTCGGCTGGCTCCAGATCCCCTCAACGGTGGCGGGATCGAGCCGGTGGAGGTCCCCGTCGGCTGGGAGATTGCGCTAGACGATACGTTCACCACCATCGTTCAATCCGGCATTGCATTAGCGACCCCGCAGTGGGCACATTCACTTCATATCGAGGTTGAGAATCTCGAATCAGGTCGAACCTACTGGTATCGCTTTCTGGTCGGTGACGCGATCAGCCCAGTCGGCAGAACCAGGACCGCTCCGGCCCGGGACTCGGCGCTCGAGCAGATTCGCTTCGCGTTTGGTTCATGCGCAAACTGGGAACACGGCTATTTCAGCGCCTACCGTGATCTTGCTGATCGGCCAATCGATTTCGTCGTTTTTCTTGGCGACTACTTCTACGAATATCCCCCCGACACCGATTACCAGTCCGCGCAGAACGCTCCCGTCCGCTTGCACACCGGCGGCGAGGTGCTCACCCTCGATGACTACCGCAACCGCCACGCACTCTATAGGACCGATCCCGACCTTCAGCGTGCGCATCAGATGCATCCTTGGATCGTCACCTGGGATGACCATGAGGTCGAAAACAACTACGCTGGGGAAACGAGTGGCAGCGGTCTCGATCCAGGCGCTTTTGTCGCTCGCAGGACAGCGGCGTACCAGGCCTACTACGAGCACATGCCGTTGCGCTCTTCTTCGATCCCCGCAGGTCCAAACCTGTCCCTCTCCCGTCGCTTCTCCTTTAGCAGAGATGTTTCGCTTTCGATCCTTGACACTCGCCAGTATCGATCCCCACATCCTTGCGGCAATTCGATCGGTCCACGCTGCGACGCCTCCCTCGATCCATCGCTAACGATGCTCGGAAACGATCAGGAAGCGTGGCTCACCGATCACCTCGCGAACGGAACCGAACGCTGGAAGATCCTGGGCCAGCAGGTGATGATGGGTGAATTGCGGGTACCTCAGCCGGGTGGTGACGATCTCTTCAACGACGACCAATGGGATGGATATCCGCTCGCTCGAAATCGCATTTTCGATGCGGTCAACCCGGATACAACTGGCAACCTGGTCGTGCTCAGCGGCGACGTTCATTCGGCCTGGGTCAACGATCTCCACGCCAATTTCCTTGAACCCGACTCACCAGCAATAGGCGCCGAACTGGTCGCGAGTTCGATCACCGCTCGCAATCCTCTCGGTCCGGCGCTGGCACTGGCGTTACCTGGGAATCCGTCCAGCCGGTTTCTCGATCTCAGGCATGGCTACACAATCTGCGACTTGTCCAGCGAGCGGTTGCTGGCGACGTTCCGCGCAACCGCAAGCGTCGATCGGCCTGATGCGGCCTTCGAAGACATCGCGACGTTCGCAATCGAAGCAGGCAAACCAACGGCAGATTTCGCCTAACCAAGCAGGAGTGCACCGAGCAGAATCAGCGTCAGCAGAAAAAAGATGCCGTTGATAACAGCCAGGATCCGCAAGCGTCGTTGCTCGACTGCGTCCGCGCCCCGGCTTCCCTCGATGACAGCCAAAAGGGTGGTCGCTAGCGCACCGGCGAGTACCGCCAGACCCGCAGCCTGGCCATAGAGAAGGGCCAGGAACGGCGCGATCACCAACGCGATCGCGAATCCACACCCGACTATCTGCCGTTTTTGCTCGTCTGGCACACCGTTGTCCTGCTGTGCGGGAGTCACAACCTCACTCTGTCAGGGGTGCTAGCATAATCTGGCAGAAACCCCTATCGCGAGATCGTTCATGTTCTGCACCGAATGCACAGCCCAGAATCCCGCTACCGCCACACACTGCTTTGCCTGCAACGCAGCAATCGCATCGCCGCGCGAACGCCAGAAGACCGATACGGCCGAACGCATGGGTGGCAAGACATCTCCGTTCAAGCGCTGGGTGATGATCGTTCCACTTCTGATTGCCGTCGGGATCGGCAGTTGGTTTGCCTGGGAGCTCGCATCCGATCGGTTTGCCAAATCTGACGCCTATGAACGCGGCGTACTCGCGCTGGAAACGGGCGATCTGGTCACCGCCTCAGCCTCCTTTGCCCAAGCCGGTTCCTTTCGGGACGCCCCGGAACTCCGTCAACAGACGCTGGATGAACTCGCTCCGGTCCGCTCCGCCTATCTGGATGGACTGGCGGCGCTAGACGCTGGTGAGTACGAAACGGCTCTGGCTCTCCTCTCAGGAATTCAGGCCGACCTTCCGAACTACGAAGACATCGATCAGCGAGTGCTCGATGCCGAATCGGGACTCGTCTCTGCGATCGAACGCGAACTCGACCTCGCGGTTGTTCGGCATGAATGGCTGACCGCGGATCAGTTGCTGGGTCGCTTGATCCTGCTCGATCCAGAAAACGAATCGCTCCTTGCTCGTCGAGACGAACTCCGCTCCCTCCATGCGCCAATCCTCTATACGCGAGCGGGGCTGCTGTTTCAGGTCGGCCCCGATTTGAGCGACGAACGCATGCTCGTCCGGGATATCCCGGTTCTCGCTCCGCAGTGGAGTCCATCCCGCGACCGAATCGCGTTCCTATCGGCAACTGACGAAGGCAACTCGACCGGTTCGCTTTATGTGATGCAGGCAGACGGTACGAACCGCGAACTGGTCAGCGAGACCGCAATCATCGAACCTTATTTCGCCTGGAGTCCGGACGGAACCCAGATTGCATTCGTCAGTCCCGCCAGCGCTGGCGACCCGATGACGCGCACGTATCTCCGGATCGTGATCCATGATTTCACCACCGGCGATCAGCGAACGATCGATCCAACCGAAGGCGGCAGCGTGACCTGGGATTCCATGGTCGACGTTCTCTCCCCCACCTGGTCTCCGGATGGCTCACAGTTGGCATTCGTGGCGATTCGGCGACAAACGGCGAGTGGCATCGGCAACCTGACTCGGAGCGGCGAGGTCCAGGTAATCGATCTCGCGACCGGAGACATCCGCAGCCTGACTGAACAATGGATGCCGGCCGTGGTGTCGGTTTCGTGGTCTCCAGCAGGAAACTCGCTGCTGGCGTGGGAGGCGCGCGGCGGAACCGCATGGTTCGAAAGCAACGAAACCGCGATCTACTTGATCGATCACGAAACCGGTGAAACCGAACGCTTGACCGCTCGCTCCGAAGTCAGCGAGCGTCCGGTCTGGTCCCCAGACGGGTCACGATTTGCCGTCGTCATGAGCAATTCGGTACTCAAGGTCCGATCGGTTCCGGGGAAGAAGGAACTCAACCTCGAAATCAGTCTCAACGCCAGCGGCTATCTTTCCTGGTCACCCAGCGGTGATGCGGTCCTGATTTCGGCGTCGAATCCAACTCTCCCTTCGGTCAGGATCGAACTCGATGGAGAGTCGACCGACGCGACCGAGATCGGGCTCTATTTCGACAACGACTGGCCAAACCTCGGGTTGCAGTGGAGTTCCGGTACTGGAGCGGATCCGGACGCCGAGCTCAACGAGGACACATGAAAGAGCAGCTCCTTTCGACGGAGTCCGGGTGCTGTCCGGCAGGCGCCCGAGTGTCGAAGTCATTCCTTGAACAACACGGATAACTTGCAGTAAATGGCTGGTGTCGCGCTCACGTTCTGAAGCCGAGGATGCCGATTTACCTCAATTGAAGCATGAGTGGCAGAGCCGCAAATCACAAACGGAACGGTTGAATTGCCAACGCACACCGACGCCAGCCATCATGCAGGACCGAGACAACACTGTTTTGGCATCAGCCCGTTAGGTCAGGGCCGGTTTGTCATGCTTCTGCCATGACAATCGCAACGGTTCGGATGGGGATGTCATACAAGGCAATCTACGCTTGCTAAGTGGGGTTCCTGCCTACGTACCGTCAAAGGAGAATCATTATGTCTACTACTACGATCAAAGGGAAAACGATGCATTCCGTCGATGTGGACTGGAGTGAGTTTTACTACACCAACTGTCCTCTCGTTTCGGCAAGCAACGTGGATCAGGAAATCGGCTGGGTCCGCGAAGAGATGACCAAGATCGATGTGGCGTACAAGTTTCTCCGTTCTACGACGGAGAACGACTGGTATCCGCATTACGTCCACAACCTCGACAACCTGATGCGCTTCGGCGGGTGTTTTCCGGCGATCCACGTCCAGGCGGACTGTCGCCGAACGCGTCTAATCGGAACGACGCATGTCTACGAGGGCGGGGTCATGATGGTCCGCTCAGGTGACTCGATCTACAAGATGGAAGATCTCAAAGGCAAGAAGATCGGACTTACCAAGAGCCTGAATGTCATCAAGAACGACTGGTGGCGGGTCCAGGAAGAGCAAGGCATCGAACTGATGCTCATGCTGAACAACATGACGCGCGACGATGTGGAAATCGTCGAGTTTCCGTATGCCGATGACTGGTACGACAAACCCGAGATGCTCGCGCCCATGATCAATCCGTCAGAGTTGTGGCTCAAGCGTGACCACAAGCATGATCTTGCCTTCCGACCGCTGGAAACATCACTCCTCAATGGCACGGTCGACGCGATCTACGCCCAGTCGGGTCCGTTCCAGCATATCCAGGAACAAACGGGCAAGATCAAGGCGATCGAAGATCTCTCCAAATACCCCGACTGGACGCTCCAGGGCGCAAATGTCCCTGCGACCTGCACGGTGACCGACGTAGCTTGCGAACAACATCCTGAAGTGATTGTCGCGCTCCTCAAAGGCCTCATCAAGGTGGGTCGCTGGTCCAACGAGCACAAACACGCAGCAGCAGCGATCCTGGACAAGCAGACCTACTACCTAGATGTCGAGGATACGTATCGCAACATCCTTACGGTGGATATGGTTCCGGTTCTCTCCCCATATAACCTCGAGGCCTTGAGGATCAACAAGGACTTTATGCTCAGTCACGGGTACATCGAAAACGATTTCGACATCTATGAGTGGGCGGCGCCGGAGTTCATGGAACAGGCCGCGACCGAACTCCTGGAAGAGGAATGGAAGAAGAGGAGTATGGAAGTGTTGCCCGAGCAGACGTCCCTCGACGAGGCAATGGCGCTTCGTCTCGGCTAGTCGTCCTAATTCAGGTCGCCCAAAGCGAGTTGAAATCCCCTTCGGACTGCGTTGATTCAAGGGGGAACGTCGCTCTTGACCAGGTTGTCAACACGAATGGTTCCATGATCGATCGACGCTGGCAGGGGATTTTGGCTAGATGGAGATAACAACAATGCATCAGATTCTCGCGTCCGACCAAGACTTGCCCAAGGGGAAACAAACGACGCTTGGATTGTATGTGTCAGCCAGTGAAGCCTACGACATGTGGAAAGCTGATCCAGACAGGGTCAAGATCATCGATGTCCGAACTCCGGAGGAATACGGTTTCATCGGTCACCCAGATCAGGCTTGGAACATCCCGTTGGCATTCGTCACCTACAGTCGGAAAGATGGCCTAACGACCTACGGACCCGTTTGGAACACCGCTTTCGTCGATGAGGTTCGATCTATCTCCGAACCAGACGACACTCTACTCCTCATGTGTCGCGGGGGCGATCGTTCGGCAATGGCAGTCAACATGCTAGCGAAAGCCGGTATCGACAAGGCCTACACGATCATCGATGGCTTCGAGGGAGACCTGGTCAACGATCCCGGCAGCGTCTTCCATGGGCAGCGCTTGCGCAATGGTTGGAAGAACTCAGTTCCCTGGGTTTACACGATCGATCCGGAGCGAATAATCCTGGAGAACAGCGCCCAGCAATAGACGAAGGGTCCAGACAGCGGTGTTCGGCTAGTTGGAGAGCCGCGGAGTTCAATCCGAATGCGCGGCTCTGAACTGTGGCTCTCCTACCTCGTGGACAAAACACTTGAGAATTCGACTCGACCGCAGAGGCTCAACGTTCTGAGTGCGTCCGACGGCGATTGCCCGTCGGGCACTTCCTCGATTGAGATCGTATGCCGAAAACCCCGGAAATAGTGCGAACGAACGTAATGATTCCCTTCAGAACATGATAGACTCCACAGCTAATACATTGACGATTGGGCAATGGGTTGAGTGAAGGACTGGAACAATGGATGCGCGTGCAGCAATCCCTGAAGAAACAAGGAACAAGGCGGGCGCGTATGCTCGTTCACTAGCTCCGTGGAACAAGGACATTCCCTGGTATTGGGTCGGCCTCGAAGGGGCCGTTGCCCTTGGCGTGGGTATCTATTTCATCTTCGCGCCCGATGCTGCCAACAATACCGTTCGAGCATTGCTGGCGTTGATTCTCATTCTTGCCAGCGCGCTCGACATCATCACAGGCTTTAGAAACCACTCCTATGACCCGGCTAGTCTGCCAATGACGCCGTATCTGCTCGTTCGCGGCGGAGCGGGGGTGGCGCTTGGCGTGGCATTTTTCCTCGCCGCCCGGTCAGACTATTTGACCAGTGAAGACGCAATCATCGCGCTCGCATACGGCTATCTTGCCTACGCCATCATCGGAATCATTGGCAACGTCATGTCGCTTCTCAAGGGTGACATGCTCTGGTTTTCGATCGTGACAAACCTCCTCTTTCTCGGTATCGGCGCGGTGCTCATCTACAACCGCCAGGAAAACGTTACCGGGGACAACGCCGTCCGGTATATCGGCTACGCAGCCACTGTCGGCGGAATTGTTCTTCTCGCCTACACCTATTTCCTCAAGAGCGGGCAGGAAGCCGAGGAAGCAGCAAAACTGACAGCGGAAATGGCAGCAGCACCGTCGCTCGATGAAATGCCAGCCCCGCCGGATAGCGGAATTGCTGCGATGCCAGCGGTGACAGCCGCGCCTGCAGTGACCGCTGAATCGCTCGATATTCGCAATCCTGACGCCGATACCGTTGACGCCGCTGTAGCTGATGCGCTCGACGGAATCGACAAACCGTCGAACGGATGACAACCGGCAAGAGACCGGCGGAGCGAACCGAATGGAACGCCTCCGTTTACCACCAGGTTTCGAATCCTCATGTCGATTGGGGCCAGCGCGTCATCGCTGGCCTCGATCTTGCTGGCAACGAAACGGTCATCGATGCTGGCTGCGGCACAGGTCGGGTCACCGCGATGCTGCTCGAACGACTCCCCCATGGGCGGGTGATTGGCGTCGATCTCTCACAGAACATGCTCGACCAAGCCGAGGAATCCCTCTCACCACGGTGGCCCGGCCAGGTTGGGTTCATCAAGTCCGACCTGCTCTCACTGACCCCAGATGCCGTCGGCGGTCAAGTCGACCTCGTCTTTAGCACGGCGACATTTCACTGGGTCCGCGATCACGATCTCCTCTTCCAACGCCTGTTCGATCTCCTTGCTCCAGCTGGACGTCTGCTCGCCCAATGTGGTGGTGGACCGAACATCGCGAAAAGCAATGCTCGAATCACCGCGCTCACGATCGAGCCACCCTATGCCGAACATTTCGCCGATTTCGACTACCCGTGGCTCTTCGCCACGCCAGAGGAAACCGAACAACGGATGCGAAACGCAGGGTTCATCGATGTCGAAACCAGTTTGATCAGCGCTCCGGCCCTGATGGATGATGCCGACGCCTACGCTCGGTTCATCACAACCGTGGTCTATCGCGATCACCTTCAAGCACTCCCGACCAGAGAACTTCAAGTCAGCCTGGTCGAGTCTCTGACTGACCTCGCCTCACATGATGACCCACCCTTCGAGCTCGATTACTGGCGGCTCAACCTGAGTGGGACGCGTCCAGCCTGATCCCGTTCGCGTGCAAACCCACTTCGCTTGATACTTGCCTGAACAGACATCGGCCGCAGGGAGAGTGAGCGAGAGATGCAGGGGTTCGATACGGTTGTCATCGGGGGTGGATTGGTTGGGTGGAGCACCGCCTATCGCTTGCTCAAAGCTGGCCAGCGAGTCGCGGTGGTCGATGCCGGAGTCGAAGGCTATGCCACCCAGGCCGGAGCCGGCATCATCGCTCCGGGCGCGAGTTTCAAATCACCAGATGCCTTTTTCCCGCTCGCGACCGCGGCGATGCGCTACTACCCAGAACTCATGGCTGAACTCGCCGGCGACCAGGCCGGCGAAACCGGCTACGCCACGGTCGGTGGATTGTTCGTTGCCCGCGATGAAGCCGAATACGCGCTCCTTCCAGCCGCCATGGCGACGATGGCCGAACGGCGCGACGGTGGTCTCGGGAACATCGGCGAACTGACCATGCTGACCGGTGCCGAAGCAAAGGCCCTCTTTCCCGCTCTGGCTGATCTCCCCGGCGCAATCCACATGGCCGACGCGGCCCGAGTCAACGGTCGCCTGCTCCGCAACGCGCTACGCACTGCCGCCGCCGCTCACGGCGTCGAGGAGATTGCTGGCGCTGCAACGCTTGCTGGGGACGGAAATCGGGTGGTGGTTTCGGTCAACGGCGAACAAGTTTCCGCCGACGCTATCGTGCTGTCAGCGGGAGCCTGGTCGGACGGTTTGAGTCAAGCCATCGGTCTGGAGGTGCCGGTCCATCCGCAACGAGGCCAGATCATGCATTTCGATCTGCCCGATCAGGACACGAATGGTTGGCCGATTGTTGAGGGTTTCTATTCCCACTACATCCTCACCTTCGGACCGAATCGGGTTGTCTGTGGGGCGACCCGGGAACACGACGCCGGTTTCGATGTCCGCGTGACAGCGGAGGGTGTAGCTGAGGTCCTGGCTGAAGCCTTGCTGGTAGCACCCGGTCTGGGCAGCGCAACCATCGCCGAAATCCGGGTCGGACTGCGCCCGTTCAGTCGCGATTCGCTGCCACTGATCGGACGAGCGCCAGGACACGAGAATCTCTTTCTCTGCACTGGACATGGACCTTCCGGACTGCAACTCGGACCCTATTCCGGCGCTGCAGTGGCTGCCCTCGTCCTCGGGCACGAACCTGGCGTCGACCTGAAGCCTTTCAGCCCGACCCGTTTCCTCTGATCAGGTGGCACTACCCGGGATGAAGGCTTGCGCGACCGCCCCGACCGCGAGGAGTTCGTCAATCTCGGCGGCGGAATAGCCCGCCTCCTCCAGGATCTCCCGGGTGTGCTGCCCGAGCACTGGCGGCGCGTGCCGGATCGTGCAATCGGCTCCGGAAAGATGATAGGGAAACCCGGTCAAATCGATCTCGCCCAGCGTCGCATGCTCGACCTGTTGTTTGAGATGTTGGGCTTCCGTTTGCGGATCGGCGAAGACCTCGGCGACATCGAAAATCGGTCCGCAGGGAACGCCGCAGGCATCGAGTCGAGCAACCACATCGGCCGTTTCCCGGCTCGATAGCGCCTGCTCGACAACCGCGTAAAGATCGGGTTTGTTCGTGATGCGGCCAGCATTGGTCAGAAAACGATCGTCGACGGCAGCATCGGCAAGATCCATTGCCTGACAAAAACGTTGCCAGAGACTGTCGTTTCCAACCGCGAGATTGATGAATCCGTCCGCGGTGCTGAAGGTGTCATAGGGCGCGACGATCGGGTGGGCATTGCCGAGTTGGACCGGAGTCTGACCCGTTGCGAAGAGGATCCCTGCTTGATAGGTCAGGAGCGCAACCTGGCCACCGAGCATCGAGACATCGATGTACTTCCCCTCACCAGTGCGACTCTGCTGGAAGAGCGCAGCCACCACAGCGTAAGCGGCGAACATCCCGGCGGCGATATCAGCGATCGGGATTCCGAGTTTGGTCGGCATCCCACCCGGTTCACCGGTGATGCTCATCATTCCGCTCATACCCTGCAGGATCAGATCGTAGGCGGTGCGGTTGGCGGATGGGCCCTGCTGACCGAACCCGGAAATCGAAGCGAAAATGATCCGGGTGTTGCGCTCTCGCACCGCTTCGTAGCCGAACCCGAGCCGGGCGATCGTTCCCGGAGAAAAGTTCTCCACCAACACGTCCGCCGCTTCGATCAGTCTCCAGAGTGCCTGCCTCCCCCCTTCTGACTTGAGATCGAGCGCGAGTGAGCGTTTGTTTCGGTTGACCGAGAGGAAATAGGCAGATTCAGCGTCGAGAAAGGGTGGTCCCCAGGAACGGGTGTCGTCACCCTTTCCCGGCATCTCGACCTTGACGACATCGGCGCCCATATCGCCGAGCATCATCGTGCCGTACGGTCCGGTCATCACCCGGGTCAGATCGAGAACCTTGACCCCCTCCAGCGGGAGCCCGGTTCCGTTCGGTTTGGCGGTCATGAATACCTCGGTTGCGGTTCGAAGACCTCCGTTCACGGCGGAAGTTTTGTCTCTGAGCGATTCTAGCACCGGCCTATCTTGACAGTACTACGTTCTACTGATACGATGTCGCCAGTGGAGGATATCCACGACCGAGGAGATGGACCAATGTCGGAGCGCGAATACACCTTGCAGGAGCTGACGAGCGAATCGGGGGTCACCGCGCGCACCGTCCGGTATTACATCGCGGAAGGGCTCCTGCCACCACCAGTGGCAGCTGGACCGCAGAGTCATTACACCGATCTCCATCTCGACCGGTTGCGACTGATCGCGAAGCTGAAAGAGGCCTATCTACCGCTTCGCGAGATCCGGCGTCAGCTCGACGCCATGACCGATGAGGAGATCGCCGCGGCCGTGGACGTTCCGGTCGAGACGATGTCCGCTCCGATGCTGCAGGAGACGTCGCCGGCCGCATCCTATATCGACATGGCGCTGGAGCGAAACGCACAACGATCAGAACGGGTGCTCCATTCGCGTTCGCTGACTCCGCCGCGGAGGAGACCACAGCGAGAACACCGGATCGAGACGTCGAACTGGACCCGGATTGTGCTCTCAGAGGACGCGGAGCTTTTCGTCCGTGACGAAACCTATCGGCGCAAACAGGAGCAACTCGATTCGCTGATTACCTGGGCGCGACGCATTCTCGAGTAACGCTCACCCTCGGGACTGCCATCTGGCGGCGACCAGCATCCTGCCTGACCAGACGTGGCAAACCTCATTGAAAGGACGACCATATCATGACCAAACCCCTCACCATAACCGCTTCCTGGCAGCGGCCAGCCATTTCAAAACGGCATCCCACAACTGTGCTGATGCTCACAGTAAACGCCCCGGAACTCGTTCTCCGCGAACGAGCGACCGTTGATGTCGCGTTTTCGCTCGATCGTTCCGGTTCGATGTCGGGTGACAAGATCGCGCTCGCAAAGGAAGCAGTCCGGCAAGCTGTCCACTATCTCGATCGCAAGGACCGCGTCGCCCTCGTCGTGTTCGACGATCGGGTCGAAACCGTGACCGGAATTGGCGCCGCCGACACGCAACATCTCGCCAGTATGAACGGTTCGCTCCGTCATATCGACGCTCGCGGTTCGACCGATCTTTGCGGCGGCTGGCTGAGCGCCTGTCGCGAATTGACCGCCGACGATGAGGTCATCGTTTTTGGTGAAGATGGCAACCCCGAACCCCCAATGCGACCGACTTTCCCACCCAACCGTTTGAAACGGGCACTCCTTCTGACCGATGGTCTGGCCAACGTCGGCGAAACCTCGATCAGTCGCTTGACCAAACACGCCTCGGAGTTGCGCAAGCGTGGGATCACCACATCAACGCTCGGGATCGGCGATGGCTTCGACGAAACACTGTTGGCAAGCATGGCTGAATCGGGCGGCGGCAATTTCCAGTACATTGCCAGCGCCGCCGACCTGCCCGCGTTCTTCCAGAAGGAGATCGGTGACCTGACCACGACCGCCGCAGCCAGTGTCAATTTGCGCATGAGCTTTCCGGAAGGTTTCCACGGTCAGGTCGTCTCTTCCCTGCCAGTGCGACGGGAAGGACCTGATTTCGAGATCACGGTCGGGCATATGCCGTCCGGAGATGAAGTCATGATCGTGATCGAGGTCGAACGTCAGCGCGGCGCGCCAGCCGATCCGGCCCACTTCATTCTGACCGCCAACTGGATCGATCCGGCCAACGACAAACAATGCAAGCAAACGGTTGCAATTGCGCCGCTCGAAACGGTCTCAACGGCCAAACTCGAAAAGATGGCGATCGACGCCGAGGTCGCCGAACAAGCCGCGCTCCAGCAGGCGGCCAGGATTCAGCGCGACGCCATGCGCCTCGACCGCGAAGGCGACTACCGCCGCTCCCGCGAAATGCATCAGGTGGCGCGAAAACACCTGATGTCGGCCCCGGCAACCGACCGGGTCAGCCTGCGCCTGGCCGAAGCAGACATCTATG
Organism: uncultured Chloroflexia bacterium; assembly: GCA_963712055.1. Taxonomy (GTDB): domain Bacteria; phylum Chloroflexota; class Chloroflexia; order Thermomicrobiales; family UBA6265; genus JAHBVL01. Next base: position 77,685 of record CAVQGN010000009.1, on the reverse strand, counting down.
CGAACTACGACGACTCACGCTCGTACGAGGAATCCGTCCGCAAACAATCGGTCCACAACACCTACCGCCGCGGCCGCGGTCGCGCTGACGATCGTTGACTTAGTAACTCACTGACCGTAAAGGCCGCTCGCTTTCGCGAGCGGCCTTGCCAGCCGCACCTCCCGCTCTTTCCTTGCTCATCCGGTTCGAGATCTCTTGAGCAGCGATGGTTTCTGGCAACCCCTCAGATACCCGCGTCGCTTCTTCAAGATCGCGGCAACTGACCACCCGTCCGCGGCCCTCTTCATCCCACTCGCACTGCAGCACCCCGGTCGATCTCGTCCAGAACGCTCGAAATCACCTCGATCGCCATGTGGGTTGTCATTCGGGCTCCAGCCTCGTAGTGACTCTCGTACATTTCCGGATCAGTTGCTTCCCGTAACTCGACCATGTGACCTTCGAACCAATCCGAGAGCGGCACTCTCCAGCCCAGGTCTTCCGAATTGGCCCGATAGTAGCCATACAACCGAATAGCCTCGTTGCGGAAACCAGCAGTAGCAGCCAAAGAGGCAGCGTGACCGAAAAACACTGACGCGAAACCCTGCTTGCTCTTCGCGACACTACGGACAAGTTGCCGGTAAGCCGATGAAGCGCCAACCAGATCTCCAACCTGCGTCCGCGTGTGCGCCAGTCTTGTCGATGCCATGAGGGCCACCTCGACATTCCCAAAACGCTGAGTTCGCATTGCTGCCTCGCTGAGCAACTCCTCCGCTCTCTCCAGATCACCCATCATCATCACGAGCTTGCCAAGATGGACCTGCGCAGAAGTCGCCTTCCGCTCTCCCGGTCGCTCGGGAATCATCAACGCGCGCTCAGCCAAGTCTTGGGCTTCAGCGAACTTGTGCTGATCTCTGAGGTCAATTGCGAGAGTGATCAGAACTGCGAATAGGAGTCCAGAGTCATCGTCACTCTCCTCAGCGAGGGCCAGCGCTTCACGTCCATGCTTTTCGGCAACCTCGTGGTCACCGAGCACCCAATGGCAGGAGGCACTGGCAATCAGGGCGACAATCTGCGCTTGAAGGTTGAGCGGACTCCGCTCATGCTGTTCAAGTACGGCTCGTGCCATCCTCGCGTTTTCTTCGAACATACCTTGCGCATACAAGTAATCGTGATACCCCGCCGCAATCGTCGCCATGGATTGGCCATCACCCCGAACCGAAAGCCAGCCGAAGGCCTGGCGAATCTCTTCGATTTCCCCTTGAGGTAAGTCGAGATCGGCCAGTCCAATCAGTGAGTCATATTCGATGCCGAGTCGGCTTCTGGCCCGCTCGGTCATCATCGCAGCGTGTCCGGTGCGTGCAGCTTCGCTCTCACCTTTACTTTCGAGCATCTCGAGTGCGAACTCCTGAATGGTCTCGAGGAGCGAGAACCTCGGTAACCCATTGCCTCCGTGCGTTTCCCGAACCAGATTCTTGTCGATCAAGGACGTGAGATCGTTGAGCAGGTTGGTTGAAAGGTCACTATCTTCGGTAGCCAATCTCTGCAACGCCTCGAACGTCCAACTATCTGCAAAAACTCCAGACAAACGGAAAAGGCGTTGTTCAGATGACGTCAGCAGGTCGTAGCTCCACGCGATTGTGTCTCGCAGCGTTTGCTGGCGCATCGGGAGATCTCGCGGACCGCTGACCAGCACCGGAAGCCGCTTGTCGAGATGGTTTAGCAGGACCTCGGGTGGGAAATATCGGACTCTAGCAGCTGCCAGTTCAATCGCTAGTGGAAGTCCGTCCAGGCGTCGACAGATTTCAGCGATTGCCCGGTCTGTCTCCTCCGTTTCCTGCATCAAAGGGTTTGCGGCAAGCGCGGCCCGTCTGAACAACGCGACCGCCGGAGAACCGGTAACGCTCAAGCCCTCTTCTGACAGGTCAGGAAGAGCAAGTGGTTCGATAGGGTACGAGACCTCGCCGCGGACTCGAAGCGGTTCGCGACTTGTAATCAGGATTTTCACCCCAGGAGCCACTCGAATCAACTCAGCGATGAGAGGCGCTGCGCCAATAACCTGCTCGAAATTGTCAAGGAGAAGGAGTTGCTCCCTGCTCCGCATCACCTGGCTCAGAATCTCATCTATTCCCTGGCTTGCGGCTTGAGCTACGCCCATCGATTGGGCAATATTCGAACCGACTAGACCCGGATCAGACGTAGAGGAAAGATCCACGAACACTACGCCGTGTTTAAACGATTCCGCCAACGACCGGGCCAGTTCGATTGCGACCCGGGTCTTTCCCACACCACCAGGTCCGGTCAGCGTCACCAGTTGAATGTTGTCTCCCTTAAGCATCGCGGCAATCTGCTGCAGCTCTCGTTCACGACCAATTGGGGGGTCCGGCGGAGCTGGGATTTCGATTTCTCGGGAACCAATCACTGAACGAATTGGCGCGAGGGCGGTGAGATCGCTTCTTTCTGGATCAGCGAGACTGCCGCCCCAGTTGTGGTTGACAATATCGTCGATTGTCAACCACTGTCGCCCCTGGATGAAATAGGCGAACTCATCGGGAAAAGCCACAGGCTCCAACAGCACTGGGATGATCGGGATGTCATGATCCCAGGCCAGTTGCACTTCCTGCCGCACGTTGCGGGACGCCATCGATGCACTCGAGCATAGCAAGACGAGTCCAGCGCTTTCCCGAATCGCCGCCGTTATCTGGGAGGCCCAGAGCTCGCCGCCACTCAGACCCCGGCGATCGATCCAGATCTTGGTCCCGCTCTTCTCGATAGTGCCCGCGATGGTGGAGGCGCTCTCGTAATCAGCGGTCGCGTAGCTCACGAACAGATACGGTTGACTCATGCTCGACCAACCTTGGCGGCGGAGAAACGCCCTGGGCAATAGTGATGAAACAGTGTTCGAGAGCGTAACACAGGAAGTATCCGCACCCGCACCAATCGGACAATGAGGAACGACCCTCAGGTCAGACTGGCCCTAAGCTTCCGCTATCGAGCCCTTCCTTCAGATCTGCCGCCTGCTGAAATTCACCGGTTTGCCGGCGTAGTGGCATTCGCGATGGAATTGCTCGTACTCGTCACCCTGGTATTCGCAGAGCTGGCAATGCGATTCGCCGTAGAGGTAATCGAAAAGCAACCGGTTCATCGCGGCGAGATTGTTGTTGATCGCCAGTCGCTTGTATTCCTCCAGCACCGGGATATCGAGATCGCGCGGGAGGCAATCAGGCCGCCTGATCCGCTGAATCTCCCCAGACAGGCGATCGCGGAGCACCAGCACGAGCCGAGGTTCATCGTGAAAAGGTGTTTCTTCGTAAGCCTCTTCGATCAGGATCAGCGTGCCCCAGTCGATCCCAGCCCGCGCGGAGAGATATTGCAGGAGTAACGCCTTGTCGACGGTCAGGAGCGCGAAATGCTCGATCAGCGGCATCACTCGCCGAACGATCTCTTCGGTCGAACGGTGAACCATTACTCACCGCGTTCCAGGAACAATCTGGCGTCGAGACCCGCTCAACACCCAACCAGACATCAGCGCCAGCATCGCGGCTCCGAATCCGAGAAGCCAGACGCCGTGGTCGCTAGCGCGATCTGTCGATGTCGTTCCCACCGCTGGCAGGGCTTCGGCGCCGCTGATCGCGGCGATCTCCTCAGCATCAAGATCGCCGAGGAGATCAGCAATGAAGAACTGAGGATCGGAGGAACTGCCGTAGAGAATGCCTTCGTTGGCGACTCCACCGAGCTCATCAGTCACCAGTCCACCCAAGAGGTCGAGCGGATTACCCGATCCACCGGTCGCTCCGCCACCAGTGCTCGACCCACCCGTCGTCTGGCCCGGTACCTGCTCGCCTCCAGAAAGCGCGACTTCAAACCGGATGATCACCCGGGTCACCGCTCCGGCCGCAACGTCGAACGCGGCGCTCTGCCCCGACAACGACTCCGTCAAGCGATAGCGACCGCTTCCGTTCGCGGCCAGGCCAGTGATCGTTTCGATGCCGTCTGCGCCCAGCCGGAGCGGACCGAGCGATCCGCCATCCGCAAGAGCGACGGTGACCTGACTGTCGCCAGCGAAACAATCACCGGAGAGATCGGCGGCTGTGGCCAGCTGACCCGGCGGCAACGCCGTCACCGAGGTCAGGGTGCGATTGCTGAGACAGTAAAGCGCCGCTACCTGCACCGTGCCAGACCCAGCCGGACCAGGAAGATTCGGTGTCGGCGTCGCGGTGGCTGTTGGAATCGCGGTAGCGGTTGGCGCCGGCTTGGTTGGCGTTGCCGTGGGAACGGCGCCCTCGACCGCATAGAGATGAAGGACCAGACCGCCATCGACGCTGGTATCGAATCCGATCACCCCGGTTTCGAGATCGACCGAGCCGATCGCTGCCGCGTCGCCGCTGCCGGGAACGGTGTCGACAAAGCCAAGCGTCTGATTCTCCGCTCCCGGGACAAAGGCAATCCAGGACCAGCCAATGACCGGATCGAAAAACTGGTATCCCGGGGCGGAGAGGCAGGCGTCGTCGTCGATCGGAGCGGTGAACTCGATACCCATGTCGAATTCACACGCCAGCGCAGTTTCGACAACCGCTGATTCGAGACCGTAGACCGACCCAGCGCCGTCGGTAAAACTCACACCAAATGAAGCAGCATCGGCAGGACAAAGCGTTTGCCGAGGAACGAATCCGCCAGCCGCTTCGAGATCAGAGCCGGTCACACCCGGTGCGCAGAGATGGGTCACAACGGTCACTTCCGCCGGGCGAAACGCGTAGAGATGGAGTTCGACGCCCTCGGCCGGCGCATATGTCAAATCGAGTGAGAGAGTGCCGGAGAAGCGATCGATTCCCTGGATGAGCCAGTCATTGCCGGTAGGTGTCATTTCGGCGTAGCCAAAGCGAGTCGAAAGGGGATACGCGGTCTGGATGACGGAGACAGGACCCGCTTCGAGGTCGAACTGATATCCGGATCGTCCGAGGCACCCGTCGTCGTAGGGATTCGTGGTCAAGGACGCACCGGTTTCGCTTTCGCAGATCTGGCCTGGAACGAATTGACCATCACCGAGCGCCATCTGGTTGCCACTCGCATCCGTAACCAGGAAATCGAACCACTCCTGACCTGCGGTGACAGAGCCAGCCGGTTGCGCTTCGCCTGGTCGGGTCATGACCGGGCAATCGATGGACCGAGAAAGTGCAGAACCGCGGGCGAAGAACGCGTCAGTCGTCTGAATATCGGGATCGCAATCGTGATAAACGATCCGCACCGGCACCGTTACGGCCGCTGCTTCGACCACCGGTGTCGGTGAAGGTGCTGGCGTTGGTTCCGGGGAGAGCGAGGTCACCACGGAAACCGTGCTCAGGCCGTCAGTGACCACCTCGATTTCGAGATAGTAGCCGGTCGACAGTTCTGTGACGCCATGAACGCCCACGGGCAATTGGAGTTCAAGAATCGGTGCGGCTGGACCATAGTCGATGCCATCGATCAGCACCCCGGCGTAATCCTGGTAGCAGTTGCCCTGCGGGAAGAATTCATTACCGGGAATCAGCGTGACACCAGCCACCGCTGCGTCTGCACAGGTGTAAGCCACGATGCGCAGGGTTCCAGTCGACTCGACGACCACCTCGCCACCATCATCGGGCGTCGCATCGGCCGCGATGACATCCGTTTCACTCGATGCTTCATCCTGGGCCAGCGTGGTCAATTGTCCACTGGTCAGGGACAGCAGGAGAACCAGGAGCAGAATAGGACGAAAGCAGCGGATCATTTCGGGTGAACTCCAGGGAGGAGCGGTCGTGGCGCAACACCAACCGCATCAACACCAAATGATACCCGTTCCCAGCCGGACGTTCAGGAAATGGCTAGTGCCTGGGTCAACATCGCCAAGCCGAGCACGGTAACAACCATTGCGCTTGCGACCGGAGCAAATCGAATGGCGACGGAACCCGCCGAGTCGAATCGGGAAACTCCTCCAGCAAGAGGCTGCAATCGCTGACGCAACCCGCTCGCGGCTGGTTTCGCCAAGACAACCGCCACCCCGAACGCCACCAGAACCCCGGCCAGTCCAAGACTAAAAGCTGCGATTGCCACCAAGCCAGTCGGAAGCTGGTTCATCCCGATCGCCAGCAGCAGAATCGCGAGTGCATCCGGACAGGGAACCATCCCTCCTGAAACCCCTAGCAACGCCAGACCCCGAAACGACCGCTTCCCTTCCCGCTGTATCTGCAGCGCTTCCTCGGCATGAAACCGGGCATGTTCTTCGTCGGTCATCTCGTCATGGTGATGATGATGATTTTGCGAATCGGTCGACTTTGCTCGTCGTTTCTGGATCGTTCCGCGCAGCATCATCAAACCGAGCAACGCCACCAGGCCGCCGGAGACGATCTGCATCGCCGGAATGACCCGTGAAGGCGCGAACACCTGACTCGCCAGCACTGTCGCCCCTGCGAGCGCATACACACTGGCGGTATGGGTGAGGGTCACAATCCCTGCCAGCGCAAAGGCATCGCGCGGTTTTCCATCCGACGCGGCCAGATAAGCCGCTGCAAGTGCTTTGCCGTGACCAGGTGTCGCGGCATGCAACGCACCCATGAGCGTGAAAATTCCGAGCATCACCATCCAACCGGAAGCGGAACGATCACCACTGAAGATCCGCTGGGTCTTCTCGATAATCCCCGATCCACTCCATTGCTCCGCGATCGCCGTCGAGGTGGTGCCCGGAGCTGCCGCATCGCGACGAAAATCGATCCGGATGACTGAACCTGGCCAGCCCTGCCGCCCGAGTACAACGCCTGCTTCGCTCTGAGCGTCAAAAAGGAAATCGGTCCGGTCGAGGCGATAGCGATTGCCTACTGCAAGATGCGCCTCCTCGCCCTCCGCCAGCAACGGGAGTGGCGTCGAAAAGCGCACCATGACCGGCTCCAGTCCCAAGCGGAACTGATCGATATCGGGAAGAATAACCTCCACCGAATCCGGCTCGATCGCCAGACCCGCCGTTCCGACAGCGACATCGATCTGGTGGAGCACTTTCTCGGCGAAAGCGGCCGCCTCTGCCGGTTCAACGGTGCCGTTCAGATCAGGATCGAGATCCTTTTCGACGACTTCAGTCGCAAGCACGCCACCGCCGATAGCGAGAGTGAAATCGATCGACTCTGGCGCGATATCGACCAGGAGATGCTGTCGCAATCGATCAAGCGGATGGGCCGAACCATGTCCGGGGTAACCCAGCACGAGGATCACCACGAACAGCAAAACGGCAAGCACTCGCTTCATGATCAGATTCGCTCTACCCAATCACGGCAGTTGCGCGTCGTCGCGAGGTTCTTCATCCTCGACTGGTGTTCCCGCCGCAGCAAGGGCCTCTTTGAGATGAGCAATGAAGCTCGGTGGCAGTTCCCAGTAACGCGCAACCGCCAGTAATGCCTCAAGATCACCTGCTGGTAACGGAGAGTGGATCTGAGCTTCAAATCTGCGACCATCGTCGGTTTCAACAGTGACCAGATTGCCTTCGACCGTCGAGCCGGGGATTTCGATCAGGATGCCCCAGACCGGGTCAGCGTTTAGGAGACGTTCGCCACTTCCCTCGATTGCCGCCGCCGGTATTGACCCCCGGGCCACGAACTGCGCACCGGGCCACTCTGCGTTGACCTGGCTCGGCCACATCTGATCGTCGCAGCGAAAGTGGTAGTGATTCATCGGCTCAACTCATCTATCGATCAGCACGTCTCTTATCCGTCAAGGATACCCCGGCCAACGTTCAGAATCGGGGCGGTTCGACAAGCAATCCGCGCAGCTTCGCGTCGCCTGGGACATCTTTCGACATCATGAGGACCCGAAAGCGGCCAAGACCGCCCGGATCGATCAACCGCAGAACGACTGCCTGAGTGGCGTAGTACTCCTCGGTGGTGGCTTCTGGGTCGCGCTGGAGCGCGAGGAGAAAATCGCCGAGACCAAGACTGCTCAGAAAGGCTCCTTGCGTCGTTAGCCCGTCAAAGCGCCAACCAGCGACGGTCCCCGCTTCGATCAGACGGGAGAAATCGACATGCGCCGTCAGATCCTGCTGACCTGGCTTGATCAGAGGATCGTCGGTGACGGTGTGGCCGCGATACCCGCGCACGGTTCCTTCAAGTCGATGCTCGGCAAAGAGTTCGGTTGCCTCGTAGCCATAGTCGATCACCACGGCAAACCCTCGCTCGACCTGAGCGAGCGCTCCGGTAAACCACTCGCTTGCCGCCGGACTGACATCGAGCACGCTCCCCTCCGGCAACTCGCTTGGCAGGGAGTCGATATAGCCTTTCGCTTCATCAGATATCTCGCCCGCAATCCAGCCAAATTCATCGCCATCGAGGGTCACAAAAAGTTCGCGCAAACCCCCACTCTTCACCACCAGCCGGTGAATCGGCATGGCATCGGCGACCTCATTTGCCAGCAGCACGCCGATGAAGGAATGGGAGGCTTCGTCTGGGGAGAGCACGTCGACACGATCCGAAAGACCAACCGCTTCCATGGAGCGGATGGCTTCCTCCCGCATGGGAGCGCTGATTTCGACCATTTCGTACCGGACCGAGTCGAACGCCGCCGGGTTCTCCTCGCTCAACCCTGCCAGAACGTCATATGCCAGACCACCGATCCCGCTGCCATATTCCCGAATCGTCCAGGACGATGGTTCGCCGAGGCGTTCCCAGCATTCGCTCAGCTGCCGGGCGAGGGTCAGGCCAAACAATGGAGACGCTTCCGGCGAAGTCAGGAAATCGCCACTTCGTCCCGGGCGGCGCTCTTCCTGGAGGTAATAGCCGTACCTTGGATGATACAGTGCCAACTCCATGAACCTGGCGAGGCTGATCTGCCCGCCAGCGGCCAGGATCTCCTCGCGAATCACCGATTCCAGTCCCGATTCCGCTGTATCTGCTTCATTGTTCATCGATAGGATCCGTCGTTCACTCACGCTTCTACCTTGTCCAGACGCAATGACCTGTGTATCGTCAACACGATACGCCGGACGCGCTCATTGTTCGACCCGCGAATGCGTCTGGTGCCTGTTCCGAACCTGGAGTGACGATCATGCCTCACCGGAAATCCCTGTCGCTACTGCTGCTGATGCTCCTGCTCACTGGACCCGCTCTCCTTGCTTTGCCAGTCACCGCCCAAACCGACGATGGTCCGGCACCCACAACTTCGAGCTCGTCAGAGGTTGTCATCCTGACGGACACGTTCGATGATCCCGAAACCGGTATTCTCGAAAACGTTCCCCGCGGAGATGATGATCTTCGCACTGCGTATGAGGACGGTCAATACGAGATCGATGCCCTCCCAGACGACTTTAGCGGTGTACTGGGCTCAACCGTTGGGGACACCTATGGAGATGCTTCCATCGCGGTTGACGCAGTTCTCGCGGACGGTTCCGGTCAAGAACCGGGCCGTTTCATATCTCTTGCCTGTCGCGTGAACGGGGAAACTGAAGGCTATCGTTTCGAACTCCGACCACTCGTCGGCAGCGTCATCATCCGCAAGCTCGACGCAAGCGGGGGTGTTCGACTCACATCTGAGCAAATCAATGGCGGTGAGGAGATTACCGAACCGGTCCGGATGGAACTTCAATGCAACGGCAACTCCATCATCGCCCGGATTGACGGCCTCCAGGTTGCCACCGCGACCGACAGCGACTATACGAGCGGCAACCTGCAAATCGGCGCCGGTGTCTACACCGTCAACGAAGGCCGGGTTTCCGCCGACTTCGACAATCTTGCCGTTTCGGTGCCGACCGCTGACGTCCCCGCACCCGAGCCGACACCATCGGTCGATCGGGCCGCCCTGATGGCGCCGATCAATCAACTCCGCTCTCAGGCCACCCAGAACCCTCCGGTTTTCGGACCAACCGCTGGCGGTATCAGCCAGGTTATCGGCGGTTCACTCGACTCCAAATATGCAGGTGTCGATCTCGAGAACTTCGTCGCGCGGATCACTTTCGTCAATCCAGATGAAACCGCTCCGGCGCGGTGGGATATCGGTATCGGTTTCCGACAGGATGCTTCCGGTCGGCACTGGCGCACGATCGTCCGGTCTGACGGCACCTGGAGTCTCGCTATCGCCGCTGAGTTCCCGCGCGCAACCGGTGTCGTCCCCACGATCGACCTCAATCCGGGCGCAACCAATACGCTCGAACTGCTTGTCAGCAATGCTGTCGCGTACCTCGTGGTCAACGACGAATACACTGCCATGATGGACGTCTCGGCGTGGGTCGAAGCCGGCGACATCTGGGCTGGGTCAGGCTTCTTCCTTGACTACGCGACCCCGGGCGTCATCACCAACTACACCGACTTCACCATCTGGAGTCTCGATGGCGGTGCGACCACCGCCGCACCAGTCACCGAATCCCCGACGGCAGAAGCCGTCGAAACGCCGGATGCGTCCGGTTCTCCAGTCGCAATTGCCCCGGAAAGCGCGATCGATCTCGACCAGCAACCGGCTCTCTCCGCGATTGCTGATGCTGCGCTGATCAACGCTCCAATTGCCGGTCCAACGTCCGGTTCTGTCACTCAGGGTCTCGGTTCGATCGATATCGCCAGCGCTGACGTCGATGTCGGCAACTTCTACACGACCGTCCGTTTTTCGAACCCGGCTTCCGCGGATGATCCTGAACATCCATGGGACTTCGTTATCGGGTTCTGGCACAGGGGTGGCGACGATCAGATTCGATTGGTTGTCGCGTCGGATGGCACCTGGTCCATTGCGGAAGGAACCTCCCGTCCAATCATCAACGGTACGGTTTCCAACCTGGCCCTTGGTCCAGCTCGCGGCAACGATGTCGAACTGGCGGTCGAAGATGGTCGCGGCTACCTGTCGATCAACGGCGAGTTCGCCGGCGCGTTTGACATTCCAGGCGTTCCCCAAACGGGCGACATCTGGATTGCCAGCGGAACGTTCCCGGAGAATGTGCAGGAAGGAATCGAAACACCTTTCAGCGACTGGACGGTCTGGTCGCTCGACGGCTAGTGCAGGGAGAAGAGCGAGGCAATGAAGATCACGGCAGTCAAATCGTATCCGGTCAAGGTTGGACATCGCTGTCAGTTCGTGGTGCTGGTCCAAACCGACGAGGGCCTGACCGGTGTCGGCGAAGGCGGGATGTCTGGTCGCGAACTCGGGATGCAGGGGATGGTCGATCACCTTTCCCGCTTCATCATTGGCGAAGATCCATTGCGGATCGAGCACATCTGGCAAACCTGTTACCGGACCGCCTATTTCGAAGGCGGCAATATCCTGACAGCCGCTCTCTCAGCCATCGACATTGCCCTGCACGACATCGCCGGTCAGGCACTGGGCGTGCCGGTCTATCAACTCCTCGGCGGAAAATCACGCGAATATTGCCCATGCTTTGCCAGTCCGGGAGTCCTGAACGGTCCAGAAGTCATCGATCAGGCCAAGACGATGGCGGCCGAGGGTTGGAATGTTCAGCGATTTGCCCCGGGTATGGCCGATCCTGACTTCGACCGTCGTGGCGCCCGTACCGTCTACGAACCGCTCGAATCGATCGATCTCGCGGTTCACTGGTTGAAGGAGCTTCGCAAGGAACTCGGAACCGGTATCGAACTCGCGATCGATTTTCACCACCGATTGTCCGTGGCCGAAGCCGCGCTCTTTTGCCAGAAAGCCGCCGACGTCAATCTCTACTTCCTCGAGGAACCAATCCGCTCCGAGAACCCAAAAGCCTATGCGCAGTTGCGGTCTCTGACCCCAACACTGCTGGCCATCGGCGAGGAGTTCGCCTCTCCATTCGCATTCGTGCCTTACATCGAGGATGGACTGACAAATTTCGCTCGGGTCGACATCTCCAATGTCGGTGGTCTCACCGCGGCTCGCAAGGTTGCCGCCGCGTGCGAAACCCATTACATCGACATGATGCCGCACAACCCACTCGGGCCGGTGACCACCGCCGCATCGATTCATTACGGGATCGCAACGTCGAACTTCGCTTATCTCGAGTACCAGCACCGGCTGGCCGATTCCTATCCCGATGATCTCTTCCCGGTGATGCCAAAGATCGACGGCTCGGTCTTCCGCCTGCCAACGGAACCAGGTCTCGGGGTGAAGTTCAACGAGGACGCCGCCAAAGACCACGCGTTCGAGTACTGGGACGCTCCGCGCTGGCAGCGACGGGACGGCTCATACACGAACTGGTAATGGTTGCTGGAATTCGACGTTTGCCGGTGATCGATACCCGACCGCTGTTCGCCCCGGACAGGCATGCGCTCGCCGAACTCCTCGGAACATTGACACCTCAACAATGGCAAGCTCCGACAGTTTGCGATGGCTGGAGCGTGCATGACGTCGCTTTGCATCTCTTGTGGGTCGATCTCAGCAATATCTCGCGAAGGCGGGACCAGTATTTCGGGAGAGAGCAGCACGATCCTGGCGACCTGAGCGACATGGAGGACTTGGTCGCTTTCATTAATGACCTCAACAACTCCTGGGTCAGGACTGCCCGGCGAGTTAGCCCGCGCCTTCTGATCGATTTGCTGGCAATGACTGGTCAGGAATTCAGCAACTACCTGAATGCAGTTGACATCGAAGCGCTCGGAGATAGTGTGGGCTGGGCAGGTTCCGACCCGGCCCCAATCTGGCTCGATGTTGGTCGCGAATACACCGAACGTTGGGTGCATCAACAGCAGATCAGGGATGCGGTGGGCATTCCAGGGCAAACGGAACGCCGATTTCTTCATCCGGTGCTGGCGACCTTCGCCATGGCGCTGCCCTACGCCTTGCGAGATGTCGAAGCTGAACCGGGTTCGACGGCGATGCTGACAATCAACGGTGGCGGTGGCGGATCGTGGTGTGCGGAACGAACGCCGGGAAGGTGGGAGCTTGTTCCCGAGATCGGTGGGACACCGACTGGGTCGCTCGTTCTGGATGAAACGACCGCCTGGAAGCTGTTCACCAAAGGCCTGGACGCCGATGCTGGTCATATCGAGGAATTAGGCGATCCCGCGATCAGTCGGGCGATTCGTGCAATGGTGACGATCCTCGCCTGAGACCGGACTCACAATTTCAGTGTCACTATCCCCACCAGGGCACCATGATTTGCCCGTCTACCGTGGGTTGCTGAAAAACCACGGTTTTCCGTGGTGTCCTCCGCGAGACCGCCGTCTACGCTTTTTGGCGACGCATGGTTTACGGCGCTCGTGCCGGAAAGGAGATGGACATGTTGAAGATCGCTGCAATCACCCTGATGCTTGCTTCGCTGGCGCTCGGGCAAAGCATCAGAACAGCTTCCGCCCAGGATGTCGGTATCGACCCCGCGTTTTCGAACGGAATCATTTCGACGCTTGGATTGCCAGCGTTTTCTATCGAGGCAATCGATGGGGGGTTCAATGTGCCGACTGAGACGGTGAGCGGTCCCAATCTGGTCACGCTAACCGCACTTCCCGGCTATTCCACCTATGTGGCCTTCATGATCCCAACGGAGGGACTATCTGCCGAAGAAGCCACCGAACTGGCGCTGCAATCAGCCAGCGACGACATCTTCCACGAAGGTTGGGTCTATGCCGGTGGCTCCTATGCGATCGACGGCACTACGGTCACGTTTGCCGTCAATCTCACCAAGGGCGAGTGGCAGGTTGCAGCCTCGTACCAGGAGGGTGATGGGGATGAGATCATGACCCTCTACCCGTTGACCGTTAGGGGTGAAGGGCCACCAATCGCCGATCCAGACGTTGTGCCGATCGAGATGAATGACACTGAGTTCATTGGCGCCGAATCACCGGTGTCGGCTGGCCCCCAAATCTTCCAGATAACGAACGTGGGAACCCAACCGCGGCAACTCGTGTTGTTCCGCTCTCCAACCGAGATCACCGTTGACGATTATCTCTTTGCCTTCGGCATTAACTCGATGGGAACGCCGACCGCCGGAACTCCCGCTGCGGGCACAGACTTCATGAGCCAGATGGAATGGGTTGGCTACGCTGCCATTCTCTCCCCCGGTCAGATCATGTGGATCGAACTTGATCTCACTCCTGGCATCTATACCCAGACCAGCTGGGTTGTGGACCCTGAAACAGGGGCTCCGGCGGTCCTGCTCGGGATGGTGAGCAATTTCGAGGTGATCTGATCAGCTACAACGAAGCCGGTTTGCTGGCGCCCGCTTCGTTCAATCTATTCGGGCGTTAAACCGCCAGGGATCGTGCCGTGAGCGCCATCGAGCAGCACCTCCCGGAAAAAACGCGATTGGAGGTGCGCTCGCGAGCGCACCTCCAATTGTCGATAGATCTGCCGAAGATGCCATTCGACCGTGTTTTCAGTAACAAACATCGCTTCCGCGAGTTCCCGGTTGGAAGCGCCGGTGACCAGCATCATCACCATCTCTGCCTGCCTCGGCGTAAGGTGCCACGATTCCGGGACTCTCGGACGAGCGTTTCGACCTGCCCCCGCGATGACCAGCGCAATGGCGCCCTGGTCGTTCGCTGCCGCTGCTTCGACCCGGACCGGTCCGACTCGCGATTCAACGTCGATGGAAAATGCCTGCTTGCCGGGTGATTCCTGCAACCCTCGCATGGCGGCCCAGACTGCCATTGGAAACTCATCACGATCGCTCGCGGACGGCTCCATCAGCTCATCGAGCCAGCGCTCTCCGGCAGGCGTCAGCACCTCGATCTCTCCGGTCGATCCGAGGATCAAGACGCCGGTCGCGTCAATCGGATTGTCACGAGAAACCGCCGCCAGAACCCGCTCGCGAAACAGACTTTGCTCGAGCACCTGGCTTGCCTGTCCAGCCAGATCGCTGATCAGGGATACTTCCTCGGCCTTGAAAGGTCGCCGCTGGTCCCTTCGATAGGCTGTAAGGGAGGCGAGCGCCCGGCCCCGCGATTGAAACCCGACAAAGAGCACGCCGCCAGCCGGCGTCTCTGATTCGTTGTAAAAACGGCGATGATCACGGGGATTGACCATCTCCAGCACATCAGACGGAAAGCCAAACGACTGATTCTGATACTCCTGAAACGCGACAGCCGACCAGCGATGTCGCAGTTGCGTCGTCAGATCAGCATAGGGAACGACCGGGGGCGCGAGATAGACTGTTTGCAGCCAAATCCTGCGCACCGAAGCATCGTTCTCACTCGCTCCGAGCAAGCGATTGACCAGACTGGTTTGCGGGTCGATGCCAAACATCCGGAAGCCATCCCAGCCAACCGCCGCTTCCAGGATCGTGGCGATTTCGCTGGCAGCTTCAAGAGGCAACACCTGGCGTTTTGCCAGGTGTGCGATTCTCGATGCCGCGAGTAAAACGGTGTCCGTTGAAGGGGTCATGTGAGGAGCGAAGAGTCTCCTGGAAACAGACCATTGGTGTGACGAGAACTGAACGGTGGCAACGCGTAAACCATCCGCCAGAAAAGATCAGCCACTGAAAGCGCAAACCATGGCACGATCTCGCTCGCCTCAGGTTGGTGTTCACCGCCAAAGAGCATAGGCGACTCTCCAGATCGGCGCACGATCCGGCATGCCTCGGGGATGGTGATCAGATCGTCAGCGGTTCGGAGATGGGTGGTCGACATAGCAGCATCCTCCCATTGACGTGGGGAATCGTCGCGATTTTAGCACTTCAGCCGAGCTTTCAGCGGTTTCCGTACCGATCGACGACATCCCAGTCGAGTTCGATCCCGAGACCCGGAGCATCCGGAATTGGCAGCATTCCGTCCGCGTCGAGGGGCCACCCTCCTACCTTGATATCGTCGATATAGGGTGATCCCTGGAGGTATTCGACTTTGTCCGTCTGCATCAGCGCGGACGCAAGTTGCAAGTCGGCCGCCAGTCCAACAGCGGTGTTCCAACCGTGGGGTATCAGCTGGACACCGAACTCCTGCGCCATCCAACCGATCTTCCGCTCCTCGCTAATGCCGCCGACCTTGCAGACATCGGGCTGGACGATGTCGAACGCACCCGCTTCCAACCAGGGTCGAAATGACTGGCGTCTGGTCAGCACCTCTCCACCCGAAATCGGGATCTCGGTCGCGCGTCGCAACGCTACGAAATCCTCGAGCGCATCAGGACGGAGTGGTTCCTCGAACCAAGCCACGTCATATCCTTGCAGCATCCTCGAGGTCCGCAGAGCCCACGCATAGCCGTTCGGCCAGAAGGCGTCGCTGGCACCAGGGTCGACCATCAGTTCGGTGTTCGGTCCAAGTACATCGCGAGCAGTGGCAACGATCGCTTCGTCCATCGCATTACTCACTCGCCCAAACGGCCCCCAGCCGATCTTCACCGCCCGGAAACCCACTTCCCGCACCCGTGTCAGCGTCTCGGTCAATGCGGCCGGTTCGTCCATCAGAACGGAAGCATAGGGTCGGACGCGGTCGCGATAACGCCCGCCCAGCAATCGCCCGACTGGCTGTCCGGTGGCTTTCCCAAGAATGTCCCAAAGCGCGATATCAATCCCGCTGATCGCGTGGGTGATCGACCCGCCGCGACCCATCCAGAAGGTGTTCTGATGGAGCTTCTCGCTGACCCGTTCAGGTTCGAGGGGGTTTTCGTCCCGCCAGAGCGGTTCGAGCACTCGAACCGCCTCCCGGACCAGTCCTGAATCGGTAAACGACGCGCCAATTCCCCGCACGTCCTCGTCTGTTTCAACCACCACGAGCGTATGCAAACTGTCTTCAGGATTCAGTTCGAAAGACCAGCCACCTTGCGGAGTGCCGCCACTCAATCCAATCGTTCTGATTTCTCTGATCCGCATCGAATCGCTCCCGCTTTGTCTCGTCGTATCTCGCGATAGCAGCATACACCGCCTCCCAGACGTCACGTGCCACTCTGCGCCTTAACGGTCTAATCCGCTGTCATTGCCAGCCGAATTTGCGGTTACATACTCCATTCAGGCAACTATTGACATATGCTGATTGGAAATGCAGAATGTGCTGAGATGGCGCTACAACTGAAGGAAGAAAGGAGGGTGGACGGCAGGGGCGGTGCGGCGCACGGACCGCGTTCATTTCATGATCGAGAAAGGAAGAGGTTGATGAATCAGGGGTTCAGGTTCGTAGCGGTGTTTCTGTTTACGCTGGTGTTTGCCTTGTCTGGCGCGACAGCACTTGCGCAGGAAGGCACGCCAGAGGCCGTTGAAGGCGACGGCATGCCGGCACTCTTTCCGGACACGTGCTCGGTCGTTGCCGAGGGTCTCAACGATCCGCGGTATCTGGTCGTCTCCGAGGATGGCACGGTCTTCGTGACGGAAGCTGGCAACGGCGGCGATGATGTCGGTTTCCCACCGCCGTCGGCTGAAGGCACGCCAGGCGAGGGCACCGCTGTTGCTGAAGGGGAGCAGGAACCAATCTATGTTCGGGGTGCGTCGGGCCAAGTCACCATGATCGCACCGGATGGCACGCAATCAGTGCTCGCAGGCGGTCTTCCATCCTATGGAGGAGTCGGCCCAGCTGGTATTGTGGATACAGGCGATACGCTCTGGGTTTCGATCGGAGGTGGTGCCGCCGGTACCGCGTTCTTTGCCTCTTTGGAAGGTGTTGCGCTCGAGATCGAACCACTCGAGTTCGAGAATTCGATCATCAAGATCGACAAAGCCAGCGGCGAGAGTCTCACTCGTCGCAGAACTGGGCTCCTACGAGGTCGCCAACAACCCCGACGGCACTGATGTCAATCCGAACCTCTACGGGATGACACTTGGACCCGACGGCATGCTCTATGTCGCTGATGCTGGCGGAAACACCATCTACAAGGTCAATCCCGAAGATGGCTCGTTCGAACTCTTTGCGGTGATTCCATCGATGCAGGAACTCGCGGGCGAAGCACGACCTGAGGATCCGATGGCAGTTCGTCAGGCTGTTCCGCTGGAGCCAGCCTTTGACGCCAACGGTCTGCTCCACGTCATCCTCCTGAGTGAGGAATGGGAAGCACCATCCATTGTCTCGATCAACGCTGACGGCGTTGTTTCGGGCAAGGGCGCACCTGGCATGTTCATGTTCAGCATCACCCGAGGCGGCAATGGGTTCGTCTACGTGACCCAGGGGACAACCGACTTCTCCGGTGAGATGCCAGCACCCGGTTTCGTCGCCCGTATGGGCAATGACGGTTCGCTTGCCGTCGTTCAGGATGGCCTGTTCGTCCCCCACGGCAACTATGTTGACGCCAACGGCACGCTTTACGTCACGATCAATTCGATCGGCATGGGTCCCGGTGAGCCATCCGGCATGGTCGTCAAGTGCGAAGGCGTGGCCGCAACGGGGTAACCCTCTGCAACCAGGCATGTCGCGAAACCGGTCGAGGGAATACCCTCGACCGGTTTCTTGTGTTGTTTCGAACAGAGAAATCGAGTTTCGTCCACCTCGACTGCTACAATCCGGGATGAGCATTTTCTCGACGAAGGAGTGAATCAGCGTGGGATTCTGGAAAGGCGCAATCATCGGCGGGATGGCCGGAGCCGCGTATGGCATCTGGACCGCTCCACGTCCGGGCGACGAAACGCGCGAAAGCCTTGTCGACACCATCGAGGCGCGACTCTTCCAGCTCACCGGGATGGAAGTCTGGTCGCCGCAAGAAGAAACGCCGACTCAACCCGCTTACGAATGGCTCGCTGCCGATCCCGAACGGGAGTTCGGTACGACCTCGAGCCCCAGCTAACAGCCCCCTCGTATGTTTCCACTCGGTGATCAGAATGCCGGCATGCGTTTCCGCCCCTGGGTGTTGTATGGGCTGATCATCGCCAACTTCATCATCTGGTTTTACGAAACCACGCTCAACCGAATCGATCTGAACCTGTTTTTCGACGACTGGGCTGCCCGCCCGGTCGACATCATGAACGGCGACAATCTCTACACCCTCTACACCTCGGCCTTTCTCCACGGAAGCTGGGGTCACATCCTCGGCAACATGCTCTTTCTGTGGCTTTTCGGCAACAACATCGAAAACCTGATGGGGCACGTCCGCTTTTTCATCTTCTATTCACTGTGCGCGATTGCCGGTTCTGGCTTGCATGTTCTGATGAACCAGGAGAGCACGATCACCCTGGTTGGCGCGAGCGGTGCGATCGCCGGGGTTATGGGCGCCTATATGATCTGCTTCCCCCGTGGAAAGATCAAAACCGCCGTGTTCTTATGGATCGTTCCAGTGGTGTTCATGGTACCGGCATGGATATGGATCGGGATCTGGATCGGCTCGCAACTCATGTGGGGGATCGGATCGCTCGATGATTCGGCGTTCGCTGGCGCGGGAGTGGCGTATTTCGCCCACGTCGGCGGCTTCATTGCGGGAGCCTTACTCTCATTACTCTTCCGCGATAAAGAAGTTTACGAAGAGATGAAAGCGATCAGCGAAGCCACGCCGAACTTCGAACGACAGGGACCGCTCTCGGTCGGCTGGCGCCGCTAACGGTAGCCGATTGCTATCCGGCTGCGACAGATTCCTCCAACCGCATCGAGAGAACGGTTGACACTCCATCAGCGCGCATGCTGACTCCGTACAGAGAGTTGGCGACCTCGACCGTTCCGCGGTTATGCGTGATGATCACGGCCTGAGTTTCATTCGCCAGCCCTTGGAGCATTTCCCGGAATCTGACGACATTCGCTTCGTCGAGCGCTGCATCGACTTCGTCGAGCAGCACAAACGGCGTCGGATTGACCTTCAGAATCGCAAACAGTAACGCGACCGCGGTCAACGCCCGTTCCCCACCGGAAAGCAGAGCCAACGACTGCAAGCGCTTTCCAGGGGGTTGCGCGACGATATCGACCCCGCTCCCCTCCCCATCCTCGTTTGAAACCATTACTAAGCGTGCGGTGCCGCCACCGAAAAGCGTGGTGAACGCGTCGCTGAACGCTTCAGCAACCTTCTCGAAGGTTGCGTCGAATCGCTCCTGCATCGTGGCCCGCAAATCTTCGAGCAACTCGTGAAAACGAAGCGACGCCCCTTCGACATCGTCTAGTTGCTCCCGCAGAAACGCGAAGTGCGCCGATTCACGCTCGAACTCGGCGACGGCTTCCTCACCAACATAGCCAACCCGGCGCAATCGTTCTTTCAATCGGGAGATTTCCCGTTCGGCTTCCTCGACCGCCAAGTCGAGTTCCGCGCCAAGCGTAAGGAGGTGATCAGGATCATCGAGCTCGAGATCGTCTTGGATACGCTGGCGAATCCCGATCAGATCACCGCGGACGCGTTCGAGATGCAACTCACTGCTGCCGAGCGCCCGTTCTGCTACCAGCATGGCCTGGCGGGTTGACTCGAGATTTCGCTCAAAGTCGCTCAGCTCTTGCCGTCGTGCATCAAGCGCCGCGCGCAAGGGAGGAATCGCTTCGTCAGCGCGCTGGCGCTTTTCGTTCAGGCCAGATTCCTCATGTTCGAGACGGGCGTGTTGTTTCTCGATCCCCTCGATCTCCGCATGGAGAACCGCAAACCGATCTGAACGCTGAGACATCTCGTTTCGGAGCGTGGACATCTGTGATTGCAGCGACGCCCTTTGCCGTCGCTCCAGCCGCAAACGCTCCTCGAGACCGGCAAGCCGTTGTTCTTCTTCGCGGACTTCCGTATCAACGGTCAGCAGCGTTTCACGATCGGATCGCTGGACCTCGAGCAGTTCGGCCTGAGCCTGCTGGGTCCGTTCGAGTTCAGTCAGCAGTCGTTGTTCTTCGAGTTCCAGAGCGGTGATTTCATCAGCAGCGTCCGTATCCGAACCCGCAAGCCGCGATTGCGCGGCCACGAGCCTTTCGCGTTCGCCAACGACCTCCGCCAACCAACCGGCTAACCGTTGCCGCTGGCCATCATGACCAGCCAACGTTGTCGCCAGCACCACCTTGCGTTCTTCGAGCGTACGCAGGTCATTCGCCAATCGAGCGCTCTCTTCGACGTTGGCGGCGTGTGCCGACTCGAATTCGGCCATGGTCGATCGCTGGGCTTCAATCTGGGTCGGCAAATCGCGCAGTTCTCGTTCGCGGGTCAACATGCCAGACTCCCGGACAGCCGAGCCACCAGTGACCGATCCTCCCGACCTCGCGATTTCGCCTGTCAGGGTGACCATGCTCCAACCGCCAGCGAGTTCCGCCACCATCGAGCGGGCCACCTGCAGGTCATCCACCACCAGATAGCGGCCGAGAAGGGCCTGCACGATCCGTTGGAGTTCGTCGTCGTAGGCCACCAGATCACTGGCCCGGCCATGAACTCCGGGCCGGTTGTGCAAAGTGGCTGGAAGGTCGAAGTCGCGGCCACCTCGGACCGAGGAAATCGGCTGGAAGGTCGCCCGTCCGGTTCTGCCCCGCTTGAGCATATCGATGGCGCGTTCGGCATCCCGCCAATCGGCAACCACCACGTCCTGCAGGTGGCTGCCGAGAGCCACTTCGACCGCCGTGTCGAACATGCCGGGTACCCGAATCAGTTCAGCGACTGTTCCCCGGATTCCATCAAGTTCTCCCCGTTGACCCGCCGCCAGCACAGCCCGCACGCCAGCATAAAGTCCGGCGCCGCTTTCGTTGATTCGCCGGAGCGCCGTCAACTGGGCTTCGGCCTCAGCGAGGCCACGTTGATGTTCAAGAAATCGCTCACGGTCGGCCTGTTCGGTGGCGCGAGCTTTCGCCAGGCGATCGTTTGTGTTGGCCATTGAGCGAGCGATAGTTTCCAGCTCGGTTTCGATACGCTCGCCGCCCGTTTCGAGTTCGTTCAACTGAGCTTCGAGCGTCGCCACGCGCGTATCGAGATCGACGATCTGGGCGATAGCGCGATCGCGTTCGCGACCACCGGTTTCGAGTCTCTGATCGATCAACGCCCGTTTCCGCACGAGATCCTGGATCTGTCGTTCGAGCGACGTAGCAGCAGCAGCCAGCGACGCCGCCTGCCGTTCCCGCGCGAGCGTCGCATCGCGTTGCCCCGTCAAGGTTTCGCGACTCCGTTCGAGGGTTCGACGCGCCGACTCGTAAGCTTGTTCGACCGTGCTGAGTTCGGCGTCGATCGCCACGATCGCTTCCCGGACCGTCGCTTCCTGCTTGTCGAGGCCGAATTGGGTTTCGTTCATGTCCTCCTGGCGCCGTTGCAACGCGCGCAAGCGTTCCTGAGCAAGATCACGTTCGTGACCGATCCGACGGATCTGATCGGCAAGGGTTTGCCGTTCGGCATCCTGTCGCGACCATTCCGCTTCCGCCAGCTCAGCAGCGGATTTCGCGGATTGAAGTGATTCGAGCAGCGTTTCGCTTTGCTCCCGTAGCGTTTCGGCCTGTTGCTCTTCGCCTTCTTTCACCAACCGCGCTTGCTCCTCCCGTGCGAGCGCGTCGGTAAGAACGATGGTGAAATAGCCCCGCTCAAGAGATTTCAGGCGTTCATGCACCCCCTGCCATTCCCGCGCTTGCACGGCAGCCCGCTCGAGCGTCTTCAGCCTCGGCTCGACTTCACGAAGCAGATCGCGAATACGATCAGCGTTGGCCTCCGCTTCGGTCAGATTGCGATTGGCTTCGTTGGCTTTCAGTTGCAGACCGGTCAGATCGGCGGCATGTTCGAAAAGACTCCGCCGTTCCTCGGCACGCTGGCTCAGCGCCGTATCGACCAATCCCTGCCCGACGACTGTGTGGGAATGACCAAGCGAAGCGGTCAGTTGATGTACGTCCTTCATCCGGACCTTGCGGCCGTTGATCAGGAACTGGTTTTCTCCGGAACGATAGGCGCGTCGGGTAACCGTCACTTCCGCGAATTCGATCGGCAACCAGCCCGTGGTGTTATCAAAGGTGACGGAAACCTCGGCCATCCCAGCCGCGGCTTTTCCTTGTCCGCCAGCGAAGATCACATCTTCAGTTTTTTTCGATCGAAGAAGGCTGTGGCTCTGCTCGCCGAGGACCCAGCGGACACCATCAGAGATGTTCGATTTACCGCTGCCATTCGGACCAATGACCGCCGTGATCCCGGGTTCGAAAACGAACACCGTGCGGTTGGCAAAACTCTTGAAACCCTGCAGTTCGAGGCGGGTCAGTCGAGGGGCAGCGGGATGTTCGGTGAACGTCATCGGCTCGCGATCACCTGCTCGGGCGGGCGTACAATAGCCTCCGGATGGTACCACCTGCGACAGGGGGTCACAACCTTCGGCGACGATCGAAACCACCTGCTCGACCCGGATTGGAGCCTGCAATGACGCTGCGAATCGGATTGGCCAGCGGCTCCCTTTTCCCGGACTATCCTACCGAGCATGTCTTTGCCACCGCCAGGTCCCTCGACGTCGACGACGTCGAGATCATGCCCCAGACCCAGGGTGAATACCAGGAACCGTTTTTCCGAATCCTGGCTGAATGAATCGCAACGGACCGGAGTTTCGGTCCGCTCGCTCCATGCGATGCAACGGTTGCACCCGATGTTCGACCCCTACAAGCGTCGCCGGGACGAAGGATCCGAGCTCTTCGATCGTCTGTGCGATGGCGCTCAGCAACTCGGAGCCTCGATCATCGTCTGGCATGGAGCCTGTCCGCGCCTCGACGGCGACGTCAGTCAAGGTGCTTTCATCCAGGTCATGCTCGATCTGGCCGAGCGCTGTCGGCAGCATGGTCTCACCCTGGCGCTCGAAAACGTTTCCTGGTGCAATCTGGCCACCGTTCGTGACGTCCTGGCACTCCTTCCCGATCTCGAAAGCGTCGAATCGATCGGGTTCACCTTTGATCCATTCCAGTCAGCCGAGGCCGACACCAACCCGTTCATGCTCCTGGTCGCCATGGAAGGGCGCCTGCGCAATGTCCATCTACGCGATTTCGATGAGGCGAATCCGAAACGGCGCGCTTTGCTACCGGGTGAAGGAAGCCTCCCCTGGCCAGCCCTGATTCGAGCGATCGCCGCCGCGGGCTACGACGGACCTCTCATGCTCGAGGGGTCGCTGCTACCTGATCCCATTTCCCGTTTCGCTCCCGTCTCCACATTGCTCGACCCGGCGATCGAGGAAATCACCCAGCCCGGAAACCCATGCAGTGGATCTCTCCCTCCCGGCGTCCTCGAAGGGATCGCCCTGTTCAACCGGGGCGAGTTCTATGAATGTCACGAAGTGATCGAACATGAGTGGCATGCGGAACGAGGCGAGATTCGAGCGCTCTACCAGGGGATTCTCCAGATCGGCGTCGGCTTTCATCACGCTCGAGGCGGGAATTTCCGCGGCGCCGTGGCATTGTTGACCGACGGCATTGAGAAAGTGTCCCGTTTCGGAACCGTTTGCCGAAACGTGAACACCGCCAAACTGGTCGATGACTCAACGCTTTGTCTCGACACGATCCTGAGCAATGGACCTGACGGGATCAACGACTTCGACTGGACGACCGTCCCGGCTATCGAACTGGTCGACTAGCCGGGACATCTCGTTCAGATTCTCTTGTCAGCGCGTTGCTTTCGGATCGATCAGGCCGCCGGACGTTTCCGGAGAGCATAGCCCCCACCAGCGAGACCAAGGGTCGCCAGCGCGAAGAGGAGCAACCAGGGATCGGACCCCTGATTCGTCAATCCGACACCCGTGTTCGGCAGCGAACCGACGTTCCGGCTCCCACAGTTGTAGATAAAGACATCGGTGTTGGCGTTGTTGCTAACGATTACCCGGCCACTGGCGTCGACCTTATCGGCTTCGGCGTGACACCAGTTGCTTGTTGTTTCGTCGAGCGAATAAGCGCCGTTGGCAATTCCGGTGAAGACGAGCAAACCGGAGGTGTTTGTCGTGCCGCTGCTGACCAGCGTTCCGGCACCGTTCTTGAGCGTGAACCCTGCGCCCCGGGTTTCGACCAGGCAATCCTTCGACCAGTCGAATTCGGACACCTGTTTGCCTGTGCAGAGGAACTTATGCACGGTCACACTGCCCTGGCCACCCGTTCCCGGTGGCGGCAGAACGACCTTTTTCGGCGGTACGTTGTACCAATTGCAGAAGACGTCGCCACCCGGGGGCAGATTCAGCCGGATCCGCATTCCGGTCGAGTCGTCATAGGCAAAGGTGTAGGCGGCTCCACCGGCCTGGCAGGTGACGACATAGATCGCCACCTCAGTTCCCGCCGGGGGTATCCCCTGGATCGAGTAGTTTCCGGCCGGCAGATCAGTAAACGACACCGCGCCACTGGCACCCGCCACCAGTTGACCGGCGACCTCACCTGGACCATCGAGCACAAAGGTCGACCCGGCCAGCGGCGTTGCCGAGCAGTTCGCGAAGAAGTTCGCGCTGGTTCCCGGTGGGCAGAGGTAGTTGGTCAGAGAAATCGAACCGGTTTCACCAGACAGGTCTTCCGGCACGTTGTACCAGAGACAAAGCACCTCAGCCTGATCGCCGGAAAGCGAGAGTGAAACCGCGCCATCCGTAACCGTGGTCGCGCTCAGATTGCCGGAATCTGGTCCGCAATACGCATACCGCTGCACGAACTCACCCGGCAAGTCTTCGGAGAGTGTGAAATCGCCCCCTCCGAGTCCGTAGAAGATCGCCGTACCTGCGCCATCATCACCCGTCGTTCGAACCGCGCCGACACCGCCATCAGGCGTTAGGAGGAATTCGACATCATTCGTCAGGCTCCTGCAGTCGCGCCAGAATTCATCGAAACCAGCGTCAGACGCGTCGTATCCGACCGGGCACGTCCGTTTGACGACCTCGATGCTGCCGCTGAACTGCTGGTCGGGAATGTTGTACCAGTCGCAGATCACGTTCTGCCCGGCGGCGAGGTCGATATCGATTCCCTGAATCGCGTCGTTGTACGTAAACGGTACCGTTTGGTCCGCGCCGGCCAGAGAGCAATAGACGGAGATGCTCGTGAAATCGCCGGGTACGTCCTCGTTGATCGTGTACGAGCCGGCCTCGAGTCCCTGGAATTCGGCTACGCCTGGACCTGGCGACACTGGCACGGTTGTCACGGCGCTGTCAGAAAATCCGTTGGGTCCTTCGATCGTGAACGTGACATCACCGAGTCCATCGCTATGACAGTCGTCGAAGATGTTGGGACCAGGCACGTAACCGGGTTCGCACACGGCTTTGTGCAGTTCGATCGACGCGGGATCCTGCTGCTGGACGTCAGGAATGTTGTACCAGTCGCAAATCACTGACTCGCCCCCGCCAAGCGCGAGATCGATCCCCTGGATCGCGTCGTTGTAAGTGAAGTCAACCACCTGATCGGAATCGGCCATCGAGCAGTACACAAAGATGCTGGTGAAATCGCCGGGGACATCTTCGTTGATCGTGTACGACCCGGCTTCGAGCCCGTCGAACACCACCACGCCCGGTCCCGGGGAGCTTGGAATCGTCGTTACACCCGAGGTCGCAAACCCGTTCGGTCCCTCGAGGAAAAAGGTCACGTTGGCAGCGCCAAGGTCATGGCAGTCGTCAAAGATCCCGGGGCCGGGTTCGTAACCCGGTTCGCAGACGAGTTTGTGCAACTCGAGCGTCGCGCTCAGATCCTGCGGCAGCACTTCCGGAGTCGTCGTCGCGGTGGCACCACCCTGGGAGAGAAAAGCGACGCTGATCCAGCCATCGAGGCCCTGGTATCGGGTTGGCAGGAAATCGTTTTGCTGTGGTCCGAGGATCTCAACTTCGGCATTGCCAGGCACGACCTGAACGATCGCGGAATCAAGCGAGGATTCTGCCCGCATATTCACGGAGGACGTCGTTACCGCCGTGCCGATCGGGACGGTAGTCGGAACCTGGGTTGGGACGGCTGTCGCGGTTGCGGTCGGTGGCACGACCGTTGGTGTTTCGGTCGGGTTTTCGCCACCTACCGAAAGAAACGCGCTGCTGATCCAGCCGTCGAGTCCGTCGTAACGGGCTGGCAGAAAACCGTTCTCCTCTAGCCCCAGAACCTCAACCTCGGCATTCCCGGGCACAACCTGCACGATCGCGGAATCGAGCGATGCCTCAGCGCGCATGTTGACAGACGAGTTCGTAACAGCGGTGCCAATCGGCGCAGTGGTCGCGGAAACTGTTGGCTCGGTGGTGGCGGTTGCAGTTGGCGACACCGGCGTTTCAGTTGGCGGATCCACAGTCGGTTCTGCACCGTCGATCGTCACGAACTGATCACTGACCCACCCTTCCTGGTCCTGGTAGCGAATTGGGAGAAAGCCATTCTCGGACGCGCCCAGAATCTCCACGGCGCTACCCGGTTGCAGCACACCGAGTACATTCGAATCGATAGTCGGTGCATCGCGGAGATTGACGTCGGAATTGGTTACGCCGCTGCCGATCGGCTCACGCGTCGGTTCGGTTTCAGACGTCGCTGTGGTTGTCGGTTCCGCTGGTTCGACAGGTGTTTCCCCGCCGTTGCCGAACTCGAGAAATGCGGTTCCGGCCCAGCCATCCTGGCCCTCGAAGCGCACTGGTGTATAGCCATTGGTGTCAGATCCGAGCACCTCGACCGTCGAACCCACCGGCATCACCACCAGCACTTCGGCATTGTCTTCGGGGTCGCTGCGCAGGTTGAGTTCGGATGTCGTGGTTGCGGTGCCGGTCGGAGCGGCGGTCGGTCCTGCCGTTTCACCACCTCCGTCAGTGGTGGCAGTGGGTTCCGGGGCAACGGTTTCGGCTGGAGCTGGCGCAACGAACATGTCACAGGAGACGCGATTACCGTTCAGCGTCACCAGGGCGAGATTGTTCGGCGTATCGAGCAGGGAGATGTCTGAAGGCTGCGGCGAAGTGGTGAAATTCGGAGTGTCATATGTCAGGCAGAAAAAACGAGCGATCTTGCCCTCGAGCGAATCGACCTGCTGGATCGTGTACTGCCCCGGCGGCAATCCAACAATTGGAGCGCGCCCAGCTATTCCGTATTCTCCGGTCACCGGATTCCACTGCTGCTGGGTGGCAACCGACTGGAAACGAAACGCGACACCGTTGACTTCGTCCGGACACGCAGCCACCCAGTCCTCATAAGTCGTCGAAGCGGCATCAATTGTTTCCGGGCACGTGTAGCGGTAAACCGCCAATGTGCCGAGGTTGCAATTGGGGTCGAACGTCGTGACAAATGCAAGCGATTCGGTTTCCCCACCAACGAATGGCCCAATAACCTGCGGTTCAGGAGCGATCCCGCAGGCTGGCGGGGTTTCCATGGAAACCGTGTAGGTTCGACCGTCGCCATTGGCTTCGACCGAAAACACCGAGGTCCCATCAAGACCAGTTTCCCGTTTTCCATAGTCGAAACCGGTCGAGTCGACGATCTGGAAACGCGCGAACGGCAGCGGCGTCACCCCATCGGCATCGAACGCCTGGATGGCAACTGTCGTTGTTCCCTGGGCCTGCGTCAGGTCCGCTAACGACGGTAGCGCTGACCCAAGCAGCATCAGCGTGATCCCAACCGCGAAGACACGGCTTTCGACAAGACGTCGAATCAGATGAATGACCATCCCATTCCTCCCGCGGCTAGCGCGCGCTGCGCCAGAACCATTTTGATTTCGATTTCATCCCGTCGGCACGTTCCTGCTCGACAACAAGAGCAGATGCCGTAAGTCGTCTCACTGCAATAAACGCGCCGAATCGCATTTCGTTTCTCTGCCCGGTCCAGATGTCTACAAACGGAGGCAATGTCGTGTGTACGTACGGGGCTCTTGAGAGAATAGCACGCGCGCATTGAAACGCGACCTGCCAGCGATTAGAATCAGCCACCGCAACCCTCCGTCCGGTTGCTCAAGGCTGAACATGTCGTCACCAGACGTCCCTTCTTCACAGCCTCCACCACCTTCCGACCCAGCGGCGGAATCGTGGCAACCCCAGAGCGGGTATCTCCCTGGCAAGAAATCGTATAGGGCCCCTCGCCGCCAACCAACGGCTGAGCGCTCTACTGACGTGTTTTCCGATTCGGAGACCACGGATCCGATCCCTGGTGTCAGTGGTTCGAGCAGCTTTCTGCGCCGGCCAGAGTCGCGAGTCCAAGCCGACCTTGCTGGACTCCAGAAGGTGCGCGGTTCTCATATTGGCGACCAATATGTCCGCGTCATCCGCAACACCAGCGAGGAATTCGATAGCGCCGGCGCCGGCCACCTGATCGCAACCGAGGAGTCGCTCCGCGCCGAAGGCAGGATGGGGCAAGGGTATGCGCGCATCAAGCGCACCCTGATTGGCGCTCCGCTGGCGACCGCTCAAGCGGCTCACGAACGGTTGACCAACGCCAAAGCCCTCGCCGTCCTGTCGTCTGATGCGCTCTCCTCCGTTGCATACGCCACCGAGGAAATCCTGCGGGTTCTTCTAGTGACAGCCGGTATTGCTGCGATGGTGAAGGTGCTGCCCATCGGCGCTGCCATTGTGACGTTGCTCTTGATCGTCGGTATTTCCTACAGGCAAACGATTCGAGCCTACCCGCAAGGGGGTGGTGCATACAGCGTCGCTAAAGACAATCTCGGCGAATTGCCCTCGCTGACCGCTGCGGCTGCACTCTTGATCGGGTATGTCCTGACGGTTTCGGTGAGTATCGCCGCCGCCGTTTCGGCAATGGTTTCAGCCGAGCCCGCACTCCAGGACCACCGCATTCTTCTCGGAATCGCGCTAATCATCCTGGTCACCGTGCTCAATCTGCGCGGCGTTCGCGAAGCTGGCACGATCTTCGCGATTCCAACCTATCTTTTCCTGGTCGGGATCTTCGCCATGCTCGGAATTGGTATGGTCCGTCAAGCCATCGATGGCTTCCCACGCACCGCTCCACCTCCGGCAGCCGAAGAACTCGCAGGCGTCGGCGCGCTCACGACGTTCGTTCTCCTGCGCGCGTTTTCCAGTGGTGGCGCCGCCCTCACCGGTGTTGAAGCCATTTCCAATGGCGTCCCGGTTTTCCAACCCGTCGAATGGCGCAACGCCCGCAAAACGCTGACGATCATGATCGTGATCCTCGCCATCACCTTTTCCGGCATCACCTTCCTGGCTTACCAGTTCGGCACCTATCCGATGGAAACAAGCGCGGAAGGCTACCAGACCGTCGTTTCACAAATCGCTATGCAGGTGTTTGGCGGAAAGAACGCGGCTTTCTACTTTATTCAATTCGCGACGACCGCCATCCTCGTCCTGGCTGCAAACACTGCCTACGCAGACTTCCCCCGGCTGGCGTATGTGGTTGCGAAGGACAATTACCTCCCGCGCCAACTCACCTTTCGGGGTGATCGACTTTCCTTCTCGACGGGAATCCTCTCCCTCGGTGTGCTCGGCGCAATCGTGCTCATCATCTTTCGCGGTGAAACCGAACGGATAATCCCACTCTATGCCATCGGCGTGTTCCTATCATTTACGTTGTCCCAAGCCGGAATGAGTAAGCGCTGGATCCAGCGCAAGGAACCTGGATGGAAATTCGGTTTTCCGATCAACCTGGTCGGCGCGATCGCAACCGGTCTGGTGGCGATCATCGCCGGAATCACGAAGTTCACGGAAGGTGCCTGGATCGTCCTTGTCATCATTCCGATAATGGTCGCCACGATGCTCCGGATTCATCGGCATTACGAAGAATCAGCCCGGGAACTGGCCGAACTCACACCTCTCGATCCAGACAGCATTCACCATACTGTCGTCGTGCCGATTGCAAATTTGAATCGCGTTGCTCGCCAGACCCTCGCTTACGCGGCCTCGATGTCTGACAACGTCGTGGCGGTCCATATCACTGATGACGAGGAATCGATCGAAACGATGAAGCGGGAATGGGCCGATCTGAATCTCGAGATCCCGCTGGTGATCATCGAATCGCCGTACCGGGCACTCGTGGGCCCCTTCCTCCATTACCTAGAGGAGATTTCCGCGCAACGTCCTGGCGACACGATTACTGTCGTTCTCCCGGAGTACATTGCACGTCGCCGCTGGGAACTCCTCCTCCACAATCAGACTGCATTACGACTGAAAGCCGCGCTCCTCTTTCGTCCCGGGATCGTGGTTACAAGTGTGCCCTACCATCTCGAACGAAGTCGCCGAATGGACGACCTGTAGGATCCAGATCCCAGGTACTACCGGGTTTTTCGGCCTGGCCGCCGAACCAATCGCGATAGCTCTTTGGGCAAAGTTTCATCAATGGCTACCCGAGATTGAAAAAGCGCCTATTATCTGATTGAGAAAAGCAGTCTGCTGCCTGACATGAGCGTGCGCATGCCGTCTGATGACGTCAAACATTCGAACACGAACCCGACGGACCCTAACGCTGCGTCCTCCCGTTCTTCCGAATCCAACGCCCCTGATGAAGGAGCAATTCCCCGTCAAAGTGTGCGGGTCTCTCGGCGCAAAGCGCAGCCGAGCGTAGACCCGGCCACTGATGTCTATGCCGACCAGGAGGAGTCATCCGGTTCGCCAGTTTCCTCGGGTGCGTTTACGCGCCGGCCCGGTTCCCGGCTTCAGGGCGATCTTTCCGGGATGCAGGAGGTCAAGGGCTCGCATATTGGCGATCGCTATGTCCGGATCGTCCGCCAATCTGGAGAAGGGTTCGAACGAAGCGGACCCGGCTATCTGGTTGCCACGGAACAAGCGAACGAAGCTCGCAGCTCCTTCGGTCGCGGGATGCGTCGGCTCAAACGGGTCGTCATCGGCGCGCCGCTAGCGACAGCCGCCTCCGCGCATGAACGCCTGACCAACTCCAAAGCGCTCGCCGTTCTCTCCTCGGACGCGCTTTCCTCCGTCGCCTACGCAACGGAGGAGATTCTTCGAGTGCTCCTCGTCACCGCTGGCATCGCGGCGATGGTCAAGGTGCTGCCAATTGGCGCGGCCATCGTCACGCTTCTGCTGATCGTCGGGATCTCATACCGTCAAACGATCAAAGCCTATCCGCAGGGGGGAGGCGCGTACATCGTCGCCAAGGACAATCTCGGCGAACTCCCATCGTTGACCGCAGCCGCTTCGCTGCTAACGTCATATGTACTGACGGTGTCGGTGAGTATCGCCGCCGCCGTCGCGGCCATTCTTTCGGCAGTGCCGGAATTGCAGGATTGGCGCGTCCCGATCGGGATCGTGCTGATCACGATCGTCACTCTCCTCAATCTTCGTGGCATTCGCGAATCAGGCACCATCTTTTCGATCCCGACCTACATGTTCATCGTTGGCATGTTCGTCATGCTGGGTGTCGGGCTCTTCCGAAACGCCGCGGATGGGTTCGCTCGTACCCCTCCTCCCCCGGAAGCGGCCGAACTGGCCGGCGCTGGCGCGCTTTCGACCATCGTGCTCCTACGCGCCTTCTCGTCGGGCGGCGCCGCCCTCACCGGTGTCGAAGCGATCTCAGACGGTGTACCGGCTTTTCAGCCACCGGAATGGGTAAATGCTCGCCGCACGCTGACGACGATGATCATCATCCTCGCCATCACGTTTTCTGGCATCACCTTTCTCGCCTACCAGTTCGGCACCTATCCGATGGAAACATCGGCAGACAACTACCAGACCGTCGTCTCGCAAATCGCCGAATCGACCTTCGGCGGGCGGAACGCATTCTTCTATTACATTCAGTTCGCGACGACGGGAATCCTCGTGTTGGCTGCCAATACCGCCTATTCTGATTTCCCGCGGTTGTCCTTTTTTGTCGCCCGCGACGGCTATATGCCGCGCCAATTCACCTTCAAAGGTGATCGCCTCGCGTTCACCACCGGAATCGTCACGCTTGGAATAATCGCCGCCATCGTGCTTTGGCTCTTCGGCGGCGAAACCGAACGCATCATTCCGCTCTATGCCGTTGGGGTGTTTGTGTCGTTCACGATATCTCAGACCGGCATGTGTAAGCGCTGGATAACCCGCAAAGAACCGGGCTGGGGCTTTGGCTTTGTCATCAACATCGTCGGAGCCACTGCCACCGGAGTGGTCGCGGTCATCGCCGGGGTCACCAAGTTCACCGAAGGCGCCTGGATCGTCTTCATCGTCGTTCCCCTGCTTGTCCTCGGCATGCTGCGGATTCACAAGCATTACGAACTGGCAAAAGGAGAGTTGCAGGTTCAGACACCGCTTAGAGCCGAGGACATTCACCATACGGTGATCGTGCCGGTGGCAAATCTCAACCGCGTCGCCCGTCAGACACTCGCGTACGCGTCATCGATTTCCGACAATGTCACGGCAGTCCATATCACCGACGATGAAGCCGAGATCGAGCAGTTCCAGAAGGACTGGGCGGAGATGGAAACCGACGTCGAACTGGTGATCATCGAATCACCCTATCGCGCCCTCGTCGGACCGTTGCTCCACTATCTCGACGAGGTTGACCGCCAGCGACCAAACGACACGGTGACCGTCGTCCTGCCGGAATTCATTGCGCGGCGTCGCTGGGAGCATCTTCTTCACAACCAGACCGCGCTGCGGATCAAAGCGGCACTACTTTTCCGCCCGGGCACGGTAGTGACGAGCGTTCCCTACCACCTCGAACGCACCCCAACCGATTCAGCGACCTGAGAGACCAGCGATAGATAAAGAGGGCCTCCCGCGCTCGTCTCATCTCGCCGGCGTGGGTCATGCGGTCCGCTCTCATCATTCGAGCGTTTCGATCTCAACCGGAACTCGTGCCGCTTTCGATAATTTTCAGTCGCCAACGCACCATCCGTTCGACCAGGTCGTCCGGCAAAGGGTTCTGCTCAGTGAACTGGATGGTGCCTTTTGACTGTTTGAAGCCCTCGAGTTCGTTTCCAAACTGTTCCTGCAGATCGGGGCCAATACCAAACACCGAGCTGTGTTTCTTGAACCCGCCAATGCACATCAGCGGTTTTCGGTTCACGTAAAAGCATGGCAGGTCGTATGCGATGCGCTCTTCAGCCGTCGGTGCGTTTTCCAGAATGATGCTGCGGATACGGTCCAGCTGAAGCCGCTGGTCATCCGGAAGACGGCCAAGGTATTCCTCAACTGAAGCCGGCTTAGGCGGTTTCTCCATAAGGGGCCCCTCCTCCCATCGATCATCCTGGCCGCCAATCCCATCGACCGAGCAGCGTCAAGGGCATTCTATCCAACACCCATCGGAAACGACGGCATTGCAACGGGTTCATTTCCAGTAGTTCCCCGCAGCTCAACTGCTTCTGAACCTCCTGTCCCTGAGTGCCGTCGCCCGTGGCACAATTCACGGAGAGGCTGTGCCCATCTGCCAATCGCCATCTGGAGGAATCATGACCGCTACGCATACCTGGAACACGACCGACCTGGTCGCCGCTGACAAGGCGCATCATCTTCATCCCGTTTCGAATTTGAAGCACCTCAGCGAAAAAGGTCCGCTGATCATGGCGCGGGGCGAGGGGATCTATCTCTGGGACACCGACGGCAACCGCTATATCGACGGCTTCGCCGGACTCTGGAACGTCAATGTCGGTCACGGTCGCCACGAGCTGGCCGTCGCCGCATCGGAGCAAATCGACGAACTCGCATTCGTTCCCACCTTCTTCGGACTCGCGTCGCCACCGACCATCGAACTGGCGACCAAACTCGCCTCCATGCTGCCTGGCTCGCTCAACCATGTCCAGTTCACCTCTGGCGGCGCTGAGTCGAACGAGACCTCGCTCAAGATTGCCCGCTATTTCTGGTGGCTGAACGGAAAATCGGAAAAGGTCAAGATCATCTCCCGGCGAATGGGTTACCACGGGATCGCGATGGGCGCGCTGGCCGCGACTGGAATTCCGACCTATCACGAGGGTTTCGGCCCAGGTGTTCCCGGTTACGTTCATGTCAGCGCTCCCTACAAGTATCGAAACGGCGAAGGGCTGAGTGATGCCGAGTTCGTAGCCAAACTGGTTGATGAACTCGAAGAAACGATCGCCCGCGAAGGCGCCGATACGATTGCCGCGTTTATCGGCGAACCCGTTCAGGGAGCAGGCGGTGTGGTCGTGCCAGTCGATGGCTACTGGGACGCGATCACCCCGGTTCTCAAAAAGCACGACATCCTCCTCATCGCTGACGAAGTGATCTGTGGTTTCGGTCGCACCGGATCGATGTTCGGCAGCATCGAATACAACTTCCAGCCCGACATCATGTCGCTCGCCAAGGGCATCACCTCCGGCTATATCCCGGTCGGGGCCACCGCCGTCACGGACGAGATCTTCGAAGCAATGGCCGCTCCAGACCGGATGTTCATGCACGGGTTCACCTATTCCGGTCACCCGGTCGGAGCCGCCGTCGCGCTCCGGAACATCCAGATCATCGAGGATGAAGATCTGCCGACCAACGCGCGCGA
Organism: uncultured Chloroflexia bacterium; assembly: GCA_963712055.1. GTDB lineage: Bacteria > Chloroflexota > Chloroflexia > Thermomicrobiales > UBA6265 > JAHBVL01. Next base: position 42,709 of record CAVQGN010000009.1, on the reverse strand, counting down.
ATCAGGTCAGTTTCTCCTCGACGAACTCAACCGCCTCCTCGGCGACCATCCCAACAAGGGCGAAATCCGGGGCAAAGGCTTGATGACGATCATCGAGATCGTCGCCGACCGCGAAACCAAGGCGAAATTCGATCCATCCGAGAATCTCGCTGGACGCCTCAACAACGCGACGCGCAACAACGGCATCATTGTCCGTGGCACCAACGACGGTATCGCCATCGCGCCGCCGTTGATCATCTCTAAGGACGAGGTCACGGTACTGGCTGAAGCGATCGACGCCTCGATCCGCGAAGCACTGGGTTAGACGTGGCGCGACAACTCGGCGTCGGTGTGGTTGGTGTTGGCGTCCTCGGACGACAGCACGCCATCAATATCGCCACCCGAATTCCGTCCGCGCGACTGGTTGCCGTTGCCGACAACCGGTTCGATGTCGCCCAGGAGGTTGCGAATGATCTCGGAGTTGCAACAGCTTATTCCTCGGCAGAGGAAGTCGCCCAGCATCCGGACGTCGAAGCACTAGTCATCGTCTCCTCTGATGGCGCTCACCTCGAGGGGATCCTGGCTGCGGCTGACGCCGGCAAAGCGGTCTTCTGCGAGAAACCGATCACGGATTCGCTCCAAACGGCCGATCACGCAATCGCTGCAGTCGAAGCTGCTGGAGTGCAACTCCAGATTGGGTTCATGCGCCGCTATGATCCCGCCTATCTCACCGCCAAGAACGCGATCGATGCGGGAAAGATCGGCACACCGCTTTTTCTGAAGAACGCCCATCGCGGCAAGGACCCGATCCGTGTCGACCGACCGGCTGGCGACGGCTGCAGTCCGCAAGCTTTCATCGGCAGCAACATTCATGACTACGACAATGCCCGGTGGATCCTTGGCGATGAAGCGATCGCCGTGACCGCGGTCGGTACACGCGTCGTCGCTTCGACGTCCGCAGAAGGTTTCGAGAGCGCAGTCAGTATCGTCGAGTTCCAGCGGGGCGGACTGGCCGATATTGAATATGTCAGTGCCACCCGCTATGGCTACGACGTCCGCACCGAGGTCGTCGGTGATCTTGGCTCACTTTTCATCGGAAACCCGAACGGGACTGCCTGTGTCATCGCCACGTCCAACGGTCTCGAGCAACCCGCGATGGATCACTGGCTGACCCGATTCGAGCAGACCTATCTGGTCGAAATCGAGGATTGGGTCGAGCGCACGCTTCGCGGCGAACCCGCCACGATCACCGGACAGGATGGTCGCGCGGCGCTCGAAATCGCCATTGCTGCGCAGGACTCGATGCGGAGTGGAGCGAAGGTCAGGCTACCAATTTCGCCGTAAACGTTGTCAACCATCGTTGCCTCGCGCCCGCCGGGGCAGGTACCATGAATCACGAACACCGTTCAACAGGAATGTCTGGCTGCTTTTTGTGGCATTCCTGTTCCCGCCGGAGCACGCGGTTGCAGCCGCTGGTCCGCGAACGAAAGAGGGAAGGTTCATGTTTCACCCTGCACTGCGAGCTGGCTGGCTCGCCCATTTCCTGGTTCTGATACTGCTCGGAACCATCGTCCTCTCGTTTCCGTCTTCGATCTCGGCTGATACCGATCTCGACGTCGGCGGCGAGGCCCGTGTTTCCTACACCGGCGGCGATTCGATCCGGGTTCGGAGTCAACCGTCCTACTCGAGCAGTGTGGTCGCTTCCGTTCCGGAAGGATGGCTGGTTTCGGTACTGGACGGACCAGTCAGCGATGGCGCTGGTTCACAGTGGTACAAGGTCGTCGCTCGCGGCCAAACCGGATACATGGTCTCCGACTACCTGGCTCGACCGAGTGGCTCGAGCGGGAGTCCGGCAACCACTTCCGGCGAGGTGATCAGCAACGCCTGGGTTGTCGATGGTTCCCTGAATCTCCGTGCAGGTGCAAGCACCGGAACCGCCATCGTTCTCGTGCTTCCAAACGGAGCGCAAGTTGGTGTGACCGGAAGCGCTCAAAACGGATTCACTCCGGTTCGCTACAACGGCGTCGATGGTTGGGCCTATTCAACCTATCTGAGCAATTCGCAGCCGGGCAGCAGCACTCCACCGCCTTCTTCGGGCAGCATCCTCGAAACGCGGTATGCCACCAGCAACCTCAACCTCCGCTCCGGTGCGGGAACGTCATTCGGCGTGGTCACCGTCATCCCGTCGGGGGGCGAAGTCGGCATTACTGGCAGCCAGGCGAACGGCTATTTCCCGGTCCGCTACAACGGGACCAACGGTTTCGCTGCTGCCAGCTTTCTGAGCACGTCGGCGCCCGGGAGCACCACACCTCCGCCGTCGTCCGGGAGTGTGCTCGAAACCCGCTACGCGACCACCAATCTCAACCTCCGCTCGGGTTCTGGGACCTCATTCGGCGTGGTCACCGTGATCCCGTCGGGTGGTGAGGTTGGCATTACCGGCAGCCAATCGAACGGCTATTTCCCGGTCCGCTACAACGGGACCAACGGTTTCGCCGCCGCGACCTACTTGTCTACGACCGCTCCCGGCAGCAGCGCTCCACCGTCATCGACAATCGTCGAAACCCGCTACGCTACGACCAATCTCAATCTCCGTTCCGGCGCGGGAACCTCGTTCGGAGTTCTGACCGTGATCCCTTCGGGTGGCGAGGTTGGCATCACCGGCAGCCAATCGAACGGCTATTTCCCGGTCCGCTATAACGGCACCAGCGGGTTCGCCGCTGCGAACTGGCTTTCCACCACCGATCCCGGCGCTGGTTCTGGACCAGGACCTGGAAACACCGTCGGTGGGTCGCTCGTCTGGCCAGTCAGCGGCGGCACCTGGGAGATCATCCAGGGGTATAACGGCGGCACCCACCAGAACCGGAGTTCGAGCGCAAGCTATCTCTACTCCCTCGACATCGCCAAGGTCGGCGGTAACACCGCTGGCACACCGGTTTATGCTCCCGCAAGCGGCACCGTACTCTGGACCTCGGGCGGTCTCCTGATCGACATGGGCAACGGTTACGGAATCGCGATGTTCCACATCACCATCGATGGCAGTATTGGTCGAGGCACGAGATTGTCGCAGGGTCAGTATGTCGGCTTCATCTCCGGACCGGGGGGCACCGGCTATGCGGTCACTCCCCATATCGACCTCACGCTCTGGCAAATCCCAAATGGCGGTGGGTCGCCGCGAATCTCGACACCGTTCACCGGCGGATTCGCGATTTCGGGTCAGTCTTTTGCAGCCACCGGCGCTTACAACACACACGGCGGCACCCGCTTCACCCCCTGATCGACGCAACCACCTCAGTTTCCGGTTCCACCTGCTACGCTGGTAGCACGAGTGGAACCGGAATCGCCGAGGAGGGTGAGATGGCAAGACATCCATGGGTAGCCGCAGCCGATACCGGTTTGCGCTGGGGTTTGCAAACGGTTATCCCTGAGGATCGAGGCGCGCTTCCACGCCTGCTGGAAACGGGTCAGACGATGGAAGCGCTCGGTTTCGACGCAATGTTCGTGATGGATCACCCTGCGCTCCACGCCGACCCGTTCGTTGCCCTATCCGGTGTCGCCGCCGTCACTGAGAGGCTGCATCTCGGTCAACTGGTGATGGCCGCCGCCTACCGACACCCCGCCTACGTGGCCCGGTTGCAGGCTGATCTCGACAATCTCAGTGGTGGTCGATCGATCCTCGGCATCGGTTCCGGCTGGTTTCGCGCCGAATACGCCATGATGGGAATCCCATTTCCACCAATCGGTAAACGCCAGGATTCGCTCGACGAGGCCGTCTCGATCATCGATGGCGTCTGGGGTTCCGAGCCATTCTCACTCGATGGCGACTATTTCGAGGTCCATGAGATGACCGTCGGACCTCCTCCTGCCCTTCGCCCGCCTGTGCTGGTCGGCGGTAGTGGCGAAAAACGGACGCTCCGCCAGGTCGCGACATGGGGAGATGCCTGTAATCTGCGCGAATCGATCCCGACTACGGCCCCGGCTGACCAGGATAGCGAGCGGATCGCCGAGGTGGCCCATAAGTTCGCAGTCCTCGGTGAGCATTGCGACGCGGTCGGCAGACCACGCGACGAAGTCCTCCGAACCCACTTCACGACCTATCTCGTCCTCGCCCCCACCCAGGCCGAAGCCGACCATAAAGCCGACGCCATCGACACAAGCAAATCAACGTCAGCCGGCACTCGCAGCGCCGGCAGGGATTTCATCTTTGCCGTGTCTCCGGAACGAGCGCGGGCCTACTACGGAGCCTTGCGCGAAGCCGGATCACAGTATTTCGTCATCCAGGTCGACCAGGATGACCGCGAAACGATGGAACTCCTGGCCAGCGACGTAATGCCCCAGATCGAGTAGCCGCCGCTAAGATCTCTGTCCGAGCGGGGCAGCGGCGCAGGGCCATCGATTCAGCGAACCATGGAGCGCCAGCATCGATGACGCACAACACCATCGAGGACGTCTATCGCGAGTTCGTCATGATCAGAGGAAATCAGCGGGCGCTTTTCGCTCTCGTTGGCGAATCATTTCTGATCGAACGCGCGCTCTATCCCGGCTCCTACATCGACATCAGCCCCTCGTTCGTTTTCGCCAGCGTCACATACGTCGACACTGACCGCCGGGCGAGAGCCTTTTTTGCTGACATCCCATCGATCAAACGCATGATTCGTCCTGACCGGCCGGACGGAAACTCTCCAGAAATCGCGTTTCATCATGCTGATTACACCGACCCGATCGACGAACCTGACGGGAGTTTTGATCTTCTCATCTCCCAGTTCGCCGGATTTGTGTCCAGATCGTGCAGCCGGTATCTGCGTCCCGGCGGTTTGCTGATCGCTAACGACAGTCACGGCGACGCCGGAGTTGCCGCTCTGGACCCGGAATTCCAGCTTGTGGCGACTGTTCACGAAGACGGGAACGGGTATCGTCTCAACACTCAGCTTCTCGATGACTATTTCACTCCGAAACGCCACACGCCGGTCACCCTCGAATTGCTTCTGAGTAGCGGAAAAGGTATTCACTACGCGAGATCTGCTGACGCCTATGTCTTCACCAAGATCAAGTGAGTAAGATCCGTTTTCGAGATCAAATCACGTCGCATTTACCCCTCGACGCCTGACCGTGCGGCATAGCCGGTCAATTCGACATACCCGAGACCACCGATTGCCTTTCCGGCTCTGGTTCCGGTCACGATCACTTCACCTTCCCAATAGATGACGCCAGTTGTTGCTCGAGTGTCGAGTTCCTGGTCGAGCAGGGTCGGCGTGACCGTGAGAACAAGATCGATCGAGGGAATCGTGACCTCCCACCCAGACGGATAAGTAACGCCGGTATGCGGACTAGTCCATTCATCTAGCGGTGTGATCAGAAAATCACCGTCACTGAGCACAGTCAGACCACCATCCGCATCGACGATTGAGCCGTCGACAATCAGCGTGGTGCCATCCACAGTTGTGATCACATAGAGCATCAGTTCGGTTTGATCGTCCAACTGGAGCGAAAACCAGTCCCACCCGCCATCCTGAAAGGTCGTGAAGTCACCCCATTGATGATCGAACCAGGCTTCGCCACTGACCACCTGGATGGTTTCATCGCCAACGATGATCGTTCCGCTGACATCCATCCGCGTGCGCGAGTAGTAGTAGGACGCTTCTCCAGAACCGTAGTCGATATAGCCATCGCCATCGTGCAGCACTGCCGGTTTTGTTGAAACGAGGGTCAAATCGATCGCGAAACCTTCCATCTCGGCGAAAAGCCGATCATTTCCATCTGAACCAGCCATCGACCATTCGCCGACCGTGAAGTCGAACCCAGTCTCCGGTTGCGGAGTGGCTTGCTCGCCGAGTCGCAGACGCTGGTCATACGCAAACACGCCATTCGCGCTATCGGTGATCGCAAAATGAGAAACATACCCAAGCAATTCCCCGGTGTTGCCTTTGAAAACCACATATTCGAATCCGTAGCGGGTCCCATTTTCGACGGTCAGATGGCCGGTGTAATACCACCACTCGATCAACGCATCGTGTGGGCCGTCATCACGGGGCAATTCGACCGGGATCGGCGCGTCACTTTCCGGTGTCGCTTCTCCCCGCGAAACACCTACCGGGAGTGCTGTCACCAGCAAAAGGACCACGACCAATGATCGATACAGAAACGACTTCATACTCTGCGATCATCCCTCGAAACACGAAACACACGAACCAGCAGAAGTATCGGCAAACCACGCTTGCAAGGAACGTGCGCAGACATCAACCTGGGTCATGTTTGGGATTTGGACTCCCGTTGACTATCCTAGAGGGGCAATGCCGCCGTCGTTCGATTCGCTCTCAGGCGCAGATACTCAGGAGTGACCATTCCGTGCTCAAAGCTCTTCCACTAATCGTGCTGATGCTCATGACGTTTCTCGCGTCCAACGCAGCCGTGTTCGCCCAGGATGACGTCATCGCGATTGGCGACGCACCTGACCCCGCGCTCTGCACCCTCGATCCGCGCACAATCGAAAGCCTCGAACAACTCCTGGCGCAGGCGTCTGACGACCCTACTCCGACACCATTCGCGCTCGCTGATCCGTTCGAGATGCCCACTGGCTACTCCCTGTTCGAGGACGAACGTGCTGAAGTGGTCAAGGATCTCCGCCGCGCTGTTTCCTGCTTCAACACCGGTGATCCGCTTAAGGTGTTCGCGACCTACACCGATCGGTACGTGCTGGCGTTGCTTGACCGGCTCGGTGGTTTGACTCCCGCCGTGCAGAATCAACTGCAGACGGTTGTGCCGGTCCCGGCAGACCGTCAGATCACAGTGCTTTCGATCGGCGAGTCGGTCTTGCTCGAGGACGGCCGCGTCGCGATCATCGTGCTCGGCGACGATCTTTCCGACAGTGACCCGCCTGCCCGGCGTCTCTTTTTGCTCGATGAGGTCAAACCAGGCCGCTGGCTCATCGATGATGTGTACGACATTGAGGATCTCACTGGGAACTGATCAACACCTGAAGAAGCGAGGCGGACACCGTCCACCTCGCTTTTTCGAGAACCTATCAAGACTGGAGCGCGACGATCAGGCCTCAGGAGTCGCTTCGGTGCCAGGCATGTCGACGACGGGATCGAACGACGCGATTCCCGAATCAACCGGCAACGCCAGCGAGAACTGGCCATTGCGAATCACAAATGTGTTCGATTCGGAGATGTATAGGCCAAACTCCGCATCGAGCGAACCCGGCGGACAGGCCATTTTTGTGGTGGCCAACACGATCGAAATACTCGAACCGTCAACCATATAAGTGCCCTTGCCACGATTGCAGGCGACCTGGCCAGTGACCGTGCCGTCGGCTTCGAACTGGAGCGTGTACTGGCTTGGGTCATCGGGCGCAATGATGGTGCCGTCTCCACCCTGGAACTGCTGCCACTGCCAGACCACTCCCGTCAACGAAGGCTGGAAGCGGAGAAAGCCGCCATCGGCCATCATAGCCAGCACGAGTTGGTCACTCGCTTCCGACTGATCGATCGAATACGAGGTTACGAATCCGAGTTGCTTGACGAATTCGTTCGACATCGAATTCTCGCCACATGCAGCCAGCGTCATGACCCCAGGTTTGATCTCGAGGGAAGGACCATTCACCGTGTATCCAAGCGCGGCTCGATTGCAATCGGCGCCAACCGCAAGTAGACCCTCTGGCAAGAACTGAACGGTGTATTGCTCCGGGTTGTCGATCATGATCGACCCGTTGACGCTGTCGACGATCTCAGTGAGTTGCCAGAGAATCGGCGGCAGCGCGTCGCTTTCGGCATCAGGAGTCGCATCCTGCGCAGAACCTGGAAGTACTGCAATCATGCTACTGCCAATCACGAGTGCCAATCCCGCGGCAACAGCAAGACGCGCGATCCGCGGACGAGGAAAGACTTGCATCCGATCTTCTCCAATTTTCCGTGGTATGCAGTTGCCACGACCATCGTGGAACTGATTGGCGACAAGTCTACCGTTGCCGTCACTTCAAAAAACGCACGTTCAGCACAGATCGTTTCCTGCCGGGGAAACGACGCGGCTTGGACGCTGAACGCCGGGCTTTCGCCCGGCGCTCACGGAGGTAAATTGGCTGGAGCTCTACCGGTTGTGACGCCGGTGGTTGGTCCTCCACTCCAACCTTCTGGTACCCGAATGCTCGGTTGGTTCGGAATTGGCTGGAATGCTCGTCGACTTCTTCAGAACCACCGATAGTGTGGTGCCTCGAGGCATCCGCAACCATCGGTAGAAGTACGTAGAATTTACGTATTTGCCCGTAAGCGATGTTTCTGATTGGACTGAGGGATTACTCGGGCGAGGCGCCCGGGACGAGGATGATTCCATCCCGAATCGCGAACGCGACCGCTTCAGCGCGATTCTGGGCGCCGAGCTTGCGCCGAATGTTGGTCTGGTGCGTGGTCGCGGTCCGGCGACTCATGAAGAGTCGATCGGCGATTTCCTGATCAGTCAGACCCTGGGCGACCAGACGGAGAACCTCCTGCTCGCGGATCGAGAGCACGGCTCCCTTCAAACCAACGTCGTCAGACTTCACCTCATCGCGCCCACCATCGGTGAGAAGATTGGCGACGTTTTCCAGCGCCCGGCTGGCAGCCGCTGGCGCCGACATCAGTCTCCCGGCATAGGCCAAGTTCTCGAATTCCTGGGTTCCAAGTGAGGCTTCCAGCGTTTGCAGCCAGCGCTCCATCATTTCTTGGTCGCTCGGCGGGAGTGCGGCATGAAGTCGTTGCCGATGGACTGCGGCCGCTCCAAAGAGCCGGGCGGCCTCTTCGGCCTGGCCAGCCAGCGCGATGATTTCCGCGATCCGTTCGACACATTCGATGACACCGCGCTGGTCGCCAAGCGACCGCCGAATCTCGAGTGCGTCGCGGAGGGCTATGGCCGCATTCTGATGGGCTCCCATCTCGAGTTGGACATTGCCAATTTCGGCGAGAACATAGGCTTTCCCGAGCAGATCGCCAACAGCATCCATTCGGTTCAGGGAATCTTCCATTAGCAAGAGCGACCGCTCGAAGTTTCCCAGCCGCTCAGCAACGACGCCTAGATTGAATAAGGAATAGGCAACCGCGTTATCGTCGGCGGCATCGAGGCGAACGAGCAGCGCTTCTTCATGGAGACGTTCGGCTTCTTCGAGATCACCGGTCGCCAGCAGCACATCGCCCAGGTTCGTCAGACTGTTGCCGATACCAGTAATGTCCTTCTCGGTCCGGCGTAAATCGAGCGCCAAACGATGGTCCCGTTCTGCAGCCCGGTAGTCACCGGTAAAATAGGAAACCAGACCGAGACCATTCAGCGACCGGGCAAAATTCGATTTGTCGAGTTCGCTGTCCACATATTCCAACCCCCGGAGATAGGACTGCCGGGCGGCAGAATAGTCACCGAGATCGAGTTCGCAATTTCCAAGCGTGTGCCATGCTTTGGCCCGGGTCGCTGGAGACGCCGCACCATCGAGCGTCAGCGCTCGTTTCAGCCATTCGCGGTTTTCCTCGAGTCCGCCGCGAACCCAGAAACGCCAGAGCGCGGACGCCATCCGCAGGCTCTTTTCGACGTAGCCCTGGTCGAGCGCCCACTCCAGAGCCGCGCGATGGTTGGATTGATCGGCGGACATGCGCTGATACCACGCGGCTGCGTCCTCCCCAATCAGGCCAGTTTCGCTCGCTTCCGCCTGATGCAGGAACCAGTCAAGATGGCGGTCGCGGTAACGCGTGGTCTCGCCTGCCTCGATCAGCTGCTCCGCGCCAAACTGCCGCATGGCACCCAGCAATGCAAAACGGTTCGTCGTTTCCCAATCGTCCGATGGCCGCATGAAACTCCGGTCGACGAGCGACCCGATGATGTCGAGCATTTCGCGGGTTTCACCCGGTCCCGCTATCTGGGAGGCGGCATCGATCTCGAAACTCCCGCGAAAGACCGATAGACGCCGGTAAACCTGCTGCTCCTCGGCATCCAACAGGGAATAGCTCCAGCGGATGGCAGACCGCAAATGCTGGTGCCGTTCTGGACGTCCGCTGATGGAACTGGTCAGTTCCAGCGGATGCTCCTGCAGTCTGGCCAGGATTGCCGTCGGTGTCAGGAGATTGACCCGGGAGGCGGCAAGTTCGATCGCGAGTGGCATGCCATCGAGGTTTCGGCAGATCTCGACTACGTCAGCCGCGGACCCATCGGTGGCCGTAAACGAACCCCGCAACGCTCTGGCTCGTTCCATAAAGAGAAGGGTCGCACCGGAACGCTGTAATTCATCACTGGACGGATGATCCGAAACCGGCAACGAAAGTGGACCAAGCTCGAAAACGGCTTCAGCCGGAAGGCGAAGCCTGGCTTGGCTAGTCACCAGCACTTGCAGGTGTTGACACTCCTCCAACAACCTCTCGATTACCGGTGAAGCGTCGAGAACATGTTCGAAATTGTCGAGCACCATCAGCATCGGCGCTTCTGAACTGATCTGGCTCAGGATATCGGGAATTGCCTCTGGTGAAGCCCCAATCACCCCGGTCCGTTTCAAAATCTCGCGCGGAACCTCGGTCGCATGACTCAGCGCGATCAGTTCGACAAAGCAGATACCGCCCGGAAAATCTCCCCTGAACGTCTTGGCTGCCTCAATCGCAAGTCTTGTCTTGCCAACGCCTCCCGGACCAAGAATCGTCACGAGTCTGGTTTCTCGATTCTTCAGAAGATCTCGCAACCGGAGTAGATCTGCGTCGCGCCCGTAAATCGGCATCAGACCTGGTGGCGTCACGAAAGCGTTTCGTGAAGCGATAGCATCGATGTCGGCGCGAAGTTCCATTCGAGCGCTACTCACTCTTCTCGGTTTGTTGGTCTTGGTTCAAACGGGTACGGGTAATCAGCGGACCACCTAGCTAATCGTTCCGACCTTCGTGATGCTATTGTGCCAGATTCTCACGAATCAAACCGAATCCGGCGCTTCGAGCCACTACGGGCCTCGCTATACTCTTGCAGCGGCGATATCGCCATCAATACGCAGGGAGAACAAACGAAGGTGACAGCAGCAGGAATCGACCAGCAAAATCCTCCGACCGACGTCCGGGTGCGCTTTCCACCTTCCCCAACCGGGCTTCTCCATGTTGGCGGTGCGCGCACGGCGCTCTTCAACTGGCTCTTCTCGCACGGCGAGACAGCACGCGAAGGCAAGACTGGCACCTTCGTTGTTCGCATCGAAGATACCGACCGGAGTCGCTTTGTTCCCGGCGCCGCCCAAGGCATGCTCGACATCCTCGAATGGTTTGGCTTGACCTGGGAAGAAGGACCCGATAAAGGCGGACCAGTTGGTCCGTATGTCCAGAGTGAACGGACCGACCTTTATCAGCAGTACGCGCAGCAATTGCTCGATGATGACCATGCCTATCGCTGTTTCTGCACACCGGAGCGACTCGCGCTCGTGCGGGAAGCGCAGCGTGAACGCAAAGAGCCCCCTGGTTACGATCGCGTCTGCCGATCTATGAGCCGCGAAGAGAGCGACCGCCGCGCCGAAGCCGGCGAACCGTTCGTGATCCGATTCAAAATGCCACGCGATGGCGAAACCATCGTCGATGATCTCCTCCGCGGACAAATGGTGTTTCAGAACACGAACCTCGAGGATCTGGTGCTGCTGAAGTCCGACGGTTTTCCCACCTATCATCTCGCCAATGTGGTCGACGACCATCTGATGCAGATCACCCATATCATGCGCGGTGAGGAATGGATCCCAACTGCGCCAGTCCACCTCCAGCTCTATCGCGCGTTTGACTGGGACGTTCCTGTGTTGGCGCATATGCCTCTCATCCTCGCTCCCGGTGGAGGCAAACTGTCGAAACGTCATGGTTCCACCGCCATGGAAGAGTTCCGCACCCAGGGCTATCTGCCCGAAGCACTGATGAACTATCTCGCTCTCCTCGGCTGGAGTCTCGACGGATCGACCGAGATGTTTTCAAAGGAAGATCTGCTCCAGAAATGGACACTCGAACGGGTCAGTCCCTCACCAGCGACTTTCGATTACGACAAACTCAAGTGGTTCAACCAGCAGTACATCAATCATGTCCTCACACTCGACGAGGTCACAAAACGCGTTCTCCCCTTCCTTCACGACGCTGGTTTGATTGACAGCATCCCGGCAGAAGGGACCGCTGAGTTCGAGCGGGTCCGCGAGATCACCGCGCTGCTGAAGGACCGCCTGGTCCTTCTCTCTGACGCGCCCGATCTGATGGATTTCTTTCTCCGCGACCCCCTGGCCGACTACGACCCTGCGCTGCTGATCCCGAAAAAGGCAACTGCTGCCGAGACTCGACAAGCGCTCGAGGCGGTTCGGACAACCCTCGATGGGGTCAGCGTCAGCGATGAAGCAGCGACCGAAGCAGCGCTGCGCCACCTCGCCGAAGAGCTCGGCGTCAAGGCTGGTCAGCTCTTTATGCCGATTCGCGTCGCCACTACCGGACGAAAGGAATCGCCTGGGCTTTTCGAAACCCTGCGCGTGATTGGCGATGACCGGGTCAAGTCCCGGATCGAAGCGGCAATTGCGCTCCTGGATGGCTACGAACCCAGCGAATAGTTCCGAATCACGAGGCTGAGCTCGTCAAGGAGAACACCGATGCATCGACTACCGAAAACCCTGCTGATCCTTCTCGCTTCGCTTGTCTTAGGCAGCGGCAGTGCGATTGGCCAATCAGCGACCCCGCTCGCGTCGCCTACTGCTGTTTCCTATGCCCATCCGGAATGGCTTGTCGATTCTGCCTGGCTAGCGGAACGGACTGCCGACCCAACGGTCGCCATCATCGCGCTCATGCCGCCAGAGGATTTCGCTGCCGGTCACATTCCCGGTTCAGTCCAAACCGATTGGCCGGCGTTCGAGATCACCGAGACATCTGATCAGCAGATCGAAAGCTGGCGGAACGACGTCGAAGCCATTTTCACCTCGCTCGGCGTCACCCGTGATCAGACCGTAGTGGTCTACGATGGGGGCACCTTCTACGCTCCCCGGCTTTGGTGGTTGTTCTATCAACTGGGACACGAAGACATCCGCATTCTCAACGGCGGACTCCCAGCATGGTCCAGTTCCGGACAGGCAGTCGAAACCGGACCGGTCGAGCCAACACCTGCGGCTACGCCCTATGTCGGCATCCCGAACGACGAGGCGATCGCCGAGGTCACGGAAGTCGAAACCGCGGTCGCGGATGACGGTACCACTCTGATCGACGCTCGTGAGTCAGGCGAATATGCCGACGGTCACATCCCCGGTGCCATAAACATCCCGTTTACGCAGAACGCCGAGGCCGACGGCCCGAAATACTGGAAAAGCGCCGAAGAGTTGCTCGCGATGTATGCCGCCGCCGGCGTCACCCCGGATCAAACGGTTATCCCCTATTGCACGACTGGCGTTCGCTCGGCGGCAACCTATTTCACCCTTCGGCTGATCGGGTTCGAGAAGGTATCGCTGTTTAGCGGTTCCTATGCTGAATGGACCTCTGACCCCGACCGACCAGTGACTACCGGCGACCAACCATGACCGTCGGGCGGATGATTCGCGGAATCCTGGCCGAAACGCCGACCGGTCGCTGGTTTCTCGATTGGCGCCAGCGACGTCGCTGCCCAGGCTGTCACTCCTAACGCACCCTGATTACTCGCTTTGCTCCCGGATCAGCGAAATCAGTCGCAACGACTCGATGTAGAGCCAGAGCAATCCGGTCAGCAACGCAAACGCGCAATACCACTCCATTGATTTCGGCGCGTGCGTCTGAATCCCCTTGGCAATCTCGTCAAAATCGACAATCAGATTGAGAGCCGCCAGGATCGCGATGATGACCGTGATGATGATGCTCAGCCAGTTCGGATCGTTCCAGAAGGTGATATCGACTCCGAACACGGCCAGAATAGCCGCCAGCAGATAGCCAGCCATGACACCAACTGAACCAAGAAACACGGCTCGACGGACACGTGGGGTTGCCCGCACGATTTCGAACCGATAGAGAATCAGACAGACGAAGAAAACGGTTCCTGTCGCCATCAGTGCCTGGGTAACAACCCCATTCCAGATCGCGTCATACGACTGCGAAACCGCGCCCATCCAGAGTCCTTGCGTGATCGCGTACCCGAAACCGACGTACTTGGCCCATTCTGGGTTACTGGCGACCCAGAGACTGACTGAGATCAGCGCGGTGTACCCAATCAGGAACCAGAGACTCGATGTCGTCTCGAAAATTCGATGCGCGTAATGCCACCCGGCGATTGCAGATACGCTCATGACCGCAAGAAAGAGAAACGCTTTGTCGAGCGTTCCATTGAGCGTCATGGTCTCCGCCCTGGTTGCGCTGGGCGTCACCGCTCCGGTCGTGGCCGAAGAAAACGTTTGATCGGAAAGCATCCTGGTTGTCATGCCGTGCGACCTTTCACGGTGACGTGGTCGCCTGCCAAACCGTCGCTATCCACTACCCAACCGCCTTCACACCCCAGGCCCGGACCAACAACTCGATCGAGCCATCGGACTGGCGAGGGATCTGGTCGGCAAGACGCTCCCGGATCTCCTGCTGCTCTGACGCTTCGAGACCAAGCAGATACATGCTCGCGACACCATACCCACCCAGGAATGGCTGCCAATAATCGTCGAACCTGGCAAACCGGGCGGTAATCTCCAACGGCGCAACCTCGACAGCGTTCAGTCCGGCTCGAAGAAAGAGTTGCTCCAGCAGTTCGGGTTCGCAAATTGGATAGCGGGTACGCTCGTCGATATCGCTTTCGATCGGATGAACCGCACTGGCTGCTTCCCAGAAACGCCGCCGAATCTCCATTCCATCCTGGTAGTCCCAGACATAGCCGCCAACCAGACCACCAGTGCGTGCAGCTCGCAGGCTTTCCTGGATCGCGTTGCGGCGCTCGAGCGCGGGCAAATGCTGGATCACGAGACCAGAAACCACGGCATCGTACTGATTCGACGCCACCGGCAACGACTGCGCCGTTCCGACCTCAAAACGAACCCGAGGATCATGGATCTGCTCACGCGCGAAGGCAATATACGAAGACGATGGATCAACCCCAACGACTTCACTGGGCGAACCCCCGTCCAGAATCGCCTGGATGAGCGCACCAGTCCCGCACCCGACATCGAGCCATCGACCCCGCCCGGGCACACCAAGCCAATCCACG
Source organism: uncultured Chloroflexia bacterium (assembly GCA_963712055.1). Lineage (GTDB taxonomy): Bacteria > Chloroflexota > Chloroflexia > Thermomicrobiales > UBA6265 > JAHBVL01. Next base: position 27,601 of record CAVQGN010000009.1, on the reverse strand, counting down.
AAGACCGGTGCCATCATTCGGCTCCATCGACCCGAAAGAGGCTCATAGTCATTGCCGTGATCGCGATGGTCAATCGGCTGTGTAGTCACGTCAGGAATCGCTCGTTTCCAAATGACAGTCCAGTCTCGCTTTGCTACACTCCGGGAATGATCCAGGGAGCTTTTGCCTACACCATTGTCTATGTTCCGGACGTCGAACGCACGCTCGCCTTCTATGAGGCCGCATTCGGACTCGAACGACGCTTCCTGAGTGATTCCGGAGACTACGGCGAATTGCTTACGGGCAGCACGACATTATCGATCGCAGCTGAAGCACTCGCCGAGGAATCCGTCGGCCCCGACTTCGCCCGTCTCCGACCCGACCAGCCCCCATCTGCACTCGAGATTGCCTTCACGACCGACGACGTCGCCGGACTCTTGGCCCAGGCACTGACCGCCGGCGCGACGATCGTTCTGGAACCGACTGAAAAACCATGGGGCCAGACCGTCGCCTACGTCCGCGATCTGAATGGCCTTCTGGTCGAACTCTGCACACCAATCGGAACTTGAAACGGAAACGCTATGGCTGAAGTCGATTGCCTGTTGCTGGCCGATGCCGCGCAGGTTGCCAACGGCAAACTCTTTGTGCTCGGCGGTGGCTGGTCCCGGTTGACCGTGCCGTCCGTTCCCCATACCCGGCCGTTCGAGCTCGCGGTGCGGGTCGTCATTCCCTGGACCGAAACAAACCAGAAGCATTCTTTCGAACTGGTGCTGCGGAATGAAGATGGTTGGAGTCTGCTCGAAAAACCGGTCAAAGCCGACGTCAGTGTCGGCCGCCCAGTGGCGCTCAAGGAGGGGTCGGACCAGTCGGTGCCGTTCGTGATCCGCTTGCCGAGCGTCACCCTGGAACAGTTCGGACGCTATGTGTTCGAGATTCAGCACAAAGGCGAATCACTCGCGCGGACCTCGTTCGATCTCTCTCCCCGGACCGGAAGCAGTCAACCGGTCGGCTGAGCCAGTTCGGTCGCCACCGGGTCGAGCTCGATCGCGAAATGACGATCTCCGTCCCAGACTCCGAGTTCGCGAAAACCACATCGCCGATAGAGCGCTATCGCGTCTTCCCAGTCATGGTTGGTTTCGCACACAACCTGGCGATACCCCCGGCGGCGGGCTTCCGCAAGGAGCTGCTCCACCAGCGCGCGTCCGATCCCCTGGCCGCGTTGCTGTCGATCAACGCTCATCCTGACCAGCCGCCCTACACCAGGTGACTCGAAGATCAGCGCGCCGGTACCGACCAGGTGTCCGTCACGGTCGACCACCAGAAAGTGCCCTCCCGGTACGACATAGTGCGTCTGAATGTCATCGAGATCAGGATTCATCGAATAGTCGATTTCGCCGAAGTGCTCGCCGAGACCCGTGAGGATCAGCGCGCGCGCATTCGATTGATCGGCAGGGAGAAAGGGGCGAATCTCAAAGGACTGTGACTTCTGACTCCCAGTCATCGATCAGAAGAGCCACCCGAAAAAGGAGAAAACCGCCCATCCCAGCACCGCCAGAGCCGCCAGACTGACAAAAAAGATCGTCAGAAAACCGAGCGTCAGCCCGCAACAGCAACCACCGCCGCCACCTGATCGCTGTGTCTGGCGAAACTCGCCGCTCCAGCTCTGGGTGTAGTACTGGGGAGCCGGTTCTTCCCCTTCGTCGATGATCGGAGCGTCGTCATCTCCAACCGGGTGAAAATCGGTCACATCGATGATGTTGGGATCGTCGCGGTTGATCATGAATTGGTGCCAATGGACTACGCGGTCAGGAACGTATTGCGACCACGCGTATTGTGACCGATCCTTCCTGAATGTGAAACCTTTCTCCAGCGGGTTCGTCTTGGAACAACCCCGTCGTTATGCTTCTTGCAACAGTCGGAGTCCGATCCAATCCTTGTCGTCAGGAGGCAGGCCGATGCAAACCGGATCCCTACAGCGTCTGTTTCTCTCATCATTGACGCGCCGTTCGTTCTTGACTCGATGCGGGTTGCTCGCGCTCGGCGCGACCGCCGCAGGATCCCGAACGGCCGATGCCCAGACCGTATCCGACCTGCAGCAATGCGCTACCGAACCGGGTGTTGCGCTCCTCATCGACTGGAGCCAGGGTTTGGTGCAGATCCCGCCGGATGAGATCCGGGCACCGGCGGACTGGGTTCCGTACATCGACCCCAATAGTCCGATCTCACTGCTGATTCCTCCCGACTGGAGCGGTGTGGTCGGTTGGGCATCCGGATTTTCCTCGTCGGGTGCACCGATCTGGGAAACCACACCGCCACTCACGCCACAGTTGCGGGGAGTGCGGCTCCTGTCCGCAGATGGACTGGCCGCCTACGAATATGTCAGCGGAACGATCCTGGGACCGCCCCTGCAGCCGACGCAACTGGCCTCGATTGCCCAGCAAGGCATCCTCGGAGAGACGCCGGTGCTCACGCCGATATGCGGTTTCTCGCAATCGGAGTCGCTCCAGCCATCCTGGTTCACAGCCGATTACTTCGGCAGCAGTATCCTCGTCACCAGCGGGGCCTTCACTCCGTTGCCAGATGCGTTTTCGCCCGCGACCGTGGTGACCTACCAGAACTTCTTTGGACCAGCCGCGTCCTATGAGCCGCTAATGGGAGAGGTTTTTCTCCGTTTCCTGTTTCAATTGCTAAGCGGCGCTTCATCGAGCGTTGCGCCCACGCCGACTCCGACACCGGCCCCTTGAGGCCCCACCGAGGGAAAGGATTTAGACGATGAGCACCACGCTGGACGTCGCCAAACCACTGACCGCATCCGAAACCGCTCTGGTAATCATCGACGTCCAGGTCTATCTGATCGATTACGATCCACCGCCGGCGCGGACCGACGCTCTCCTGGCAACGCTCGCTGATCTCCTTTCGCGCGCGCGCGCAGCCAAGGTGCCGGTCATCTTCGTTCAACATATGCAAGGACCAACCCGGGCGATCAATCCTGGGCATCCCGGGTTTGAAGTCCACCCAGCCATCGCGCCACTTCCAGGCGAAACACTGATTCACAAACGGGCGAGTGACAGTTTCTACGGCTCAGACCTCGAATCGAGGCTGGCCAACCTCGGTGTGTCCACACTCGTCATCGGCGGCATCCAGACCGAGCAATGTGTCGATACGACTTGTCGCAGCGCGCTCAGTCATGGGTTCGATGTTGTTCTGGTCGGGGACGGCCACACGACCTGGGACACCGAGGGTCTGACCGCCCAGCAGATCATCGACCATTGCAACATCACCCTCCCCGACCTCGCCCATCCAGACAACAAGGTCTCCGTTCGCGCGGCACATGAGATCACCTTTGGCTCGTAGCAAGCTCGGTCCAAAGGTGCATGTCGCGAATCGGGTGCGGTCCCACCCTCTCACCGAGAGACGACACGTTCTGACGAGGGCAGGAAGCGGGTCGCCTCCAGGATGGCCTGGGTGAGCGTCAGCAGGCTACCCTCCTCTTTCTGCTGATTGACGCTGTCGACGTCGAGTCCTGCCTGAATGGCATCGTCACCGCGTCGCAGAACCTGCAGGTCCATCGGGGTCCACATCACAAGCGGCCCGATTTGCTGCTCGAACGCCCGAATCACTCCCAGCAATCGGGCACTCGTCCCGAATTCACCGGCTATCGCGAAAGCAGCGGCGGCCAGGCGAAGCGCTGTTGCCGAGTACACATCGTCGCCATCCTCGTGCGCCAGCTTCGCGCTTTCCAGGTAGAACCCAAGGGCACCTGAAATGTCACCGAGATCGACAGCCAGCGTTCCCTGGTTGCCTATGAACCGGGCGGCACCGCGCAAATGACCGAGATCCAGGTTGACTTGCACCGCCTCCCGCAGCAAATCGCTCGCACGCTCCAGGTTGCCCAGACCATGTTCGGCCCGGGCGAGCGTACCGGGCAACCAACACCTGAGCGCCTGACGGAACGATGCATCCTCGATGTGCTCGATCACCACCATTGCTTGCTCGCACAACTTCTCGCCCCGGAGGAAATCGCCACAGTAGATGGCTGAAGCAGCATTGGCCACGAATGCCCAGGTCATCAGGAACGGGTCATTCGCTTCGATGGCATCGTCCAGGCCAACCTCGAAGCGATCGTCGGTACACGGTTGATAGCCAAGGTAACTCTCGACCTGAGCCAGAACCAGCGCCGCCATCGCTCGCGCTGCTGGAGTGGTGTCCGCCTCGACGGCCATTGCCCGTTCGAGCCACGTGCGTCCCTCGATCGCGTGGTTGTGCGTATTCCAGAACCAGTCCATCGATGCCGCAAAACGAAGCATCCGCTCCCCATCATGGCGGTTTTCGAGCCAGGTGAGCGCCTCCCGCAGGTTTGGTAGCTCGGCCTCGAATTGTTGGGCCAGACCCGGATCACCCGGGATCCAGTCGACAATGGCATGGCGCTCAGCAAGATCAAAATAGAAGAGCGCATGCGCATCGCGCGTGCTGTCTGCCGCTCCACTGCGTTCCAGCTGGTCGTCGGCGTACTCTCGGATTACCTCGAGGAGTGAAAACCGTTCGACCGGCCCAGCTGCAAGCGACCGGGTGACGAGATTTCGCTCGACAAGCATTTCGAGATGATTCCCGATCGACTGAGCATCCGAACGATCACGCTGATGCTCCCGGAGCGCGATTGCTCTCGCCGCGTCGATCGTGAAACCGCCCCGGAAGACACCCAACCGCATCAGCAGCGATTGCTCAGCGGGCGGCAGCAGAGAAAAACTCCACTCGACGGAGGCGCGCATCGTTTGTAATCGCGGTGATTGGTCACCCGGTCCGTCGGTGAGAACCGGCAGCAGTCGCTCTGCTCGCGTCGCCAATTCATCGAGCGACATCTGGCTCAATTGACCGGCCGCCAACTCGATCGCCAGCGGCAGACCATCCACCCGGCGGCAAATCGCGTTCACGAGCGCATCGGTTTCACCGGAAGCGTCGAAATACGGGTCAGCCGACCTCGCTCGCAACCGAAACAGTGTTTCGGCTTCAGCAGGTTCAGCAGACAGGCTGGTGCCACTCACGCCGGACGCAGCGAGCGCGAGTGGCATCAGCGGCCACTGGTCCTCCCCGCTGACCCGCAGCCGGGTCCGACTGGTCACGATCACCCGCAGGTTCGGGCAGCGACCAAGGAGTTCAGGTATCGCACAGGCCGCCGACAGAAGATGTTCCATGTTGTCGAGCAGGAGAAGCATCGGCGAATCACCGATCGCTTCTGCCAGCGCGGACACGGAGCGGTCCATTGACTGGACTTCCAGGAGGTCCGCTATCGTCGGCAGAACCAGGGCCGGATCGATAATGTCCGCAAGCCAGACCACAAACGCGCCATCAACCAGTTCCGGTGACAGTTTCCGGCTTACCTCGAGACCGACCCGCGTTTTGCCAATCCCGGGTGGACCGGTGATCGTCAGGAGCCGGGTGGTTCCACCCGTCATTCGAGCAACGATGTCCGCGACGGTGCTCTCGCGGCCGACGAGAGCATTGATGGGAGCCGGGATACTGCCTTTCCGGCGCCTGATCGTCGGTTCGTACGCCGCCGCTGCATTTGCGACCTCTGACGTATCGCGAGCCAGATCGGGACGGGCGGCATGGAGGAGTGACCGGTGCTGGTCGTCATCCAACTTGAGCGCCACGGAGAGTAAACGCACGGTTTCGAGGCGGGGTGCTTTTCGGCGGTCACTCTCGAGCAACCGGATACCACGGGCGGAAACCCCTGAGAGGGACGCCAGTGCTTCCTGCGTCAACCCGGCAGAGACGCGGAACCATCGCAACAGGGATCCAAACGAGTCCGACACGGAAGTACCCACTAGTCGTTCGCCAGGCCCCGGAGCACAAACCCTGGAGAATACGGCCCGAAGCCCGGACCCGTTCGAAGAACAATCGCCAGCAAGTGTCTGATTGTTCCTAGTATATTCGGCCCTTGTCTCCTTCGAAACACTACAAACTATCGCCACTCGTGTTGAACCGCCGGAAGCAACGAAGCGTGACGCGCTGGCACGGCAGCTGCTCCTTCCTTCGATGGTGGAATTATAGGCCAGGAGCAGCGTTATTCCCCAGATGTTCCTCCTTTGTTCCTTGTACGGACGCCCCGCCTCCGTCAGAGTAGTTCTAATTTCCTCGGTGCCTAGCAAAACGATCCTGGAGAATCCCCCGATGGACGGACAACGTTTCGACCGCCTCACCAAATCCCTCGCCACTGGCGCTTCCCGTCGCTCCGTGCTCAAGGGGCTGTTCGGTCTTGGTGGCGCCGCCGCCGTCGGAACTGTCCTCGGTCCCGACACCGACGCGCGAAGATCGTCCAGCTCAGCCCCGACTCCGACTCCGGCATGCCCCGGACAGACCGCCTGCCCCGATTCCCGCCGCTGCTGCGACACCTGTAACGCGTTCCAGACCGGCTGCTGCGGCGCTGACACGGTGCCGTGTACCTCCAACGTCACCGGTTGCTGTGCCATCTGCGACGGCTACTCCTGCGGTCTCGAATGTTGCGCGACCGCCGAGCAATGCTGTGACGGCGAATGCTGCCCGGATGGTTCGGTTTGTATCGGCGAGGAGCGTTGTTGTCCGCTCGACCTGATGTGTGGCGGCGTCTGCTGCAATGGCGAGGGCCAACGCTGCTGTGGCGGCGTCTGTATCGATGCTGGTCAGTGCTGTTCCGATGATGAGTGCCCGGATAGCGACTCGACTTGCCAGATCGGCTTCTGCGATCTGGGCTCCAACACCTGCTCCTTCCGCACGCCCTGTGACTTCGCGGAAGCCGGAACGACCTGCTGCGGAGGTGAATGTCTCTTCCTCGGTTCCTCGACCAATTGTCTCGCCTGCGGAGATACCTGTGCTGCAGGCGACGTCTGTTGTGCAGACGGTTGCCAGTCGCTCGACACGGTCGACAACTGTGGCGCGTGCGGGACCATCTGTACGGATGATTTCGCCTGCATCGCCGGCACCTGCCAATGTGACGAGGATTCGGATTGCGGCGACGGCCTGATCTGCTGCGATGGTGCCTGCAGCCAGTGCTGTGGCCATAACGTCGACAACTGCGACAGCAACAAATGCAACCTCTACACCTGCAATGCTGGCACATGTGTGGCATCGGGAGGGTTGATCTGTCTCGGGAATCCCGGCTTCACGAGATGTTTCGACCAGGTCTGTGATCCGGCGACCGGCCAGTGCGTCGATAGCACATATCGAGGCGATAATGCCTTCTGTGGCCCCATCACCCAGGGCAATGGCAGCATCTGCTGTGATGGCGCCTGCATTCCGAGCGACGAATCCAACTGCGGGACCTGCGGCAACATCTGCACGAACGACTTCGCCTGTCTTCAGAACACCTGCAAATGTGACGAGGATTCGGACTGCCCTGGTGGAAGCTGTCTAAATGGAGCCTGCTGCACGGGGTGTGCAATCGCGGGTGTCTGCTACGAGAATGGTGCTATCAATCCCAGCAATCAGTGCCAGATCTGCGAGCCATTCCGGAACAAGACTGCGTGGTCGGAGAAGTTCTGCTTTGGTGAATTCAGCGATTGCTTTGGACAGGTCTGTGATCCTCTGGATGGAGTCTGCAAACGGGTCAACGGGCCTGCTGGCAGCTCGTGTCAAATCTTCACGATTCCCGCGAACCCTTGCAAGACCGGCGCATGCGATGGCAATGGCAATTGCGTTCCCGTCGATGTCCAGAATGGCACAGCATGCACGGCCGACGGCCGGAGAATGTCTGCTCGACTGGAGCTGGGAACATGCCAGAGCGGCACAGTGTGTCGCGCACGCCGGATCAAGGAAGGGCACGATCGTGCGGGCTTGTCATTGGCGGGTGCACCGCCCTGCGCCGTAAAGGTGTGCCGCAACGGAGCGTGTGCAACCGAGGGGATCAACGAAGGGGTAGCCTGTTTCGCATACGGATCAACTCGAGTCTGCCGAACGGATACAGGAGTGTGTCGGTCGGGAACCTGTGTTGGCGCGCCGAAACCGAATGGCACGATTTGTGGTCAGATCAGCGACTGCCGCGGCAGCGTCTGTCAGAGATGGTGCGTGCGGCGATCCAGGCGATTCGTGGGTGCAGCCTGCGGACGCAGGACTCACCGAGTGCGCGAGCGGGTACATCTGCACGAGACTGGTTCCTGCGACTGCCAATTCCTCAGTCTGACTCATTTTGCGAATCCACTCTGCTCCTATTGCGAGGCGGAATGTTGCGACTACCTGGTTCTGCGGCAATCGGCGATGGTACTTGCACATACGCAGCGATTCGACAAGTGGTGACCATGGATTTGTGACCTGTCCGTGATCGGCCAGCGACATCTACCCTCGCGAATGCTGTCCGGGAATCAGGTCTTGCTCGCGAACCAGCCGCGTCGGCTGGTGCTCTTCTGCTGTCAGCAAGTAGCTGCTACTGACCCAGAGGATTTGCCGCGTAGGCGGAATCGTTCCCATAGTCGCGGTTCTGACAGCGCGAAGAGTGACGTCGAAGCGGAGGCGAAGACGGCAGGACGATCATGGACGGACAACGCTTCGACCGACTCGACCAAATCCCTCGCCACCGGCGCCTCGCGCCGCTCCGTGCTCAAGGGTCTCCTCGGTCTCGGCGGTGCGACCGCCGTCGGATCGCTTCTTGGATCCGAGGTCGACGCCCGGCGCAGCAGCATCACGATCACGACTCCGCCGCCGACGACCACTCCCGCTCCCTGCCGACCAGGATTCGCTCCCTGCACCACCAACGTCACCGGCTGCTGCGCGGTCTGTTCAGGAAATACCCCGGTCACCTGCGGTCTCGAATGCTGCGCGACCGCAGACCAGTGCTGCGACGGCGAATGTTGTGCCACTGGCTCCGCCTGTCTCACCAAAGCGTTTCCCAACGGCAATCAAGCAGAAGAAACCTGCTGCCCGGTCTCCCAGACCTGCGACAACGAGTGCTGCGACGGCACCTGCTTCACGCCGCTCGGGACGTCACTGACCGGATACGATCGCGACTGCTGTCCAGCCGAAGCCACCTATTGCGCCGGCACGGGCGAGTTCACCGGCCAGGGCCTCTGCTGCACTGGACCAACGCCCGACTGTTGCGTTCGTGATGGCGAACCGATTTGTATCAACGAAGAGAGTCAGTGCTGCCTGAATCGTAATTGCCCCGACAGCACGGATACCTGTGAGCGTGGCGTCTGTCGGCGTTCAGACCAGACCTGCATCCTGCGACCGGTTTGTGAAGGGGATGATATCTGCTGCGGCAACGATGTCTGCGGTCAATGCTGCCAGGACGGAGACTGTCCCGACGACGACCCGGGTTCCTGGCGCTGTGTCGACCTGACCTGTGTCTACTGCCCGTCGGTGGAGGAGTACTGCTCCGGTCGCTGCGGCGAGATCAATACGGTGAACTATTGCGGCAACTACGACTGCTCCGCGTTCTGCGACGCTTCATGCAACACCTGTGAAAACGAAAACGTATGCACACCCAAGGCTGCTGGCACCGCCTGTGACGGTCCCTGTGGTGCGTGCGACGGCGCTGGCGCCTGCGGCTTCGCGCGAAATGGCACCGATTGCATCGGCGAAGACGGCGTCTGCTGCGAGGGATCGTGCACTGAGTGCTGTTCCAACAGCGACTGTCTGGATCGCGTTGCCGGGATCACCGAGGCGCTCTGCGTCGATGGTGCCTGCGCTTGCACCCCTGACCCAGTTACGTGTCAGGCCAATCGCGATTGTGGACATGTACACCGATGGGTGCGGCGGATTGACCGATTGCGGCGAATGCAACGAGTATCCCGAAAGTACTGCGTATCCAGCCAAGACGGTTTCAATGGCAGTTGCACATGTTACTACGACTGCGCCGGAATTCCCGGAAAGCAATGTGGCGATGACGGTTGTGGGGCACGTGCGGAGTCTGTGCGCCAGGATCGAGCTGCGTCAACTTCCAATGCGTCGACGCCTGTGGTGGAACCTGTGATGCGAGCCGTTGCGAGGTCTGCACCGATGGCAGTTGCCAGGTGTTCTGCAACGCCGAAGCGGGCGCAATCTGTTGCGCTGGAGAGTGCGTCTTTCCCGGACCCGACGTCTGCGGCTGCGGTCCAGCCTGTGATGCTGACGCTTGTCTGGTCTGCTCCGCTGGAACATGTGTGAACCGGTGTGGCAATGGCCAATCCTGTGATGGCGCGGGGGTTTGCGTCGGAACCTCGTGCGGGTCGAATACCGACTGTACTGGCGGGCAGGTATGCGGCGAAGGGGGCGAGTGCTGTTTGCCAACAACGACTGGTGCGGCCAAGCCGCCAGAAGGATGTCCTCCCGGAACGTTCGAGTTTGTCGGAGCGTGCTTCACACCGGTCTACTGCACCCAAAATGCAGACTGCTGCTCGAAAAACTGTTCACTGCCACTAGGCACCAATCTTGCCCAGACGATCTGTACCGGAAACATCGGCTAGGCCGGAAAACCCGCACTCGGTCTGGCTACTTGCCGATACAGAAACGGCTGAAGATCTCGGTCAGGACCGCGACGTCGACATTCTCGCCAGTGACGTCGCCGATCGCACGGAGTGCGGTGCGGACATCGGTGCGCCATCAGATCGATCGGATAGCCATCCGCCCGGGTTTCGACCCCTTGCCAGATTGCAGCTTTCAGCTCGACAATGTCATACTTTCCTGGAAGAGTTGTATTTAGCTGGATCGGTACAACCATGGCAAGTTTCACCAGTAGTGTCAGTCCCAAGGGTCAGGTCACCATTCCTGTCGAAATACGGCAACGATTTCACATCGAAACGCGCGATACCGTTTCGTTCGAAGTAGTAGATGACGTCATTGTCGTGCGCCCGGTTACGTCGCCTGTCGATACTCTCTATCGATCAGTTCCTGCTCTAGAGCATCCAATGAGCTGGAATGAGATCGAAGAGACTATTGAGAACGAAATCGCCCGCAATGTTTACGACGAAGACTCTGAGTCCGATTAGCCAATGCGATTCGTTGATACCAACGTCTTTCTTCGATTGTTGACCAACGATGATGCGGCTAAAGCTGAGCAGGCACGGTTGTTCTTCAAGAACCTGGAGTCTGGTCAAGGCGAAGCATGCACCAACTCTGCTGTCCTCGCAGAGATTGTGTATGTGCTGACATCACCCGCGATCTATGGACTCAGCCGCGAAGATGTCGCGAACCGGTTTCGCCTGATCTTGCAGCTCAAAGGTTTGCAGATACCAAATCGAAAGATGCACCAGCACGCGATTGACGTGTTCGAGTCGACTCGATTGGACTTCGCCGATTGCCTCATTGCCGCTGACATGAAACGGCAGGGAATCACGGAGATCGTCTCCTATGACCGGGACTTTGATCGTATTGCGGACATTTCACGAGTTGAACGGTGAACCCAGCAGTCGCGAGTGGACGGTACGAGTATCCTGCAGATAACACTGACTATTTCCCGATACAGAACCGGCTGAAGATCTCGGTCAGGACGGCGTCATCGATGTTCTCGCCGGTCACGTCCCCGATCGCACGGAGAGCGGTGCGGACATCGATGGCCATCAGGTCGATCGGATAGCCATCCGCCCGGGTATCGACCGCCAGCGTCAGATGCATCAGCGCCTGTTCGAGAGCGGCGTTTCCACCTTCGTAATCGGCGGTATTCAGACCGAGCAATGCGTTGATACGACCTGTCGTAGCGCGTTGAATCACGGTTTCGACGTCGTTCTTGTCGAGGACGGCCACACTACCTGGGACACCGATGCCCTGACAGCCCAACAGGTCATCGATCACTTCAACATCACCCTCTCCCGACCTCGCTCATCCCGATCATGCGGTCGCAGTCTTCGCGGCAGCAGAGATCACTCTTAGGTCGAAGTAGACCCGACTTGCAGCGGATCGTGGACAGCGCCAGTGAAGCGATCGCTGTTTTGCGAACAGTGCGCGCCCATCCAATCTCGTCACCGCATAAACGGAGTTGTCCGACTGGCAACAACCATCACTCATTCTGACCGACTGACGGCTCGTAGGGCTGCCCCGTAACTATCCAATCATCTGGACGAAAGTTGCCCGTGCCCCGGATCGACAGTTAGCGAAGCGCAGCGCTTTCGCCACGCGCACCTACTTTGCGAGTGAGTCAGCCAGAGTACCGTTTCCATGCACTCAGTAGTGTAGGATTCTGCTCAGCACCGCTCGATGCGGTAAACGCAAATCTACATGGAGTGGACAATGAATCGACGACCCTTTGCTGCGCTTTTGGCACTTGCATTGCTGCTTCTCAGCAGCTCGATTCCCATGCACGGATCGGCGCAATCCGATCCTGAGGGTCCACAGGCCGTTGTTGGTCAATTCGGCTCGGCGAATTTCGGGGTCACGCCTGAACTTTTTCCGGAGGCAACGATAGCACTCGTTGATGCCAGCAACGTTATCGAAAACGTCTCTGACGAGTGGTTGCCAATTCAGGGGCAAGTTCTGGGTTATTCCACAACTCCCCTTTTCCCCACGCCAAGCGAGTATCGCATCGGCCTGCCAATTGCTCCGTCGGTTTCCGCACCCGATCTTGATAATGATGGAGAAGAAAACACCGGTGTCCAGGTCTTCTACCTGATCGTTGCCAGCAACCTGATCGGAGACTCCTACCTCCAGCAGTTGGAGCAGATAGGCGGGTTGGCGTCTTTCCTGACCGACCCGATTTCCGGCGCATTCACCGAAGGAGATCTGCTGGTCTTTGCAGACGATTCAGCGCAAACCTTCCCCTCCGGATTCGGGGATGACGAGATCTGGTTCACTGGTGACGATCAGGCTGAACCGCTCGACCAGGGATACACCGTCGTCCGGCTAGCAAGCGATGGAACGTCTGTTCGCGACCGGTCGCCAGAAGTTACGATCGATACGCGGGAAGAGGCAGAGCGAGCTTCGCCGGATTTCTCTGATCAGGGCATCCTGGAGAGTTTCAATTCACTCATCGATCACCTCTCGATCCGATACGCCTGGACCGAACTACGAGGTCTCGACTGGGAAGCCATTCGAGTCGAGTTTCTCCCCGAAGTCGAGAGTGCTGACGCTGATCAGGACTTCGTTTCGTACTTCCTGACGCTTAATCGCCTGGCCCATTCACTGCTGGATGCCCACGTGAGCGCAGTACCGTCATATACCGATCCCGACCAGTTGGGGGCAACTGCGAACATCCTGGCTACCGAATATGGTTACTCGATCGGTGCTAGCGCTGCGATGCTCACTGAGCCGGACGATATCGCGGCAGGAACTGCGACCGTAATCGGAGTCGGAGAGGACTCTCCAGCTGCTGCAGCGGGGTGGGTACCCGGTACCGTGATCGTTTCGATCAATGGACAGTCCCCGGCCGAGCGCCTCGAAACCATCCCTCTCATTGTCTCTGTAGGCACCGAGGAGGCAGCTCGAGTGCAGCGCATGGGTCGGCTTCTGATGTTTCCCGAGAATAGCCAAGTCGTGATCGAGTATCGCCTTCCAAACAGCGATGCCGTCCTTTCCGTCGAGATGATCGCTGGACGATTATTCGACCAGCAGTGCCACCGGGACATTCTCGTTCTCATCACTCCCAATTACGATCAGCCACGAAGGCCTGTACACGGTGATGACGTGGGGGGACTTCATCACGGCGGTCGGCACCAAGGTCGCTGTGCTCGAAGAAGCGCTGGCTCTGCACCAGGGGTTCGACAGTGGCGGCATGATCATCGACATGCGCGGAAACTCTGGAGGATGGGCGGAGCTCTACGAAACCATGGCCTCCTACTTCTACACGGAGGAAAATCCGCTCCCAGCACAGGTGTTCGATTCATGGATGTATGATTTCAATGAACGTGGTTTCGTCCGGTCGGCAACCGTCGACTATCAGATTTCCGCTCCAAAACCCGAACTGGCTTACACCGGTCCGCTGGTTGTGCTGATCAATGAAACGTGCGCGAGCGCCTGCGAATTCTTTACACAGACTTTACAGACGACCGGCCGAGCAACGGTCATCGGACAGTATGCATCGACAGGGGCCGGCGGTCCCATCGATGTGGTTTCGCTACCTGGCGATATTCGATTCTCCTACACGGTGGGTCGATCAACCTTCAGTGGTACGGAAGATCCGAATATCGAAGCAAAAGGAGTTATCCCCGACGTTCGCGTCCCAGTGACGCTCCAAACGGAGATGGCAAAGCAGAATGCCGAGGATCCGGTGATGGCCGCCGCGGTCGCCTACCTTGATCAGGTGAACCTGGAAATGATGGAAGAGGAAGCAGCACCCGCGGTCGAAGCGAGTCCGGAAGCTACTCCAGAATCCTGATTCAATCCAGAACCGACCCAGAGGAGCCGCGCAGACTTGCGCGGCTCCTCCGTTTATTGAGACGAGCGCCGCGCCCGACGGTGATACCTCAGCTTGGCGGACGTCCGGGATGAGCCACCGCACACGCGATCAGGGGAGCAGTATCCGGTCATTGTCTCGAAACTCCATCCCAGGAGCGGTCAGATCGGATCTATTTCCCAATACAGAAACGGCTGAAGATCTCGGTCAGGACGGCGTCATCGATGTTCTCGCCGGTCACGTCCCCGATCGCGCGGAGCGCGGTGCGGACATCAGTGGCCATCAGGTCGATCGGATAGCCATCCGACCGCGTTTCGGCAGCTAGCGTCAGATGCATCAGCGCCCGTTCGAGTGCGGCCTCCTGGCGAGCGTTGATCAGCGATGGCTGGATCGCGCCAGCGTCGTCCTCGCCCAACAGCGCAAACAGGGCCTCTTCGAGTCCCGGAAGTCCCTCCCCGGTCAGTGTCGAAATCGGCACAACCTCAGCATTCGGAAGCAACGCGGCCACAGCGCCTTGGTCGGCCCGCACGGACAGATCCTGCTTGTTGATCGCAATGATCACGGGCGGATGCTCACCTTCGACCCGGTCACGAATCATCTCAGCGATCTGGAGATCGTCCCGGGTCGGATCGGTCGAACCATCGAGAACGAGAATCGCGGCGGCGGCAGCGGCCACCGCTTTCCGACTCCGGTCGATCCCGAGTTGCTCGACCAGATCAACTGTGTCCGCGATCCCGGCCGTGTCGAGCAAGGTCACCGGTATCCCGCGCACACTCCAGGTTTCAGCGATCACATCCCGGGTCGTTCCGGCCACCGGGGTCACAATCGCCCGGTCGCTTTGGAGGAGGGCATTGAGCAGACTCGACTTACCAACGTTCGGTCGTCCGACCAGCGCCACCTGAGCGCCATCCCGGTAGACCAGACCGGCTTTGCCGCGTTGGATGACCTGCCGCAACGTCTTCTGCGCCAGCGCGAGATCGGCGTCGATGTCGGCAGACGGGATCTCGTCGTCGGGAAAGTCGGCCGCAGCATCGAGATAGGCCAGCAAGGAGAGAACGGCGTTCCGGGCCGGTTCGACCCGCTGGCGCAGTTCACCCTGCAACTCTTCGACCGCCAACCGCAAGCCCTCAGCGGTCCGCGCGGTGACGACGGCATTGACTGCTTCGGCTTGCGAGAGATCGAGTCGACCGTTCAGAAACGCCCGTAAGGTGAACTCACCCGGTTCCGCCGGGCGCGCGCCTTGAGCGAGCAGCACCCGCAGTGTTTCCCGCACCGGAACCGCGCCGCCATGACAGGAGATTTCGATCGTGTCTTCGGTGGTGTAGGTATGCGGCGCCGCCATCCAGGTCAGGAGGACTTCGTCGATCAGGTCACCCGAAACGGGATCGAGAATCTCGCCGTAGAAGACCCGGTGACTCGGCTGCTGGCCAAAATCAAGCGCTGTTTCAGCGCCATGTCGCCTGAACACCCGCCCGGCGATCTCGGCCGCCTCGGGACCGCTCATCCGCACCACCGCGATCGCCCCGGTTCCCGGCGGTGTGCTGATCGCAGCAATGGTGGCAGCGTCGATGGGCATCGTCATTTCCTGGCAGGGCTAAACCGAGAACCCAGGCTAAAGCCAGGGTCTAAAACATCGAGCTACCTCGAATGGTCATTCTAGCCGCCGTGTCCTTCCAGCCGCCTCTGTCATTCTGAGCGCAGCGAAGAATCTCTTGGCCCCGACCGGGTTGTATCAGCATCCGCAGTGCGGCAATCGACCCACGCTGAAGCCAGGGTCTGACAGACCAAACCCCTTCGGGCTGCTGGTGGTTCAGCCGTCTGATCTCCACCACGGTCATTCCACGCCCTTGTCAATCCAGCCACCTTTGTCATTCTGAGCGCAGCGAAGAATCTCTTGGCCCCGACCGGGTTGTATCAGCATCCGCAGTGCGGCAATCGACCCAGGCTGAAGCCAGGGTCTGACAGACCAAACCCCTTCGGGCTGCTGGTGGTTCAGCCGTCTGATCTCCACCACGGTCATTCCACGCCCTTGTCAACCCAGCCACCTTTGTCATTCTGAGCGCAGCGAAGAATCTCTCTCACCCAACCGCATGCTGCCTAGCGCCGGATCGGATAGGTCTGGGCATCTTCGAGAAACGCATCAACCTCCGCTGCAGTCGGAATACCATCCACCCCGACACCGGTCAGACTGAGTGCGGAGACAGCAGAGGCATACGCGGCGGCATCGAGCGCGGAAACCGTGCGGTCGGTCGCCTTGATAAAGAACGCCGTTGCATAGGTATCCCCGGCCCCGGTCAGATCAGCGACATCCACCTTGTAGGCTGGCACAATTCCACGGTCACCACCGAAAAGCACCCGCGAACCGTTGTCCCCCATCGTGATCGCCGCCAACCGTCTTCGCCCAACGGCTTCGACCGTATCGCGACAGTCCGAGATTTCCTCGTCGCTGACCACCATCCCGTCGATACTGCTGACAAGATGATGCGGCAAACGAAGATGGGTTGTCTTGACCAGTCCACCTTTCGGTCTGGGCCAGGTGCGCATCCATCCCTGCGGGGTCGCCCCAAGAAACTGGGTCGTCAACCCCTGGACCTGGTTCGGTTCGACTTCCTGGCACACCGGGCCGAGATGGATCACCTTCGCGTTCCGCCAGTGCGCCGGAATCCCGCGCATATCGACTGGTCCCGCCCAGGAAGGGAGTCGCTGACTCCGTCGCCCACCAAAATAGGTGTTGACGAACATCGAAGTGGTGTCAGCATCCTGGACGATGATGTCGATTTCATCGGCGAACTGGTCGAGCGACGGAATATCGTAGCCCTTGACCGAACGCCCATAGATCCCCCGAGTCAGGACCGCGCTCCGCCAGCCGAGCCGGGCCGCGGCAATTGCCGAATAGAGCGCCGTCCCGCCGAGGACCACACTCCCATCCGGCTGGATGTCGGCGCAGATATGACCGATGACCAGGTATTCCGGTGTTCGCGATGTCTGAATCCCGGAAAATGATCGCGACGACGAAATCGGCTGCCGAGTCGTAACCGACTTTGCCGGTCTGGCAGACGCTGCTTTTTTCGGCTGACCGGCGTCGTCGCCTGCCGTCATCGATCGAACACTCCAGTCAGTGGCGGTAGATCAGGCGGGTAAGACGGTAATGCGCCGCTCGATGCCTTCGCCCGAACTTTCAGTTAGGACCTCGGGGTTCTGGCGCAGCACCATATGAACCACGCGTCGCTCATTGGCTGGCATCGGTTCGAGCTGGATCGAACGCCCGCTCCGTGAAACCTGCCGCGCCACTCGCTCGGCCAACGCCATCAACGATTCTTCGCGCCGGGTGCGATAAGCCTCGACATCGACGATTACGCGGGTCCATTCCTCGAGATGCTTGCTGGAGAGAAGATTAACCAGGTACTGGAGCTGGGAAAGATGATCACCCCGGCGTCCAATCAGCATGCCGAGGTCGTTGCCGAGGATATCGACATAGATCGTGGGTGGTTCTTCTATGTCGGCCGGGATCACCGAAGGGTTGTCGGTAATCACAACCTCGGCGTCAACACCCATCAACGAGAGCAGCGTGCCAACGATTTCTCGGACCTTTGCTTCTTCTTCACTTTCGATCCGGTCAGGATCGTAAGTTCGGGGCGCGGGTGCCGGAGTCGGTCGCGATTGTCGTTGCCGCCCCCGCTGGGAAGGACGATCACCCGGTGAGCGTCTCCCTGGTTTGCCAGACCGTTCTTTTTTCTGCTGCTGCTGTGGCTGCTGCCGGCCGATCGCTTTGGACGAACTCGGAATCGGCTGTGATGCCATGCCCTTGGCGGTCACCCGCACCAGAGCCTCAGCGTCCTCGTCCGGGCCTGCGTCCGAGAGGATCTCGATATCAACCTCGGACTCGCCCATCTGTAGCTGATCGAGAGCCAGCCGAATTGCATCCTCGACGGTGACCGCCTGGATTTCGACGCTCGTCATACGATCCTGATTCATCGATTCACCTGCTTGTGGCTAGTGGCCTGGGTACTCGCATCGGCACAGCTGCCGGCAGCGTTTGACCCGATCCAGCGAACTCACGAATTAGAGGGCGGCGCCGCTCCAGACGAGCGTTTCTTCCTGGGAACGGGCGGAGTATACCCGTTGCTGCTCGCGGTGACCGGTTCCTCGGCGGGTTCCTCGATGCTTGCTTCGACCACCGGAGCGGATGAACCAGATGATTTCTTCGATTTCGACGATTTCTTGGTCGGAACGGGAGCACTCGATGAAGCCGACCTTTCCCCTACGTCGGTATCGGCTACCGCAGCCGTTCCGGCTTTCGCGGCTTGCTGAGCCTGAGCTTCTTCCATCTTTGCCTGGAACCAGCCCATTACCTTGCCACGCTGCGGGCCGCCATTAGCCTCGATCTCGGCGAGCACTTCTTCGGGATCACGCGCCGGACGATACCCGAGTCGTCGATGCTCTGGGAGATCAGGCAGGAATGGGAACCAGTCCCTCATTCCGCCCCAACCAGTGATCAGCCACTGCTGCACGACACTGTAAACACTCTGGGTAACCCAGTAAAGCACCGGACCTGAGGCAAATCCCCAACCGAAAAGCACGACGGTGATCGGCATGAACATCATGACCTGATTCATCATCTTTTGCTGCGGATCACTGATTGGTCCCTGGCCCTGCGGACGCATCATTCTCGTCTGAATGAACTGGAACACGCCGGCCATGATCGGCAGGATGTGATAGGGATCGGCGGTGGCCAAGCTATCGAGCCAGAGAAACCCACCTTCCCACTGCGGTGATACCGGAAACCCTGCGGATCCATTCGAGAGATGGAGGATTGCCCGGTAGAGACCGAAAAAGATCGGCATCTGCAGGAGCATCGGTAAGCAACCAGCCATCGGGTTGACGCCGTACTGGCTGTAGAGCTTCATCGTTTCCTGGGAAAGGGCCTGCCGGTCCTTGCCGTGTTTTTTCTGCAGTTCCTTGATTTTCGGCTGGAGATCCTGCATTGCTCGACTGGAGCGGGTCGACTTGATCGTGAGCGGCAAGAGAATGGTCTTGATGATGATCGTGAAAACGATAACCGCAAGTCCAGCGCTATTGAACGTGCGCGCCAGGAAATCGAGCGACTTTTCCAGGAGATTGACAAACGAATCCCAGAATGGCGGCGAAGGAACCGAAATGAGCGGTTCGATCAGGGAGCCGAAACCGTGAAAGAGATCAAGCACCTTCGGTTGCTCCCACTTGCGATTCCGCGATCATGGAATAAGCCGCCTGGAGATCAGCTGGATCACCGGCTCGACGGCAGAGCATGGAGGATTTCGACACGTCGATTCTGATGACCTCATTCTCGTGTGCAACGCGCTGGTTCGGCCTGCTGGATCGGATCAGACACGATACCGGACCTGCGACGTGGCAGGGTTGAACGCTAAGGATACGGAAAACAGGGGGATTCGGTCCACTTTGCCGCGAAATCGGTAGCCCCTCAATCCGGCACTGGATCATATCCGCCCTTGCACAGTGGCTGGCAGCGGGCGATACGCTTGATGGTCAGGTATCCGCCCTTGAAGACGCCATGCTTTTCGAATGCTTCATACCCATATTGCGAACAGGTCGGATAGAAGCGGCACGCAGAGGGCAAAACCGGTGACAGCGTCACCTGGTAAACCCGGATCATGCCCTTGGGGATATCCCGTGCTTTCATGATTGCACCTGGTCGGTCACCTGACTCGTTACGGCTGCCGGACGATTCAGGAGTCGCGCCCGTTCGAGCAGGGTTTCGAGATGGATGGATGCAACATCCAGGCCGGTCAGTTGGTCAACTCCGCCCCGGACAATCAACACCAGATCATAGCCCTGCTCGAGTTGTGGATGGAGTTCCCGCATGGCTTCCCGGATTAGTCGTTTGCAGCGATTCCGCTGGACCGCATTGCCCACCCGTTTGCCGGCAACCACCGCATAGCGATTGTGTCCCGGACCATTGGGCTGGCGAAAAATCCGCGCTGCAATCGGACCGCTTGTAAACGACCGCCCCTTGCGGCGCGCGTCATTGACCGCCCATTCTTCCCGCAAACGGAGTCGCCGTTCCATAGGAAATCGCAATCCGCGGTCGGCGCCAACCAGCTCCTGCCAAGTGACACTCCAGCCGCTTCTTGCACGCTACTTGTTCTGCGTGAATTTGTTCTCGTCGCGGACGGTCAACTTCCAGCGGCCCTTGAGGCGGCGACGCTGCAGCAACGCGCGTCCACCCTTGGACGACATCCGGTTGCGAAAACCGTGTTCCCGCAAGCGGGGAATCCGCTTTGGTTGATAGGTTCGCTTAGGCATAACGGTAGACTCCTGACCCCCCGGAGCGGCTCAGAGCCAACAACGCCACCGGGCGACGACGGTATTCCGATAACAGCAACAGACCACCACGACACGCGCAGCGGCGACCGTTGAGTATACGGCTCCCGGGATTTTGACGTCAAACGGAAGATCCACGTGTCAGAACCCAGGCTGAAGCCAACGTATAGAACATTACTTCAACCGGTGCCATTCTGATCAAAGCCAGCCGTCATGCTGAGCGCAGCCCTTTGTCATTCTGAGCGCACCCCTTGTCATTCTGAGCGCAGCCCTTTGTCATTCTGAGCGCAGCCCTTTGTCATTCTGAGCGCAGCCCTTTGTCATTCTGAGCGCAGCGAAGAATCTCTTGTTCAAACCAACCCCTGAATCCTGACCACCACGACCCAGGCTGAAGCCAGGGTCTGACCGTACAAACCCCTCCGGGCTTACAGTCTTGCAGTTCAAGAGCTCGCCGTTGCCATTCAGCGCGCAGCCCTTTGTCATTCTGAGCGCAGCCCTTTGTCATTCTGAGCGCAGCCCCTTGTCATTCTGCAGCGCAGCCCTCCTTGTCATTCTGAGCTGCAGCCGCTTTGTCATTCTGAGCGCAGCCGTTTGTCATTCTGAGCGCAGCCCTTTGTCATTCTGAGCGCAGCGAAGAATCTCTTGTTCAAACCAACCCCTGAATCCTGACCACCACGACCCAGGCTGAAGCCAGGGTCTGACCGTACAAACCCCTCCGGGCTTACAGTCTTGCAGTTCAAGAGCTCGCCGTTGCCATTCAGCGCTCACCTCTTGTCACTCTGAGTGCAGCCCTTTGTCATTCAGCGCTCACCCCTTGTGAATCTGAGTGCAGCCCTTTGTCATTCTGAGCGCAGCGAAGAATCTCCTGTCGGAGACCACCAAGCTCAATCCTGTCTGCGATGACCCGAGGCAAAGAGAACGAAGGGGACGCGAAAAGCGAAGGCCTCGTCACTCACTCTCGAGGATAAAATTGAAGCTCGCTTTCACGCTCTCGTCCGGTTGGGGCTCAGGAACGAGCAGCCGCGATTCCGGATCACCACCGGAGCCGCCATCGTCGAAATAGAGTTGACTTACCAGCGCCGGGAAACCGTCTGCCTCGACCCGGACATGGATGTGCGGAGGACGGGGTTCGTAGCGACCGGGCACAACCGTTTCCAGCCGGTAGAGACCGTCCGAATCGGTGAACTGGTGACCCCGCAGGATGAAGCCCTCGAGATCGTAGACCCCGTTGGCATCGGCTTGCCAGAAATCGAGTTTGGCGTTTTCGATTGGTTTGCACTCGGTCGAAAAGACATAGCCACTCAAGTGCAGAACCGTTCCAGGCATACCAGGTTCGAGCAACGAGTCGCGCTCAGGGGAACCAGGCGTGAAATAGGGCCCTTCCTGATCAGAAGGTGTTGGCGGATCGTCGCAGGATGGTTTGGGCGGAGCAGGTAACGGGGTGGCTTCGGGTGTTTGCGCCAAGAGAACGCCGCCGGTGCGTGCAAGCAGGAGTGAGGCCAGAAAACCGCCGCCGACCACGTTCGCAAAGGCTCGTCGGGTTGTGCGTTTGGGGAGGAAGTCAACCATTGCGGAGGTCCTTTGGGTGGGTGTTCGATCGGAGAGCGCGGCAGTTTCCGGCCTCTGCTCCAATCAACGACCAGCGGCGGAAGTCGGTTTTCTCGACAGAGTAAACTGAAGCAACAAAAACAACAGAGTGCCGCTCCCGGCCAACAGCAGGGGAGCCGAGCAAAGGAAGCCAAACCATGCCAAGAGTACAGGGCTGCGAAGCCGTCTACGACGTCGCCGACCAATGGCGCGACCGCTGCTTGCTGGACAACAAGTCCCTCCTCTGGCCCGATCTCGAGGAACCGACGTGGACGGTGGAGAATATCGAAGCCGCCCAGGCTGCATATAGACGAGCACCCGAGTACGGAGGAGACTCCTGGGAGAGGCTCTTCTCGGAAATCGAGCGAGAACCAGCACCTGTCCGCCGAGTCATGGCGGATGTCTTGGTGAAGAATATCGAGCGGCTTCTGGAAGCGTTCATTGGCAACCGGGATCTTGGTAGCGATTCCTTCATGGAGAAGTGGGAAAAGCAGCTGTCAGATGAGCCACCCGCATCCACCGAATCGCCACGGATGTAGCTGCCTATTACTCGCTCTTTCCGAAGGCAGAGACATTCTCGGCAAGTGCCAAGAGCGACCTTGTGAGCACGGTTGCAAGTTGGAACACCGATGGGCTCCCATTTCGCCAGCCTTGGATGCGCATTTGGTTCGGGACTTGGAAAGACCGGACCGCCTATTTCACATATCGTCCATATCAGATCGGGTTCTTCCTTGGCCTTGCCAGCGAACTGAAGTCCAGGAGGTCGACACCTTGAATGCAGACCACGTCAAAGCGATCGCTGACGATGTGCAGATACTGTTTAAAGGCAGTCAATCGGCTAGAAACATCGCCCTACACCTTCTGCTCCCCGATGAATTTGAAGCTATTTCCAGCGATCAGTACAAGCAGGACATCATCAAGCGATATTGATGCCCAATTCATTGAACCAGGCACTCTCCCAGCGGATCCCGACGAAGCCCTTTCACAAATCCGGGAGGCCGTAGCCGTTCACATTGGAAGGAACGATTTCCAATTCTGGGATGAAGACGCCGGTCAGCTTTGGGGCTTTCCCAAACCTGAGCCGAAGCTCGTCCATTTCATCGACGACGACACAGGTTTCCAGAACTGGAGAAAACGATACCCGAAGGGTTACGTTCTCAATACCCGCCGCTCGCCAGTCCCTCATGACCTAGTGCTCCACTACCGGACTGCCGTCACTTCTACGTGACACCAGCGTCAATTCGACTCGCGATTACACGAAGGTCTGCAGTGAGGATTACTCGGCGATCGTCGATTGGGCCGATGATCATGTGGGCCGAAGCTCAGATTCGGCCTGCCCAACTGCAGCCTCAGATGACCACGCTTCAGTGGCAACTACTGGCTTCTTTCAGTGCAATCCACTCGACTACAACCTCCACGGAGGTCATGACTACGATGTCGGCGTTCAGCAAGCGAGTGGAACGTCGACATCAAGCGACAAGGATGCGCTCGAAAGGCGATCAGGTCGCATTCTGGGAACGGCTGGGATCAGGTCGGTAGCGTTGTAGCCGTGGGCCATGTCATCGGAGAGCTGTAGAGAGCGCCGATTCCTGAAACCAGAGCAGTCTGGTTGGGAGTTCGGAATGGATCCTCGACTTCAAAAGCTCGAAGTCCCTCCGACTCGCGAGGATTTGAAAGCTCATCCACTCCTCAGTACATGCGACCAATCGCTCCTATCCACGTCGGAACGAACTTCAAAGTGACCCCAGAACAATGGCAAGCGATGATGGACCTGATCGATGGCGACTACGACCCGATCTGCGAGGGAGGAGACTCGATCATGGTGAATCCTGACCCCAGTCTCGAAGCGGTGGCCAAGCTCGCGTACCTCGATAAGCAAACAGTCTGGGACATCGACGCACTCCTCAGAGACAAGAAGCAACTCATCTTCGAAGGACCACCGGGCTGCGGTAAGACTTTTCTGGCTGATCTTTTCGCCCGCTACCTGACCGGCAATCCGCTCACCGGCGAGCATGACGAGCGGATGGAATTCGTCCAGTTTCACCAGTCATACGGCTACGAGGATTTCGTCCAGGGGATTCGCCCACGCACTGATCCTGCCACCGGTCATCTCCGCTACGACGTTCAGGACGGCATCTTTCTGCAGATGTGCGACCGTGCCCGGAACGATCCGAATCCGAACCAGCCATATGTCCTCGTGATCGACGAGATCAACCGCGGCAATCTCTCCCGGATCTTCGGCGAACTGATGATGGCGCTCGAATACCGCGACAAAAAGGTCAAGCTCTCCTATGGCTCAGGCGACGGCCCCGGCGAAACCACCTACCTGACAATTCCGAAAAATCTCTATCTGATCGGTACGATGAACTCGACCGACCGCTCCCTGGCAATGATCGACTACGCGCTCAGGCGGCGCTTCTACTTCTATCCCCTGAGACCAGTTGAAGCCAATAAGGAGACCGTTCTCGAACGATGGTTGAGCGCAAGAACGTTCACTGATTCCACCGCCGACCAGATCCGGAACTGGTTCCTCCTAATCAACTCCACCGTGATCGGTCACCATGGTGACGATTTCCAGGTTGGCCACAGCTATTTCATGGTCGATGGCATCGAGAACGAGGAAACGCGATACAAGATCTGGAGATTCGCAATCAAACCACTCCTTGATGAGTACTACCACGGTCACAAGGAACGGGATGCGGCTATCAGCGCTTGTCATCCGGACCGGATCTGGTATGCACCTGCCGTGTCAGTTTCCGAGGTGGAGCAGATCGCGGACGCAGATTCCGGCTTCTAGCTATGTCCCCACTAGCGCTGCAGGAGTACCAGACGTCCGATCTCATTCTTGCCCCGGAGGACGCAGAATGGATCGAACAGTCGCTTTCCAAGCAGATCCGGATCTGGCAGGAGCCGGGTCTGGTGGGTTACCGTCCTCAATCCGGGTTCGCACGTCGGTGTCGTCCTGCTCCCCTCGGGAACTCGTCTCGAGTGCCAGCCGAAGGTCGGGATCAGCAACTTCTTCTACATGCTGGCGGTCGCGTTCGATCTCGAACCGTCGTTCCGGAAGGAGGTCACGACCTTCCAGCAGATCGATGAGGTGTTCGAATTCATCATTCGCTATTTCGCGGAACTGGTCCAGGACCGGATCAAGCACGGGCTCTATCGCGCCTACCAGGAACGGGAAGAGAACCTTGCCACGGTGCGTGGCCGGATCGCGACCCGGGAGGATATGCGGCTCAACCATATCCTCCGCCACCGGACGTATTGCCGTTTCACCGAGTTCACCTGGGATATACCTGAGAACCAGATCATCCGGCAGGTTGCTCACCTGGTTGGCGGCTGGGTGACTACAAACGATCTTCGCCAGAGCTTGCGCTCGATCGACCGCACCCTCTTCGAAGTCACCCCGACCCAGCTCCCGACGAGCGCGCTCGACCAGTTCACCTACCACCGCCTCAATTCCGACTACGAACCGATCCACCGACTCTGCCGCTTGTTCATGGCAGGATCGAGTGTTTCCGAGGACGAGGGCGAATTCGACTTCAGGACCTTTCTCTTCGATATGAACAAAGTCTTCGAGGATTTCATCACCAACATCTTGCGTGGCCGGACGCCGACCGGTTTTACGCTCAGTGCGCAGGCCGGAGCTTCCCTCGACCAAAGCAGAAAGATTGGAATCATTCCCGATCTGGTGGTCAACCGACTGGATGAT
Organism: uncultured Chloroflexia bacterium; assembly: GCA_963712055.1. Lineage (GTDB taxonomy): Bacteria > Chloroflexota > Chloroflexia > Thermomicrobiales > UBA6265 > JAHBVL01. The sequence continues at coordinate 1,733 of CAVQGN010000009.1, read as the reverse complement.
CATCCGCTGGTCGTCGGCGATTGCAAATACAAGAAACTCGACGAAGAGAATTCAAGAACCACGACTACTACCAGATGGTTTCGTATTGCACCGCGCTCGCTCTGGAGGAAGGTGTTCTGATCTATCCGAAACATGAAGACGTCATCGATGAGACGATCGCGATCGCCAACTCGCCGATCCAGATCCACCAGGTGACCGTCGATCTCAAAAAACCGCGTGATCAGCTCGAAGCGGAACTCGAGCGATTGGCGGACCGGGTCTGGGGGCTGGCTCGAAAAGCCGACAGCACCGTAAACACCCCGATGGTTCTGGCAAGCTGAACGATGTGACGAAATCAGGCAAATATCGTTGCGACTGGCAGCATCAGGCCCGGCAAGACATCGTCACCCGGAAGTCGGTCAGTTTCGGCATAGACCTGAGGAGCGCGGTCTGGGGCGTGCGCCACCACCTGGCGCTGGCGTGGATAGACCACCCAGACCAGTCGGGTTCCGGCTTGCAAGTAGATCGCGATCTTCCGTTCGATTTCCCCTGGACCATCGCCGGGTGAAACGATTTCGACCGCCAGATCGGGCGCCAGCGGGAGATATCGAGCCTGATCGGCTGGAATTCTGGCGGTCCCCATGAACGAGAGATCGGGCGCAAGAACAGTATCGGGGTTCTGGGTGAGAAGATAGCCGACTTCGCCGTAGACCCGACCAATGGGGCATTCCGTGACAAACATCCCAAGCGCCAGGATCAGTGCGGCCTGGATAGCTCCGTGCTCCCCACCCGGTGGCACCATGGCGACTTTCTCTCCATCGATGAGTTCGGCATGTTCGCCGACTTCACCAAGCTTCCAGAGTTCAGCGGCGGTTATTGTCCGGGTTGCGACCATGGAGAGACTCCCCAACGCGACACCTCGTGCTGACTCGTAGTGTGCCAGCCGGGATCAGGCTTCGCAAGCAACGCCAGGCTCTCATTGCGTTTCCTGGCAATTTTGGCCGTACAATGCCCCCCATCATCGACCGGAAACCCTCAGCTCCGATTCACCCGGAAGAAAACACTCTATGCCATCCACAACCCTAATCAGGAACCTCGTCATCGAGGGCACGCCAGGGCTCGATCTCCTGGTCGAGGGCGACTCGATCAGCGCCATCGGACCTGACCTCCGCCTGCCCACCCAGTGCCACCGTGCTCGACGCCGCCGGCCGCCTCCTCCTGCCCGGACTGGTCGATGCCCACGCCCACATGGACAAATCACTGCTCGGGCGCGACTGGTATGTGAACGAGGTCGGGCCGACGCTGCAGGAGATGGTCGATACCGAACGGGCCTTCCGCGTCGAACACCACATCGATTTCCGCGAGCAGACCGGCCGGGTGGGTCGGAAGATGATCGCGGCAGGGACCACGCATACGCGCTCGTTTGTCGATATCGACACCGATATCGGGTTGCGGGCGTTCGAGGGCTTGCGGCAAACGCAGGAGGACCTGAAAGAGGCTCTCTCGATCCAGATCGTCGCGTTTCCGCAGAGTGGGATGCTGGTCCGACCCGGAACGGTCGAGTTGATGGAAACGGCACTCCGGGAGGGGGCGGACGTGGTTGGCGGGCTCGATCCGTCGGCGATGGACCGCGACCCAAGGGGGCATCTCGACACGATCTTCGCGATGGCCGAGCGCTTCGACAAACCGATCGACATCCACCTGCACGAACCGGGCGTGCTCGGCGCCTTTTCGATCGAACTGATCGCCGAGCG
>CAVQGN010000008.1:0-76286 GCA_963712055.1 uncultured Chloroflexia bacterium | reverse complement strand
TGGTCCGCCGCCGGCGTAACCTGTCGGCACGGTGGTTTCGACGACGCAGTAGTCGCCGGCCGGGAGATCGGTGAAGATCGTGCGGCCATTGCTGCCATCCTGCGCGTCAGCTGGGCCGACACATTGCTCAGATCGAACTGGAGCTCCGTTCGGACCACAGGCACCCTCGTAGAGCGTGAAGCAAGCGCCATCGATCAGCGTTGAGCCGTCCGACTTGAATATGGGCAAGTCGTAGGTGCAGACACCAGCAACACAGGTTCCGCCATCCGAGCACGAACCTTCGCGCGGGACGCACGTTCCACCGGAGCAGGTTTCGCATTCGCCACAGACATTGCCGCAAGCGCCGCAGTTCTCGCTGTCATCGGACCAGAGATTGGCGCAGTAGTCGCCGCAGCAGTTCTCGGTGGCGTTGTCGCAGCAATCGGGACCGCAGGCGAAGGTCTGACCCTCTACGCGGCAGCGACCAGCGTCGTTGCAGCTGCCCGTACAGCAGCCGTCCATACCGCAGCAGTTCTGGTCATTGGTGCAGCAGGCATCGTCATCATCGTCATCATCGTCGTCGCCGTAGAGGCCGCGATAGGTGCAGACGAAGCTGGTATCGCTCGGACAGCAGGCGTTGTGCATTGTCGAAGCACTGGCCGGCGCAACAACCGGCAGAGCCACAGCATTTCTCGGTGCTGGCGTCTTCGCAGCATTCCTGGGCCGTCGAGCAGAAGAGTTTGCCTTCGCTGGTCGGACAACAGGAGTCGCGACCGCTCTGACCACCGAAGCAGACCGTCCGCCGCAACAGCCGTCGACATCGCAGCAGGCTTCGCTCACGGTATCGCAGCAGACGTTCGTTGCCTCGCAGTAGAAGACCTCGTTCGTGTTTGGTTCGCAGGTGCCGTCGTCGCCGAACCCGCCACCGCAAGGCTCACCATTGGCGGTCGGGTTGGCAACGCATTCCTGGATGCCACTGCAGCCCCAGCAGTCGTCACAGCCACCCTGGTCACCGCGTGGAACCGGGACACAAGTGTTTTCTCTGCAATTCCAGCAGGCTTCCTCGCCCTGGCCCTCGAGGACCGGGCAGTCGCTGACGGTGCAGCACTGGTCTTCGCGAATACAGATCGGGTAGCCGTATCGTCCCGGCAGCAGACTGGTGTGTCGCCGTCGCAGCAGACACCGATATCGTCGTAGCCCATGAACGGGCAGAACGTGCCGGAGGGCGGGCAGCAGGAGCGTTCGATTCGAGACCGTCATCGTCGTCATCGTCGGCATCGGCAGTCTGGATAAGATCCCAGTAGCAAATGCCATCGCGACAGCAGCCGCCGTCGCAGGTTTCCTCGACCGGGCAGCAGCGTTCCTCGAACGCGCTGGTCGACCTGTTATAGACGCGGGCGAGACAGACATCACCGGGCGCGCAGCACTCACCATCGCAGCACTCGAGTTCTTCATAGCAGCACTCGCGTTCGCAGGTGACGGTGCGGCCCGGAGCATCGTTGCGGCGGACAGACGGCGCAGCAGCCGGTGACATTGGTCGAGCAGACCGCTGTTCCGGCCGGGCAGGGAGCGGGGGTTGTCGTGGGTGGAACGGTGGTCGGCGTGGAGAGGAGCCTACTGCGGCGCGCATCGGTGTCGTCTGGAAGCACCGTCGCCACGGCAGCAGCACCGCCCAGACCGAGGAGGCCCTTGATGACCGAGCGTCGGGATTGCCCCGAGGCGAGTGCCTTGGTCAGGCTATCGAATCGTTTATTATCCATTCCGCTCCCCTTCCAGCCACAGCTGGATCGAATTGTCGATCTCAGTGCACAAAGAGAGATGGCGACCTGATGCGGTTCAGCGCCTGTTTGCGTATGCTCAGGAGCATAGCAGAGATTTGGCAAGAATGGAACAGGACGGTTACCTGGGATTCGCCGCGTACGGACGAGGATGCAAAATGAGCATCTGGCCGGGAACCCGCGGCCAGGGTAGGTGGGCCAAGATATGGTGGACAATACCCGGACAACGTGCGGTGAGGGGTCTTCTCGAGGTGAGGTCGAGCAATGGAACAAGCGCAACCGGGCGGTCCGCTGGTTAGTTGTATCTGCCCTACGTATAACCGCCCTCCCTCCCACCAGGTGCTGGTCGAGGAAGCGATCGAGTCGTTTCTCCGCCAGGACTACCCGCACAAGGAACTGGTGGTGCTCAACGATTGCCCGGAGCAGGAGCTGATTTGCGACGCTCCCGGTGTGCGGGTGATCAATCATCCCGTCCGGTTCGAGACACTCGGGGAGAAGTGCAATGCGCTGGTCGATCTGGCCAAGGGCGAACTGGTCGCGATGTGGGACGACGATGATCTCTCCCTGCCCTGGCGCTTGAGTCTTTCGGTGGACCGGCTCGGCGACGCGGACTACTTCAATCCTCGTGCCTACTGGTATCTGCCCCGGTCGGGACTGATCCATGATCATGCCGTCGGCTACGCTCACAACGCCAGTCTTTTCCGGAAATCGGCCTTCAATGCCATCGGCGGCTATGAACCGATCAGCAGTGGATATGACCGAGATATCGATCATGCCTTCCTGTCGGGACCGTTCACGGTGGTCGATCCGCACTATCGCAAAGCAGACCCGCTCACGATCGACGAGTGGTTCTATATCTATCGCTGGGGAGTCTCGCAGCGGCACGTCTCGGTGAGCGCGGATGCCGATGGAGCGGAAGCGTACGCGGCAATTGGCGAGCGTCCGATCGCCGAGGCGTCGTACTACCTCCATCCGCATTGGCGGGAGGACTATGAGGACATGGTCCGGAGAAAAATCGAGGGAATCCGACGAAAAGGCGAGTAGTGGCGGTGCCGCCGCGGGTGTCACCCTGAGCGAAGCGAAGGGTCTCTTGATGAGTCGGTGGAGGTGCTGCTGCGGCAGGTGGTTCCTTCGCAGGCTCAGGACATGCCTTCGCAGGCTCAGGATGACAAGAAAGTGTCACCCTGAGCGAAGCGAAGGGTCTCGTGTTCGGGCGTTGGTGGTGCAGTTCTGCTGCGGCAGGAGATCCTTCGCAGGCTCAGGATGACAGCGCAGTGGTGCCGCTGCGGCAGGAGGATCCTTCGCAGGCTCAGGATGACAGATTCTGCCTCAGGATGACAAGAATGTGTCACCCTGAGCGTAGCGAAGGGTCTCTATCGGGTGGATGAGAGCGGAGGCTGCGAATTTGCGCTCCTACTTTGTGTACATCATGACGAACCCGTCGCGGACGCTGTATATCGGTGTGACCAACAACCTCGAACGACGCATCGCGGAACACAAGGCGAGGCGAGCGCCGGGTTTCACCAGGAAGTACAACATTACGCAACTTGTCCATTTCGAAGAGTTCGCGAACGTCGACGACGCCATCGGACGAGAGAAGCAGCTGAAGGGTTGGCGCCGGGAGCGGAAAATCGACCTCATCGAAAGGAACAATCCAGAGTGGCTTGATCTTGCCCGGGATTGGTATGAGTGAGTCGGCGGTGGTACTGCTGCGGCAGGAGGTTCCTTCGCAAGCTCAGGACATGCCTTCGCAGGCTCAGGATGACGATACTCCTCAGGATGACAGGGCGGTGTCACCCTGAGTGAAGCGAAGGGTCTCGTGTTCGGGCGTTGGTGGTGCAGTACTGCTGCGGCAGGAGTTCCTTCGCAGGCTCAGGACATGCCTTCGCAGGCTCAGGATGACGGGGCGGTGTCACCCTGAGCGAAGCGAAGGGTCTCTTGGTGAGTTGGTGGTGGTACTGCTGCGGCAGGAAGTTCCTTCGCACGCTCAGGACATGCCTTCGCAGGCTCAGGATGACAGTATTGTCTCAGGATGACGGTTTTTCCTCAAAATGACGGTCTTGCCTCAAAATGACGGTTTTGCCTCAGGATGACGAATTGCCTCAGGATGACGATCTGCGTCAGGAAGGCGGGTTGATCAGGTCGGCAATGCCTTCACTGAGCGACATCGTGGCCGTCGAACCCGAGCAATTCCCGTGCGCGAGTGACATCAGCCAGGGAATGGCGGAGATCGCCGGGACGTTCGGGCTGCAGGTCTGGTTCGAGTCTGGAACCAAGAGCTGCCGCGATCGCGGTCCAGAGATCATTGATTGTTGAAGCCTGCCCTGATGCGATGTTGATCACGGCGCCGCTCGCGTTGCGGCGACTCGCTCGCCAGACGAATAGCGCGGACGAGATCGGCGACATGAATGAAATCGCGGGTTTGCTGACCATCGCCGAAGATGACCGGGCGCTCACCTCGGGTGGCAGTATCGACAAAGCGACTGATCACCCCGGAATAGGGAGACGACGGATCCTGGCCCGGTCCATAGACATTGAAAAAGCGGAGACTGACGCCCTCCGGTCCTCCCTGCTGCTGGGCTCCCTGGAGCAACCGTTCCCCCGCGAGTTTCGACACCGCATACGGACTGACAGGACGCAACGGACCATCTTCGGTGCAAACGGGTGTGCCGGGATCACCATAGACAGCGGCCGAGGATGCGAACACGATCCGGCGGACCCTGGCAGCCGTCGCCGCTGCGATGAGATCGGCGGTGCCGGTGACATTGACATCGAGGGTCGTGCGCGGATCTTCGACCGATTGCGCTACCGACGCGATCGCGGCCAGGTGAACGATCGTGTCGATGCCATTCACGGCTGCGGCGAGCTGATCGGGGTTGCGAAGATCACCCTGTTGGAAGTCGAGGTTCGAATTTGCCGGCGAACACTGATCGAAAACGCGTACCTGATGCCCAGCCTCGAGAAGCGACTCGACCAGGTGACTGCCGATGAAACCAGAACCGCCGGTAACGAGATAGGTCGTCAATGGGTCAACCTCAGGATGTCACGCGAATCGGGGTGAACTGGACCGCGTCGTAGGCCGACGTTTCGACCTCCTCGAGGAGTTCCACGGTAGTGAACTCGGAGAAATGCTCGAGCACCGGCGTGGTATCGAGGCCGAGTTCCAAGTGACCGATCAGGTAGTTGCGGAGTTTGTCCTTCAGAAAGAGGGGATAGGGGACACCGGCTGGCCGACCAAACCGGTGATTCCAGCGGAACCAGGGGAGGCAAAGGGTGCGCGCACCGGCTTGACGGTATTTTTCGTGGATGTAGCCTTCTTCGCCGCCGAAACCGCGGAACTCCGAATTGAAGCCGAGCCAGGCGTCCTTGCGGGAGCTAAAGGCTCCGAGTCCCTGCATCGGGATATCGAAGGGCTCATTGTCGGGGTCGAGACCGCGCGGATCAGTCCCCCAGGTCCCCCACATCTGCGCTCGCCAGACGGGATCGAAATGGGTGGAAAGATGTTTCAGGTCATCGTAGACCAGGGGACCCTGGAGGAGATCCGGAGTACCAGGGTTGGCGGCGTAATAGTTGCGTAGTCGCGCGATGACCCCGGTCTCGAAGAGCACGTGGGAGTCGCAGCAGAGAACGGCATCACCGCTGGCTTCTTCGAATACGAGATTGCGGGGCGCGGCGGTCCCGACCACATCGATCGCGCGGATATAGCGGCACTTGGCGTCGTTTTCGACAAATTTGCGGGTGTGATCGCAGCCGAAGTTGTCGATGACGAGGAGCTCGGTATCGGTCAGGTCCTGGTACATGCGCAGGGCTTGAATGGTGAAAAAAACCCCATCGAAGTCTTTGTAGGTGGCCATTCCGATCGTGAGCGCTGGTCTGGTCATCGCAACCGGTTATCCCTCGCGGCGGTGTCAACGTTGACCGGAGTATGGGAGGTGAGACGGGGCTGGGACAAGGAGAGCCGATGTCACTTAGCGCGTGGTTGTCATTCTGAATGCGATTGTCACTCTGAACGCGATTGTCATGCTGACGCTCTTGTCATGCTGAACGCCCTTGTCATTCTGAACGAAGTGAAGAATCTCTTGGCGGACGGGTTGGGTGTAAGCGGGAGGAGATTCCTTCGCATGCTCAGGACATGCCTTCGCAGGCTCAGAATGACAACGTGTTCCCCTTGTGTGCGTGTCTGTCACTCCGACCTCCCTGTCATGCTGCACGCCCTTGTCATTCTGAACGCCCTTGTCATTCTGAACGAAGTGAAGAATCTCTTGGCGGACGGGTTGGGTGTAAGCGGGAGGAGATTCCTTCGCATGCTCAGGACATGCCTTCGCAGGCTCAGAATGACAACGCGTTCCCCTTGTGTGCGTGTCTGTAACTCCGACCTCCCTGTCATGCTCCACGCCCTTGTCATTCTGAACGAAGTGAAGAATCTCTTGGCAGACGGGTTGGGCGTAAGCGGGAGGAGATTCCTTCGCATGCTCAATACATGCCTTCGCAGGCTCAGAATGACAATGTGTAACCACCGTGCGTGGCTGTCGTTCTAGGTGTTCCTGTCATTCTGAACGAAGTGAAGAATCTCGGTGGAGACGGTTGGGTGAGGATGAGAAGAGATTCCTTCGCATGCTCAGAATGACATGGGGAAGAGTCTCGTACAGACAGGCTGGGTGAGGATGAAGATTCTTCGCAAGCTCAGAATGACAATGCGTGACCACCGCGCGTTCCTGTCGTTCTAGGTGTTCCTGTCATTCTGAACGAAGTGAAGAATCCCTGAACAGCCGGGGTTGGGTATGGGTGAGGGAGGAATTGTCGTTTTCTCGCGTGCTACCGATTCTCCGATAGCAGGAAAGGCCACACAAAGGAAGCGGCCGGATCGAAAGATCCGGCCGCTTTCCAATTCGTTGCTTCTGATCAACAGAAGGCTATCGTCTGTCTCCTAGACGCACCATTCGTCCTGACATATACCAGCGCCGCCGTTGCAACTGCCGCCCTGGTTGATCAATACGCACTCACCCTCAATGCAAGTTTCGCACTCGTCATTACCGCCGCAGACATTCTCGCCGCAGATGTCGGCGGAAAAGACGCACCACCCGTTGAAGCAGATCGCTACACCGGGGTCGTAACCGTTGCAGGTTAAGCCAGCGTTGTTGGGATCACTGCAATCGCAGTTTGGTACGCATGGCGGTTGAGTCGTGGTTGGAGGTGCACAGGTGGTCGCGCCAGAAGAGTTGCAAGCGCCGTTGCAGCAAATTCCCGACGCGTAGCTGTTGCGTGGATCCGAGCAAGCCGATGCATCATCGAGATTACTCACGCATTGCCCATCGACGCAGGTGTCACACGGACCCTGGCAGCAGACATCGCCACAGATGATCCGATCGGTGGCACAGCAGTCTCCGTTTGGCGCGCATTGCCCCTCGGTGGCACAGCAGTTGGCATTGGCTCCACTGCACTGGACCTGACCCGGGCAAATGGGCTCCGGTGTCGTGGTTGTCGGCTCCGGCGTCGTGGTGGTTGGTTGCACGCAGATGCCTTGCGTCGTGTCGCAGACGCCCTCCTTGCAACCACAGGCAGTTATTCCGCCGCAGCCGTTATCAAGCGCACGGCCGCACGGTTCACCAAGACCGCCAATGCTCTCGTCCTCGCAGGTCAGCGGAGTGCAGCAGACGCTTCCGCCATCGACAGCCACCGAAACCTCATCACTGGACACGTCGACTGGCGAGACACAGATCTGACCCGCGTCACAGCAGACGCCGTCGCAGCAAGCGTTGCCGCCGCAATCGAGCGGACAGCACTCATCCTCGGCCAGGCAGAACCAGTTGGCGCGGTCCTCGTCAGCGGTGCAGCACGTATCCCGGTCGCACTGGGCCACACAGACGGTGGCTTCGCAGGCGAGACAGCCGTTGTCGCAATCATCGCTGGTGCAGCAGACGTCCTGTTGGGTGACATCGACGCACACCGGTTCCGGCGCGTTGACACAGCAGGTCTCGTTGTCCTCGCACTCAGTCCGGAGAATGCAGGTTTGATCTGACTTGCGGCAGATGCCCTTTTCACAGGTCTTCGGACTGTCGTCGCAATCCCGGTTCAAACAGCATTGGGTTGCTTCATCGATGCAGAAGGAGACATCATCGCGAGTGCAGCAGGCCGGCTCAAGACCGCCGCAGCAGACGCCGCCACAGCAGACACCGCCGCCGTCATCGTCATCGCCGAACCCGCCACCGCAAGTCTCACCATTGACGGTGGGGTTGGGATCGCACTCCTGCGTGCCCGAGCAGCCGAAGCAGTCGTCACAGCCACCCTGGTCACCGCGTGGAACCGGGACACAAGTGTTTTCTCTGCAATTCCAGCAGGCTTCCTCGCCCTGTCCCTCGAGTTCCGGGCAGTCGCTGGCGGTGCAGCACTGGTCTTCGCGAATACAGATCGGGTAGCCGTTTTCGTCCTGGCAGCAGACTGGTGTGTCGCCGTCGCAGCAGACCCCGAAGCGATCGTCATACATGAACGGGCAGAACGTGGCGCTTTTCGGACAACAAGCCCGGTCGAAGCCGCCGTCATCGTCGTCGTCGTCATCATCGCCGAAAAGTTCGTCGATCGGCTGGAAACAGGTGCCATTGCAACAGCGACCGTCGCAGATCTGGTCTTCGTCGCAGCAGATCTCTTCGCAGCGACTGTTCGAGCAATCGAGAACCTTGGCAACACAGAGTTGGTCGCCGCCGCAGCATTCGCCGTCGCAACACTGATCGTCTGAGGCGCAACATTCGAGACCACAGGTTACCGGTGTGTTGCCGGAACAGATGGCACAGCAGCCGGTAACGTTCGTGGTGCATGGCTCGAACCCAGCACGGCATGGAGCCGCAGTGGTGGTCGTGGGGGCGGCTGGCAGGGTGATGTTGCTACGTCGACGCGCGTCAGTCCCATCGGCGACGACGGTCGAAACCGCAGCGGCACCACCGAGACCGAGCAGGCCCTTGATGACGGAGCGCCGGGATTGACCAGAGGCGAGTGCCTTGGTCAGGCTATCAAACCGTTTGTTATCCATTCAACTCCCTTTCCCGGAACCCTCGGAGCAAACGCCAAATCGGTCGACTCCACGACGCGATGCACGTATTCGCGCCCAATGTTCACAGTCTTTCACTCCGTCCTAGCAGTAGTTACCCAAATGTCAACCACGACTGTTCACAAGATTCATGCGAACGGACGCCACTCTTGGTGACCTTCTGTCACCGGAGCACGGTGCGCTTGCGACAAACCAAGGAGGTTCTGAGGCTTTGATCGAACAACACCATCGACCGTCAGGTTCTCTGGCTGGGTCGGCCTGGCCAGCAGGATTGGTCAGCCAGGACGACCATGAGCGCTTTCGCCGTTATGAGGAAGCGAGAGCCTTTTTCACCGGTGAGCAATGGACGGGCAAGCGGCGGTCAGGCGAGGTCCGCATGACCTTCAACTACGCCCGAACACTGGTGCGCAAAGTGTCATCCTATGTCTTTCCAGCGCCAGTCACCTTTGCCGTTCAGGACTCGGGCGATCTTGATTCGGCCAACCGGGCGGAACAGCAGTTGCAGGAGGCGATCGCCCAAAACGACCTCTCAGGACTCGATTTCGATCTCAGTGTCGAAGCCGCGGTGATCGGTGACGCCGCAGTCAAGGTGACCTGGGATGCACGACGGCAGCTCCCCATGGTGGCTGCGGTCGATCCGGCCACCCTGGTGGTGCAGACCCGGAGTGACGATCCGAAGCGAGTTCTTCAGGTGGCTCAGCGCTATCTGTTGCCGGGTCAGCAGATCGAACACCTCTTTACCGAGCAGACATCGCTGCGGTTGATCGATCTGAACCGCACCTATGCCGTGACGGAGATCTGGAGCGACGATCGTTGGCGGGTCTCTGTTGACCATGATGAGGTGGTCGATCGCGCGAATCCGTATGGCTGGATTCCCTATGTGATCGCGCCGAACAATCCGGTGGCGCACCAGTTCTGGGGGACCTCTGATCTCGTCGATCTCTTCGATGTTTGCCGCGAACTGAATGTTCGCATGAGCGTCCTTTCTCAGATTCTGGCGTTGTCCGGTGCGCCGGTGACCGTGCTGGAAAACGTCGACGGATCCGAAGGCATCGTTGTCGGACCGGGCGCGAAATGGGAACTGCCCGAAGGAGCGAGAGCCTATCTGCTCGATCTGCTCAGTCATGGCGGGATGCGCTTGCATATCGAGTATGTCGATCTCCTCTATCGCACGCTTCATGATCTCAGCGAGACCCCCCGGACCGCGTTCGGTGATTCCGGCAGAACCCTGTCGGGCGCCGCGCTCGAAGTCGAGATCCAGCCGCTAGTGCAGAAGGTCGCCCGAAAGCGACGCCAATGGGACAGTTTCTATCTCGAACGGAATGCTCGGTTGCTCGATCTGCTCGAGCGGTTCGGGGGTCACGATTTCGGCGGATTGCGGCGAACGGCGCCGATCTGGCCGGGTGTGTTGCCGAGTGATCGCGACGGAACGGTGCGGAACACGGTGGCGCTCGTCGAAGCCGGAATCCGTTCCCGCCGGAGCGCCATTGCCGATCTCGGCGGAATCGATCCGGACGGAGAACTCGACAGGATTCGCCAGGAATCGATGTCGATCGCCTGAGCATCGAGATCGACTGGTGTCTCCCCAGGCAGCTGATTCTGGCCCGCGAGCCAATCCGATCGTTGTATTCACATTTATATAGAAGAAGGAACGATGATCACACGTGCTGATCTGCGATCGATGCTTCGGCGTCGGCTCGAAGATACTGTCGCGCCCTATCTCTGGGACGACGCGACGCTGAATGATTTGCTGGCCACGGCGATGGCCGAGTTCGGTTCCCGGTTTCCCGCCGAAGGGACGCTGCTGGTGGCCGTAAGTGAGGGTGACACGATTGTGCCTCTCACCACCCTGCCAACCGGTGCGCAACCTTTCCGTGTGCGTGATCCAGGCGGCTGGGAGGTCCGGCCATCATGGGGTGGGTCGACCGGTATCACGGCGGATACCGACCAGGGATGGCGCTTCTGGAATCGCAAACTCTGGTTCGATCGACCGGCCAGGGGCGGAGCCTGGGAACTCGACTACCTGATGGCCCGTTCCCTGCCGACCGACGATGTCGCTGCCGCGCCGGTCGAACCAGGTGATGTTGACATCGTCATCCTGTTGGCGACTGCTTCGGCATTGCTACGCCGGTCGGTCGAACAAGGCAAGCGCGGCCTGGAACGCGCCGGACTCGCTCTGGCCAGAGTTGGTGATCATCATGCACAGACCGCGCATCGAATGATGTCGGCTCGCCAGCGCCGTGCTCGTGGGAGCTGGTTTGGACCTGAGTAGCGGCCCGACTACTGCTCGACAACCGCAATCTGGCCGACCATGCTCGGATGGAGTGCGCAGTAATAGTCGATCACGCCGGGTTCGGTGGCAGTGAACGAAAACGATGAACCCTTGGCCAGGATCGGTGAATGGAAGAGCGTATCAGCGGGCAGACTGGCAACGTCGTGGACCAGAAAGTCGCGATTGGTCCAGGTGATTGTGCCGCCGACTGCGACCGTGGCCGTCGCTGGAGCGAAAGCGAAACCGCGGATATCGATCGAAACCTCTGACGGAGCCGCCGCCACGGGTGTGGCAGCTGGAGTCGGCAGCGGGGCAAATGGGAGGGCCGCGATCGAGCCGAGACTCGAGGTCGAAACGGTCACCACCGGATTTTCGCCGATGTACTCGAGAGTCGATCCACTTGCCACCGACCCCGAGAGCGTTTCCCGGACCCGAACGGTGGCGCTGGAAACCTCACTCAGATCGATGGCGGTTGAGCCTGTATCGAGGCCGGCCGCATCGTAGGACGATCCTTTGAGGACCTCAACTGTCTGGGTATCAGCTCTCCCACTCAGATGAGCGGTTGAAGCGAAATCGAGCTTGGCATCAAGTGTCTGGACATCGAGTTCGTCGATCTCGATTTCCGCAAGTGTTGTCAGGCCCAGGGTCAGGGATTCGGCACTCAATCGATCAACGGTTGCGTTAACTGAACCGGAGAGGTTGATTGTATCGAGCGAGGTCGCCACGATGTTGTACTGGATGTCGGCCTGACCGATTGCATCGAGCACGGTTCCTTCGATGAACCCGACCGTCAGGGTGCCATCGCCTTCACTGACATTGATCAGATCCTGCAAGGTCGGAGAGGCAGTGATCGTGATCGACGGCGTGTCGCCGATCGAGATCGTGGCATCACCGGCGCCATCGATCTGGAGTTTGGTGAAGGTCGCGATCACTGGGATCACGGTGACTTCGTCGTTCTGCGCGATTGCACGTGGGGCGACGGCCCAGGCTGCGGTGGCAAGCAGCACCAATGCGATGAGCAGCAGACGACCTTGTTTGTGTGCAGATCGAAACATGGAGACTTCTCCGGTGCGACAGACGACGGCGAGACCAGTCCTTATATACATGACTGATTCGCGATTGTCATGGTTTGCACGTCGAGGTCAGGAAAATGGAGAGCACATGCCAATTGGATGGGACAACGGTGACGGTCGGGTCGTTGCGCGGCGAAGTGAAGCGATTCGCGCAAGCGTGACTGCACCAGCGTGGTGGAATCAGGTTGCCGGATTGGCGGTCGCTGGCGCGGCGGTGATTGCCCGGCAGCCGACGGAAAACCGGGAGGTCGAAGCGTTGCTTTGGACCCGGTGGGTGACAGCGTTCGATGAACGGGTTTGCCCGGTCTGCGGTCCATATGCTGGCCGGGTCTGGCCGACTGGAGAAGGCCCGTTTCCGCCCTTGCACCCAAACTGTCGATGTCGCCGCGTCTATGCCTTCACGACCTGGCGAACCCGTGTCTAGCGCGGACGAGTGTTGATGCCCCGCGTGCTCGAGCTCCGCTCGTTGCTCATGCGAGAGATAGGTGAGGCAAGCCTCGCGACCACGCCCGGAATCGATTGAGCAGCCATCAAACACGCCACCGCTATGGTCATGAGGGATTTCAGGTTGCAGCGTGACATGCGCAATCCAGTGACCAGTCCACCGATGATCTCGACGATCAGAAAAACCGTCGCGACGATCAGGGCACCGGCCAGCGCCCGATTGACTCCTGGTTTCCGTTCACTCTGTACTGCTATTGGCCGTTTCGGCTTTCGATGACTCCCACGACCTCCTCGGCCAGCCGCGCGACGATGTCGTCAGGGTAGGGATAGGTCAGCATCAGAATGAAATGGGATGCGCCGTTGTCGATGTAGAACTGGAGAGCGTCGATCGTCGGATTCAGATCATTGGGGTCAATCCTGACCTGAACCGAAAACTCGATTTCGTCAGGATTGCGACCAATCGTGGCGCAGTGCTCGCGCAGAACGGCGATCTTGTGTGGATAAATGCTCGGATCGGGACCCGTGAAGTTCCAGATGTCAGCGTACTCCGCCACGACCCGCAGCGTCAGTTGCTCGCCGCTACCGCCGATGACAAAAGGTGGATAGGGTTTCTGGATCGGTTTCGGTTCGAGTCGTGCTTGGTCGAGGTGATAGTACTGGCCGTCGAAATCGGTCAGCGGCTGGGTGAAAAGACGGCGGGTGATCTCGCAGGCTTCGCCGAGTCGCCGGATTCGTTCACCGGGTGGATAGAGCGGTATCCCCATGCTTTCATGTTCATAGACGTTCCAGCCAGCGCCGACGCCAAAATCGAGCCGCCCACCGGAGATGACATCGACCGTCGCCGCCATATGCGCGTGGACAGCAGGGTGACGATAGGTGTTGCCCGCAACCATGAGTCCGAGACGCAAACGGGATGTCTGGGCGGCTAAGGCCGAGAGCATGGTCCAGCCTTCGAAACAGGGACCGTCGAGTTCACCCTGGATCGGATTGAAATGGTCGAACAGCCAGGCATGTTCAAACGCAGGATTCGCGTCGGCTTCCTGCCAGACCGAGAGAATGGCGTCGTAAGTCGTGTGTTGTGGTGACGTTTTGATTCCCCACCGGAAGTTGCTCATCAGTCTCTCCTCGTGCTTTCGTCGTTCCGTAGATCGCGATTTGACTGTAGCACCAGACGGTGTGATCACGGAGGTGGAGATGGAGACGGGGTCATCACCGGTTGTGGCAATGTTTCTGGAGCGCGGAGGAGAAACGTGGTTCCGGAAAGGACGAGGAGCGCGGCGGTGAAAACCAACGCCGTTCTCGAACTCGACAGATCGGAGAGGAGACCGAGCAGGAGCGGCCCCATCACATAACCGAAATCGGCGATGGTGCGATAGATGCTCAATGCTGGCGCGGTCATCCCCCGCGGTGCGAGGTCCGCGACATAGGCCGCCGGCGCTGCGCCCGATACCCCGGCGCCGACGCCCCAGATAGCGGACGCGAGGAGAAACGCGGAAAAACTGCCTGCCAGCGCAAAGAGCACCATCCCCGTGCCGGCGATCATGGTCGACACCACGATCACCCCCTTGCGGCCAAGGCGGTCGACCAGCATTCCGGAGGGATATACGAGCACGACCCCAGTGATCGTCACCAGCGTGATTCCAAGACCGATCTGGTCGGGTCGGAGACCGATGGTTTCTTCCGCGAAAAGCGGAATCACGTTGAACACTCCGCCGGTCCGGGCGAAGAAATTGACGAAACTGACCACGCTGACCAGGAGAAATCCGGGGATCGAGACCAGCAGCGCGAGTTGCTGGCGCACATTGAGTTTGGCGGAAACCTTGGTGAGCGCTGTTGTCAGCACGGCCGGTTTCGTTTCCGGCACGAAAAGCAGCGCCAGCACCGTGACCACTCCAGCCAGCACAGCATTCGCCCAGAACGGACTGCTCAGTCCAATATGGGTGGCCATCCAGCCGCCGGGATAGGCGCCAATCGCGACCGCCGAAAGAAAAACGCCCTGGTAGATCGCCATCACGCGACCGCGATTCTCCGGCGAGGAGATGTCTGCCGCCACGATCTGCCCGCCAGTCAGCACGATCGCCGCGCCCGCCCCGTTGATGAATCGCGCGACCAGAAAAATGGCGTAACTCGGGGCCAGCGCACAGAGCACCGACCCAACCACCGTCACCGCTCCGCCAAGCGCCAGGGTGAACTTGCGTCCGCGTCGATCGGCCAGTTGTCCTGCCGGCACGTTGGCCACGAAACGGGCCAGACCGTAGACCGCGATCGTCAAACCGATCGCGGTCTTGCTGACACCGAAATCTCTCGGCGTAAAGCGCTGTCACCGGGATGATCAGACCAAATCCGATCTGATTCGCCGCGATCAACACGCAGATCCAGAAGAGGATCCGCTTCGAATCTGGCGAAAGATCGAGCGCTTTGCTGGTCGCGGTCTCGGTCAAAGGATTTCCCCTGGATCGTGTCTATGCGGATGGTACCTGAATCGGCGGCGCTGCCAACGACGTGTGCCACCCGCTACCCCATCGTGAGTCTTCTATTTAGTGAGGAAGGAGAATCGGATGCCCCAGATTGCCGATATCGAACTTGCCGGAAACCCCTACACCCTTATTCCCGGTTCATATCGACGGAGTTCGGATGGTCTTCCGGAAGGACGAACCGGTCGCGTCGTCATCAACGATTTCGTTGGCGGGCAGCGGCGCGCGCTCCAGCTCGAACGTGATACCTCCTGGGATGGATCAGGGGTCGGACCCGCGTTTTTCGGACAGGGAGTCGAACCCTGGCCCTGGTCGGGAACCCATGTCGATTCGATCGTCCAACCCGTTTCGAATACGCAACGTGTCCATGCATTGACGGTTGGCAACCATGTCTATCTCGGTATCGGTCGCTATCTCTATCGCTCGGTCGGTCTGGACACGACCAGTTGGGGATCGCTGACACAGGTTGCTGATCTTGGAGCGGGTCAGGTGATCTCCAGTCTCGCCTGGTACGGGGGCAAGATCGCGATTGCGACCGGCAATGGTCTCGATATCCGGTTGATCGACACCCTCACGCTGGCGGTGACCACCCTCGCTTCTGGTCTCAAGGGATCGTGGATCGTTGGTTACGCGAACCGTTTGATCGCCGCCGATCCGACCCCTGGCAATGAAAGCGTGCTCAAACTGACCACTGGTGGCGGAGTCGATACCCGCGAACTCGATTCGCCCGTGACAAACATGGCGATTCATGGTGGCCGGGCGGTGATCGCGACCCGATCAGCGCTCTGGTTGCTCGGCGGACGGGCTGATCCCGCCACCGGCAAATGGATCGGCGAACCAGACCCCCTCTTTTCGCATGGGGCCTGGTCGGAAACCGACGACTTTCTCTTTCTCGCGTCGTTTGGCGGAAAACTCTATACATGGCTCAACGGTCAGGTGATGGAATGGAACCCGAATGGTGGTTCCACCAAACAGGGCTGGCGTTCGACCGGTCTCGAGGGCCGGACCTGCTACGGCGGCACGATTGCCGGGAATGTGCTGGTCGTGTCGCTGCGCAATCGCGCTGGCGTGTATGAAGTCTGGGCATTCGATGGCACTGGGTGGTGGCTGATGAAATCGACCACGGCGGCAGCGCGGATCTGGCCCGTTCACCTGGCCGGTGCGGGCAACATCGACCTCGTGGCATTCCGCAATGGTGACAGCGCGGTCGCCTACGACATCTATCGGATGATCCACCGCGATCCCGTCTACCATGGCTATGCCTCCAGCGGAACGTTCGTGACGTCGTTGCTCGACGCTGGCCAGCGCGACGCCGACAAAGCCTGGCGGGCGCTTGGGGCGGTGTTTGCGACACCGGTGGTTCGGGGCAACGCCGCCTCGACCGATCCGGTCAGCCTGACGCTTCGCTATTCGGTCGATGGCGGTACGACCTGGATCATCGCCGACAGTCTGACCACCGCTGATCCAGAGGATCGAACTATCGTCTTGCGTGCCGATCTGACGTCGGCTGCAGCACTTTCCCGTTTTTTGCAGATTCAGGTCGAATGGACATCGGTGTCAGATTGGGCGCCGGTGCTGACCGGGGTCTGGGCGGAGTACGCAATCTTTGATCAACCTGCACGACGGCGGAGATGGTCGCTGCAGATCATGGCGCAGGAACGGGTCATTCAACGCGACGGTTCCCTGGCGGTCCGGAGTGGTCGCGAGCAGATCGAAGCCCTCTGGACCGCCTGGCAGAGCGGTCAAAGCGTCTCGTTCGCCGATATCGATTTCGATACCGAACCCGTTACTCGCCAGGTCAGGATCGTCGACATCGAAGAGCACGTCAGCAAACCATCCGACGCTTCGCGCTGGGGAGAATCATCGGTGCGATTGGGACTGGTTGAACTCTAGATCGGTCCGGAATCCTGCAGCGAGAAAGCCCAGCGTTGAAACGTTGGGCTAAGACATCACGGCTGCCAACACGGATGTGTTAGCCCCCGGTTTCAACCGGGGGTGAAATGGACCGAACGATCCTGCAACGCCCCAACGTTGAAACGCTGGGCTAAGACATCACGGCGCCAACACGGATGTGTTAGCCCCCGGTTTCAACCGGGGGTTGAGCGGATTGACCGATTGCAACGCTCGACCCAACGTTGAAACGTTGGGCTAACACATCACAGCCGCCAACACGGATGTGTTAGCCCCCGGTTTCAACCGGGGGTTCCAACGGATTGACCCAACATTTCAACCGGGCTTTTTGACGGATGACCCTCCCCATCGATCCGATTCGTTGTCAGTCAGAGATTCGAACGACATCCAGAGGTTTCCCGCCAGATGGTGGGCGTGCTGATTCTCAAGATAACGGACCACCGAATCCAGCGAGCGCTCTCCGAACGTCAGCACACCGTACTCCGATTGCCAGCCGAACCATCCCAGGTTGCTGGATGCTGGCGTCGTGTTCAGAAAGCGGGAGGATGATCCTTTGAGCTGGTGGACACACTCGCTGACCGAGATCGAGGGCGGAATCGAGATGGCAACGTGCACATGATCCGGCATCCAGCCGATCCCATGGGTGAAGGCTTTGAGGTCACGCGCTTTGACATGAATCGCTTGCTGCAGCATCGCGATCCGATCACCGAACAGCAACGGTTCCCGATTTTTGGTCGTCCAGATCAGGTGGTAATACGTTCTCCAATAGGACACCATCGTCTCCTTTTGTTCACGTGACGGCCTTGCATTCCTTTTCGTGCGCTGCAGCGTACATGGATTGCGGTTGCATTGGTTGGCAAGACCCAACGTTGGCGAAAACATCACAGTCGCCAACACGGATGTGTTAGCCCCCGGTTTCAACCGGGGGGTTTGAGCGGATTGACCGATTGCAACCCTCGACCCAACGTTGAAACGTTGGGCTAACACATCACGGCCGCGAACACGGATGTCTTAGCCCCCGGTTTCAACCCGGGGGTGCCAACGGATTGACCGATTGCAACCCTCGACCCAACGTTGAAACGTTGGGCTAACACACCACGGCCGCGAACACGGATGTCTTAGCCCCCGGTTTCAACCCGGGGGTCACGTGAAGGTGGGTCCTGGCCGACACAACCGATGGTTTGACCTGCGGTGTCAAATCAATGCCCCACCTCCAAGAAGACGCACGTACGTTCGCGAGATTCGTCGACAAATTCTCGTCGGATCTCTTGCTGATTCTTCCCCAGAAACGTTCTTTCTTTGGTACACTGACCGGGTAAGGGTTTCAGCGAATCAGAGCGTTGATTCACAACGCCCGGAAGGGGAGGTCAAATGGACGGAAGAGGTTTCGATGACTTGACCAGAAAACTGGCCAATGGGGTCAGTCGACGGTCGATTCTCAAGGGGCTGCTCGGTGGCGCCGGTGCTGCGGCCGCTGCAGGGATACCCCGGATTCACGTTGGCGCGCAGGAAGCCTGTACGCCTGACTGTACCGACAACGCTTGTGGCGATGATGGCTGTGGTGGACTCTGTCCGCCGGCCGGTGATTGCTGCAGCGATCTTGATTGCGCTCCTGGCAGTTTCTGCGACAGCGGTTTTTGTGCCGCCACGAATGATGTCGGTCCCTCAGCGGACGACGAGATGATGACGATGAATGTTTTACGGTGAGGATTGCACCGAACTCGTTGCCATGCACCCTAGCAGTGTACCAACGGTGTGTGCTCATACCCATCGATCTTGCCAGGCTGTGGAGCCTCTGCGCACTTTGCGTCAGCGGCGCCTGTTGTGGCGACGGGCAATGGTTGCTTCGAACGGCGACGCTGCGGTGGTCTGACCTGTGACGGTGGGACGTGCCAAGCCTGCCCTGGACGAATTCAGTGTCAGGCGGAAACGGCAACTGCTGCGCGGATCGAACAGTGCGCCGGAAACGGCTGGCTGCTGTGCGACGATCGCGATCCGTGCGCGACCGGCTGCTGTGGTCCCTGCGAGGTCTGCTCAGGTGATGTATGCGTCCCGATAACCGGTGGTACCTGTTTCGATCCCGACAACAGCTACGCGTCAGGCGTCTGCTGCGAAGGAACGTGTGATTCGAGCGGAACCGTCATCTGTGAGGGCCCGAACGGCAACTGCTGCCCCTCGGATTCCCAGTGCGCAGGCAACGGTGACTGCTGTGCCTCCGATCGCGTCGTTTGCGAGTTTGGCTGCTGCGGACCGTGCCAGAAGTGCGGTGACGGTGTGTGCGAAACCGACGAGTCGCTGGATGATTCGATCTGTTTCGATCCTGCCAACAGTTTTGCGGAAGGCATCTGCTGCAACGGAACGTGTGACTCGACCGGTATTCCTGCTTGCAATTACTGCGACACCACCGCAGACTGCGGTTCGGGCGAAGTTTGTTGCGACAACACGTGCGTGGCCGGCGATTGTTGCGTCGATGAGGATTGTGGCGGCGTGTGCGCTCGAGGCACCTGCCAGGACAACCTGTGCGGATTCGTTTCGCTCTGTCCTCCGCCGAGTGATTGCTGTCCGTCAGGCGATCCGAATGGCGTAGGTGACTTTTGCGTCTTTCCGCTCGACGGCGGTTGCTGCGAGGATTCCGACTGCACGGAATACCCGAATGGTGACTGCACAAGCGAGAACATCTGCGAGTATCCGGGTTACCTCGACCTGATGAAGTATTACTGTCCGGGTGAGGTGAACAACACCGAGATCGATGTTGACAATCCGGTCGTTCCGGCGGGTGGCGATAGCTGCGTACCAGGTGCTGCGACCTTTGAGATCTGGCCGTTTGGTGTCCAAGCCGATGCGATCACGGTTTCGACCGATGCCACGACTGGTGAGTTCTCCACGCCACTTCCGGCGGGTGATCACATCATCAAGGAAGTGATCTCTGGTGTCTCGGCTCCATTCACCATTGTCGAGGGCCAAACAACGACGATCACGGTCAGGAACTATGTGAAAGACCCGACCGGCAGCCTGTACCTGAAGAAGTACTACTGCAGGCGAAAGAAGACGGCACTGACATCGACGTCGAAGAACTAGGTCAAACCGGCTGGTGGTGACTGGAAGGAAGACTGTCACCCGGGCAAGGCGACGTTCGAGATCTGGCCGTTCAAGGTCGAAGCGGACAAGATCGTGGTGCATACCGGTGCACTCGACGGGATCTTCATGGCGGAGTTGCCGGTCGGCACGCATGCCATCAAGGAAGTCTCGTCCGGAGTAGCGGCTGAATTCACGATCTACGAAGACGAAACAACGACCATCATGGTGACGAACTGGTACACCGAGATGCATCCTCCGAAACCGGAGCATCCGGAGAAGCCAGGGAAACCAGGCGAGAGCACGGTTGGCGGTGAGACCGTCGCCAAGTTGCCGACGACTGGATCCGGAGACACGTCTGGACAGAGTGCTGGCTGGATGGCTGCAGCTGCGGCTGGAGCAGCGGCGGTGATTGCCGCCCGCTTCCTCCGTGGCGAAACGCGCGAAGAGCCAACTGACATCTAGGTCAGAACGCGATTGCACGCAACGCGAAAACCGGGTGCTCGCAAGAGCACCCGGTTTCGTGTGTCCGCCGGGAAATCGGTAGAAGTAGATTACAACCCGGCATAACCGGTTGCGAGGAGGTAGCCGCCGAAAATTGACAGGACACCAACATTGATTGCCTGCTGGTGATCCTGGAGCCACCTGTTCATCGAGGCCAGCGTTTCGTCACGGCGATCCCCCATGGCGATCGATACCCCGATCGGGATCAGCATCGGCCAGATCATGAACAGCGCGAGCACCGCGTCCAGGATGACCTCCTCACTGTCGAGCAGATCGGCATCCTTGATGATCGCGCTTCCCGCGAAGACGAGTGACATCAGCCGCAGCGAGACCAACACGATAAAGAAGTTCGCCACAAAGAGGGTGATCGGACCGACTCTGTTCAGATAATCGAGCACTCGTGACGGAGGCTGGTCCGGATCAGCGTCGTGGAGCAGCACCCAGCCTGCCAGCAGGAGCAGCACGATACCGGCTCCGATCAGGACGATCGGTACGATGTCGGATAGGGTGCGACCACCCTCATCGACCTCGGGAAGCTGGGATAAGAGAAACGTAAAGAGCAGCGCCAGCAGCAGATGTGCCGCAAACCGACCCGCGATGATCGCCAATGCCCGCAGCAGACCTCGTTCGGTCGGAAGCATGGCGGTCACGAGGATCACCATCGTCGGCGAAATGGCAGCCAGTCCAAGGGGAATGAACTCGAAAACTACTCTGAGCACCAGCGATTCCCAGTGATACCCGCAGTCCCGCGCGGAGAGGCGACCTCACCGATTCCTGGCAGCCGCCTGCAGAAGATACTCTGTTCCGATTCGGGAGACGACATGCCACTTCGAGCGCCCCTTGCGAGTCATTGCTCTGCTCCCTCCAGGAAGAGTGGTGTATCGCGATCTGGAGCCGTGGTCATCGCGATTTCGAGGAGCACTGCCGGTTCACTCGTTTTGTTCGTGAGCGCCTGCAGGCCCTCGGGTGTCCAGTAGCGATGCGCAATTGGTTCTCCGGCTGAGTAGGTACTTGACTCAAGAATCGTTGCGTCGGAATCGAGACAGATCCGCTCGACGCTTCCCAGGTCGACATACCGGAAAACGAGTTCATCCTCTCCCATGCCAAACGCGGAACCAGGAGGCATGAGAACCTGCCGGTACGTGACCGCAACCGGTGGATCGGGCATCAGGAACCACTCACCCGGTGTCAGGCCTCCACAGGGTTGCACATGGATACCGTCATCCATCGTGATGCCCTGGTTGATCTTCGGATAGCTCGCGTAGATGCTCGCCGTGAATTCCCGGGCCGGATCGGGTCCGGGATTGACGATCGAACTCGCCAGCATCCGGTCGAGAGCAAGGAACGAATCACCTGCCTGGATGCTGAACTCGCTGCCTGGGTCGAGATCACAGGGCGTCTGACCATACCGGTAGAGACGGACCCGACCTTCGAACCAGCAATCGTACTGTCCCTCCAGCAAGTGAACCGCGTCGACCCATGTGCACGCGGTTTCCGTACAGTTCCAGTGAACCCCGCAGTTGGGCGGAACATCGACGTGCCAGATGGCCACGGCAGGCAGGGTCGTCGGCATATCGGCCGGTGGCACGATCATGGACACCAGCAGAACCCCAACGGGTGGGGGAACGGCGACTTTGCCTCCGTCACCATTCGCCAACGCGGAAGCAAGCGGCAATCCGCCTATTGCCAATCCGCCGACCAAACCAAGTCTTAGCAGATCGCGTCGACTCATCGAATGTCGGTGGAAGAATGGCGGACATCGGTTGCTGTTCATGGTCTGCCTCCTTTCTGATACGAGGCGAACCTATCTATCTTCACGATACCGGCGGGCAAGACCAGTTCAGGTTGCAGGTATGTGGCAGATCGCAACAATTTCGTTGCTTTCTGGAGGAATGCTCCGTTCTCGAGCCCAGACAGATCATCACGCGAATAAATTCTCCTAAAACATCTTCTCTATACGAAAAAGGAAATGCCATGAGCTATGCATTCGGCAATGTGCCGCATCCTCCCTTTATCGACCGTCTGATTCCGGACAGGCAGAACCGCGCCTGGGACGATCTCGGACCACGGAAACCGGTGGGAGTCTGTCAGCACTCGATGCTTGGCACACTCTGGGGAACCGACTCCTATTTTCGACGCGGGTCGGCTGGTCGCTCGCTGACCGATTACGGAATCGGCGGCGCTACCGATGGAGCCAACTGGGATGGCGTCATCCTCCGCTGGAACGATCCGCTGGGACGTGCCACCACTGTCGATATCGATGGCGAAACCCACCGAGTCAGCCCGAATCGCGCCCCCTGGGCCAACGGCGGCAGCGATGGGCTCGAGGGCGATGGCGTTGCCTTCGTCCGACGACTCGGTGTTTCGGCGATCAATCGGGATCTGGTGAGTATCGAACGCTCCGATGGCAGCGATCAGAACACGCCCATGAGTCCGAAGCAGTTCGAAAGCATCTGCGCGCTGACCGCCTACTGGTTCGATCAGGCGGAGGTGCCCTGGGATCACTTTCCGGTCAATCCCGCAGTTGGCATCGTGACGCATATGCTTCATTTCGAGTTCGCCACCAAAGCCTGTCCGTTTGCCCCGGTTCGCGATCGGATCGATGAGATCCAGGAGAGGATCCGGCAGATCCTCAAGGCTGGGCAAAGTGTCTCGTCTGATCCGGCCGCGGTCGCGCCAATTGCCGTGCCCGATCGCCCCTGGTGGCCGCAGGGATACGACCTCTCGACCCTCAAGGACCGCTTCGGTGTGCTCGAGCGGATCGAACCCGATGGCTCGGTCACACCGGCCCGCTTTGACGATCGCGGTGTGATCAGTAATGCGTGGATCGCGCGAGGTGTGCAGGAACAACGCGGACCCGCAACCCTTCCGCGACCGCTGACCTGGTGGGTCCTGAAAAACGACAACGGGCCAAGGCGGGACCTGATCACATTCGACGATCGCTGGACCCTTTTTCGCCCCGACCCAGCCGTCGCCTGGACGTGGATTCAATAGCAGAAGAAAAGGAGGAAGATCGTGATTCTGGATGATATCGCCATCATCGCGCTTGTTCCGGGCGTTGTCGAAGTTGCCAAACGGATCGGTTTGCCCAGCCGTTTCGCCGGTTTGGCGGCCATTCTTGTTGCCATTGCCCTCGTCGGGTTGAGTGAAATCAGTGGCGGCTCAACCTCGTCCGCTCCCGTCGCGCGCGCGATTGTGCTTGGCCTCGTCTATGGCCTGGCCGCCTCGGGCCTCTATTCGCAAGTGCAGCGACTTCCCGGGCACACGCCTGCTTGAACCGATAAAATCGCATGACCTGACCGGGGTTGTCACCCTGAGCTTGCGAAGGGTCTCTTGTAGGGGATTGGGTGGTGACGCTGCTGCGGCAGGAAGTTCCTTCGCACGCGCAGGACAATCCTTCGTTCCTCAGAATGACCCGGGCGGGACTGTCACCCTGAGCTTGCGAAGGGTCTCTAATAGGGGATTTGGTGGTGTTACTGCTGCGGCAGGAAGTTCCTTCGCACGGTCAGGACAAACCTTCGCACGCGCAGGACAAGCTTTCGTTCCTCAGAATGACCTGGGCGAGACTGTCACCCTGAGCTTGCGAAGGGTCTCTCGCAGGGGATTTGAGACCTAGGTTGCACGTCCTTGATACACGCTGATCGATGGTCGTGATGAGGTGAGAGAGCAATAGACCGAGAACACCCCGGCGGGCGTTACTCGCTCTGACTGCGCGCCGTGACGATCTCAGCAATGCGGGCGATATGAGCCGGCCGGGTGCCGCAGCAACCTCCTACGACCGTCGCGCCCAGATCGAGCCAGTTCGTCACGTGCTCGGCATAGGCATCGGGATCGAGATCATCGCGGAGCTCGATTTTGCCATCGGACTCATTGGCGCCGTCGAGCGTCCAGGTCAGAGGAACGGGAATGAAGGTGTTGGCGTAGCCACCAACGAACTTGGCGCCACCGGCGACCAATTCCGGCAAAGCCGCGGTGATACTCTCTGGCGCGCAGCAATTGGCCAGGTAACCGGTCACGGGCAGATCTCCCAGCGCGGCAATCGCAGCGGTGATGGTTTCTTCGCTGCGGAGACGCCCTGAGCGATCTTCGTGCAACGTCCATGAGACCCAGACCGGTTTACCGGTCGAAACCGCCGCAGTCGCGGCAGCTACGCCCTCCGCTGCCGAGGACATCGTTTCGCAGAGGAAGAAATCGACGTATGGCGCCAGGAGTTCCGCTTGTTCCCGGTAGAGGGGTTCGATTTCATCCTGCTCGCGCACGAGATCAGGGCGATAACTGCCAAACAAAGGTGGCAACGAACCTGCGATCATAACGGGTCGATCAGCCGCATCGCGGGCAGCGACGGCGAGTTCACCGGCAAGTTCGTTGAGTTCGGCAAAGCGGTCTTCGATCCCTTCTTTGGCCAGATCACCCTTGATGATGCCGTAGCTGTTGGTTGTGATGATGTCCGCTCCAGCGGCGATGTAATCAGCGTGGATTTGCTGCACGATCTCCGGTGCGGTCAGAAGTCCATTCGCGGACCAGATGGTATTGAGGATATCGACACCGCGGAAACGGAGTTCTCGTCCCATTCCGCCATCGAGAATTACTGGTGTTTCCGGAAATGCAGTCATATGGTCAGCTCCAGGCTAATTACTACGGAAATCAGGTTGGTTCCTCGGATGGTTTCATTGCCGATTTTCGGGCTGCCATTCGCGCTTGCTGAAAGACGCCGATTCGCTGCAACGCTGGGTGGGTGAGACGGATGGCAACGAGCGCGAAACCGATGCCAATCAGGGTCTCGAGAATACGGGCGCTCCCAAGTTTGAACGCCGACCCTCCGAGAAGCGAATCGACCAGGATGAAGACCGTGGTCAGCCCAAGAGCAAAAAGCGTTTGGCTGGCTGTGCGAAAAAGCAGAGTCAGGAACAAGACGGCCAGAAGCAACGTGGCTGTCACCATCGTCTCCTCGCTTAGTTTCAGCAAGAACATCGCGACAACGGCGCCTGCGAGCGTCCCAACTGCTCGTTGCCATGCGACCAGCTTGGACTCGTCTGGATTGATACCTGCCACCATCAGCGTCGCGGTCGCCGCCCACCATGGATGATGGTCAAAAACCAGAAGCCCGACTGCACCGGCGAGCATTACGGCGGTCGCCCGGACTGCGGCGAAATAAACCACCGCCGGTCTCACGGAATAGTCGAGGGCGACGGTTGTGCGATCGATATCGACCAGCCGACCGTGGCGCCGGTGACCATGTTTCTCCAGGTACCTGAACGCAATTCCGCCAAGAACGCATCCAGCGATCCAGGGAGCCGCTCCGTGGGTGGCGAGGTCAGTACCGCCGACGAGGTTCAATGCCATGATCGCCCAGATGTTGATCAAGGCCGCAATTGAACTCAACAATGGCATGGTGACCGTGGTGCTCGCAACAAACGTGACCACCCAGACGAATGTAAGCGTGGTCAGATCGCCGTCGGATACTTGCGAGGCGGTGGCAGTGACCACCGATCCGGCCAGGGCAGCCACCAGCACGACCTTCCAGATATGCTTGGCATGCGCTGAGAAGAGCAAGACAAAGAGCGCCGCAAGCGCCGCAAGAAAAACACGCGGTCCCACTACAACGCGTGCGCCGACAATTCCGGCCAGGATCGCCAGACTGATCAGGCCGTTTCTAAGATCGACCTCGTCTCGATCGATTGCCACGACCTGGGACAGGCGATCCATCTACAGTCGCTTTTCGATCATCGTTGCGTTGCAGATAGCGCCAAACACGACATCACCCTTGTTTGGTTTCGATATCATTTCCGGTCGATTGTAAGGCGAGTCGGATACGTCGACGCGCGGCTTCTCCACTTTCTGGAGTCCATTCGTAGAAACCAGACCCGCTCTTGATTCCGTGATCACCTGACTGAACGCGCTCCAGCCACGCTGCTGGCGGCGTGGAAGCATTCGAAAGATCGGGAAAGATCTGTTCTGAAACGGCGAAGACCGTGTCGAGTCCGGCAAGATCGAACACTTCGAAGATACCCGCCACCGACCAGCGCCGGCCAATACTCGTGTGCATAACGGTGTCGAGGTCTTCGATCGAACAGACGCCTTCGTCGACCAGCGCGAGCGCCTCGCGAAAAAGCGCGTTTTGCAGGCGGTTACCGATAAAACCGAGCCGTTCTTTCTGCACGACAACCGGGATCTTGCCAATCTGTTCGTAAAGTGCCCGTACGCTTTCGGTCGTTTTCGCGCTGGTTTCGGGACCTCGTACCACTTCGACAAGTGGCACAAGATGAGGTGGGTTGAAATAGTGCGTCACCAGCACCTTGTCCGGTCGCGACGTCTTTGGCGCGAGCTGACTCGGCATGAAGGAGGAGGTGTTGCTGGCGAGAATAGTGTGCGCCGGGGTGAACCCATCGAGATCGGCGAACAGCTGCTGCTTGAGCTCGAGGCGCTCCGGTACCGCTTCGACGACGAGATCGGCAAGTTCCACTGCGGAAGCCAGATCGGGTTCGAATCGAATCCGGGCGAGAGTTGACTCGGCTCCATCAGTTCCGGAGAGATTTGCGACGATCCGTTCCCGAGCGGTATCGAGCGCAGCCGGAAAGGTATCCGTCAGCGTCACATCGAACCCCGCTGCTGCGAACTCCTGCGCGATCCCGTGCCCCATGATCCCCGCGCCGACGACGGAAATCCGCTCGATCGATGATGTCATGGCTGTCATCCTCTTGCTCCCCTGCCGACGAACGTCGCTCACCAGGTGCATTGTCGCCGATTCCCGCTGGTGTACTATCAAAAGCAGCGTTCCGGACTTGCCGGTGGTGTTTCGTATGCTGAAATCGTCGTTCCTTCCAGCCTCCTCCGCGGCCAGACCATCGCCTGATGTCGTCGCCGATCGTCGGTGCGTATGGCGCCCGTCCGGATACATGATCTCCGCCAGGTGGCTCGGCTGCAACGGCGCGCGTTTACTCCCAAACTCGCCTATGGCGGCGGCACCCTTCTTCTTCTCTGGGCGCTTCCATCGGTCCGGTTTGTGGTTGCCCGGGATGGGAACCATATCGTTGGCTGCGCGATCGGCGATCGAAATGGCGGACAGACGCGGATTGTCAATATCTGCGTCGATCCGGACGAGCAGCGACGTGGCATCGGCACGAAACTGCTGCGAGAGATCGAAGCGGTTCTTCCCTTTGGCGATATCGTGCTGATGGTCGAAGCAGACAACGAAGCCGCGCGGCATCTCTATAGCAAAGAAGGCTACCGTCAGGTCGGTGTTAGCAAGAACTACTACGGTCGTGGCAAAGACGGTTTCTGGATGCAGAAGATGCGCACACCGTCGCTCATCGGCGAAGATCCGCATCTAGTCAGCGTCAGCTGCCGCCGGGTAACCAACGCCTCCGTGTCTCGCGGTCTGTAGGCAACTTCAACGGCTCAAAAGACGGTACCCAAAGGTTCTTGAATCCGCGATTCTCGACTCCGTCTTCGACGTCAGTTTCGACTTCCGCAGCTGCTTCCTTGGGTGTCAGCGCACTGAACAAACCACCGCTTTTCTCCTTGGCGGATTCCTCGATTTCGGCCGATTTCGATCCGCCGAACAACCCGCCGCCTGAATTACTATCCGATTCGGCTGCAACGCTGGCCGTAGCTGTCTTTGCTTCTGCTTTCGCGGCTTTCCGTTGTTCGGCTTCTTTGCGCTGATCCCGAACCTCCAGGGCCCAGTAAACGAGTTGGATCGCTGAAACAGCGAACGCGGCGACATAGGTGAAGCGAGCGGCATCGAGCACCTGATCGATAGCCTTGTCTTCTTCCTCGCTCCTGGTCAATCCAAGGTCCTTGAGTTTCTGTTTGCCACGCGTCGAGGCATTGAACTCGACCGGCAGCGTAACGAGCGCGAAAAGGGTCGTCGCCGCAAAAAGGAGCACGCCAACACGGGAGAGATTGGTGATATTCAGGACAATGCCAGCGATGATCAGGATGTAGCCAAGATTCGTGCCAATGTTCGCGAACGGCACAATGAACGAGCGCAAGCGCATAAAGAAATAGCCATCCTTGTCCTGGATAGCGTGGCCGACTTCATGGGCGCTGACGCCCATGGCGGTGATTGTTTCAGGATTGAAGATAGGCTTGGATAGATTGACCACTTCCTCTTTAGGATCGTAGTGGTCGGTGAGATTGCCAGCGACTTGCTTGACCGGCACCTTTTTCAAATCCTCACTATCGAGAATCTGGCGTGCAGTCTGTTTGCCGGAAACTTTCGCTTCGTTCTTGACTTTCTTGAAGGCGTTTGTCTTTCGGCGCAAGCGAAAGTTCGCGAAAATGGTGAGGATGAGGCCGGGAAGCATCCACATGTAGTAGTTTTCGCCGCCAACTAAAAATTCGAGCATTGGCCACTCCATTTCTCATCACTTGCACATCAACCAGTCGCAAGCGAAGATCACCTGTCTTGCTTTGGAAAGTCTACCAATACTGGTGTGAAAGCGGGGATGCCTAAGAGCGTTGTCAAAGACGACGAAGCGATCCCCATTCGCCTCTCGGTGCAAACCCAGCGGATCGATAGAGTGCTTTGGCCGGTTCGCTATCGCTTAGGCTGCAGACCAGGACCCGGGTCGCGCCCATCTGCGCCAGTCGGTGCATGGCGGTGTAGAGCGTCGCCTGTGTCAGACCTTGCCGGCGAAACGTGGCCCGCGAGCCGACGGGTTCGAAAAAGCCGGTCTTGGTGACTGGATCGAACCAGGTGATGCAGTACGCAGCAAGCGTTCCATCCGGTGCCACCGCCACCAGATCGAGGTCGGGATCATACCCCTCGACACCGCGCAGCCGGGTATAGGCCGACAGAGTGAATTTCGATGGATCAAATGCTTCGCGATGGATGGCAACCCGATCAGCATATTCCTCGGGACCGGTTAGCGGGCGAACGACAAAGCCTCCGGGCAATTGCGGAATCGGGATCTGCTCGAGCGACCGTTCGAAGAGCCGGAGCGACGATTCCCCAGTCGGTTGCCATCCCAGATCGACGAGCGTCGCTTCCAGCAACGAACCGCTGAACGCCTCGATACTGATTTCAGCGGAGTCTTTATTTGCACCGGAAAACGCCTTGTTCCGTGCATGGCCCCATTCGATCATCGATTCGATCAGGGCGACGTTTGTTTTCTGGTCGGGTCGAATGAGAGGGCAGAGGAGTCGATCATCGATGTGATAAATCGCATACCCGAGGATCTCGCCCTGATCGCCTTCCCAGATTTGGACCCTTTCGGCAAAGCGATACTCTTCGTCGTCCCGCACATACCGGTGCCAGAGCAAGTCGCCGACATGGAAATCCCACGCCGCCGGCGCAACCTGCTGACAGCAAGCTTGCGTGAACCTGAGCAGGTCGCTGAGATCGGAATCGTCCGAGGAATATGCCCGGGACTGCATCGACCGGCTATTCCCCTTCGTCAGGAAGGGTGATCGTCGTTACTACGAAGGTCGCGCCATTTTCACCAGCGACAGCACTGCCGCTACCAGTTCCCGAACCAGCATCGCCGGCGACGAGACTGGTTGTTGAACGATCCTCGCGAGCATGAATCAGATTGCCATCGAGTACCAGAACGAGACCCGGAAGCTCGAGTGGATCGAGGGTTGTCGCGATCCCTGGTGACACCTGGAACAGCGTCAGGTCCATCTGATAGCTGTCGCCCGTGGTCGCAAACGGAGCTCCAATCACCTGACGGTTGACATCGGTATCGATATCCAGTGGATCGATCAGTTCGATCGTGTAGTAGGAGCCGAGTGTGCCGTCGGTCGAATAGGCCGTTACCTTGTCTTTGTTCGAAACTGCAAGCGCTTCTCCAACCGCGAGCTCAATCGAATCATCGCCGTCGATCGAAACAGTGATCGAAATCTGATGCGCGAAAAGGAAGCCTTCGCGAACCTTGAATTCCTCGGCGTCCTGATCTTCCGGGTAAGCGGTAACGAGATTGACCTGCCAGATTCGGTCTTTGCCATCGAGTTCGACGGTTTGACTGCCAATCTGGTCGCGCGATCCGAGAGCGGGGTCGACTGGCGTTGCGTCCTGGGCGCTTGAAGGCAGAGGCAATGCAACCACAATAGCAAGAAAACTCGCCAGGATCAGAGTCAATCTGCCGACAATTCTCTGTCGGACTAGTGTTTGCGCCATCTGTTTTGCTCCTTACCCGCAATCCCGCTCGAACGCTTCGTATCTCTGGCCAGATTGTACGAGACGATGGCACGAAAGAACGCCAGGAGGTCGCTGAATCCCCAAAATCCAGATCAGACAACGGTACGAAAATAGTCGATCGTTTTCTGGAGGCCGAGATCGAGGGGCACTTGCGGTTCCCATCCGAGCAGGGTGCGGGCTCGGGTGATGTCTGGACGCCGCCGGACCGGGTCGTCTGCCGGAAGCGGTTTGTAGACGATCTCTGATTGCGAACCGGTCAGGGCCCGCACTTTTTCGGCAAGCTCGAGCATAGTGAATTCATCCGGATTGCCGATGTTGACCGGTTCGCTGAAATGCGAGTCCATCAACAGCATCAAGCCATCGATGAGATCGTCGATATACTGAAAACTTCGGGTTTGCTCGCCGTTGCCATAGATCGTCAGGGGTTCACCGAGGAGTGCCTGGACGGCGAAGTTGCTGACGACGCGGCCATCATGCTGATCCATCTTTGGCCCGTAGGTATTGAAGATCCGCACGATCCGGGTTTCGACACCCCGGTCATGGTGGTAGGCCATCAGGAGGGCTTCGGCATACCGCTTGGCTTCGTCGTACATCGATCGGGGACCGGTGGAACTGACATGCCCCCGATAGTCCTCGCGCTGCGGATGATCGAGTGGGTCACCGTAGATCTCGGACGTGCTCGAATAAAGGATTCTGGCGCCATCCTGATCGGCAAGGTCGAGTAAGAGACGGGTCGTTTCGGCATTGATACGCAAGGTGGGGATCGCCAGGCGCTGATAGGCAGGTGGGCTTGCTGGGCTGGCGAGGTGAAAAATCCGATCGACCTTGGGAAGTGGCGGGAGACCGGTAAGCAAATCGTGCTGAATCAGAGTAAAACGAGGATTCTCGCCAAACTCGACCAGGTTTCCCGCCGAACCAGTGACCATGTTGTCGATTACAACAACATCATGATCATCCTTCAAAAGGCGCTCGACCACATGAGAGCCGACAAAACCGGCGCCGCCCGTTACCAGTGCAACAGCCACTATTCCATCCTGACACGGAACCGAATCATTACCGCAGAGAAAGTACCCGGATCAGAGTGGAAATGCAAACCCTGCCCACGGGAGGGACTAGCGACCAGATAGGCGATCGATCTCCCAGCTGTCGAACATGGCGATCAGACATTCACATAAGGCGGCAGAATCATGCATTTCATCGCGCAAGGTTGAGATCAGATCGATCTTGGCGGTATTGAGACCAGACGCCCCCATCAACCGGGTACCCGCTTCGTTGCCAGCCCGTTTGAGATAGGCGGCTGAGAGCTCGAGCGCTTTCATCTCGAAATCGGATGGCGGCGAAAAAACTGGAATATTCTGGCGTTCTTCTGACATGGCGCACGACCCCCTCGTGGCGAAAACCGATTGCGATGCCGGACGAACCAGGGTCAGGAGAAAAGCGGTGGACTGGCAACTGGTCCGTCGGGCATCTGAAATAGATCATATGTTCTAATCATGGGAGATGTCAATACCTGCGCTTACGTTGCGGATGAAGGACTACGTTCTAATCCGAATCACGTTCCAGGATGCTGGCGGCATGACGACTGTGAGCATTTCTTGCGCGTCAACGCGCCACGTCTTGCTGCTCGGGGAAATCTGGTCAGGATTGTCAGCCGTGTTGACCGCTTCAAGATCGTCGCCAGTCAGAATGTGGTGCTCGATCGACGTCGCTCCCTCGATTCCTCGCAGATCGATGTCGACCTGCAAAGCCTCGATTTGACTCCGGTTGACGGCGAAAAGCGTCACGGTCTCGTTGTTTTGATCGTGGGTCGCAGACACATCGAGCATCGCGACGTCGCCAAACTGTTTGGTTTCATAGCGCGGACCGGTCACGCGCGTATCGAGCGACACTCCACGACCCCACCTGGACGCATGCAGGAATGGATAGAAGATTGTTTGCCTCCACGCCCTGCCACCTGTTTCAGTCATGATCGGCGCGATCACGTTGACCAACTGAGCCAGGCAGGCGATCTTGACCCTATCCGACCGACGGATCAGACTGTTAAGCAGAGTCCCCACCACAAGAGCATCGGCGAGCGTGTAGATGTCCTCGAGCAACGGCGGTGCGATCGGCCAATCCTGTTCCTGGACCGTCTCCTTGTCCTTCTCGCGAGCGTGGTACCAGACATTCCATTCATCGAAACAAAGCTGGATTTCCCGGGACGAATGTTTCTTTCCCTTGACCAGATCGCAAGCAGCAACCACGGTCGCGATCTGCTCATCCATGATCAGCGATTGCGCCAGAAAACTACCGAAGTCGTCTCCATCGAGGGTGAAGTAGTTGTGCAGGGAGATGTGATCGACGAAGTCATAGGAGTGGTCGAGCACAGTCGTTTCCCAGTCTGGATACGTTGGCATGAGGTGACTGGAACTGCCACAGAGGACGAGTTCCAGGGTCGGGTCATACCGTTTCATCGCTTTGCCGGTTTCCGAGGCGACACGGCCATATTCGACCGCGGTTTTCTGCGCGATCTGCCACGGTCCATCGACCTCATTGCCGAGACACCAGACGTTGACGTCGTGCGGTTTCGGATAGCCATGTTCGACACGGAGATCGCTCCAGGCCGTACCGGACGGATGATTGCAGTATTCGAGCATCGCCATCGCTTCGGTCACCCCGCGCGTGCCGAGATTGACCGCGAGCATCATTTCGGTTCCCGCGGCCCGACTCCAATCTGCAAACTCATTCGTGCCGAAGGTGTTCGGCTCGGTCGAGCGCCACGCGAGATCGAGGCGGGAAGGGCGTTCCTCCACCGGCCCAACCCCATCTTCCCAGTGGTAGCTCGCCACGAAATTGCCACCGGGATAGCGCACGATCGGCACATTGAGTTCCCGGACGAGATTGAGCACATCGTGCCGGAACCCCTGGGAATCAGCGGTTGGATGCCCCGGTTCAGAGATTCCGCCATAGATCGCCCGTCCGAGATGCTCCAGAAAACTCCCGTAGAGGCGAGGATCGATCTCCGAAATGACATCCTCGACATTGATCACCACGCGTGCTGGTTTCATGGTCATCTCTCCCTACCACCGAATGGCAAGACCCGTGCCCGCCATTTCCCCAAGATCGTAGCGGCGGGACTGGGCCCGCCAATCCGGCTAGAAATTGGCTTCGATCAAATCCGATGCGGTGATCAACCCGATCGGGCCCTCGGTCGATTTGCCATGCTCCGTGATCACGATCACCCGCAAACGCTGCTGATGGCGCTCTGGAAAGGTCTGAAAGAGTTCACGAGCATCGAAAACGCTTGCATTTCGATCGAGAAAAGCGATGCCACCTTCTTCCTCATAAGGCATCGCATCACCGACGGTCGCTCCGGCCAGATCGATGACGGTACCGTTGATCTCTGATCCCATCCAGCGGGTAATGCCTCCATAACTAAGGAGACTCATTCGCTTGTCCCGCCGGACGATGACCTGTGAATACCCCTGGTCCCAGAGATCCTGGATCGCGTCCTGGAGACCATCCTCATCATCGAACACGCGCACAACCCGTTGAAACTGCGGAAACACCCTTTGTGGACCGGAAACTTTGGCGACCAGCTTTTGGAAATCTGCGAGCGCTTCGGGAGTGACCTCGGCGATCACCTGGCCTTTCGGGTGTTCATGCACGATCGCATTGCGCAGATCAGCCCATTCGCGCAAATCGCGCGCGTAATGGCGGACGGCCGCGTTCTCATGGCTCGCTTCCCCGATAAGACCGCCGAACGGCACACTCCGGGTCGAATCTGTGCTGTCCCGGAGGAACTGCTCCAATTCATTGAAAGACGCGAGAAACTCTTCGGTTCTGTTCATCTGGCGATCCGATCGAATGCGAAAAACTGGCTCAACGTGAGTCTAACCGACGCATACTGAGTGTCGATTACAGGGCAGATCAGTAGGTAGTTCGGCCTCGCGACCGTCCGGTGTGTAAGATTCGGGGCGAAGTTCCGTCTCCCAAAGTAGCGAAACGAGCCTGAGCGTCCACAACCGGACGATGTGCGCGAAAAGCGTCCCGAGGGATGGCTTCGCGAGGACCTACCGATCATGGGTACTGAAGCAGTTCTTCAGGAACCAGAACTCACACAACTGGAAACATGCGATCGAATGACCGATCGTGACTGGATCGCGCAGCAGGTTGCTGCGGCGCTGGTCGATCCGGGGGCTTTCGAATCGCTCTATCTCCTGTTCGTCAAACCCGTCTACCGGTTTGCCTACCGTCGGCTTGGGAACCCAGAGTCGGCTGCGGATGCGACCAGCCAGACGTTCATCAAAGCGCTGACCCATCTCGATTCCTGTGACCCAACCCAGTTTCGATCCTGGCTTTTCGCTATTGCTCACCACACCACGATCGATGAAGCCCGCCGAAAGCGACCCGACATCACGATCGACGAGGTCTGGGAGCTTCCATCATCAGAACGATCACCTGAAGAGCAAGTCGAAGCGACTGAATCAAAGGAATCAGTGCGGTCGCTCCTGGGTCACCTCACGCCTGATCAGCGACGCATTGTCGAATTGCGCCTCGCCGGACTCAACGGCAACGAAATCGCCGCATCGATGGGTCGTTCGCGAGGTTCTGTCGACACCGCCCAATCCCGGGCGATCAGTCGATTGCGCCAGGTTCTTGAATCAGAAAAGCAACGATCGAAAACGACAGCGGAGACCTCTCATGAAATCGCCTGACGACCAGCTAGACCAAGCAGTGCGAGACCTCACGGTAAGTCGGCTCTGGGATGCACTCCAGGAAAGTGGCGCTCTCGGTGCTTCACCCGTTGATTCGGAGGATATCGTCACGATCACGCGACTTCACGAGACCGACGACGTCCCGGCGCCAGACGATGAAACCATCCAACGGATGTGGAGCAGTGTCGCTGCTGCAACGATGGTCGCTCCTGTTCGAACCGTTTCTTCGCTGAGCATGAACGGGAACCACGCGGTTGCTGTTGGCTCTCGAGCGGAGAATCGGGTTGCAAAGTCAACCTCCTCCACCGCGTTCGCCTTCGCGGAGCATGTCCGCACGATCGGAATTGCCGTGTTGGCTGGATTCGTGGTCGGGGCTCTGACGCTTGGTGGTGGTGGCCGAATCGCTATGCGGGTCGCGGCTGCTCTTTCTGGGCCTGAACTCCAGGGAGCAACAACCGAGAATCTCGAAACCGTGGGTTCGATATCGCTCTCTGGAACGCTGAGCCTCATCATGACCGGGGGTCTCGTTGGGATTGCACTTGGTCTCGCATACCTGGCGATTCGCGGCGCCCTCCCAGCGGATGGCTGGAAACGGTGGGGAACGAGCGGTTTGGTCTTTTTTGCCATATGCGGATTTGTCGCTCTCGAGGGGGGAAACGTCGCCGACTACGAACGCTTTGGAATCGCGGGAATCAACATCTGCCTCTTCACACTCCTGCCATTCCTGTTCGGACTGCTGATGGGGCCGGTGTTCGATCGGCTTGACCAGGCACTCCCGCCTGACTTGTTCGTGCTCGATCGGTCGCCGGCGACCCTTCTCAAAGCGCCGCTCCTGGCACTCGTTCTGCTCACTG
Source organism: uncultured Chloroflexia bacterium (assembly GCA_963712055.1). Taxonomy (GTDB): domain Bacteria; phylum Chloroflexota; class Chloroflexia; order Thermomicrobiales; family UBA6265; genus JAHBVL01. The sequence goes on along the minus strand of CAVQGN010000008.1, from coordinate 40,039 downwards.
CGTTCGCGGGATTCTTTCTGCTGCTCGTTCTGCCACCGCTCCAACTCTTCTTGGTGATTCCGCTCCTGGCAGGAGCACTGCGCCTGCTGCGAGTCCGTGTACCGCAGATTTCATCTCTGCTCAACACCGAACGACTCTCATGGCTCCCGCTGGCGGTGCCCAGCCTGCTCGGACTCATGCTGACCGTTCTCGCGATCGGCAAGATCATGTGAAACGCACACTGAATCAACCCCGGTAACGATTTTCTAAAGCGAATCAAAAGAGATTCCGTCGATGACTGTGTCGACCGGTCGAGAGAAAGCACGTCCGCGACCGAAAGGAGGCGATGAGCAACAGGGGCTCGGCAATCGGACTCGAATTGGATGAATGGTTTCATGAAAGGAAACACAATGACCCTCAAGCGAACCCTTTTACTTTCCGCACTACTCATGTCCATCTCGCTCCTCTCAATGGCTCCGGTCACGGCCCAGGACGAGGAAGACCAGAACAGTTGGCAAATTGGCACCGTGAACATCGTCGCGCCCATCCTCGATGCGGCCGGCAATGAGGTCGGGACTATCGGTGTCGGCGATGAAGAAGGTCTTGGGATGCTGGTCATCATTTCGGGGCTACCAGCTGGCGCTCACGGGATGCATCTCCATGAAACTGGCGTCTGCGCCACTGCGGACGACAAGGATTTTGGCGCGGCGGGAGGTCATTTCAATCCCGGCAACATGAGTCACCCGAATCATGCCGGCGACCTTGGCAACGTCAACATCGATGAAAATGGCAATGCAATCGTCATGGCCACGTTCGGTGTCGCCACCTATGATGACGGTGCCTGGGGACTTGCCGATGCCGATGGGACTGCCCTGGTGATCCATGAGGGCCCGGATGACCTCGCGACCGATCCATCCGGAAACAGCGGCGGACGGATTGCGTGTGCGGTATTGGCTGCTCCCTCCTCTTGAGCAAGTCCATCGGAAATGCCAGAAGGACCGGGGATTATTCCCCGGTCCTTCGGCATCACCCTTGATCTGTTCAATTGCGGCATACTTGCTGGGAAGTCATAGTCCTACGCAATGTTCACAATTGAAAGAAAGAGGAGCGAGAGATGAGCGACGAAAACGTCAAGATGCTGGCCGCGGTTTACTCTGACAAGGCACGCGCCGATACCATCCTCGATACCCTCGAGTCGATGCACCGCGCTGTCACCATCACCTTGAAAGACGCGGCTGTTATCACGAAAAATGCCGACGGAAAGATCGAGATCGAAGAGACTGACGAGCTCACAACGCGGGAAGGCGCAACCCGCGGCGCGATTATCGGTGGTGTCCTTGGGGTCTGGCTTGGCCCCGGGCTCGTCCTGACATCGGCATTGGGTGGATTCATCGGTGGGTTGATGGGCAAGATTCGGGACACCGGCATCAAAAACGACGAAATGAAGGATCTGGCAGAGAACCTCCAGGTTGGACAAGCCGCCGTTGTTGCACTCGTAACCGAAGACAGCGTTATCGCAACGCAAGAAGCGCTCGAGGGATACGACGGCGAGATGCTCGTCTACGGTGTTGACGATGACGTTCTCAAGAAGGCGTTCGAGCTGGAAGCGTCGAATGCGACCATGACTGCCGATCCCCGGGACAACAATTAGAAAGTCAGGAAGAAACCAGAAAGCGGCGTCCTCCAGGGACGCCGCTTTTTTTATCTCCGAAGAGGAGAAACGTGTCTTCCTTGCAAATGCTGCAAATCGGCAAACCCAGCCGTTCTGCTAGCACTACGCCGACCAGCGGGTCGGCGTGTCCTTGGGGAGATCGAGCGGATTTGGATAGAGAAAGCGAGGAGCTACCGATGTCGGTAGGTGATTCGACCCCGGGTGAGGTCGTACGGGGAGAGTTCGACGACAACTCGGTCGCCTGGCAGAACGCGAATATAGTTTTTCCGCATCTTGCCAGCAAGATGGCCGAGAACGTTGTTGCCACCTTCGAGTTCCACGGTGAACATCGCGTTCGGAAGAGCAGCCACAATCGTGCCGTCAACGGCAATGGCGTCAGGATTGGTTTTCGGCGCGCGCACTTCAGTTGGAGCGGTCGCCTTCGATGGCCGCGGTGGGCGGCGATAGACTGGTTTTTTTGCCATACGCAGAGACTCCTTGTCATCAGATCGAGGAAATGGTCATATCCACTTCCAGTAGCGGGGATGGTTCGTCTTCGCGGCTTCGAGCCGACGCTCCGGGAATACTGCCTCGTTCTGTCGAGCGCAGCAGCAAACCCGTGGAACGTTGCCCGAGCCACCCATAAGGATAGCATTATTGCCTCTCGACCGATCGCAAAGAGCTCGCATCTGCGAGTTCGGCGCAGCGAGCGTCATACGATTCGATATCGTTCGCCACCCTTCCTGCAGGATCCATCGCGAACGATTGCATTCCCACTTCTGCAGCATAGACACTGGGAGCAGTTGACGATTCATCTCTAATAATAGGAAACGGCAAAGAGTTTGCTCAGCGTGCGAACCGAAATTGTGCGAGTGTGAAGTGGAGGAGAATGCAATGACAGACCGAGCGGAGGCGATACCAGCAACCTATCGTCCAACCACAGTCCCAGAAACAGAGGAAATTCCGGTGAAGCTGCGCTGGTACAACCTCGCGGTGGGCTTGGCGCATCTCGTCCAGGCGATTGCAATTGCTGCCATCAGCAACGATTTCAAGCTTCCCATCACTGGTTCCTACGCCGTCGGCCCGCCGGGTAGCGCCTCCAGCGATCCCGATGTCATCTGGCGGGTACCGGTCGGGTACGCTGTCGCGCTCTTTCTCTTTTTAGCCGCGGCCGATCATCTGCTGATGGCCGCTCCCGGTGTCTGGGGCTGGTATCGCCGCAATCTGGCCGACCGGATCAACTACGCTCGTTGGGCCGAGTACTCCATCAGCGCCTCGATCATGATGGTGTTGATTGTGATGGTCACCGGTGTCACCGATATCGGTGCCGTCCTCGCCGTTTTTGGCGTCAACGCGGCCATGATTCTCTTCGGTCTCGACATGGAAATGATGAATCACCGCAAAACCGACGGCGAAAAAGTCAACTGGATGCCGTTTATCTCGGGTAGCATCGTCGGCATCGTTCCGTGGATCCTGGTGGCGATCATGGTCGCCGGCTCGAATGGCGTGGCCGAAAACGCGGACGGCGTCCCGACGTTTGTCTATGGGATCATCATCAGCCTCTTCGTCCTGTTCAACAGCTTCGCGATCAACATGGTGCTTCAATACGCCAAGGTTGGTCGCTGGCAAAGCTATCTCTTCGGCGAAAAGGCGTACATCGTGCTCAGCCTGATCGCGAAAACGTTGCTGGCTTGGCAGGTCTTCGCGAATACGCTCATCGATTGACATCGGTTCTGTCGAAATCGTTCGAATTGCGCCGAAAACACGATCGATATACGAATGGACCCCCAACGGGGTCCATTTCCGTATCTGGCCTCTCGCTCGTCGAAAATGTACGTACAGAACGGACCGGCAGTCCGCAGCAACAATCGAAATCTCCCGCAAGAGTCACGATTTTTCCCAGAAGCGGTTGAATAGAGCCCGTTAAGCGGTCGTGTTGCGGTGGCAACCTATGTGATCGTACGCCCTTTTTCCATTCACGAATTGCAGCAGTTTGGGTCTTGCGTTCCGCGATCACCTCCAGTAGCATAGTCACCAAGACGTGACAGCAAGTCCATGCCGAGAGGTATGGAATCGGGGTAGTAACCCTGGCGCGTTCCCGCACCGTCAGCATGTTGTAGTGACCGGCCAGTCCGCAATCATGCTGTTTTGCCCACCAGACGTGGATGGGGAGACGGAGTTGGCACGAGACAGACGGTATCGAACCTGGATTGCGAATCCTGGGTGTTCTGAGGAAAAGAGCACCCGGGTTTTTGGTGTTCAAGACGAGAACCGGTCTCTGCAAGCTCTGCACGGGCGACACGTAAAAGGAAAACGACAACGGCTGCTTTGCCGGGGAGGGCCATAACGATGGGGAGAATCGGTATGGCGGGAAGGACTAGCGCTCGATCTGAAGAACCAGGCAGAGCAGGGGGAAGGGATATCGGAATGACAAGCAACAATCGGAGTGGAAGTAGTAGCAGGGGAAAGGGAAACGGAATGGGAAGTAGCGTGCGGGGTAGAGAAAGGCTCCTCAGATTGCTGGGAACACTGGCAATTCTGTTGAGCTTGGTCACGTACGCCACTGGCGTGACGGTGGCCGGTTCGGGGCAGACAACTGCTTCAGTACAGACACAGCAAGATTCTGATAGTGAAGCTGAAGGCGGCGACGGCGCCGACGGCACCAGCGGCGATGCTGTTGGTGGTAATGGCGGTTCCGGCGCGAACGGTGGCGATGGCGCTGCCGGCGTGGGTGGCGACGCCACCTCGAATGGTGCGGCAGGATCTGGCGCGGCTGGAACCGGTGGCAACGCCACCGGCGGCAGCGGCGGCAACGCCAGTGGCGACACGACCGGTGGCAACACCTCCGGCGGTGCGATCACTGGTGGCTCCGGCACCGGTGGCGGCGCCACGGGTGGCAACGCTGCGGCTGGTGGAAACGCCACCGGCGGTACCGGGACCGGCGGAAACGCTTCGTCCACGACCACCGGCGGCTCGGCGACCGGCGGCTCGGTCACGATCAATGGTTCTGTGGTGACCGGCGGTTCGACCACGACTGTCACTAATGGCAACACCGGTTCCGGTGGTACTGGTGGCGACGGCGGCAACGGCGGCGATGCTGACAACAACAGCGTTGCCAATGGTGGCGACGGTGGCAACGGCGGTCCGTTCAATGCGGGTAACGCCAACGGCGGTGGCAACACCGGCGGCACCGTTTCGATAGGAAACTTCCGAGCTGGTAGCGCGACGACCAGTGTCAGCGGCGGCGGCAACACCGGCGGTGACGGTTCTGGTGGTGGCGCCTTCGGCGGTACCTCGACCGGTGGCGACGCGACGTCCGGCGCGGGCGTTGGTGGCTCGGTTATCGGTGGGTCGACCACCGGTGGCGCAGTCGTCGGTGGTGGCAACATCGCCGGTGATGGCGGCGCGGCGACCGGTGGTGCTGGTGTCGGTGGCGCAGGTACCGGCGGTTCCGGTGGCACAGCCACTGGCGGCTCCGGAACAGGCGGCAACGGCGGCAACGGTGGCGATGGCGGCAACGGCGGCCTCGCGATCACCGGTGACTCGATCGGTGGCGACGGTGGCGACGCTGACGCAACCGCGAACAACAACGGCTTTGACGATCCAGTCCTCGCTTACGCCGGAGGCGGCGAAGGCGGCGAGAGCATCAGCGGCTCAGCCACTGGTGGAACCGGCGGCGACGGCGGTCGACCTGGTGACGAAGCTGGTGAAGGCCTCGGCGGTACAGCCAATGCGAATGGCGCAGAAGGCACCGGCGCCACTGGCGACGGCGGCAACGGCAATGGCGGCGACGGTGGAGACGCTGAAGGTGACACCGACGGCGGCGACACCACTGGCGGCACAGGCACCGGCGGCGACGGTTTCGGCGGCGTTGCCGAGGCTGGCGACGGCGGCGCGATCAACAATGCGCTTGGTGGAATGGGCATCGGTGGCCAGGCTAGCGATGTCGCAACCGGTGGCGCAGCCCAGGGCGGCAACGTGACTGCTGGACCGGACATCGTCACCCTTGGTGGTGTCGATACCTGGACCGAGGGTTGTGTCGGTATCGGTGGCGCCGGTGGAGCTGGTGGAGCCGGTGGCGATGCCAACAATGATTCGACAGCAAACGGCGGCGACGGCGGTAACGGTGGCGGCGCGACCTGTGGCAACACGGTTGGCGGCGGCAACACCGGTTCTGCAGTCTCGGTTGGTAATACGGTTGGTGGCGATGCCACGGTGACCGTCGCTGGCGGTGGCAACACCGGTGGCAATGGCGTCGGCGGCAATGCAACCTCGGGCAACTCGACCGGCGGCTCAGCCACATCCGGCAACGGCTTCGGTGGCGGTGCTGAAACCGGCGATACCACTGGTGGCGACACCCGTGGCGGCGGCAACTCGGGCGGCGACGGCGGCGACGGCACCGGTGGTGCTGGCACTGGCGGCGCGGGTACGGGTGGTTCTGGCGGCACTGCGGCAGCTGGCAACGGCACGGGCGGCAACGCTGGCGACGGTGGCAACGGCGGCGACGCTGGCGATGCCCAGAGTGGCAACACAAGTGGCGGCAATGGCGGCGACGCTGAAGCCGATGGGTATGCCGAAGGAATCGATCCGGAAGCGATTGCCATTGCTGGCGATGGCGGTTCCGGGACGAGTGGCGACGCAACACCTGGTGATGGCGGCGAGGGCGGCAACGGCGGCGAAGGTGCTGATGGCACCGGCGGCGACGCGACTGCCAAGGGCGCAACGGGAACCGGCGCAGCTGGCACCGGCGGCACCGGCAACGGTGGCGAAGGTGGCAACGGCGAAGGCGACACCGACGGCGGTGACACCACCGGCGGCGACGCTGATGGCGGAACCGGCAATGGTGGCGATGCCACGGCCGCCGATGGAAATGTCGGCGGGAGTAGCATTTGGCGGAACCGGTGTCGGCGGAAATGCCAGCACAACCGTCTCCGCTGGTGGCGATACAACTGGTGGTGATGCCACAACCGGCACGGTCATCGTCGGCCCGGTCATTTCTGAAACCTATGGCTGCCTCGTGGCCGGTGGTTCTGGCGGCGATGGCTCCTTCGGTAGCCCGGATGCGGGTCGACCGCAGGGCGATCCGAATGCAACCGGCAACGGTGGCGATGGCGGCGACGGTGGCGCTGCAGGATGCGGCGTGACCAACGGTGGCGGTAATGGCGCGACTGCTGGCGACGGTGGCCAGGAGCCGGCAGTCGTTCTCGCGATCGCTGACGTCAGCCAGGGCAATGTCAGCGGCGGCGACGCAACCAATATGACAAGCGCAGAAGGCAATACCGGCGGTAACGGCTCTGGCGGCGACGCCACGGGTGGTGACTCGACCGGTGGCGACGCAGATGGCGGCACAGCTCGAGCCGGTTCGGCCACCAGCGGCGACACCACCGGCGGCAACACCGCTGGTGGCGGCAATGCTGGTGGCGACGCAGGTTCCGGTACTGGCGGTGCTGGTACGGGTGGCGCCGGCACAGGTGGTTCCGGTGGAACAGCCAGCGGCGGAGACGGCGACGGCGGTTCTGGCGGCACTGGTGGAGATGCTGGTGACGGCGGCGATGCCACAACTGGCAACGGCGACGGCGGCAACGGTGGCGGAGCCTCGGCTTCCGCCAGCGTGATGGCCGGCGGCGAAGATTCCTTTGCCTATGCATTCGGCGGCCAGGGTGGCGATGGCACCAGTGGCTCGGCCACGGGTGGCACCGGTGCTGATGGCGGCAATGCTGGTGATGGCGCAATCGGTCTTGGTGGCAGTGGCAAGGCCAATGGCGGCACTGGCACCGGAGCGACCGGCGACGGCGCCAACGGTAACGGTGGCGACGGTGGCGACGCTGAAGGCGACACAACCGGTGGCGACACGACTGGCGGTAACGCACTTGGTGGCGACGCCACGGTCGCACTGGCACTCGCAGGCACGGTTGGCGCTGGCGGTGCTGCTCAAGGAGGCAGCGGCGACGGCGGAAGCGCGATCAGCGTGGTAACCGGCGGCGTGGCAACGGGTGGAGCTGCCACGGGTGGCACCACCGAGCAGGGCGCGGTTGTGACCTTCACCGGAATCTTCAATGAAGATGCTGGCCTTGGTCTTTCCTGCTACGCCAATGCTGGCGAAGGTGGTAATGGTGGCGCTGCCGGTGTCGATATCGGACGCGACAGCACATCCAACGGCGGCGACGGTGGCAACGGTGGTGGCGCGAATTGCGGCAACACCATCGGCGGTGGCAACACGGCTGGTAGCGTCGCCCTCGGTAACGTGGTTGGCGGTTCAGCGCTTCGACAACGACCAGCGCAGCTGGCGGCACCGGTGGCAACGCTGATGGTGGCGACGCCGTTGGTGGCGACTCCGAAAGCGGTAGCGCGTCGACAGGCAATGCAACAGGCGGATCCGCGACGGGTGGCGACACCACGGGCGGCGATGCAACCGGTGGAAACAACACCGCTGGCAGCGGCGGCGACGGCACTGGCGGTGCAGGCACTGGTGGTGCGGGCACTGGCGGCAACGGTGGCACGGCTGATGGCGGCGACGGCGCCGGTGGTTCTGGTGGCGACGGCGGCAACGGTGGCGACGGTGGTCGCGCGGACTCTGGCGACGGCGCTGGTGGTAGCGGTGGCGATGCCTCCGCGACCGCCAAGAGCGTCGGCGGTGACCCGCTGGCCGAAGCCGAAGGCGGCGAAGGCGGCAATGGCACCAGTGGCAACGCAACTGGTGGTCAGCCAGGCGAAGCTGGCAACGGTGGCGATGGTGCCGAAGGCATGGGCGGCGACGCTCTGGCCAATGGTGGCAACGGTCTCGGTGCAGCAGGCACCGGCGGTGTCGGCAACGGCGGCGACGGTGGCGATGCTGAAGGTGAAACCGAATCTGGTGAGACAACCGGCGCGGACGCAACTGGCGGAGCGGCGAATGTCGGCCCGGCAACTGGTGGAGACTCCTCCATCGGCGGCAGGGCTCAGGGTGGCTCGGCTCAGGGCGGCAACGTGGCGATCAACGTCACCGGTGGTGCAGCTACAGCCGCTGATGCGTCTGGCCCGACCGTGACTGCAGGAACATTGTCTGGTGCCGACGTTGCAGCAGATGTAGAGGAGAACGCCGCCCTGTTCGGTCTGGCGGTTGACTACGCCCTTATCGACGACATTGATCTCGTCAGCGTTGGTTCCTTCACCCTCGGGTGCGTCGGAATCGGTGGCGACGGTGGCGAAGGCGGCGCAGGCCCCCAAGAGGCTGTCAACGGCCTTGAGGATGCTGTCGATCGCGATAGCACAGCCAATGGTGGCGACGGTGGCAATGGCGGCGCAGGCAACTGCGGCCCGACCAATGGCGGTGGCAACACCGGTGGCAGCGCCAGCGCTGGCAACACGGTGGGTGGCGACGCCACCACCTCGACCACGCTGACTGGCGATAGCGCCGGCGGCAACGCCTCGGCTGGTGTCTCGACTGGTGGCAACTCGATCGGCGGCGACGCCACGAGTGGCAACGCAAGCGGCGGCGACGCTGGTAGTGTCAACACAGTCGGCGGCAGCGCGACCAGCAATGGCAACACGGCTGGCGACGGTGGCAACGGCACAGGCGGCGCGGGTACTGGTGGTGCTGGTACTGGCGGCAATGGTGGCGACGCATCCGGTGGCGCTGGCACAGGCGGCGCGGGCGGTTCCGGTGGCGACTCCGGTTCCGGTGGCGACGCTGGCACTGGTAATGCAATGGCGGGCGACGGCGGTGACGCCGACGCCTATGCCAAGCAAATTGGTTCTGATTCCTACGCTGAAGCCTGGGCAGGCGGCGGCCAGGGCGCGAATGCCAAGAGCGGCAACGCGACCGGTGGTACCGGCGGTGATGGTGGCAACGGCGGCGATGGCAACACCGGCGAAGGTGGCGACGGCACCGGTAACGGCGCTGACGGCACCGGCGCAACCGGCGATGGTGGACGCGGCAACGGTGGCGACGGTGGCGATGCTGAAGGCGATACCGAATCCGGCACGACAACCGGACTCGCAGCAGTTGGCGGTATCGGCACGAGCAGTGCGGCCGTCGGCGGCAACGCTAATGCCGGTGGAAACGCAGAGTGCGGACTCGGCGACGAAGTTCAGCCAGAAGCAGCTGACCCATGTGCCAAGGGCGGCGATGCGTCGGTCAATCTGACTGGTGGCGCTGCCACTGCAGAGGACAACGATCAGAGCGAGACCGAGATTACGGCTGAAACCACGGTGAGCCTGACCCTCGGCAGTTGCCTGGTCGGTGAGACCAACAGCGAAGGCCAGAGCACCGGTGGTGGCGATGGCGGAGCTGGCGGCGACGGTGGTGCTGATCCAGGACTCGATCCTGACGTCGAGAACAACAGCCGCGCCAATGGTGGCGACGGCGGCGACGGTGGCAACTCTGACTGCGGCGGCGCGATCGGTGGTGGCAACACGAGTGCAAACGTCTCGGTTGGCAACACGGTCACCGGCGACGCAACCTCGAACGCCACGGCCGAAGGCAACACCGGCGGCAATGGCACGACGTCTGATGCAACCGGTGGCGATTCCGTTGCCGGCGACGCAACCAGTGGCAACGGCGCTGGCGGCGATGCAATCTCCGAAGGCACGGTCGAGGGTTCGAGCGTGACCGGCGGCGGCAACGTGGGCGGCAACGGCGCGGACGCGACAGCTGGCGAAGGCACCGGTGGTGCTGGTACCGGTGGCGCTGGCGGCGTGGCTGACGGTGGCGATGGCACCGGTGGATCCGGTGGCAACGGTGGCAATGGCGCCGACGGTGGCGGTGCCTTCAGTGGCAACGCTTACGGCGGCGACGGCGGCGATGCTTCAGCATCCGCTTGCGCCAATGACGGCACCGCGGTTTACAGCTGCCCAGCCCCGGCAAGTGGCGGCGGCGCAGGTGGCGGCGGCGGAGCTGGCGGTGGCGGCGGTGTTGGCGGTAGTGGCGCTGGCACCAGTGGCGGCGGTTCCTACGGCGGTGGTGTCGAGACCAGCGGTGGCTCAGCGAGCGCCTCTGGTGGCTCGAGCTCCAATGCCACGGCCAACGCCAACTATGTTGAACTCATGAGCGTCACTGCTCTCCCGGCAACGGGTACGGGTTCTGATGGCACCGCCAACCTGATGCTCGTTCTGATGGCGCTCGGCGTCATCGGAATGGCTGGTATCGCGATGCGGCTGCGCACCAACTAAGCGCACGAAACTCGGCGAGGAGCCGACATCACGAACCGTCGTGATGGATGAGAAGAGCCCCGGTGGTACTCCACCGGGGCTCTCTCATGTCCAGTACAGGGTGACAGGTCGTGAATTGACACTACTCGTCTGAGCACGCATCATAGTCCACACGAGTTTGGGAAATTCTGCTTTTGCTGCTTCCAGGAGGATGGTCCGGATGCCTTCCGAGTTCGATTCGGATCTCACCAATTCTGGAGGGGTTCAGACTCTGCGACGCATCGCTTACCTCACCGCCGCCACCGGGATCGCCCATGCAGTTCTTCTGGTGGTTGCGTTCTTTGTCATTCGGCATCACGGCGTTCCGGTCAATGCATCGGATGCCGAGCTGATCGAGTTTATCGAGGACGATGATCGGCGCAGATGGGTCACGATTGCCGGGATCTATCTCATCCCCTTCGCCGGCATTGCCTTCATCTGGTTCACGGTCTCGATGCGCTCGTGGCTCAGCATATCGACCACGCGGCTGGCGCCGCTCCTGGCCAACATCCTTCTCGTCTGCGGTGTCATCTACGTTGTCCTCGTTTTCGCAGCGGGGAGCGCAATGTCGGTGATTTCGCTGGTTGTCGATTCTGAAGATGTGCTAGGTGACGTGGACGCCTATCGGCAATTCCCTCAATATGGCTCGGCGCTGCTTCTCGTTTTTGCCATGCGCATGGCCGCGATGATTGTGTTCGCGACATCCTCGATTGGCCGAAAGAGCAAGGTACTGCCTTCCTGGTTTGCAGTGAGCGGATATGCGCTGGGAGTGCTACTGCTGTTGACCTCCAGTCTCGATCCGATCGTTGTGCTCATCTTCCCCGCTTGGCTCACCGTTCTTTGCGTCATGCTGCTCATACGAGCGCATGGAGCGTCTGATCTGAGGATGGAGGAGGCGGGAGAAGCGCTGCAGCGTGCGCAAGGTATCTCCGTCGGGGAGGCTACCCATCAGTGAACCAGGATCAATCTCGATCGGAACACGCTGCAGAGAACTCGGACGAAACGGACGGCCCGGTTGCACCAGATCGGGGAGAGTCGATGCCGGAACTGAGCGAACATGTCACTGGTAGCTCGGCGAATCGGAACAATGGCGACCTACCCTTCTGGATGGAAATCAAATCGCGCCACGTGTTCACTCTCGCCGTTCTGATCATCCTTGGATATGTGCTCTATCTTGCCCGCGAAACGCTTGGACCATACATTCTCGCCGTCGTTCTGTCCTACATGATTCTGCCGCTGGTCCGGCGAGTGGAGTCGTGGCTGCCGAGCACCGGCCGATTCGGTGGTTTGCACCGCCCAATTGCCACATTGGGAACGATGGTGGTCGTCCTGGGCATGATCTTTGGCTTGATCTACCTCCTCGCGGAACCCGTAGTCGACGAACTCGCCTCACTGGCTGACACCTTCCCCGAGTATTGGGAGGATGCGACTGATAGCGGCAGCATTGGCGAGTGGTATGCCGAATCGGTTCCAGAGGATGTCCAGGTCTGGCTCGATGAGAACGTAAGCAATCTTGGCCAGAAGATCATCGGTGGCATCACCGATGTGTTGAGCTATCTCTTCAGTGTCACCGGCAGTCTGGTGAGTGCAATCTTCTCGTTTGTGGTGGTCCCCTTGTTCGCCGTCTATTTTCTTATCGATCGCCCAGGAACCGAAGCGCGAATTCGCAAGCTTCTTCCCGAACGCTGGGTCGACGACACCATCGAGGTGTTTGGTTTCACGGACAGCATCATGGCTTCGTACACCAGGGGCGTGATCGTGACGTCGATCATCGTCGGCGCGATCACCGGCCTCGGGTACTGGGTCATCGGAGTCGATATCTGGATATCCCTGGGGATCATTGCGTTTGTCGGCGAGATCGTCCCGATCCTTGGTCCGTGGATCGCCTTCTTCATTTCTTTTCCGATCATCCTCGTGACACAGCCGGACAAGGCGCTGCTCGCCGCCGTCGTTTTCGGGGTAGTCCAGGCGCTCGAAGGCTGGTTCATCTCGCCGAAAATTCAGGGCGACTCTATCGAACTCCCGGCCTCGCTCGTGCTGATCGGCCTGGCAATCGGAGGGGCAGTTGGAGGGGCGATCGGAATCGTGATTGCCCTTCCTGCGATTGCGATTGCCAGGGCACTCGTCGTGTATATCATGAACCGGCTCGATGGCTTTCCGCCCTCAGCTGCAGCTGCTTCATTGTTCTACGAGCCATCAGAGATGGCCGATGAGCGAACGACCGCGGATGTTCTGACGTGATTCATCCGCTTGGGAGTGGTATCGTGAGCCGAGTCAGGTGCAGCATCAGGATGGTGGAATGGAGCAACTGAACACAATCAAGGAGCGGTTTGCCGGTTCCTCCGGAGACGGAGCATCGGGCAAACCGAAAGTTTCCAAGCAGGATGTCATGGCCGGTCTGACGACCGGTATCGCCAATGTTCCTGATGGCATGGCTTCTGGCGTTCTCGCTGGTGTCAATCCGATCTACGGCATTTACACCCTGATTATCGGTACGCCGATTGCTGCCATGACCGCGTCGACGCAGTTGATGATGTTCAACACCACCAGTGCAATGACACTGGTCGCCGTCGACGGTCTCGGTGCCACCACCGGCGAAGAACGCGTCCAGCGCCTCATCATCGTCGCCCTGATCGCCGGTGTGTTCCAGCTCGCGCTTGGTCTTCTTGGACTGGGGATGCTGACGAAATTCGTTTCGAACTCGGTGATGGTCGGTTTTCTGACCGGTATCGCGGCGCTGATCATCATGGCGCAACTCTGGGATCTCACCGGTTTTGTGGGTGAAAGTGGTACCAGACTTCAAAACACTGCCTTGTTGTTAACGAACTTACGAGAGGTTGATCCTGCGACGACCGCCATCGGACTTGGATCGCTCGCACTCATGCTGGTGCTGGCGCGGAGTCCAAAACTGGGAAACTTCAACCTTCTGATTGCGCTCGCGGTGGCGGTCGTGGTTCAACTCGTTTTTTCCTTTGGATCGGTCGCAACAGTCGGAGAGATCCCGTCGAGCATCCCGCGACTTGAGCTGCCTGAGTTCAGGTTCATCGGTTCGATGCTGATTGCCGGCATTGCCACCGGAGCCGTTGGTCTTCTCCAGGCCGCTGGTGTGGCGCAGGCGTTCCCAAATCCCGACGGATCTGAAACCAGCGATAGCCGCGACTTCCAATCCCAGGGAGTCGCCAACATCGCGACCTCCTTCTTCAGCGGTATGGCCGGTGGGGGATCGCTTTCCGGCACCGCTCTCAGTGTCAGCGCTGGTGCTGTTACTCGTTTTGCTAACGTCGTTCAGGCCGGTGTGGTGCTGATCGTGATTCTCGTGTTCAACGGTCTGCTCGCCAAGATCCCCAGCGCTGCCCTGGCAGCGCTGCTGATCTACGCCGCAGCGCTCTCAATCAAATGGGCGGCGATCTATGCCATCTCCCGCTCGTCCTGGATGTCGATCGCAGCGATGCTCCTCACGTTTCTGGCAACGCTGGTCGTGCCCCTGCAGCAGGCTGTCATGTTTGGCGTTCTGATCGCCGGCGTGCTCTTCATTTATCGGGCGAGCATCGACGTCGTCGTTAACCAGATGGTGGTGGAGAATGGTCAACTCCACCTCATATCCCCGCCAGACGATCTGCCGAGCGACAAGGTGACCGTTCTCGACATCGAAGGCAATCTCTTCTACGCCGGCGCCCGCACCATGAGTCATCAGCTCCCAGACGCCTCCGATGCCAGCAATGCGTTCGTGATCATGCGCGTGCGTGGTCAAAGTGATCTCGGCACGACATTCTTCAAAGTCATCGGCAAGTACGCCGATCAGATCGAATCTGGCGGAGGACGGTTCATCCTGGCCGGAGTAGCGGACTCCGTCCGTGCCCGTATGCAGAAATCGGGTGCGCTCGATGCAATCGGACCCGAGAATGTCTTCAGTTCCAGCAGTATCCTCGGTGATTCGACCTTGGCCGCGATTGACTACGGCCAGTCTCTCCTCGAAGGCATGCCGAAAACCGAACTCGATTTGCAGCTGGCGACCATGTCCTCTCCCGGAGTTGCGGCACTTTCAGTACCACCGCTCGCGCCGACGCCCGACGTTCCGCAGGTCACCGACTACGCCGAGGACCTTTCGCAGGCGGCAGTCGATACCCGAGCGAGTGTGATCGCAAGGGTCGCGAATTTCGTCGACACCTCCATACCCTGGCGAACGGCTCCGCTCTGGAAGTCGACCGGCCTCCTCGGCGCCGTGCTTCTTGTGCTGGGACTGCTCCAGATTCTTTGGCCCAACCGGGTCGAGGACGTTTTTCGGGGTCTCGTTGGGTTGGTCATGATCGGCGTGGCCTTTTTCTGGATCTACCAAACGCTCAGTGAGAAACTGGTGCATTCCTCGCACCGATCTGAGTTGCGAATGCTCTCCGCTGGTGTTGCTCTCATGGGCGGCATGGCCATGCTCTTCGCTGAGTATGATGGAATGGTCTCTACTGAAACAGGGAGACTCTTCTTCGGCCTGGCAGTGGTGATGATTGGGATCATCGGTCTGGCCTCGACGGATTATGCTGGGATCACCGGACGAGACCGACAAGCAGCCGTGGCCCTGAATCTTTTCACGATTGCCATAGGCGTTGTGGGTCTTATCCAGCTGAATCGTGGAACGACATTGCTGAGCCAGTTCGCTTGGCTTCTGGTTGCGATCGGACTAGGCCTCCTCGCATACGCTTTCTACTTGCTGCGAAGTGCGCCAACCGGCGTTGATCTGAACGAACGTGCAGATACGGAGAATCCTTCGGCGGATACAGGTGACAGCGAAACCGATGCGCCCGAACGTCTATAATTGACTGAAGTCCATCGACCGACCTGGAAAACCCAGGTTCCGAAAATGCAATTGAAAGGAACGTCACGTCATGGCACTACTTTTTGCGGTGATCTACGATGATGAAGCAACGGCTGACGCCGCGTTCGAGATGGCCGAAGGGCTCGAGGATGCCGGTGTGGTATCGATTCTTGATCAAGCCCTCATTACCAAGAACGAAAAAGGCAAGATCGAGGTCGACAACGAAAAACACCCGGTCCGCAGGGGCGCAGTGGTAGGTGGCGTCATTGGTGGTATCACCGGTGCGATTTTCCTCCTTCCGGTCGTTGGAGCAGCGGCTGGCGCGGCCATTGGTGGAATGATCGGGAAGAGTGACAAGAGTGGGGCCGAGGACGATTTCAAGTCCTTCGTCGAATCCGTGGAACAGCGGATGAAACCCGGCGATGCCGCTATGGTGATGCTCGCTCAAACTGACGCGCGCGAGCGAGTTGTTCACGATATCGGACAGTTCGGCGGCACATTCTACTCCTACGACATATCGGATGAGGAAGTTGCCCACGTTCAGAGCGAGATCGACCGCGTCTCGGGCCAGTAAGCCCCTTCTTTCCGTTGGTCGCAACCGGGACGCCACGTTCAGGCGTCCCGGATTTGTTTGTCTGGGTGAATTCAGTGTTTCATTCGAGGGGCGCCAGATGGCAGAAACTCATTTCGCTATCCGTCCGGTGCAGCCATCCGATCGTGTCGGCGTCCGTCTCTTGCTCGAACAGGCATTTGAATCGCCGTTGGAAGCCCAGTTTGTTGACGAAGTCGAACGCCAACACATGTCCACCTGTGAGCTCGTCGCAGTCAACGGCGAACTCGTGCTTGGTCACATCCTCTTTACGCCACTGGACGTCAGAGCGCCGGAACGAGCAATTCCGTCTCTGGCGCTGGCTCCGGTGTCTGTTTTGCCAGACTGGCAGCGCCAAGGAATTGGTTCTGCGTTGGTCGAAGCGGGTCTTGCCTGTTGCCGCCACACCGACACGGAAATCGTGGTCGTTCTTGGTCATCCAACCTACTATCCCCGCTTTGGCTTCACGGCTGCACTAGGCGCACAGTTGGTGGCTCCCTGGTCTGGTCCGGCTTTCATGGCGCTCGATATCGTGCCGGGAGTACTCACTGGCCAACAGGCCGTGGTCACCTATCCGGAACCATTCCGGATCTTCGACGACTAGCGCTGGTCGACCACGATCCGTCCTCCGGCCATCACGAAAATGGGCTCCAGATCGGGCGACCACGCTACCAGATCGGCATCGGCGTTCTCGCCGATTACCCCTTTTCGGCCCTCCAAACCGAGCACGCGCGCGGGATTGCGTGTTACCGGCAGGAGCGCCGTTTCGAAAGACAACCTGCTTTTTTGCACGAACTCGCGCCAGGATGTGACGAGTTCGACCGCATCGGCTTCCAGCCATCCAGTAAAGGTCCCCTCGGCGGTTCGGGTCGGCAGCGTGACATTGCCATCCGACGAAAAAGTGATCTGTTCGATCGGCGCCCCGAGGACAAGTAGTCTGTCGACAGCATCCACCAGACGAAGGCGATCTGCCGGACCACCGCCGAACGGGAGAGTTGCCGTCAGGTCGACTGTGCCGCCATCTGCGATGAACGGAATCGCGCTTGCCATCAAATCGGGAACCAACCGGTTGACGTGGGTGGGCTGGAAAACAGACGCTGGCAAGCCCGTTCGGTCTATCAGGTCATAGAGCGGGTCGAGCCCGCTCTCCTGATTTCCGACATGAAGATGGACCATTCCAGTTTTGCCCGCCAACCTCGCACCTGAGACCGATTCGATCGCGCTTTTCCCGAGTTCTTCCGCGGCGACCTCACAAAGAGACTCCGAGATGGCGATCTTCACACCCAGGCACGCGTCTACGTGAGCCACGTCCTTGGCTACCGAGCCGCTGATTGATGCGACGGGATCGGTGACCGACCCGCACAAATGAAACAAACTGAACCCCGACCGCCGCAAATCCAGTCCCAGGAGATGAAGCCCGTCGATCGTGCGTCCGCGTGTATCGGCCGCGAGGACCCCGACGCCACTCGTGATGCCGTGCCGGAGGATGGAGTTGACGTCTACCTTTCCGCGTCTGTTTTCCTCTCCCGCCAGATCGCCACCACCAAGCGGATGAAAATGGCTGTCGATCAGTCCTGGTGTGAGCGAGAGCCCGCGAAGGTCAATAATGCTGACATCGCTACAGGCAGTCTGAAGCGGTTTCGCCAGATTCGGCGCCACGGACAAAATGCTGGAGAAACCGACAAGCACATCAGCCCGCCCGAGTGACTCCGGAGCGAAGACTTCGGCTCCAGACAGTACGGTCATCATGGCTCTTCGCCGATTCTTACCCGCAACAGTCGTGCGAGCTCACCGGCATCGGCAAGCGTGTCTGGTCCGAGTGGACCAGTGGCATGCCAGCGGATGACGCCATTGGCATCGATGGCATAGACCTGAATTGATTCGGTGTCATCGATCCCCAGTGGCTCGGTCAACCGCGCGAGATCGATATACGTGGTCAACGTGCGTTCCAGAATCTCCTGATTACGAATACCGGCGACCATGCCACCGTCGATAAATCGCCGCGCCAACCCGTAGCGTCGAGAAATGGTCGCCAGTTCATAGAAGGCGAGATCGGGAGACCGAAGCGCGAGGTTCTGCAAGAATGGCACCCAGGTATCGACATCGCTCTGGTGCCAACGTCGAAACGCGACGATCAGCACGCTGATCCGTCCCTCAAGATCGTGCGGCAATTGATACGCGCGGCCGCTCAAGGACCGAGCCGGTATATCGGGAAAGAGAAGGGTGCTCATGTGTATCGCTCCCGGAGGCAATCAGGACAGAAGAAACGTCGGTTCGAGCATCCAGTGTGAATCACACGATTGATAATCGCCATTAATTCCTCAATCCATCCCTGTCTCTTCCCGCGCAGACATATTCTGACGTAGGCTGACGCATGGACCATTTCTCGGCATCTACAGGAGCAATGAGCATGCCATCTCCCGCCAACCGCGACCGAGTTTTGTCGATCCTCCGCCGTCAGGACGGTTTGGCCAGCGCCGAGGAACGCGCTGAAGTCAACGCCTATCTCCGTGCCAAAACCGATCTCGGTTCAGATATGACCGGCGTACCGCTTCGGTCGGGCGTCACTATCGTTCGCGACGATTTCGGTGTGCCCCACATCCACGCTGACGATCCCTACGATCTCTTCTTTGCTCACGGTGTTGTGCAGGCCCAGGACCGCCTCTGGCAGATCGACTATCTCCGCCGCCAAGCTCATGGGCGCCTTGCCGAAATCCTCGGCGCGAACCGGCTCAACGATGACATCCTTGCCCGTACCCTGAGCATGACCGAAATCGCGACGGCGGCCCTCGCCCATTCGGCCTCAGAAAGCCGCGATGCGTTGGGGGCCTTTGCCGATGGAGTCAATTACTGGACAGAGCACCTGCCAGCCGGTTTGCCGATCGAGTTCGAATTACTTGGTTACGAACCGGAACCCTGGCAACCGGTCGATTCGATTGCCGTCCTGCGACGCTGGTACTGGTACTTGACCGGCCGTTTGCCCGTGATCTCGACCCCTGAAGCGGTCCGGGCTGGAATCGGCGATCTTGCTGACGCGTTTTTCCAGCCCGACGGCGAGACCGCCTATATCGTCCCCTCCGGCAACTATGATCCAACTCCGGCCTTTCCCGATCTGCCGGTCGCCGAACCGAAAGCCTCGTTCTGGGGTCAACTCGAAGCTGTCGGTAGCAACAACTGGGCCGCTGCTCCTGACATCACGAAATCGGGACACGCGATGGTCGGGTCCGATCCCCACGTTTACTACACCGTTCCCGCCGACTGGTTCGATGTCCATCTCCACGGCGCTGGCTACGACCTTATCGGAATGACCTATCCGGGTGTGCCGATGGTCCGTTTTGGCCGCAACCGGGAGATGGCTTGGGGGATTACGAACAACATCTGCATGCAGCGCGATCTCTATGTCGAACAGATCAATCCGGATAATCCCGGCGAGTACCACAATGGCGATAAGTGGGTGCCATTCGACGAACGCGTGAGTGTCATATCGGTCAGGGACGAAGCCCCGATTGCCTGGTCAACCCGTTTTGCCCACGGCCGTCCGATTGTCGATCACCTCATCGCCAACGGCGCGATGCCGGCCGATCTCTGGGGACCGGAACGAGGCGCGAACACGTCACTTTCACTCGCCTGGGTCGGATCCGAACCCTCCGACGAACCGCAAGCGCTGCTCGATCTTGGCCGTGCCCGCACAGTGGCCGAAGCCCGAACCGCGCTCGAAGGATGGCGCTGCCCAACCTGGAACTTCGTGCTGGCCGACACCGCCGGTTCGATCGCATACCAGTGCACTGGAGCACTCCCTCTGCGCGGCCGCGATATCCGTGGCTACCGCGATGCCAGCAACCCACTCGATGCCTGGCAGGGCTACATCCCGTTCGACGGCTTGCCCCGGTTGATCGATCCCGAACGTGGCTGGGTGGCGAGCGCCAACAATCCAACCGCGCCGGACAATTTCCCGTACCCCCTTTCCGGCACCTGGGCGGTGGAAGATCGCGCCGCCCGCGCGGAAACCCTGCTCGAGGAGTACCAGCCCCACACCGAAGCGACGTTTGCCGCTATGCAGAATGACGTCTTTTCCGGTCGGGCTGCTCGTGGCGTTCCAGGTCTGCTGGCAACGTTGACAGAAGCCGGTGAATCGGCGTTCGAACGCGTGGATGAGATCCTGCGCGACTGGGATTTCCATCTTGACGTCGACTCGATCGGCGGAACGCTCTTCTACGTCTTTTTCTGGCGCTGGCATCAGCAGGTCGTTCGCGCACGTTTCGCCGAAAACCTCGTTCCGCTCGTTCAGGACGCGGGGTGGGGGATGAGCAGCGCATTGCTTCATCGCAACGAGGAGAAATGGTTCGCCTCAGAAGCCGACCGTGTCCAGGCGATGGAAACCGCGATGCAGGAAGCCCTCGAATGGCTCGAAGACCGCCTCGGTCCCGACATGAGTGTCTGGACATGGGGATCGATCCACCGTCTCGGCGCGATCCATCCCGCCGCGCAAACGCCGCTCCAGCACGAGCTTTTCGATATCCCGCTGGAACCCCAACCGGGAGGCGCCAGTACCCTTTCGAGTGCGTTCTACAACCCGATCGGCACATTCGACACGAAGATCGGGCCGAGTTATCGGATCATCGCCGCACTCGATCCCGACTCAACGACTCGTTCAGTTACCTGGCCCGGACATTCCGGTCTTCCGGGGAGTCCCCACTATCGCGATCAAGTCGCCATGCACAAAGAGGGCCGATACGCTGAGGTGAGATTCGACTGGGATCAAGTCGTTGCTGTGAGCGAACACACGCAGAACCTGCGTAACTGAAGATGATCGACTGTAGCCAGAAATACATTCGGGATTACAGTTGGTAGCTGGCAATAATGGGATACTTCGTCCTGTTCGATCATGATTGTTGATGTCCCGGGTGTATTGAAAACCCGAACAGCAAATGATCATTCCTTCGCTCAAGCTCGGCCTGTCCGAACGTCGCACTGCCGAGGCAAAGACATTCCCTCTCCTGGGCTTCAGCGAGAGGGCGCTACCGTCGACGTCAGAGGAATCACGCCATGACCCAATTGAGTGATACAGCTCGGAGTTTTTCGCGCGAGCATGGCAGTCGCTTTCTCGAGGAACTCTTCGAGATGTTGCGCATTCCCAGTCTCAGTGGCGATCCGGCTCATGCTGGTGATGTCGCCCGGATGGCAGATTGGCTCGCGGCCCATATGAGCGGTCTCGGTCTTGACAACGTCGAGGTCCTGCCAACCGCCGGCCACCCGGTGGTCTACGGTGAATGGCTCGGCGCAGGTCCTGACAAACCGACCCTGCTTGTCTATGGCCATTACGATGTCGTTCCGGCGAGTCTGGATGAGGGATGGGACACCGATCCGTTCGAACCGGTCGTCAAGGACGGCAAGATCTTCGCTCGCGGCGCGACCGATGACAAGGGTCAACTCTTCATCCACGTCAAAGCGCTCGAATCGTGGTTGCAAACGAACGGCGCCGCTCCGATCAATGTCAAGATCCTGCTCGAGGGCGAAGAAGAAGTCTCCTCGCCGAACCTGACCCCTTTTATCGAAGCCAACCTCGAAAAACTCCGGGCCGATGTCTGTGTGATCAGCGATTCGTCGATGCGTGTCATCGAGGAGCCGGCCATCACCCATAGTCTCCGGGGCATGACCTATCTCGAGATCGAGGTCCGAGGTCCACGCGAAGATCTCCACAGCGGTTTCTTCGGTGGCGCCGCTCACAACCCGGCAGTGGCGCTCGTCGATATCCTCAGCAAGCTCTACAACGAGGACGGCACCATCGCCGTTCCCGGTTTCTATGATGACGTCGTGCCACTGACAGAAGACGAACGCGAGATGGTCGAAAAAACCGCCATCTCGGAAGAGCAGTTCCGGGAAGCAACCGGGGTTCCGAAATCGTGGGGCGATCCAAACTTCACCCTCCGCGAACGGGTGTCGGCGCGGCCCACCCTTGATATCAATGGGATGTGGAGTGGCTATAGTGGCCCTGGACCGAAAACGATCATTCCGGCGGTGGCTGGCGCGAAACTCAGTTCCCGTCTGGTCGCCAATCAGGATCCGGATGATATATACGCACTGATCCGGGATTTCATCGCGTCAATTACCCCACCGAGTGTCGAGGTGACCGTGTCGCTGCTTACCACCGGAAAACCGGCCCTGATTCCTTATCACCTGCCCGAAATGCAGGCGGCCGTTCGTGCCTACGAAAAAGGCTGGGGCTACACCCCGGTTTTCGTTCGTGGCGGCGGCAGCATCCCGGTCGTTGCGGATATCGCGGCACTGATGCAGATTCCTGTGGTCATGATGGGATATGGTCTCGACAGCGATGGTCTGCACGCGCCCAATGAGCACTACAGCATCGAAATGTTTGAACGCGGGATCGAAACCGCTATCGTCTATCTCGAAGAGCTCGCCAGTCTCGACTGACACGCGGTCAGTCGTCGCATTGAATCAGTCAGAGGAGCAAACAGGGTGAGTAGTTCGACGGGACGCTTCGATCAGGAACTCGAGGAACGCCTGATTCGCTATGCCGTTATCGACACGATGGCCGACGATGGCTCGAAATCGACCCCGAGCACCGAGAAGCAGTTCGATCTGCTCAACCTCCTTGTGCAGGAACTGCAGGAGATCGGCGCACAGGAAATTACCCTAACGGATTACGCGGCCGTGCTGGCGACCATCCCGGCAACAGTCGAAGGCGACGTTCCCACGATCGCCTTTCTGGCGCATGTCGATACCGCGACCGCCTTTTCCGGCACGGGCGTCAAACCAATCGTCCACCGCAACTACGATGGTGCGGACATCACCTTTCCGGACGACCCCTCACTGGTGCTTTCAGCTGGGCAGTCAGCCTATCTTGCCGGCAAGGTTGGTGAAGACATCATCACCGCGAGCGGAACCACCCTGCTTGGCGCGGACGACAAAGCCGGTATCGCGATCATTATGGCAATGGCTGGCTATCTGATTCAGCATCCCGAAATCGAACATGGACCGATCCGGCTCTGCTTCACCCCTGATGAGGAAATTGGTCGTGGCGTCCACCCGAATCTTCCGACCGATCTCGGCGCTGATTTCGCGTATACCCTCGACGGCGGTGAAATCCCGGAGATCGTCTACGAGACTTTTTCGGCTGACCGGGCGGATGTCCATATCGAGGGCATTTCGACACACCCGGGCGACGCCAAAGACACGATGGTCAATGCGCTCCATCTCGCTGCCAAATTGATCGACACCCTGCCGCACGTGACTCGGACCCCGGAAACGACATCCGGGCGTGAAGGATTCATCCATCTGGTCCAGGTGCACGGCACGGCTGCGTCGGTCGATCTCTATTTCATCATCCGCAGTTTTGAACGCGATGAACTGGCTGAACTTGGCGAAATGATCAGCAGCGTTTGCTCGTCGTTGCAGTTGACTGAGCCGCGCGCCAAAATCTCCTGCACAATTGCGCCGCAATACCGCAACATGCGCTACTGGCTCGAAGAGGATATGCGCCCCGTCGAAATTGCTCGGGAGGCCGCTCGCGACCTTGGTCTCGATCCGATTTCGACGCCCACCCGTGGTGGAACCGACGGTTCCCGTCTCACCGAGATGGGCGTGCCCACCCCGAACCTCTTCACCGGCATGCAAGGCATCCACGGACCGCTGGAATGGATCAGCGTCCAGGACATGGCCGTCGCTACCGAACTCTGCCTACGCATCGCCGAGCGTTGGAAGTCGGAGGTGAAGAACTAGCGCAGCCTTGTCATCCTGAGGAACGAAGAATCTCTGGGTCGGTGCGGAAGTCCTGTCATTCTGAGGAACGAAGAATCTCTCGTTCGGTCGCGGTAATGATTGGGCAGAGCGCGGGAAACACGAGATTCCTCGCAAGCTCGGAATGACAACAACGCCTGTCATTCTGAGGAACGAAGAATCTCTCGTTCGGGACGGTGACAGTGGGGTTGAGCCCAGGAAACAGAGATTCCTCGCAAGCTCGGAATGACAACATCCCCTGTCATCCTGAGGAACGAAGAATCTCTGGGTCGGTGCGGAAGTACTGTCATTCTGAGGAACGAAGAATCTCTGGGTCGGTGCGGAAGTACTGTCATTCTGAGGAACGAAGAATCTCTCGTTCGGTCGCGGTAATGATTGGGCAGAGCGCGGGAAACACGAGATTCCTCGCACGCTCGGAATGACAAAAACGCCTGTCATTCTGAGGAACGAAGAATCTCTTGTTCGGTACGGTGACAATCGGTCGGTCGAAGCAGCAGCGGCGTATTTGGGTCAGTGATCAGTAACGGAGGTTGGAATGTCGGAACAAGTCCTGCCAAGTCCATCTGCCGGCGATCCAGCCGAGGCAGCTGGTTCATTGACCCAGCGCATGCTGGACGGCGTCGAACGGTTGGGCAACAAAGTCCCCAATCCGGTGATGATGTTCCTCTATCTCATCATCTTCGTCATGGTCCTCTCGCAAGTGCTGGCCTTTCTCGATGTCAGCGTCACCGAGACGATCGTCGAACCGGTTCCCGTTCTGGTCGAGGAGAACTTCTACGAAGACACCGCACAGCCCCAGTACTCGACGGTTAGCGAGAACGAAACCGGCTACGCCCAGGATCCCGAATTCGAACTCAACGAAGTCACGATCCCGATCCAGGGATTACTCTCGGTTGATGGCATCCGATTCATCTTCAGTTCCTTTCTACTGAATTTCCAGGGATTCGGTGTCATCGCCGTGACTTTCCTGGCGATGGCCGGCGCTGGAGCGGCTGAAGGCGCCGGTATGATGGATGCGATCATCCGCAAACTGGTCAAATCAGCTCCTGCGGGATTGATTACGTTCCTGATCGTGCTTGTCGGCGCGCTCTCCAGTGTCGCCTCAGACGCCGGCTACTTGATCCTGATCCCGCTTGCGGCGGTTGCGTTCTACTCCATCGGCCGTCATCCGCTCGCCGGTATGGCGGCAGGGTTCGCTGGTGTCGCGGCCGCTTTTTCAGTCAACGTGATTCCCCAACCAACTGACGCCATGCTGACCGAGATCGCCAATGAAGCGATCACGCTGGTTGGTGGCGACTCGATGTCGATCCTCAATGGGTACTACTTCAGTGTCGCCTCGGTGATCGTGCTCAGTGTCGTTGCTACCTTCGTGACTGAGCGGATTGTCGAACCGCGTCTCGGTCCGTGGGATTCGTCGATGATGCCGGCCGCCGCCGAGGGAGACACGCCCGCCAGGGAGATCGATGAAGCCTCGGATGCCCGCGGTCTGCGATTCGCGCTTTTTGGTTTTCTTGGGACCGTCGCAGTCATTGCTGCGCTCACCGCTCCATCCGGCGCTCCGTTGCGGGACCCGCAAACGGGTGCGATTCTCGGCACGACTCCTTTCATGGATAGTCTCCTTTTCATCATCACCTTGTTCTTTTTGGTTTCGGGTGTTGCCTACGGCTATGGTGCCGGTACGTTCACCAGCCCGGATGACGTCATTGCTGCGATCACCAAAACCTTCAATGGTCTTGGTGGATTGGTGCTGATGTTCCTGATGATTGCCCAGTTCATTGCGTTCTTCAACTATTCCAACCTGCCTGATGTGATCGGTGTCAAACTGGCGGATCTGCTGGAAAGCCTTGGCCTCGGCGCGGTTCCGCTCTTGGTCGGCTTCATCCTCGTGATCTTCCTGCTCGATTTCATCATTCCTGGCGCTGTCCCGAAGTGGGCCATCTTCGCTCCGGTATTCATCCCAGTCTTTTTCCGGCTCGACGTGGCGCCCCAGACCCTGCTAGCTGCCTATCGCGTCGGTGATACACCGGTCAACACGCTCACCCCGCTGATGGTCTATTTCCCGTTCATCGTCACGATCGCTCAACGGTACAAAAAAGATTCTGGAATCGGTTCGATCATCGCGCTGATGATTCCCTACGCCTTGATCATGGGGGTTATCTGGATCGTGATGTTTGTCATCTGGTTCCTGCTCGATATCCCGTGGGGGCCCGGCTACCCGGTTCAATTCGGATAGCTCTCTTTTCTGCACCGGAGTCGCTGGAAGCCGGATGTTTACGTTCCATCAACCAGGGTGGCGGTAGAATTGTTGGGGAGCAAAAATCTTGCTCCTGAAGGGCAGTAAGGCGAACGGAGCAGCGCAATGAGTTTGCAATCAATGATGATGGACACAGCCGTCCAGATGTCGATCAACATGACCGCGAAGATCTATGGCATCGAGCCAGATCAGGTCACCAAGATCCTCCAGGTTGGTCTTCCAGCCATGGGCAAAGCGGCGCAGGAAAATCCTGATGCGATGAAGCAGATGTATGCCGAATCGGTCAAGATGATGCCCGAGAACATGCAAGCAATGTACGGCAAGATGGCCGAAGATCCGGCTTTCCTCGAAGCCATGCAGACCCAGTACAAGACGATGTTTGGCGCGATGACGGAATCAGTCAACCGGATCGCTGCTGAAGGCGCCGGGGTCGACGAGGAAACCGCTGGCAAGGTCATGGGCGCGTCGATGCCGGCCTTTTCGCAGGCATTCGCCAAAGAAGCGCCACCCGAAGAAGACGAAAAAGGCTTCGGCAAGCGAATGGGTAGCCTGTTCAGCTAAGTCGTCCCCAGTTCACGATTTCAACAATCCCCGGGGCTTACCGGGGATTGTTGCGTCCATGCGAGAGAGTTCAACCGCTAGGTGACGTTGTGTACACTGCCAGCTATGAACTTTGACGCGCGCGCCGGTCTCCGCCAGAGGTGGAATGATCTCAACTCCAATCTCTGGTTCCTACCCGCGGTCATCACCATCGCGTTCGCGATCCTTGGCGTCGCGATGGTCGCGATTGATTGGTGGCTCTGGGATCATGGCTCGAGTGTCAATGGCTCCAGTCTCTTCCGTGGGGGGGTTGACGGCTCACGAGGTGTTCTGACCGCGATCGCTGGCTCTCTCATCTCCGCCGCCGCCGTGGTTTTCTCGATCACCGTGGTCACGCTCCAGCTCGCCTCGAGCCAGTTTACTCCTCGTCTTCTACGCCGTTTCACTGGGGACACCCAGTTTCAGGTCACCCTTGGACTACTCCTGGGTACCTTTGTCTACTGCTTGATTGCGCTTTGGTCCGTTGGTAGTCAAGCGTCGAACCGCGCTTCGTTCGTGCCCACCATCACCACCGCTCTTGCCTTTGTGCTTGGAATCACCAGTGTTGCCGTTCTTATACTCTTCATTCACCGGGTCTCCAGGCTGATTCAGGTTTCGGTGCTAGTGAATGAAGTGACCCAGGAAACCCTTGCGCTCATCTCTACCACCTATTCTGATCCAGACGCCGAGCGAGTCGAATATGCCGCTGCGCCAGAGTTTCCGGGGCAGCCAGGAGCATTGATTCCGGCGCGAGTATCGGGCTATCTCCGCTCGATCGATACCAACGGGTTGATGAATCTCGTCGATGACTACAAAGCCACCGTCGTTCTGGACCATCGAGTCGGAGAATTTGTCCTGCGAGGATCGGAAATGGCCCGGGTTTATCCGGGTGATCTCCTCGACGATGAATTGATCGGAAGAATCCAGGGCAAGATGGTGATCGATTCCGATCGTTCCTCGGTCGAAGATGTCACACTTGGCGTGCAGCAAGTCGCTGATATTGGGATCAAAGCGCTTTCGCCCGGTATCAATGACCCTACCACTGCGCTTGCCTGCATCGACAGTCTCTGCGAAATCCTGGCCGAAGTCTCCCATCGTCAGCCACCGGGCGTAGTCGAGCAAGGACAACATGGTGGTTTGCTTGTGTTCCGCGATGCCCCGAGATTCGACACGCTGGTCGATCAAGCCTTCACTCAGATCCGCCAGTATGGCGCAACGGATGTGATCGTGGCGGAGTACCTGGTTCAACAACTCGGTGCACTTGCTCTGGTTGCACCGTTCGACAAGCAACTCGTTTTGCGCCAGCACGCAGTGCTTGTTGCTGATAATGCTTGTAGCGTTCTCTCAGTCGATGCGGATTGCGAACGGATCAGGAACGCCGCCGCTTGGGCGACCGAACCTGCGGACGTTGGATCTCCCCCGAGTCGATAGCCAGATCCCGCCCTCACTTCATGGGAGAATATCGGTTACGTGTCAGGGCTGGGAGCCGGTATGCAACACGATCCAACGATAGCGGGAGATAACGGCGGTGACGGGAATTCCCGCAGTGTCTCTTATGAACTTTTCATCGCTGCGATCACGATCATTTCGCTCATCAATACCGTTATCTGGTTCTTTTTCCGAGATTCAAACCTCGCCGATATCGCTATTTCGATCGACGTTCTGCTCAGTGTCATTCTTCTGTTCGATTTCGCGACCAGGCTCTACCGTGCCCCGGAACGGGGTCGATACATGGTGAACGAGTTTGGCTGGGCTGATCTCCTCGGAAGTCTCCCTCTCCACCTTTTCCCCTGGACGAGGCTCTTCCGGCTCCTGAGACTCGCTACTTCGTTGCGACGCCTGAACCGTATGGGTGCCCGAGGTGCATGGGACGGCGTGCTCAGGAGTCGGTCTGGATCGAGTCTCGCCGTCGCTACGCTTGCCCTGATCCTGATGCTCGAGTTCGGAAGTATGTTCGTGCTCCGTGCTGAGGAAGATCAACCGACCGCCACCATCACCACTGGAGAAGAAGCGGTCTGGTGGGGAATCGGAACGGTGACCACGGTTGGTTATGGCGACTACACCCCCGTCACCGGCAACGGTCGCCTCGCTGCGGTATTGCTGATGGTTGTCGGGATAGGTTTGGCCACCGTGATGACAGGCTATCTCGCCAATCTCTTTTTGCGATTCTCAAGTCATCCTTCGGAGAATGCTCCGTTGGCAGAGGAAGTTGCTGAAATGAAGCAAACACTCGACGATCTGCACGCCACCGTCGCCGAGTTTCAGCAGCGACTCCTCGATCGTGAAACCCAACTCCCGACCGAATACCGCGATACGACGGAGGCAGAATGATGTTGACACCAGACGGTTGCCAACAGCGGCAGACACGCTTGCTCGAATCGATGCAGGAACTCGCGCTCGATGGCGTCGTGATCAGCGATCTGCGTGAGATTCACTATTTCACTGGGTTGCACCTTGATCCAGCCGGCTCATCCGTGCCGTTTCCAGCGCTCCTGTCGATCAACTCCAACGGATCGAGCTGGCTCGCCTGCCAGAGCGATCAAGGCGAGGCGCTGGTCGACGAGCGCCTGACCTACGAACCCCATCTTCTCTACACCATGAATCCGGATCCGATGGCACGGCTGAATGAAGTCGTCGCGGCGCGGGTTGCCGGCGGCCGCCCGCCAAAGCGCCTCGGCTTTCAAGGCGAATCGATGCCCTACCTCCTTGCCGACACGATCGCCCGGGTCCAACGACCTGGCGCCTGGATTGAAATCGACCCGATGATCCAGGCGCTCGAAAAACGCAAAGATGCGGACGAAATCGTATTGCTGACAAGGTCGATCGATTGTTCGCTGGCCGCCTACGATGCTGCTTCAACTGCGATCGAACCAGGAGCGAACGAGTTGGCGGTTAAAGAAGCTGGACACCTCGCCGCGACGTTGCATGCCGGCGAGGTCGTTTTCCACAACGGTGACTACCAATGTGGAAGCTTCGGCGGCTTTGCCCGCAATCACCGGGTCGAGGACGGTGAGCTTTACATCATCGACGCCTGGACCATCTACCAGGGCTATTGGTCCGATCTTTGCCGCACCTTTGCTGTTGATTCATTGACGCCACTGCAGCAAGAGATCTACGACCATGTCGCCCAGTCCCTGCTCGATGTTCAGAACGAACTGCGGCCCGGGCGAACAGGCGACGAAATCTGGCGCTTTCTCGATACCCGCCTCCGCGAACATCCGCATCTTCGCGAATCCGGGCTGGTTCACCATGCTGGTCACGGTGTTGGTCTCCGTCCCCACGAAGCACCTGACCTGAATCGCGACCGGGGCGGACTGATCGAAGTCGGTGATGTCATCAGCGTCGAACCGGGCGCCTATTCCGATGAGCTGCGTCAAGGCATCCGCGTCGAAAACACCTTCCTGGTAACCGAAACCGGGGCGGAATTGCTGAGCGACTACCCGCTCTCTTTGCGGTAAACCCCGAAAGGACGCCACCATGACCTTGACCGATACGCTGATCGAACTCATGGAACTCCCTGCTCCAACGGGCCAGGAGGAGATCGTTCTGGCCTGGTGCCGGGAGCGCTGGGCTGGACTCGGCGCCACGGTCACGTCGCAACCCATTGGGAATGTTCTCGCCCATGTTCCCGGAAATGGTCCCAAACTCCTGATCCAGGGTCATGCCGATGAGATTGGTTTCGTGGTCAAGTCGATCGACGCCAAGGGATTTGTCTGGCTGACGGATGGCCAAGCCGGAAGCAAGAACGCCGGTCTCCGTTATCCGGTTGGGCAACCAGCGCTGATCCTTGGTCGCACCGCGCATGTTCCTGGTCTTTTCGCCACCCCGACCGGACATATCCTGTCGACGAAAACAGGGGGTGACAAGTCATCGCCTATGGAAAACGACATCTTCATCGATCTGGGTGTGTCCTCGAAAATGGAAGCCGAAGCGCTCGGCGTGCATGTCGGCGCCGGAGTGATCTGGAACCCGCCGACCCGCCGCCTCGGTCAACGATTACATGGAAAAGCGATCGATGATCGGGTCGCGCTGGCGCTGATGACCCATCTCATCGAGACGGTCGATCGTTCCTCCCTCGCCTACGACCTCGCGCTGGCCGCGACCGTGCAGGAAGAGATCGGGTTGGTCGGCGCGACGTCACTTCATTCAGCCGGTCCATTTGATCTTGCAATTGCCATCGATAACGGACCCATTGCCGACTATCCGGGTGTCGACCAGAAAGAGATACCGGGAGAACTGGGCAAAGGTCCGATGCTTGTCTACAAGGATTCCTGGACGCATTACGACCGCCGCGTCATCGAACGGCTCCGCATCGTCGCCGAGCGCGATGCCATTCCCTATCAGGAATGCATCTTTCCGGGGTTCGGTAGTGATGGTGCTGCCCTCATCCGCGCCGGGATCCCAACCGCGCTACTCGGCCTACCGACGCGATATACCCATTCTCCGTTCGAACTCCTGGACGAACGTGACCTCGAAGCCGCTCTCAGTCTCTTGCAGGCATTCGTCACGACCGCGGCCGAGCCACTCCCACCAGGATCATCCTGAGTCCGCACAGCGCGAAGAATCTCGGTGCGTGAATGTCGAATGCTGCGACGGAGCACATTCCGCGGGGATTCCTTGACACAGTCGGAATCACGTCATGTGCATTGACAGCCTCCTTCACGGGCATGAGAATCACCAGCACGACATACTCATCGCCAGCGATCGCAATGCGCTGATGTTTCGCATTCTCGATGGCCCATGACAGGAGCATGCAAATGGCAGAGTCGATTCGAGCCAGAGGTGTTATCGCTCGCGAACCCAACGGACCGGGTGTCGTCGAGGAGTTCAACGTTCCCCGACCCGGTCCCGGTGAAGCGCTCGTCCGCATCCTCGCCAGTGGTGTGTGCCACACCGATCTCTCCGCCAAGAATGGCGTTTTCGGCACCGACTACTTCCCGTTCCTGCTCGGCCACGAAGGAAGCGGAATCGTCGAGGAAGTCGGCGACGATGTCACCAATGTCAAAGCGGGTGACTATGTCATCCTCGCTTGGCGCGCTCCCTGCGGACTCTGCCGTTTTTGTCAGGTCGGCAAGCCACATCTCTGCTCAGCGAGTCTCAATGCCTCCCAGAAGATGACCACCGATGATGGACTCACCCTGACCCCGATTCTCGGTATTGGCACCTTCTGCACACACACCCTCGTTCATTCCCGCCAATGCATCCCGATTGCAGAAGGATTACCGCCTGAGCAGATGAGTCTGATTGGTTGCGGCGTCATGACCGGTGTCGGCGCAGCGTTGTATTCCGCCAATGTCCAACCCGGCGAAGCAGTCGCCGTGATTGGCTGTGGCGGAGTGGGGCAGTCGGTCATCATGGGAGCGCGCCTTGCTGGCGCCACCACGATCGTCGCGGTCGACGTCGACCCGCAGAAACTCGCATGGGCGAAGGAGTTCGGCGCCACCCATTTCGTCAACCCGCGCGATGGCGATCCGGTCGAAGCGATCAAAGCCGTCACTGGTGGGAACGGCGTCAACGCATCGTTTGAAGCCGTCGGAAAACCGGAAACGATCGAAACCGCGATCTGGTGTCGCGATCTCGCCGGCACCTGCGTCATCATTGGCGTCGCTGATCAGCAAGCTGAGCTGAATCTCCCGATCGCCAAGTACTTCGACAAAGGTGGTGCACTCAAGATCTCGTGGTATGGCGATTGCCTGCCGACCCGAGACTTCCCGTTACTGGCCAGCTGGTACGCGCAAGGACAACTCGATCTCGATCGAGTGGTGACCCGTGTCATTTCTCTCGACCAATCGGAAGAGGCGTTCCACGCGATGGAGCGTGGCGAAACCCTGCGGAGCGTGATCAGACTCTAGTCTTGCCGAATGGTTTCGACGGAGTCGCACGAAACTCATTCTCGGTCTTGATTTCAGTTCCGACTGGCAGCAGGTCCGGCCGCCCAGCAACGGTGAGCGCAGCGCTACACTTCAGAGCGTTCGATTGCGGTTCACCATCACCCTTGAACCGGGTTGTCATATCCGGGATCGATGTCGAGGATTGTTGGCATCAATCGACAATGGCGCGTTGACTGGAACGGAGTCTATTCGCAATGAGTTTGCTGATTCAATGGGCGGCAATTGCCGCCGGTTTGTTTGTTGCCGCGTGGGCTGTCCCAGGTATTACGAGTGATGATCTCGGTGGACTGGCACTGACTGCTGCGGTGCTCGGGGTGATCAATATCACCATCAAGCCGATTGCCAAGTTGATTTCGTTGCCACTGATGGCGGTGACACTGGGTGCCTTTGCGTTGGTCATCAACACCATCTGTCTCTGGCTGGCGAGTTGGATATCCGATGAGTTCCTGGGATCCGATTTCAACGTCGATGGACTGGTGGCGGCTTTCGCCGGCGCGGTGATTGTCAGTCTTGTTTCGCTAGTGGCAGACAGGGTCTTGCAGCGATAACCGACCACACTCCCGGTCAGTCCGCGAGCGATTCGTGATGATCGTATTCGCTCACACCGGTCTTCCAATGCCCGGTGACCCGTGACCACTCGGTTCGGGCGCCGCGTTCATCGAGCAAGTGTCGGCGGATTGGTTTGAGCGTCGTCGCTTCACTGCCAGCCCAGACGAAATACTCCCCATTCGGGAAGATCGTGCTCCGCAAAGCTTCTTCGAGTGCGTGGCTCTGCCCGGCCGGGACTCCGTTGCGATGTGCCCAGACAATGTTCGCGTCGGCAGCGGTTTCTATCCGCTGTTCGTTTTCAGGTTGATTGACCTCGACAATCGCGACCGCGCGTTTGCCGGGGGCCATCTCCTCCAGCCGCCGTGCGATCGAGGGGAGACCGGTTTCGTCGCCGATCATCAGGAACCAGTCGAACTCTGCACGCACGAGTCTCGACCGCTTTGGCCCCACGATCCCGATTGCCCGTCCGATTTCCGCGGTGTCCGCCCAGGCGGACGCAGGGCCGTCGCCATGAACGACGAAATCAATCGTCACCGTCCGCGCGACAGGATCGAAAGACCGCGGGGTGTACTCCCGTCGGATCGGCGGTCGGATCCCCTCCGACCAGACTTGGCGGCCATCGACTATCACCGGCATATCTGGCAGATCCTGATCGGGGTAGGGAATGATCAGTTTCATGTCGTCGCTGGCGTCGAGGGAAACGAAGTCGGCGAGATCGTCGCCACTCACCGTGATTCGGATCAGCCCTGAACTGAGGGTCTGCCGTTCGGCAACCCGCGCTATTCGAGCCCGAAGCGGGTGAGTAACGACTTCGATCGGCGAGATTCCAGGTTCCGGGGAGTTCATGGCTCTACCTTAACGGAAACGAAGGTGGAAAGAGATCGTCGAGCGAAGGATGGCCGAGAGCGCGTTCCGGGGTTGATTCGATCTGTTTCTGGAACTGAACCTGCGACCGATGATGCCACGCTTCCATATCGACACCCGGAATCATGCCATCCTCGACCACGATCCTTCCGTCCACGATGACCATCCGGACATCCCTCCCGCTGCCGCTGAGCACCATCGTCTGGATCGGATCGAACACCTGACCCAGAAATGGGTTGGTCAGATCGAACACCACGATATCGGCCAAGGCACCCGGTTCGAGCCGACCCAGATCAGGCCGACGGAGCGCGTTTGCGCCGCCGATCGTGGCAGCCGTGTAGAGATCAGCGGCGCTCGTGCGCATCGATCCCTCGGCGATCCGTGAGTTCATCGCGCCGAGATGCATATTCAGGAACATATCAGGTGGAAAGGTATCCGTGCCGAGACCAATCTGGATGCCATGATCCCGGTATGACGAAAACGAACGGAGGATGTCGCCGTGGCGAGCAATGACCAGCGGGCAGTGGACCACCGTTGAACCGGACCCGGCCAGCAGATCGAGATCTTCCTCGATCGTTTCAGGTGTCGGTTGCATCCCTCCGAGCAGATTGCCATGGGGCAGCAGCGGTGCGATGTCGAGAAAACCGAGATCCTCCAGCACCTGCAGCGACCTTTTACCCCACCGATTTTCGACGATTTCGAGTTCCAGGACGCCCTGGCAACAGTGCAAGCGCACCGGGCAACCGAGGGCCGCTCCCGCTTTCGCCGTTTCGATCAGGAGATTGTCGGTACAGCCTTCGATCCGGTCCGGCTGGAGAAACCCGCGAATCCGATCGTTCGCCCTGCCATCGAAATCCTGGACGAATCGGATCGCTTCGCTCAGCCCCTCCATTCCACGTTCGACATTCCAGTGCATCGTGATCGCGCCAGACTCGGCGACCATCGGCAAACCGGTGCGATACGACGGTCCGAGATAGAGACGGATGCCGAGCCTTTCCGCTCCCTCGGCGGCGCGGGCGTTTTCATCGTAGGTCTCCGCCCATTCCCGGTAGAGAATCGAGCGGATCGGCAGGGCCGTCGTGATCCCGTGGAGAAGGAGTTGGGCCAGCGCGTAGTCGTGCTGAAAGGCTTCTTCCTCTGCGGTATAGACATCGCGTGGACCCTGCGCGACATAATCCGCCGCCCAGATCCGACCCATTTTCCAGCCGGGATGATGGTCGAACCCAAGAACGGTGGTATCAAGATCGAAAAGGGCGTCGAGATCGACGAACCCCGGTCCGATCACCGCTTCGCCGGCATCGATGATGTGATCGACCGCTTCCGCATACCCCCGCCCGACAAACACGATCCGGTTGCCCTCGTAGACGACTTCGCCATGTTCGAGGAGAAAGTGCCCATCGTTTTCGCAGCCGACCACCCATCGACCCCTGATCAGTGTTCTTGTCATTGGAGGTTACCAAATTGCCGTATCATGCTGAACTCGACTGACCTCGTTCTCGTTCCGGCTGCAATTCGCGGCGAGCAGCCCGAATGATACCGACCGATGACTGCAGAAAGAGCGCGGAGATCGCAAACGCGACCAGCAGGTCAGGCCACCCGTTTCCAATCAGTGCCACAACGACCGCTGCCGCGACGACGGCCATATTCCCGATCGCATCGTTGCGAGTGAACAGCCAAACCGCGCGGACATTGGCGTCGCCTTCCCGGAACGGGATAAGGACCCAGGCGGAGAGGAGGTTTACGACCAGAGCGATCAGCCCGAACAGGCCCATCAATTCGGCCTCCGGTTCGTGTCCGCCACTAATGCGCAGGAGGGTCGAGATCAGCACCCAAAGGCCCAGTCCGCCGAGAAAAACGCCCTGGATCAGCGCAGCACGAGCACGCCAGACGAGCCCCCAGCCAATTGCAACGATCCCGAGACCGGTGATTAGTCCATCACCGAGAAAATCGAGCGCATCCGCTTTCAGCGCTTGCGAATCAGCCAGGAAACCACCGACGATTTCGACGACACCATAGCCGACATTGAGCGCCACCACGATCCAGAGCGCCCGCCGATATGCAGGGCTCGTATGGATTTCGACTTCTGGTGTCTCGACCCGGTCACTCACGACCGTGGCAAGCCCGCTGTTTCGAACGCCGCGCTGACGACCCGGTAGGACTGCTCCGCAGCGGCCAGGGGGTCGTAGTCGGGGCGGGACTGGACCATCAGACTGATCTCGACCACGATCGGACCGTCGTACCCGGCTTCATCCATCAGGGTGAGGTAGCGGGGATAGTCCATCTCGCCCTCACCCGGAATCAGAAAGGCGAAATCGGGATCGACGCCGCGTTCGTCCTTGATATGGGTGTGGGCGCTGATCCCGCCGAGCGCGGCGATCGATTCCTCCATCGGGATCCCCTGGACGTTGAAATGGCTGATGTCGAAATGGATCACCAGCGCGTCGTTGCTCGACCTGGTCGAGCATCCAGATCGCCTGATCTGGTTTGCGGAGCGAGGTCGACACATGCGGTTCGATCCCAACCCGGACCCCGCGACTGGCGGCATGGTTCGCCAGGAGACCGAGCCGATCGGCGATCTCGTTCCGGTTTGCCAGCCAGTCGGCGGGATTGCCGCCACTGGTGGTGGTGACGATCATCTGCTCGCCGGGGAGCTGCAATTCGCTGGCGAGATCGAGATAGGAGCGGAACTTCACCATTTCGCCTTCGCGCTCGTCTCACATCCGGCGCCATCAACTGGACGTTGCCCGAGAGACCGCTCAAGTCGAGATCGTGGTCGTCGTAGAGTTTGCGGATATGGCGACGATCAGCCGCGGTCATCGTGGCGGCATCGGTTGTCCAGCCGGGGATGACCGCCATCTCGAGACCATCGAACCCGAGCGCGGCGCAGTGTGGCACCGAAACCTCGATCGGCACGGTTTGCATTCCCCAGGTCGAGTAGGCGAGCTTCATGCCGGGAGCAACCCGTGGTGGCGATCGATCTCCGCCTGGTAGGCATCGACCTGGCCAGATTCGACCTCCTCGATAGAAACCGGCCGACCCGCCACCTGCGATTCGAAGAGGGCATAGACCAGCGCGATCGCCCGCATCGCGACCGCGCCATCGACCTCTGGCTCCGTGTCGTTGCGGACACATTCGGCCAGTTCGGCATATTCGATGGCCAGCAGTTTGCGGTCGGTTTCGGCGAAGGTGAAGTCGTAGGTCCAGGGACGCTCGCCGCCGAAGAGGGTCGCGCCGACATGATCGAGCCCGTAGCTCGGCGCATGGTCGAGGATCGCGCCGTCGCTGATCGTTTCGCCCGAATCGAGATGGAGCACGACCGGGCGGCCGTTGCGGTCGCCGGGAGCGGTGATCGACCCGGTGGTGCCGAAGACGAGACGCTGCCCGACGGGGTGCGCCATGACCGGCGTGATGCTGGACCCATTGCCCGATGGTGCCATTTTCGAACGTGATCAACCCGAAAATCGCGTCCTCACCGGTGGCGGTGATCGTCGGATGGCAGCGCGGCGGCCCATTTTTCGTAGAACCCGCCCGGACCGGCGGTGTCGCCCGCGACCCGCTCCGGGTGATAGAGCCGACTCAACCCGAACGCCGATTCGGCATCGCCGAAGTAGTACTGGAGGATATCGGCGTTGTGGACCCCGGCGTCGAGGGTGATCGTGCCGGTCGTCTTCTGGTGGCGCCAGGGGGTGATGAAGATCTGGTCGCGACCCCCAATCGTCGTTTCCATGATGAACTGGCGTTCGCCGATCGCGCCATCGTCGAGGAGCGCCCGGACGAGCCGGTTGATCGGATCGCGACGGTAGTTTTCCGCGACCGAGAGTTTTTTGCCGGAGCGGTCGGCGGCGGCGATGATCTGCTGGCAGCCGCGGATGGTGAGCGCGAGCGGTTTTTCGCAGAGGGTGTGGAGACCGAGATCGAGGAGAGCGGCCGCGACCGTGTGATGCGACCCCGAATCGGTGGTGCAATCGGCCGCTTCGAGCCCGTCCGTTTCCTGGACCATGGTGGCCAGATCGCTGAACACCGCTGGACGTTTGCCGAGGAGCGCGGCCGCTTCATCGGCGAGATCCTCCGCGTTCTGGCTGTTGAGATCGCAGACCGCGACCAGATCGATGACGTCGAGCGCGTTCGATTTCAGTTCCCCGAGTCCGGCCAGGTGACGACGCCCCATCCCCCCGCACCCGACGATAGCAGTCCGCAGCGGTTCCACACGCAAACCCTTTCCGGTCGTTTCAATCCGTTGAGGGGATAGTGTCATGGTTTGGCGGGTTTGTCGCTAGCGGGGGCACCTAATCCCAAAGCCCCTTGGCGGGAGAAGACCCCAATCCCCAGCTCCTTGCGGGTGTAACCCCAATCCCCAAACCCCTTGCCCCTTTAAAAGGGGTAAGGGGCTTTTTCTATCGTGGACAGGGATGAACGGGATGGACAGGATTTCGTTTATTCGATTGTGGCGGCGGAATCGACCATGGCGAATTTACCCCCATCCCAGCCTTCCCCCGTGCGCGGGGGAAGGAGTTTGAGAAAGAGGGAAGTTCCGGGATTCGGCGCCGAGTGTGGATGACGGGTAACCAGCCCGAGCAGGAGATATGGCTGCCGGACCACCCTGCGGGGCGGTGCCCCCGCAGTCCTACTCGCTGTGCCGCTTGAGGACAATATAGAACATGCGTTCTGTTTTTGTCAAGCAGGGTGGTGACTCATCGGAGCACACGCTGTGGTCTGCCGGGTGCTGTCCCCGAGGAGTTTGTTTGAGGTCGTCCAGCCTCTTTCGATGGCTTGCCGGATTGCCATTTCGATCTGCTCCGGTGCCGTGCCTGTTTCGGCGGAATCGAGGATCGAGAGGGACCCAAATCCCCAAATCCCTTGCCCCTGGGTCCCTTCGACGAGCGCAGTGCAGGACCTTGTTTGAAGCGATCCAACGAATCCAGGTTGTCGTACACTGGTATGAATTCGATTTTCTGAAGGAGGGGCGAACGATGGTAGCAGTTCGCAGTCATCGTCTCACAGCGAAGCAACAAGCAGAAAAACTCCTACATGAACGGGACACGATTGCAGATTTCGTTGCGATTCTCGAACGTCTTCAAGTCGCCATTCAAAACCAAGAAGAGCGGTATGGAATCCCGTCAGAGGACCTCAGCGAGGCGATTGAAAATGGGCGAATCGAAGAAACCGAGGATGTTTGCGACTGGCTGATCGATTTCGAGCTGCTGCAGAGAGCTAAGGTCGTTGCCAGCTGACCGGCATGGCTGGAATGATCTCGAACACTATATCGGGATTCACTTCTCCTGCCTGAGCGATTTCGAACATTTCATACTCGACGACGGTGTGATCATTGCTATAGCGGGTCCCGACACTGTGACAGTTTCGGGACGGCTACGTTGTCAAGATGGCATCTATCTTGACGTACGCAAGATCCTTGAGTTGAATGAACGTAATCAGGTTCGAACAAGCAAATACAAGTACCATGCAGGCATAGCTGGCGAGGGCTCGCGGCCGCTCTTTCGATATGACAATGCCCATGGTTATGGCCGCGCCGGGCACGTCGACAATCATCACAAGCACGTATTCGATGAAACGGGGAAGGAGTCACGCGATCCGGAGTGGATCGGTCGTGACCGCTGGCCCACGATGCGAGAGGTGATAGTGGAGCTTGAAGAATGGTGGCTTAGCCACCAGCATAGTGATGAATGCAGCTCCTGAAGAAGCAAGGATGGCACGGT
Source organism: uncultured Chloroflexia bacterium (assembly GCA_963712055.1). Classification (GTDB taxonomy): domain Bacteria; phylum Chloroflexota; class Chloroflexia; order Thermomicrobiales; family UBA6265; genus JAHBVL01. The sequence continues at coordinate 236 of CAVQGN010000008.1, read as the reverse complement.
TCAAGCAGGGTCAACAATATCGGGAGCTTCGATCAACCCGTAACGGAACATGTTGGATGACGACGCCCCATCCCCCCGCACCCGACGATAGCAGTCCGCAGCGGTTCCACACGCAAACCCTTTCCGGTCGTTTCAATCCGTTGAGGGGATAGTGTCATGGTTTGGCGGGTTTGTCGCTAGGGGAGGCGATTAACAGGGATAGACAGGATGGACAGAATGTGTCTATATTCGGTTGT
>CAVQGN010000007.1:0-211102 GCA_963712055.1 uncultured Chloroflexia bacterium | reverse complement strand
CGGCACCTGTTTCGAACCGTTCGGTGGAGTCTTCCCCGCTGACGATGACGACGATGACGGCCGCTACGAGCGCGATTGCTGTCCGGCCGACAAGATCTATTGCCCAAGCGGTTTCGATTCGGGCGTCGGTCTCTGCTGTGAAGCCGACCAGGAATGCTGCGTCAATCCGGACGGATCCCCGGTTTGTATCGATCCCGCCACCCAGTGCTGCAATGCCGGTGACTGTGTCGAACTCAACCAGGGCGAAGAAGCCTGCTGGGTCTGCGATCCAACCGACAACTTCTGCGATGTCATCCCTCGCGGCGAACAGGGCAATTGCCCGGATTGCGAAGCCTGCTCCGGTATCCAGCTCTGCGAGGTCAATCCGCTCTTCAACGGCGATGCTTGTGACGGGGTCGACGGTCCCAGCGGTGGCAACGGGATCTGCTGCGACGGCACCTGTGTGCTCGACGGCTCCCAGTTCTACTGCGAAGGCGACAACGTCTGCTGCGACACCCAATCTGAAGCCTGCTGCGACGGTGCCTGCTGCGCGGCAAATCAGTGCAACCGCGGTCCGGAACCCGATATCTGCTGCGCCGAGGGTTCGTTCGTTTGCGGCTCAGATGCGGCGAACGCTTGCTGTGACAACGCCGCCCAGGAATGCTGCAATGGTGTTTGCTGCGACGCCGGTCAATGTAACCGTGCCCCGGAAATCGACGTTTGCTGCCCAGATGGCACCTTCACCTGCGGGAGCGACCGGGACAACGCCTGTTGTGCTGACGCCGACAACTGCTGTGGTGGTGAATGCTGCTCGGGCAGCCGATGCAACCAGTCTGGCGACCCCTTCTGCTGTGCGGTAGACGCCTTCGCTTGTGGCGAAGACTGCTGTTACAACGCTACCGAGAAATGCTGCGACGGCGTTTGCATCTCGGCATCGCTCTGCTGTCCGTCGCTCCCAGACTGCCAGGAACCAAACGAAACCTGCTGCGGCGGAACCTGTGTCGATACCGACGCCGATGCCACCAATTGCGGCGACTGCGGAGTCAGTTGTGCTTCGCTGACGATTCCTGATGATTGCCTCGTCGGGGTCTGCAACGAGGGCGTCTGCGGGTCGATGACGACCTGCGTAGGCAATACGGTATGTGATGGTGAGGGAGGGTGTGTGACACCGACGACCACCGCCACAACACCCCCTCCGGATCTCTGCCTCAACGTGATCTGCGCAACGAACGAAGTCTGTGATTCCTCCACTGGCGAGTGCAAATGTGGTGTCGGTCCTACTTGTGGGCTCAGCGACGGTGTCTGTTGCGACGTTGGGACCGGCGGTGTCACCTGCATCACGCCAACACCTGGCCTGTACTGCTGCGACGTGGAGGATTGCGGAACCCATCCCAATCAATGCGAGGTATACACCTGCGACGGTGGCGGGTGCAATTCCCTGAACCGGGACGGCGAATGCGCGCTTGATACCGGCGGTTCTGGAACGTGTTGCGACGGTGTCTGCAGAGATCTCTTGAACGATGTCGATAACTGCGGTTTTTGCGGTGGTTACTGCGATCAAGTTTGCGTGAACGGAGAATGCTGCGTCCCCAGAGACGCAGCTGGATGTGCGCAAAACTTTGATTGCTGTGGCGAGTTCGATATCTGCAGCGGCGGAACCTGTCGACAGCAGTAATCGCTTCATCAGTTGTGAAAATTGGAGCACGACCCGGTAACCCGGGTCGTGCTCTTGTTCGCGAGCAGGAACTGAGATCGATGCCGGTTACCACCAAGGACCTGACCTGGTACGCCGGTCCCACGATTTGGTCACAAGATTCTGTGATTGAATTCGAATTAACCATCGATCTTGGCATCGATCCCACCGTCGCTTCTGCTCCATCACTCAACCTCGCAGAGGCTCTCGCCACCTTAGGTATCGATCAACCGTCAGCATTCGATCCCGACTGTTCTCCTGCTCATCTCTTTGTCGAGACATTTCTCCTCCTGCAACGATCGATCGGTTTACCTGCGAGTTTCGCCAGCGTCCATCCGGAAAGCGGAACCAGTTCCTGGACGGTAATTGCCGAATCGCATGAAGAGGTCCTGGGCGAAGCCGCGCTGCGAATCACCAAGTCTCTTTTCGACGCAGCGATGAACGAGTCGCCACCCCCAGCAAATCTGACCACTCACTTCCAGAAACTCGGCCAGCTTCGCCAGGTGCGCTATCCCAGCGGTGTCGCCACCGCCATTCTGGCTGCCGCCGAACAGCGTGGCATTCCCTGGAGCTTCACGGACCCCCGCAATCAACTGATCGAACTTGGCAACGGGTCGCATCGTCAGCGGATCGACCGCACCGTGACCAGTTCGACTTCGCTCTTCGGTCGAAACATCGCCCAGGCCAAGGACTTGACCAGTCACTATCTGCGCAATGCTGGACTCCCGGTTCCGGCCGGCGGAGTTGCGGGCTCAGCGGACCGAGCCATTCAGATTGCCGATTCGATCGGATATCCAGTCACGGTCAAACCAGTCGATGGCGGTGCGTCCGCCGGGGTGACGGTCGGGATCAGTACTGCGGAGGAAATCGAACCGGCCTTCGACCTGGCCCGTGACGCCTCTCCCCGCAAACGCGTTCTCGTGGAGCGCAGCCTCGAAGGGCAGAAACTTCGGGTCGCGGTTGTCAACGGTGCGATTTCGTCGATCATCAATCACTGTCCGGCAGCGGTCACTGGCGATGGCATCACCACCATTCGTGAACTCATCGAACAAGTCAATACCGATCCCCGCCGTGGCCCTGCCCGCCCTTTTCGTCTGAGATTCATCACAATCGACGACGATCTTCACCGAATGCTGGCGTTGCAGGGGCTCGACCTCGATTCGGTTCCGCCGTCGGGTGCATGTATTCAGGTCAAGTCACGAGCCCGAACCGATGAAGGCGGTACAGCAGAAGATGTTACCGACCTGGTCCATCCAGATACTGCATCGATGCTGATTCAGTCCATCGCCATCGTCGGGCTCGATGTCGCCACCATCGACTTCATCGCTGAGGACATCACCCGCTCTTGCTGGGAACAGGAGTGCGGGATCATCGACATCAATGTCGGGTCCGGTTTCTGGACCGAGCTCAATCCCGCTGTAGGCGAACCCCGCGATCCCGGTCCAGCCATCATCAACATGCTCTTTCCACCCGGCCAGCCCGTGCGCGCGCCCATTCTCGCTGTCACCGGCACCTCCAACCTCGATCCGATCGTCAAGGCGATTGGAGAACAGCTTTCTGCGATCCATCCAGGCGTCTCGATGGCGACCACGTCAGCCATTCACATCGACGGTGTTCACCTGCGCGGGGTCGACGCGTCCGGGACCGCCGGCGCGCGCAAAGTCCTCGCCAATCCCGCCACCCGGATCGCCGTGCTCGCGGTAGGACCCGAGACGATCGTCGACCATGGTCTCGGTTTCGGGTACTGCGATATCGCGGTCATCACTGGTGTGTCCAACCCGCCCTTTCCCGGCTTTGCCCCGCCGGAAGCCGTGCTCTGTCGCACCCTCGACCCCAATGGCATCGCCATCCTGGACGCCGACGCTCCCGGGATGAGCGCGCTCCTTCCCGAGATCCGGGGCAGGATCATCTACACCAGCATCCGCGACGACAACCCCCTCATCGCTGACCATCTTGCCAGTGGCGGCGATGCCATCCTCATCGAACAAACCCCAACGGGGCCGACCATCATTCACCGCACCGCCAACACAACCACCACTCTCGTCCCAACGAATCCAACTCTCGAATCCGACCTCGATTGCCACCTCATGGCCACAGCCGCCACTTTCGCTTTCGACCACCAGACGTCGTAGCCCATGGCTTTAGCCTTGGGCCGCACCAATCCATAACCCCAACCTCTGCCCACGAGACGTCTTAGCCCATGGATTCATCCTTGGGTCGCACCAATCCATCACCCCAATCACTACCCACGAGACGTCTTAGCCCATGGATTCATCCCTGAGGCGCACCAATCCATAACCCAAATCACTACCCACGAGACGTCTTAGCCCATGGCTTTAGCCTTGGGTCGCACCAATCCATCACCCCAATCACTACCCACGAGACGTGTTAGCCCAGGGCTTTAGCCTTGGACCGAACCAAACCATGACTCCAACCTCTACCTCCAGACGTCGCAGCCCATCGCTTTGTCCTTGGGCTGCACCAACCCGCTCGCAACCACCTGAACGGCGTAACAACCCATGTGCTAACCTCACCGATATCGAGTCCAAACCGACATCAACCTCCGGATTTCTCAAGATGTCCACCACCACGTCCAATCAAACCAGCGAGTTCCATCTCGCCCCGATCCATCCCGTACTCGACGGTACCGCTCCCATCGATCCAGCCGCGCTGGCCACGCTGGCGATCGAACGCGCCTATCTCGGCGCCACCTGGCTCGCCGAGCACGATTCAGCCGGACGGTTCGTTCCCCTACTTCTACTATCCAGAAAGAAATCAATATGATTCATCCAACTACAACGAAGTCCGCCACGCTGGCGCCACCTATTCCCTCTTTCAGGCATGCACACTCTTCGACGATCCAACCATCCGCGCCGCCGCTGAAGGCGCAACCGAGTACATCGTCAACGCCTCTGTTTCCGTACCCATCGGAGGCGCCGCCTATCTCTATGGCACGCTGAACAAACTCGGTGGTCAGGGTCTCGCACTGGTTGCGTTGCTCGAACGGCGCCGCGCGACCGGCCAAAGCGATCTCGACGACATCATCGATTCGCTCGCCACCTTCCTGCTCCAGATGGAACTCGCTGATGACCCCGGTCGATACCACCAGTCCTACGAAGCCACCGGCCAGGAACGTCGTCTCACCCCGAACTCGCACTACTACCCCGGTGAAGCCCTTCTCGCGACCACACGGCTTGCGCATCATTTTCCAGACGGTCCCTGGCTCGACGTCTCCATTCGCGCCGCCGACTACCTTCTTTACAGGAAGGACGGCGACATCATTGCTGCTGGTCGCGTCCCGCGGGAAGATCACTGGCTCACGATGGCACTCGCCGATCTCTATCGCCTCCATCCCGATCCCGCCTACGCAACGGTCGCGTTCATGCAAGCTGACGCCATGATCCGCAACCAGATACCGGCAACCGATCCCTATCCCTGGCGGATTGGCGGTTCGTTCCGCGCTCCCGAGATTAATTTCACCTCGACTGCCACCAAAGCCGAAGCGATGAACGCAGCCTGGGATCTCGCCCACGTGATCGGTGACGAATCTGCCGCCGCCCGGATCAGCACCGGGGCTCTCCGCACCATCCAGTTCCTGATGCGGGTGCAGTACACCGCCGACAACACGAGTCATTTTCGCGCCCCCGAACGAGTCATCGGCGCCTGGGCCCAGGATGCGGCGGAGAGTCGGATCCGACTCGATTTCGTCCAACACAACATCTCGGCACTGATGGGTTCGTATGCGCTCCTGACTGGTTTCCCTCGGTTCATCGCGCCTCAGGAGCCTCAACTTGATGCCGAGATCGAACCAATCCAACCCATCTCTCTGCTCGAAGAAACCCAGTTCTCCGGACCGAACGTCTGGTTCCAGCATCCGGCCACCCGGCTGCAGATTGCACTCCAGCCCGACATCGCACTCACCCCGGCCCATCTCGAAGTCATCCGGTCGGCCGTCACGGAAGCCCACGTCACCCTGCCGGGGGACCTCCGGGCTGTCGCTCTGATCGAAACCGTGCTCACTGATCCTGATTCGATCCAGACACCGTCCGATCTGGTTCGCGGCCTTGGGATCGAACTCCAGCGAGTCGCTGGCTACGACGTCCACGGGAGCGCGGCGTTGCCATCGACCGTCTCCAGCCTACTGGGAGATCGTTGTTCAGCACGAAAGCGCGGAGGTTGGCCAGCAGGCGACAACCCTCGCCCTGAATCTCGCAAATGCAGTTCTGTCCGATCAGCGACCAGATTCGACCGCGCTGGCGTCATTTTTGCAGACCGCTTCAGAACCGGTCGCCAGGGAACAACGCAATATCACCGCGTCCGCATTGGCCGCGGCCGCCCGGAGGCGGGGGATTCCCGTCCTCCCACCACTGCCGCCGCCGAACCGACTTCGTGAATATGGAAACGGAGCGTACCGTCAGCGCTTCATGCGGCTCGCCTCGTCGAAAACATCGAGCATCGCCGCCAAACTCGCCGCGAACAAGCTCGCCACAAGTCAGATCCTCCGCGAGGCCGGACTGCCGGCAACTTCAGGACGGGCCGTTCGCACGCTCGACGAAGCGATCGCTGCAGCCAACGAACTCGGCTATCCAGTCGTCCTCAAACCGCTCAGTGGCAACCTCGGTCGCGGCGTGTGCATGAACCTGCTCGACGAAACCTGGGTTCGTGACGCCTGGCCCCGCACCGCAGCGGTCACCAGGAATGGCCTCGCGCTCGTCGAAAAGCAGGTCGAAGGTCGCAAATACCGGGTGGTCGTAATCGACGGCAAGGTCGTCTCCGTTCAGGAATCAAGCCCCCCCACCGTGACCGGCAATGGCGAGCAAACGATCAGGGAGCTCATCGAAACCGAAAACGAGCTCCGTCGTCTAGGCCGATCCACCGCTTACACGACATCTGGAATCAGTTTCAACGATCGCCTCGACGACACACTTCGATCACTGGGTTTCGCCCTCGATTCGATCTTGCCTGCCGACCAGACCATCCAGGTCAAACCAACAGGTGTGCAGTACGAAGGCGCATGGTTGTCAGAAGTGGTGGACAAGATCCACCCGGACATCGCCGCCATCTGCGTCCAGGCCGCCGCCACGATCGGACTCGACATCGCTGGAATCGATATCGTGACCCCGGACATCGGCACACCGATGCAATTCGATGGCGGCGCGATCATCGAAGTCAACAGTGGCTCTGGACTCGATGTCCACCTAAAGACCGGTCCCGAGCCACCGAATGATGTCGCCACCGCCATCATTACGATGCTCTTTCCGCTTGACAAACCGGTCCGGGTGCCGGTCATTGCCCTGATGCGCTCACCAGATTCGGTCCAGATCGCGCAGTCGATTGCGGACCATCTGACCGCGGCAGGCTCCACTGTGGGACTCGCGACATCTGCTGGGCTGGTCATCGATGAGATGCTCTTCCGCGGAGTGGAATCCCGGGGAGTTGCTGGCATAACCACCCTGTTCGACAACCCGGCCACTGAAGTCGCCATCGTCGAGGTCGATCCCGACCTCCTCGTCAGCGAAGGTCTCGGATTCGACTATTGCGATGTTGCCGTTCTGTCAGCCCTTTCCGGGCTCACGACGCCAGCTGGAAAACCGGTCGAAACGGTGCTGGCCGATCTGGTCTCCAGCAGCGGCGGCACTCTGATTGCCGATCTGGGCGACCCAGCCATCGCTCCACTTCTGACCGATTTCGGAGGCTCGACGGTCACGTTCCCATCAATCGATCACCTCCCGCTGGTGATTGGAAAAGTGCTGGAAGCGGGCCATCCCCGACTCTCTGGCAATGACTGAACCGCTTCCGGGTCTCGATTCACCGCTCGTTACCTGGGGCCGCGGCATCCCGCCCAGCGATCGCCCCGACGTCCGATATGGGTCTGTTCTCTCCGGGGCACTCCGGCGTGGGTTGCTGGTGCGGATCGGGTCATCGGGAGGCGGTGCTTACGATTTCGGCATCGGTTCAACCCTCAGACACTTTCGCGGTTTGAGCGCGAGCAGCACCAGTCTGCTTGCCGCCCGCGTCGCCGCCAGCAAGGACCTCACCAACACACTCCTTCGACGCGGCGGGATCCCGGTTCCCTGCTCGATGACCGTCCATTCGCTCGAGGAAGCCCACAACGTGGCCGACCAGTTCGGTTTTCCGGTGGTGCTCAAACCAGTCGGTGGCAACAAGGGTCGATCTGTTTACGTCAACATCCAGAACCATCACGACCTTGATCGCATCTATCCTCTCATTCCTGCCTCACCGAGAGATGGTGTTCAGATCGAGGAGCACCTGACCGGTAACGACTATCGTCTCCTGGTCGTCGATGGCAGAACCATTGCCGTCAACCAGCGCTTTCCACCGGTCGTGGTCGGTGATGGTCACCAGACCGTCCGCCAACTCATCGAAGATCTCAACCGCGATCCCCAGCGGACCCCTTCGATGGCCACTCCGCTTCAGCCAATCACAATCAATGATCAAACCGTCGAAACACTTCGTAGTTTCGGCCTTGCACTTGACGACCGGCTTGAATCCGGACGAACAATCCCGGTCAAATCGACCAGCAACGTCAGCACCGGCGGGTCGACCACCGATGTTACCGATGATCTTCACCCCGACAACGCCGCCGTGGCTGGTCTGGCAGCCCGCATCATCGGCCTCGACATCGCTGGGGTCGATCTCATCCTGCCCCATATCTCCCGGTCGATCTGGGAAACCGGCGGTGGCATCATCGAGATCAACAGCGGTCCCGGTCTCGTTGATCATTACAATCCGGTCGAAGGCAGTCCGCGAGATATCGGAACACCAATCATCACCATGCTTTACCCTGAAGGCGCACCCACCCGAATCCCCGTGATCGCCGTAATGCCTTCCCGGGAATCGCAGAGAATCTGCCAAACACTCGCTGAGCATCTGACGCTCTCCGGGAAACGGGTTGGTCTCTCCACCTCTCAGAGACTCGTGATCGATCGAGTCGAACTTCCCGTTTCCCGCGATCCGGCTGATCGGATTCGAGCCGTTTTCGCAAATCCCACGACTGACATTGCCGTGATCGAGATAGATGCCTCCAGACCTGCTGGCACGATCGATCTTCTCCGCTCCTGCTCAATCGCCGTCATTCCTGTCCGATCGGATGTCCTATCTCCAAGAGGAGAACCGATTGAAACCGATCTGCTAGAAAGGACCCGCTGCTCTGGAGGCTCGGTCGTGATCCACAGCGGAGCGATGACCCGGCCTTCCGCATCGTTCGATCAGGATTTGAAATTCATCGATTACGATCCATCGACGATCAATCTGAATCTGCCTCCATCCCGGTGGGTCGATCGCCTCGCCTCGTTTGAGGGCGTTTCACCAGATATCTCGCTACCAGTTGTCGCGGCGTTGCATTTGCTCGAGGATCAGTACATCGTGTCCTCGCCATGATGCCCGCCGCAGTTCCAGGACCGGTCACCGCTTCGCCCGGTTCCCGGCGCGAAGTCGCCGAGCGACTCGGTAGCGAGTGGTTTCTCACTATCGATACGCTCATCGACAACGCCGAGGATCGCGGTATCCCGGTCGAATGGTCTCCCCACGATCGATCTCTCCTCGAACTTGGCAACGGTCGCTATCGCCGTCGGCTTCGCTACACCCTGACATCGAACACCTCCCTGCTCGGGATGAAACTCGCTCGCGACAAGACACTCAGCTATCAGCTCCTTCGTCGCGCTGGTCTTCCAGTCCCGGACAGCATTCAGGTCAAGTCGGGCGATCAGGGATTGGCCGCTGCTCATACGATTGGCTATCCGATTGCCGTTAAACCACTCGACGCCAACAACGCCCGCGGAACGACCATTCGCATATCCACGGATCCCAAGCTCCGGTCAGCTGTCGACTTCGCGCTCGCGGTCAGTCCGACCAGTACCGCGCTTGTCGATCGCTCGATACCTGGTCACAACTACCGCATGACTGTCGTCGGCGGCGAGGTCGTCGCGACCCATAAGACGATCCCGCCCCGAGTAACCGGAACGGGGTTTCATACGGTCAAGGAACTCATCGACCTCGGCAATGAAGCCATCTCGCGCCAGAATCAGTTCTTCCGGGCACGCTCCCTTCATTCGATCGATGCGCTCACCGAGGAAGTCCTTGCAGCTCAGGGACTCACGCTCGACTCAGTCCCAACCCTTGGCCGATTGGTTGCGCTGCGGTGGCTGGGCGGCGGCAACGGTGGCTCCAATATCACCTGCTTCGACGCTCCACATCCGGACAACCGCAAGATCGCCGTTCAGGCCGCCGCTGTTGTCGATGTCGACATCTGCGGTGTCGATATCGTCACGCCAGACATTACGGTCCCCCTCTGGGACAACGGGGGCGCGATCGTCGAGGTCAACAGTCTTGTGGCGTTTCGCGCGGACATCGGACCGCGCGAAGGACTGCCATCATCTCCTGATCTCGCCGTTCTCGACATGTTCTTCCCAACAAATCAACCGTCGAGCATTCCGGTCATCGCCATCGTTCAATCCTCTGCTTCGCACGCCATCTGTGACCATCTTTGTCACGAGTTCACCCTCAGCGGACACGCAGTCGGCCTGAGCACGCCCGAAAAACTGATCATCGATGGTCTGAACCTGCCGCCAGCGGGTCCACAGACACTCTTGCGCAACCCTGCGGTCGAAATCGGCGTCATCGAAGCCGACCTCGATCAACTGTCTCAAGGAATGCCCGACATCAATCTCCTTCTCGTGCCAGAGTCACTCGATCCATCGCTGGTCTCCCGGCTGCCATCGACAGTCGATCCGGGAGAAATCATCTTGTTCGCCGATCATCTGGATCCTGCCAGCGTGGCATCGGAGGTCGCTCGCCGCTTTCTTGCTGGAAACCACTCTCATGGATGATTCCACGACCCAGGAATGGAGCGCGTCGAACGCCCGATCAATCTCGTCGCAGCACTGGGCGACCGAGGAAGCGGATGTCGTCAGGGCAGCGCTTCGGCACGGACTCCCCGTCCGACGCTCACGGGCTGACCGGTGGCTGATCGAAATCGGACCTGACACCAACCGCCGCCGGTTCCGGACGATGTCAACCTCGTTGACCACCGATTCCGCCGTCGCAATCGCGAAGAACAAGGAACTGACCCTGGCGCTCCTCGCAAGAGCCGGACTGCCAGTCCCACCAAGTCTCACCTGCAGTACCGCCGACGACGCGGTCACCGCGGCGAAGCAGATCGGCTATCCCGTCGTCGTCAAACCGGTCGACAGTAGCCGTGACCGGGGGGTGTCGATCGATCTCCGTTCGGCGGATCTCGTCCGGGCCGCTTTTACCCACGCGATCGGCGAGAGCCGTTCAAACACGGTAGTCGTCGAACGCCTCGTGCCCGGCAACCCACACCGATTACTAGTGGTCGATGACAAACTCGCAAGCGCCTACCGTCGAATCGCCGCCACGCTGATCGGCGACGGTGTCCACACCATCAGTGAACTTATCGACCTTACGAATGCCGTTCGCATTCGCGAACCTCGTCACCTCCGCAAACGCCAGCAGATCGAAATCGATGCACAACTCCTCAGGTTGCTTGCCTATCGTGACCAGACCCTCGATTCGGTTCCTCTTCTGGGAGAACCAGTCCCGGTCAAACCCCCTATTGCCTACAATGGTGGCACCACCATCAACTGCACCATGGCAGTCCATCCTGACAACGCCATCATCGGCAGGATGGCAGCAGCCGTGGCCGGTCTCGATGTCGCTGGAATCGATTTGATCACCCCCGATATCACCCGTTCGGTCTGGGATGTCGGCGGGGCGATCATCGAGGTCAACAGCATGCCCTCTCTCGAGATCCACAGCACACCGTTCGAAGGTCCTCCCGACGATCTCGGAGAAGCCATAATCGCGATGCTCTATCCCTCAGCAGGAACGCTCGATGCCTGACACATATTCAGACGGTCAGCAATGGGATGTCCACGAGGAGTCGCCAGTTGCGGCAGCTCAACGACGTGGCATTCCAGTTTCACGCTCTGCGGCCGATAGGAGAGTCGTCGAGTTCGGCAATGGCCGCTTTCGCCAGCGAATTCGAACGATGTCGACAAGCCTGACAACCGATACCGCCGTTCGGATCGCCAAGGACAAACGGCTTACCTACCAGATCCTGAACCGGGCGGGGCTTCCGACACCCGTGAGTCATGCCTGTACCAGTGCAGACGAAGCGGTGTCACTCGCCAATCGCATCGGCTATCCAGTCGTCGTCAAACCGATCGACGGCAACCGCGCTCGCGGCGTATCGATCGGTCTAACGAGGGACGGTGAGGTCGCGAACGCGTTTGAATCCGCAGTTGCCTTCAGCACTCGCAAGACCGTGCTGATAGAAGGACTCGTACCCGGGAACCAACACCGCGTGCTGGTCATCGACGGGAAGATCAGTGGAGCGTACCGGCGCCAGACCGCATCGGTCACTGGAACAGGGAGGCACACGGTTCAGGAGCTCATTGATTACAGCAACGAAATGAGGCGGCGTGAAGCGGAACGTGTTATTGAGCGCCGACAGATCACTCTCGACGAAGAGGTAATCCGGATCCTGGAACTCCAGCACCTGAGTCCGGAGTCGGTTCCAGAACTCGGTGAACTGGTCCTGGTCAAACCTCCAGTCGCCTTCAACGGCAGCCTTAACGTGAACTGCACCAACGTCATCCATCCCGAGAACGTCACGATCTTCAAGATGGCGTCAGCGGCGGTGGGCCTCGATATCGCAGCTTTGGACGTTGTGACGTCAGATATCACCCGCCCACTGCACGACACGGGCGGCGCAATTGTCGAGGTCAATAGCATGCCATCCTTCAAGGCACATGTCCGTCCGAGGGTCGGCAAACCCGACGACATCGGCGAGGACATCATCGCGATGCTCTATCCGCCCGGCGCACCGATCCGGGTCCCGGTCATCGCTGTTCAAAGGGGACCTGGGTCTGAGGCGACGATCAGCCAGATCGACGACATCCTCTCGCGCCAGGGACTGCATACAGGACACGCGACTATCGACCAGATAACAACTGACGGCGTCCGGCAACCCAATCAGACAGGAAGTGTTGGAGCCGCACTCACGCAGTTGTTGCGCAATCCAGCCATCGACATCGTGGTGCTCGAATCCGACGACAGCACGAATCACGACGATCTGGAAATCGATCTCCTTGTCCGACCCTCAGACCCAATCGAGGAAATCGATTCAACAATTCGGCGGTTGCTCCAGCCCGAACAGGAATAGGCTAGGCATCCAGGCTGAATGGCGGGTACTCGTCGGTGACTAGCGTCAACGTGTACGCGATTACCCGGTTGTCCCACCGAATCACACCCTCGACAAACGTGAAGAGAGATTTGGGATACGTCGCGGTAATGATGATTGCAAACCAGGCGATGATCACTGCCACGAACGCCGCCAGATTGAGGAAAAAGAGCAGAAAATAGTGTGGTATCGCCAGCAACCACTTCACAAGCGGCAGCCACCGGTTCAGATCCTGCTTGACGTCCGGATACGGGTAGTCGAGATGGACTGACTGCTGTTCATCCGTCGACGGATACGTATCATCCATCAACGCGAGATACGCTCCGACTCGGTTCGTGAACCGCTGCAACTCGAGATTCCAGTCGAACCACCAGCGCGGATACTTCTGCCGGACGACGATCATCACGAGTGGTGCCAGGAAGAGCAGGCCGCCTGCACCAGAGACTACGTTGATAGTGAGATCCTGAGTCTCTTCCGAACCAGTCCAGGTCCACGAATCGGTCCCGGATACCATGCCGAGAACAATGGCAATCGGAATCACCATGAATAGGCGGAAGAATGTCGTCAGTCGATTGAGCGACCGCTCGGGATAGTCGACCGAGAATTGGACGGGATAGGGTTTCGCCTCCATCGTCCTCACACCTTTCTTTGCGACCTTATGTCCTTACCGCTACGCAAATCTCCTCTCTACCATGATACGCAGGAACCGCGAGTTTCGTAAGGACTGCGATCGTCGGAGCGGCATTCGCTCCTTCAGAGTCGACCGACAATCGCAATCGCTCCCGGCCGGATTTCACGATTCGAGTTGCGTTTCACAGGACCGGATGCAACAATAATGCTGTTCGAGAATCGGAGAAAAAACCGGGTATCCAGGGAACCGCTATGCTCACCGGACGTGTCTGGTCACGGGAGCCTTTCGCATATGAGGAGAGACCAGGATGATGAGATGGATCGCCGTTACGTTTCTAACGCTCTCGCTGATCGCTACCGCGCTGGTAGCGACACCAGCACAGCATTCGGCATCGGCCCAGGCCACAGCGTTCTGTGCTGACTCCGAGGAGGTCGCGTTTCTTCAGATCATCAACGCCTATCGGGCCGGAAATGGTCTCCAGCCACTTGCCTTCAGCCAGGCCCTCGGTACGGCCGCCGAAGCGCATAGCCAGGACATGGCGCTCACCGGTGTGTTTGGTCACGTTGGATCGAACGGCTCGACCGTCGAACAGCGGTTGATCGCAGCCGGCTACACCAACTTCACCGCCTCCGGGGAAAACGTCTTTGCAGGCGATCCGACAGCGTCTGGAGCGTTCGAAGCCTGGCGCACCAGTCCTGGTCACAACGCAAACATGCTCGGTGCGAACTTCAATGCCATTGGTATCGCCCGAGTCAACAATCCGGACTCGCTTTTCGGCTGGTACTGGACGACCACTTTTGGTTCGACCGTTGATGCTGCCGCCTGTGTCGGCGGCACCGATCAGCCTGTGACCAATCAGACGCAGGGAGCAGCTCCAGCTGCTGGAACGACGGATTCGACGGCCGCCGGCAACACCAACGCTGTGACGAACGAGCAACCCGCCGCAGCCGAGCCGACTCAGGCAGCGACAACAAATACGAATACCAATCCGACGGAGACGCCCGCTGGCGACAACACGACCGCCGCCACCAATGAGCAACCCGCCGCAGCTGAGCCAACGCAAGCGGGGACAACAGATACGAATGCCAACCCGACCGAAGCACCGGCAAACACCACAACAACGAACGCTCAGCCAGCTGCGCCAACTCAGCCCGCCCAGGAAACGGGAGCAACAACCACCGCGACCTGTGCGATCGACCCCGAAGAAGCTGCGCTGCTGAAACTGATCAACGACTACCGGGCTCAAAATGGCGCCCCGCCACTTGCGCTCGGTCCGTCCATGACGCTCGCCGCCGAAGTCCAGAGCCAGGACCAGGCAACCAACGACTTCATCGGACATACCGGCACCGACGGTTCATCGGTTTCCCAGCGTCTCACGACAGCCGGCTATGCAGGTGCTGCGACTGCCGGGGAAAACGTCTTCGCCGGTGATCAGTCAGCCGCCGGTGCGTTCGGATGGTGGCAAAACAGCCCCGGTCACAACGCCGGTATGCTCAACCCCGCTTATGTCGTCATTGGGATCGCGCGCGTTGAGAACCCGAACTCGACCTTCAAGTGGTACTGGACCACGACATTCGGCCAGGAAGCCGAGCCAACCTCCTGCGGAACGGCAACTCCTGCCGGCGATCAAACTCCAACCCCAAGCCCAACCACGGCCGATGCCACCACAACAAACGGCGATCAGGACGGTGACGGTCTTTCCGACGCCGACGAAACCGGTTTCTTTGGCACCGATCCGGCCCGAGCCGACACTGACGGCGGCGGAGTCAATGACGGGGCTGAAGTCAACGCCGGGACCAACCCGCTCGATCCCGCCGATGACAACGGCGCTCCGGCCGCCGGCGGTGATGTTGATTCAGATGGTGACGGCCTGAGCGATGCGGATGAAACCGATTTCTTCGGTACAAATCCCAATCTGGCTGACACCGACGGCGACGGCGTCAACGATCTCGACGAACTCTTCAACGACACCGACCCAACCGATCCCAACAGCGTCTGATCGGGAACGGCCAAGGCCTCGAAACGCGACAACCCCCGGCGCAATCGCCGGGGGTTGTCGCTTGGCCGGTCATTCAGCCACGCGGAATCCGATATGCTCACGTCGGCGGGTTGGAAAACTCAGACTTCGCATCGCGGACCGTACAAACGCCGCACTCGGGCTGAGAAACGACCCACCTCGCAGCACTCTTCGGCCAGGCACATTCTGTTCCTCACGACCATCGTTGGGGTCATAGGGATACGGTCGATGCAGCGAACTCACCCATTCCCAGACATTTCCCGCCAGATCGTGCACGCCTTCGGGTGTCGCGCCCCTCGGGTAGGAGCCTACCACCGTCGTCTGGTCTCCTCGCCCCGAACGCCGGTAATTCAGGCGCCGGTTCGTTGGAGCATGGTCACCCCAGGGATAGATTCGAGGTTCATCGACGTTTCCCGTTCCGGCCGCGACGTACTCCCATTCTGCTTCGGTCAGGAGCCGCACCCCGGCCCACTCGCAATAACGCTGCGCGTCGTGCCAATCGACATGGGTAACCGGGTGTTCCGCCACGCCGTCGGGAATCGCACCAGTCGACCAGTGCGCTGGCAGCTCGTAACCCGTCGCTTCAACAAAGCGGAGATACTCCGCATTCGTGACCGGAAACCGCGCGACCCGGAATGACTCGACCTCCTGCTCATGATCTGGGAACTCATCCGGAAGCACCGCGTGCGCGATGCCGGTTGCATCATTCCCTATCCAGAACGCCCCAGCCGGAACCGACACCAAATCCAGAGGAAGACGGGGTGTGACTCCCACGTCGGCAGCAACCCGGAACCCGATATAGACATCCCTCGCCCCCTCCATCATGCCGTTGCGGACGGAACACCGAACATCAGCCGCGCTGTGCATGTATGAACCGCCCCGGATAACCCGCATCCAACCCGGACCATCATCCTCTCGACCATCGTCGTGGCGATAGGGATAGGGCCATTCGCGGGAATGGGTCCACTCCGCGACATTCCCCGCCATGTCGAGCACACCATACGGACTTGCCCCATCTGCCAAAATCCCGGCTGGCTTGACGCCTTGAGCAGCCGGTGACACCCCCTGGTGCTGGCCATCGAAATGACAGCGCGTCGCATCAGGAGGATCGTCGCCCCACGGCCACCAGCGCGCACCCGCCGAATCAGGACCCCTGGCGGCTCCTTCCCATTCCGCCTCTGTCGGCAAGCGCACCCCCGCCCACGCGCAGAACGCCATCGCATCGTGCCACGACACATAGGTCACCGGATGCGTTTCGGTTCCTGGTGCCGGAGCGCCGTCCAGCCAGTGCCCCGGATGTTCGTAGCCGGTCGAAGCACGAAAGCCGATACTCGGCATTGGTGACCGGTATCCGGCCAATGGAAAACGCGTCGAGTCCGAGTCGATGCAAAGGACGCTCGTTCCGGTCTGCCGGTGCCGCCCACCGTGGGTTGCTTCCCATCCGGAAACGTCCCGCTGGAATCGTGATCCATCGATGCTCGGCCATTGCTCACCCTCGTCGCGCCGTCGTCCATCCTGGTCGGGTCAATCCACTAACCGACAAGATAGGTCAGAACGACACGTTGGGTCTACGGAAGAATCCCCTTCACCCGCGCCACGCCCAGCATCGAAAAGACACTCATCCCGGCGTACCACTTCAACCGCCAGCGACTCGCGTCCTTCGTCTCCAATTGGCCGACCGGTTTGATCTGGACGCCGCCATGCTAGCCAGCAACTCGCTTGGTCCCCGCTCAAAGCAGAGGGTCCACTGCGTCACTATCAACCAGACTAGGCGCCGGACATGCTTTGACTTGTCGCCACTCCTGAAAAACGACTTGATTGCTTTAGCGGATAACGTCGTCGCAAGTACTTGTGGATTTCCGTAAAGAGCAGGATTGACGACGCTACCAGTACGATCCTCATCCAGACCTCGAAACCGATTGGCTCGACGCGCAGAATCCGCTGGGTCGGGCCCCAGTAGAGCGCGAGCGCGTGCACGCTCAATGCCGCGACCGTAGAGACGATCAACAAACGGTTGGAAAACGGACTCATGCGAAAGAGCGAACGCGTTTCCGAACGGGCATTCCCGGCTTGGAAAGCCTGGAAAACGACCATAGTGGTAAGTGCCACCGTCTGGGCCATCACCAGCGAGTCGGTGCGACTCAGCTCCCACCGGTAGAGTCCCAACGTGCCGATCGACAACACCACTGCCGTAATTGCCGTGCGCTCCCAGAGCAGGCGGGAGATCACACCCTCCGAGAGTGGGCGCGGTTTGCGCCGGAGAATGTTGGGGTTACCCGGTTCGAAAGCCAGAGCGACGTCCTGCAGGCCATTGGTTACCAGATTCAGCCAGAGAATCTGGGCCGGGATGAACGGCACTGGCCATCCAAGAACGAGTGCCGTAAGGATAGTGAGTACTTCGGCTGCACCAGTGGCAACAAGGAAGAACGTCACTTTTCTCACATTGTCGAAGGTGATCCGCCCTTCTTCGACGGCGGAAACAATCGACACGAAGTTGTCGTCAGTTAGCACCATGTCAGCGGCTTCGCGGGCGACATCGGTACCACTGCGACCCATTGCGATTCCGATATCTGCCGCCTTGAGTGCTGGGGCGTCGTTGACACCGTCGCCAGTGACAGCAACGACGTCGCCCTCATCCTGAAGCGCCCGGACAACCTGGAGCTTCTGTTCGGGAGCCACCCGCGCGTAGATACTGATGTCACGAACCACACTGCGGAGGTCGTCGTCGTCCATCCGGGAGAGCTCGCCGCCAGTCAGCACCCTTGAGGTGAGTCCGGAAATTCCAAGATCGTTTCCAATAGCTTTGGCCGTCGCGGCGTGGTCTCCAGTAATCATCACCACCCGGATTCCAGCGTCGTTGCAGGCGGCGATCGATTCTTTGACCCCTTCCCGTGGCGGATCCATCATTCCCTGTAGTCCGAGGAACACGAGATCATGGGGTTCATCGTCACCGTCGAACAGCCCGTGTCCCGGAGGGATACGACGATAGGCCATTCCCAGGACCCGCAATCCGTGCGACGCCAGCTCGCTGGCCGCGTCGTGGATGAGATCGTGGTCGATCGGATGCTCCCCGCCGTCGAGGAGCATCGATGTAGACATTGAGATCAGGCGTTCAGGAGCTCCTTTGACGAAGACCTGCCGGACACCATCCTTCTCCCGAAAACTGGCAGCGTACTGGCGCTCCGGTTCAAAAGGAATTTCGGCCACGGTGTGATAGTCGGCACGAGCCTCACTTGGGTCAATGCCAAGCCGCGCAGCTGCGACCAGTAGCGCGGCCTCTGTTGGGTCGCCATGGATCTCCCACCCCTCCGTGGTTTGAGACACGTCGGCTTCGTTCGACAGGATTCCTGCAAGCAATACAAGTCCAACAGATTCGCACGTGTCGATCACCGGATGATCGTCATCAAGATCTACGGCGCACCCACCCGCCCAGATACGCTGAACGGTCATTCGATTCTCAGTAAGGGTGCCGGTTTTGTCCGACCCAATACAGGTCGTACTTCCCAGGGTTTCCACTGCAGGCAGGCGTCGGATAATGGCGTTGCGGCTGGCCATTCTCCGAACGCCGACCGACAATGTGATCGTGGACGCGACCGGAAGTCCCTCAGGGATTGCCGAGACCGCGAGCGTGACGGCCACGAGGAACATGTAGGAAGCAGACTCCCCACGGAGCAATCCGAAGAGAAAAGCGAGCGCTGCCGACACGGCGACTGCAACACCAATGAGCGTGGCGAAACGGGCCATCCGTTGCTGCAGCGGCGTGTCTACCCGGACCTCGGACCGGACCTGTGCGGCAATACCACCCAGTTCAGTCTCACTCCCGGTTGCTATGACATATCCCCGACCGCGCCCACTGGAAATCACGGTGCCTGCATAGACCATGTTGCTGCGATCGGCAAGGACTGTCGATTCAGCAAGAGGCTCCGGGAGCTTGTGGGCGGATTCGGACTCCCCGGTTAGGGTCGACTCGTCCACCAGGAGCGCCGTAGCCGAGATGATGCGCAGATCGGCGGGAACCCGGGATCCCGATTCCAGGAGCACGACGTCCCCTGGCACGAGATCCCTGCTCTCGATATCCCATTCCCGGTTGTCCCGGATAACGCGGGCGTGGGGTGCAGCCATTCGAATCAGGGCGCGGACCGATGTGTCCGCCTTTCGCTCCTGCGTGAACCCGATAATCGCATTCAGGATGAGGACGGCGGCAATCACGCCGACATCCTTGTATTCCTCGAGCAAGAGCGTAATCGCCGCGGCGATGAGCAGAATATAGATAAGAGGGCTGCGAAACTGGTGGAGGACCAGCGACAGGTTGCTCGTGGGAGGCTCTTCAGCGATCTGGTTGGGCCCGTACTCAGTCAACCGGCGGTCGACTTCGTCGCTTGAAAGACCCGCGTGTTGAGTGCTCAGCACTTCTGCGACGTACGACTCTTCGAGCGCATGCCACAGGTGTTCAGAGAGTTTGTTCACATCGCGGTCGTCGCGGTCAGCCATCGGCCGCTCGTTTCACGGTACCGGGAATGAGAAGCTTCAGCAGGTCCCGTTCGGCGATTATCCCGACTGGGACCCCGCCACGGTGCACAAACACCCACCGGACGAACGGTGAAAGCAGTTTGCGGGCGACAGTCGTCACAGGCTCATCCTCGGCGACGCCCAGGACTTCTTTCGACATAATCTGCTCGGCCGTGAAGAGCGCGCCCGCAGCGTAAATGTCGGCCAAAGCATCTTGGGAAAGGCCTCGCTTGAAAAGCTGCGGAACCTGGTACGCCGTAATCGGAACACCTTGGTCAGATGCGACGAAGTCGGATTCAGACACGATGCCGATCAATTCGCCGCGAGATCCTACGACCGGGATGCAGTCGATATCGAGCTCCAGCATGGTCTCGACGATTTTCGAAGCTGGGGTGTCCGCGCTTGCAACGATTGGAAGCGACCTCATAAGGTCCTTTGCAGAAAGACTCCACACATCGGGAGGAGTGGAAACGACCCCAGCGGGTCGCATCGTGGCAGGTTCCCGCCTCCTTTGGGCCTCTTTCTCAGCCGCCTCGATTGCCTTTCCGTCAGGCCGGATCAGGAGAAGCGGTGACCGTGAACGCTGCAGAACTCGCTCGGCGACGGATCCAAACACGAGACGGCTGAAGCCGCTTCGACCATTCGTCGCCATGACGATCAAACCAGCCCCAAGGTGCGCAGCAGCAGCGACGATCTCATCAGCCGGCTGACCCGCGCGAACATCGATACTCACTTTGTGCCCTTGCTCGAGCAACGGAGCCGCCTGATTCTCAAGGTACTTGCGTGCTTCAAGTTGATCGATAGTGGGCACCTCGTGCACAGGCCATTCCCGAAGACCAGGATCGATCTCGATCACGTGGAGAAGATGAAGGGTTGCCTGACCCGGTTCCAGCAAAGCGGCGGCAGCTGCGAGAGCCTCTTCCGAGAGTCTTGACCGATCGAGCGGAACAACCATCCTCGTCAGGCGAGGCAGGCTGATGTCGGTAGCGACCGCGAGCCCCTGAACGACCAGCACGGGGCACGAGACCTCGCGAACGAGCGAAAGCGCTACGCTGCCGTAGAGGGTCCGATTGAGTCCACGGCGCCCGCGGCTGCCCACGACGAGGATAGGGTGTTCGATCTGTTCAATGATTTCGACGAGGCTGTCGACAGGGTTCCCCCAGACCACGCTCGTCTCGACTGGGAGTTCGCCGAATTCTTTCGCAGCTTCCCCGAGCGCATCGCTCGCCTGCTGAAGCAAAGAGGCGCGGAGCTCCTCGTTGGGGACGCTGAGACGCCGCGCCAGAGGATCGAATCGGGGCACGATATCAACCGCTGAGACAAGGAGGATACTGCCTCCTGAAGCCTCCGCCAGCAAACGCGCCATAGGGATTGCCGTGGCGGCGATCCGCTCGGGATCCTGATCAGGATGAGGGAACGGGACAATGATTGTCTTGGTCATCGGGACTCCTCCTGACATGAGCCTCGAGATGCGAAATCCCCGACTGGCGATCGATCGCACAGAAGTCATGCCACGAAAATCTCACGCTCGATCCGGCGACCGACTCTGCGGCCGATTGAAAAGGATTTCCTGAATCTCCGCTTCATACAACCAGAGATCAGTGAACGGCGAGTGCCCTGATGAGCTACCTCGACCCTGATGTACATCGCCGCAGCTCCGTACCCAGTCCGTCTGCATTGTTGACCGTGATGTATGTCAATCCTGATACGGGGGAGGTGCGAAGAATAACAACCTCGTTATAGCGAGGGTCGCCACTGATACCGGGCTCCTGGAGAGAGGAAGGTCGTTCTCCAGGCAATGTCTCCTCTGTCAGCGTTCGCGCCAATCCCTTCACACGAGTTCCAGGCCCAGCATCGAAAAGACACTCATCCCGGCGTACCGCGTCAACCGCAACCGGCAACGATGATGCAGACCCGCTCCACCTGTTGATTTTCTCCAGCAAAGTGCTACGATTGCTAGCAAAAGGGCCATAAGCGAAACAGACTGATGACCTCGGGTAGCAAGGCCTGCATTGGAGATCAGATCGGAATGGATGACAAGCGTTTCGATTGCCTGACCAGGGCGCTCGCGTCAGGACAGTCTCGTCGCTCGATCATCAAGGGGTTCCTCGGGCTGGGCGCCGCGGTCGCTGTTTCGAATGCTGTCGTCGATCCGGCGGACGCCCGCCGATCGAGTATCTCCACGACGCCGCCTGCGACGACCCCAGCACCAACCACCTCATCGCCTCCTCCCTGCGCCGGGACCCAATGCGGATTCGAGTGCTGTGATTCACCAGACCAATGCTGCGATGGCGAATGCTGCGCCCTGGGCGACGTCTGCGTCGGTGAAGAACTGTGCTGCCCGTCCGCACGGGCGTGTAGCTCGATCGCATCCGGATGCTGTCCGGCCGACCAGCGCTGCTGCAGCCAGGGTGGAACAGAATCCTGTCTTGGCGCCGACCTCTGTTGTGAAGATGCAGACTGCCAGGATGCCTGCCTCGTTTGCGGAACCGATGGCGTCTGCGTGCCAAAATGTAGACGACCCCAGCGAAACCTGCTGTGGAGGTGCATGCGTCTCCATCACTTCCGATCCCGCAAACTGCGGCGGCTGCGGCAATCGCCTGTCAGCCCGACCAAACCTGCGTCGGAGGAACGTGCACGACCTGCAAACCGGACATCTCCTCGTGCAGCGATGGTTCTGAGTGTTGCTCCGGTTTCTGTCAGCAGTACGGCGCCTCCGGAAATCAGTGCGAGCCTTGCGACTTCACTCTCTGCTCAGGGAAGATCTGTGCGGATTTACAGTCGAACGATTTCCACTGTGGCTCCTGTTTCAACGAGTGTCCAGACGGTTTCGGCTGCAGTTCCGGTGTCTGTCAGAATTGCCGCCGTTCTGGTGAAACCTGTGTGGGAGGGGATTGCTGCTCTCCGCGAGACTACTGCACGGAAATCAACGGGCAAAGTCTCTGTGCCACCTGCTTCGAACCGAGAGAAATCTGCGGGGATGCCTGCTGCACGCAGGATGAAGTTTGCTGCGATGGCGGACTCTACTGCTCACGGTTGGACGACGCCCAGAACTGCGGCGCCTGCGGAAATCCATGCGGCCCGGGTGAGAGCTGCTATGCAGGCGAATGCTCCAGCTGCGTTCCCCTGACGTTCGGCTGCACCTCCAACGCGCAATGCTGCGAGGGATTCTGCGGAATCTTCAGCCCAGCCTTCAGTGAATGCAGGACTTGTGAGGGCACCATTTGCGGAGAAGGCATATGCGCTGACACCTCCTCGGATCCCAATCATTGCGGGGGCTGCAATCAGCAGTGTGGTCAGGGATCGACATGCCGGAACGGCATTTGTAT
Organism: uncultured Chloroflexia bacterium; assembly: GCA_963712055.1. GTDB lineage: Bacteria > Chloroflexota > Chloroflexia > Thermomicrobiales > UBA6265 > JAHBVL01. The sequence continues at coordinate 187,720 of CAVQGN010000007.1, read as the reverse complement.
CGCCAACCCCAGCACCTGAGCGAATTGGCCGCCTACGGAAGAATCCCCTTCACCCGCGCCACGCCGAGCATCGAAAAGACACTCATCCCCGCGTACCATTTCAGCCGCCAGCGACTCGCGTCCTTCGTTTCCAGTTCGCCGACCGGTTCGATCTGGACGCCGCCATGCTCGAGACCCATCACCCCGACACCCTGGCCGAACTTGACCGCATAGACCGACGAACACACCGCACCAGATGTGCCATGGGCTTGGGTGTCACTGATAAAATCGTCGATGATCAATGGGATTCCATCATAGAAAAGCGCCCTACGTCCAAACGCATCCACTCCCGTTTCCAGCAAATTCCCACTATCGCGACGGAGCGAACTCAACTTCCGCCGCGTTCGCCGACTCAGAAAGAGCGCATCCGGTTTGCCGGGCATGACCTTATCGATCATTTGATCCATCAGGTCGAGCGTCAATTGACCACCGTTGGTGCCAGCCACCACCTCCTGACCAGTTCCGTTCAGGACCTTGGTCAGCCCATCGAACGCTTTCGGGTTCAGCGCCGTGTCTCCATTAAAGAACGAGTCGGAAAAGACATGGGCAATCGCTTTCGCCCGGTTCCCGATCACCTCGGCTTCGATATCGTTGGGATCGGCATAGGTCGCCTGGATGAAATTGTCGACATCCGCATCCCCGCCCAGGATTTTCAGGTTTGCCGTCACCTGCGTGAATGTCGGCGTCGCTTCGGACCAGGTATCGCCAACATCGTAGAACCCTGCCGCAGGCATCGTCGACTCCCGGTTGTAGGTCACCGAGGTCCCGGTTACCTCCATGAACGGCAATCGCGTCAGCAACTCGCTTTCACGCACGATCGTTTCGATCACCCCGCGCAGGAGCAGATCGTTCGTCAACTTGGCCGCTTCGGCCTTTGTCATCGCCATTGAGAAACCTCTCTTCTATTGAAGTACCAACTGCATGCGGGAAGAATCTGTGCCCGCCATTCACCACCGACCACATTGCGCAGCCACGCGGCCTCCCGTACGACCGATCGAGTTCGGAACCGCTGCTCCCCCTGCTATCCTTCCGAAAAGGAATATGGTTCGCTCATCATCACCAGAGGAGTCACCACATGACGACCCCCGAAACCTTCGACGGCTTGCTCAGGGCCCGCTGCATAGGTCCGACCCGTGGCGGTCGCGTTGTTGCCGTTTCCGGCAGTTACGACGATCTCGCCACCTTCTACTTCGGCGCCTGCGCGGGCGGAGTCTGGAAAACCACTGACGCCGGGACCTACTGGCATTGCGTTTCCGATGGCTTTTTCAACTCATCGTCGGTCGGCGCACTCGCCGTCGCGCCCTCCGATTCCAACGTCATCTACGCCGGGATGGGCGAATCAACGATCAGGATCGATGTCGTTTCCGGTGACGGCGTTTACCGCTCGACCGACGCTGGTCGCACCTGGTCTCATCTCGGACTCGAAGACACCCGCCATATCGGCAAACTCAAAGTCCATCCGTCCGATCCCGATACCGTCTGGGTTGCCGCTCTCGGACACGCTTTCGGACCTAACGCCGAACGCGGTGTCTACAAGACGACCGATGGCGGCGAAACCTGGAACCACGTTCTCTTCGTCAGCGACAAAGCCGGCGCGGTCGACATCACCCACGACGCCAACCCCCGCATCCTCTACACCAGCATCTGGGAAGCTCGGCGCACGTTCTGGGAACTCAACTCCGGTGGCGATGAATCCGGTATCTGGCAGTCGACCGACGGAGGCGACACCTGGACCGACATCAGTGACCGCCCAGGATTGCCGAAAGGTCCGCGCGGCAAGATCGCCGTTGCCGCTTCACCCGCCCGCTCGGGCCGCGTCTGGGCACTGATCGAGCACAGGACCGAAGGCGGTCTCTACCGCTCGGATGACATGGGCCAGAACTGGACCAAGGTCTCTGACAACCAGAACCTCCTCTCGCGCGCCTGGTACTACATCCACCTGACCGCCGATCCGCAGGATCCGGAACGGGTCTATGTCAACAACCTCGATTTCCATCGCAGTGACGACGGCGGCAAGACCTTCATCACCATCCCGACCCCGCACGGCGACAACCACGACCTCTGGATCGATCCGACCAACAACCAGCGGATGATTCAGGGCAACGACGGCGGTGCGAACGTGTCACTGAATGGCGCCCAGACCTGGAGCACCGTCTACAACCAGAAAACGGCCCAGTTCTACCACCTCGGCATCAGCAACGAAGATCCTTACATCGTCTACGGCACGCAGCAGGACAACACCTCGATCGCCGTTCCCAGCCGCACCAACAAACCCTCGATCGGCTATGTCGACACCTATGTCGCCGGCACCGGTGAAAGTGGTTACATCCAGCCTCGACCCGACAATCCGGACATCCTCTATGTCGGCGCGATCGGTTCTTCACCAGGCGGCGGCAACTCGCTGCAGCGCTATGACCGCTCGATCGATCAGATCCGTCTGATCACCACCTGGCCGGAAGACACCCGCGGTCAGGGCGCTGGTGAGCACAGATACCGTTTCAACTGGACCTATCCGATCGTCATCTCGCCACACGATCCGAACACCGTCTACATCGGCGGCAACATGGTCTTCAAGAGCACCGACGAAGGCCAAACCTGGGAACCCATCAGCCCCGATCTCTCCAAGGCCGATCCCTCCACCCTCCTGCCAACCGGCGGTCCGGTCAATCTTGACGCCATCGGCGCCGAAACCTATGCCACGGTTTTCTCGCTGGTCGAGTCACCCCACAAGAAGGGGCTCCTCTGGGCCGGAACCGACGACGGCCTCGTTCATCTCTCGAAGGATGGCGGCAAATCGTGGTCGAACATCACACCACCGGCTCTGCCGGAGTGGACGATGATCTCCGGTCTCGAGGTCTCCCCGTTCGACCAGAAAACGGTTTACCTCGCCGGCACGCGCTATAAACTCGACGACAACGAGCCCTATCTCTTCGTCACCCGCGACTATGGCAAGTCCTGGACCCGGATTGACAGCGGTATCCCGCGCGACGATTTCACCCGCGTGATCCGCTGCGATCCCACCACTCCGGGTCTCCTCTATGTCGGCACGGAAACGGGCGTTTATGTCTCGATGGACGACGGCGATTCGTGGCAGCGACTCCAGATCAATCTCCCGGTCACCCCAATCCACGAACTCCTGGTCAAGGACACCGATCTCGTGGTCGGCACCCACGGTCGCGCAATCTGGATCATCGACGATCTCACCCCGCTCCGTGAACTCGCGAGCCAGCAGCCTGGCTCCGACCCGCATCTCTTCCCACCCCGGGAGACCCTGCGTGTCCTGCCGGGAATCGACTGGAGCGATGACACCCCCGGTTTCACCAACTATCTCGGAGGCCTTGGCGGTGGTTATCTCGCCTCGACCGATGAGTACGGCGTCAAACACCGGACCTTCCTCGATGCCGGCGAGAATCCCCCTCGCGGCGCGATCATCACCTATTACCTCCCGGAGGCTCCGGCGGAACCGATCAGCCTGACCATCAGTGCTGACGGCGGCAAGGAAATCCGGACTTTCACCAGTCGCCTCGCGGACGATGAAACGCCGCCGAAGGAAGTCCGCCTCCCGGCCAGTGCGGGCTGGAATCGCTTTATTTGGGACCTGCGGCATGCGCCGGCCACGAAGATCATCGGTTCCGATCCCGCCAGCGAAATGACCATCGCCAGGTCCATTGGTCGCTCCCGGTTCGTTCACCGTCGAACTAACCGTCGGCAAATCGAAGCAGAGCCAACCGCTAACCGTCGTCAAGCAACCATCTGTTTCGACATCGCAAAAGGACCTTGAAGCCCAGGAAGATCTTCTGCTGCGGATACATGCGTCGATTGATCAAACCGTGACAAAGATCAACCAGATGCGCGAACTCCGGGGTCAGTTGAGTGGCTGGGAAGACCGTGCCGCCAAGATGCCGAAAGGCAAAAAGGTGGCGACCGCTGCCGCCGCGCTGCGCGAACAGGTCCTCGAAATCGAGAAAACCCTGCTCGTTCCCGATCTCCGTGCTGGTTGGGCTGATGGTATCAATGCCGGTGCACGCCTTTTCGACAAACTGGAAAACATCCCGAGCGCCGTCGCGTTGGGTGACTACCGGCCAACGGCCGCCGCCGAGGAAGCCTATGCCGATGTCAGCGGGCAGATCGAAAAGCAGATCAAAGCCTTCGACAAACTGGTCAAAAAGGATCTCGCCGATCTCAACGCACTGATCGCCGAGTCCGGTTCCGGAGCAATCGCCTCCGTCTAGCAACATACCGGGCGCTGGAGCATCACCGCTCTGGCGCCCGGTCCAGAGACCGGGCCTTCTCCGCGCCTCTTGTTTGGAATGGCAAAAATCCGCACGAATACCCCTTGTGGACGAGCGATCCGGTCACTACAATCGATGAATGAAGGATGATCCATCAGGGCAACGCTCTCACGTCCGATCCTGCCTGAACCTGCTGGCCATTGGCGTGGCTCTCGCCTGGCTCCTCTGGTTGATCAGGGGCCTGATTTCACTCTGCCGCACAATGCGAGCAACCCCGCAACGTCCCGGATCAACGACCGTCCCTGCCTGGCATTATCGCCAGCCTGATCCGCTCATTTACAGCCAGCCCTTCCTGCACGCGCAGAGTCTGGCGGTGACCTGGAACAATCCCGATATTACGCTCGAACATCCAGCCTCCCCAGGTACCTCGGTTAACTCGTATGAACTCGTCCCGGATACCGATTACGTGGTGATCGCCCGAATCTGGAACAACTCGACATCCGCCCCAGCTGTCGGCCTGCCCGTACACGCGTCCTATCTCGAGTTCGGGATTGGCACTATCCGCCACGAAATCGGCTCAACGACCGTCGACCTCCCCGTCAAAGGCGCGGCCGGTTCGCCAGCGTTTGCCCAGATTCCCTGGAAGACTCCAGCAACACCGGGCCACTACTGCTTGCAGATCGTGCTCGAATGGACCGATGACGCCGAACCCGGGAACAATCTCGGACAGCACAATGTCGTAGTCGCCAAGCTCAACTCACCGCACGCGACGACCACCTTTCCCCTTCGCAACGAAACGCCCACCACGCAGCTCCTTCAGCTTCTTGTCGATGCCTATGTGCCGCCCCAGCCAGAAAGGTGTTCCCCCGACGCCTCGGAAGAAGAACGCAAACGTCATCGCGCTCGCGCAATTGCTGCTCATAACCGCGATAACTGGCCCGTTCCCGAAGACTGGACCGTCGAGCTCGAAACGCGCGAACTGCAACTCGAGGCAGGTCAAACCAGACCGGTCACAATTGCATTCACCGCCCCGGATGGATTCCACGGCCGTCAGCAGATAAACGTCACGGCGTTAGCTGGAAATGCACTCCTTGGCGGTGTCACCGTCGCAGTCGAAGGGAGCAACTGATGGCCGGACCCAGCGGACCCATCATGCATCCACCAGGCCAGTACACCCATTGCGTCGATCGCAAAGACTACCGGGATGTTCCCGGCTTTCTCGATGCAGGATTTGCGGAGATCGGGGAGTTCGCGCTTTGCGAATACCTGCTCGGCGGGAAACTCGTCTGTCTCGCCGGTGGCGATGATGTGTGCGCCATCGGATTCGTTGTTGGGATCGAGGAAGTCGGTTATGAGAAGTCGGGGTTCGCTGAAATCGACAACGATTTTTCCTTCAACATGGTTCCCTTGCCCTATCAGGCCAGAGATTTCCAGGCGTTCCTCAGCAGCACCTTTCGCCCCGAACCGCATGTCGTCCGCGACAAAGTCGTCGCCAACAATCCCGTCTTCGGCCCGCTCCTTGTCGACCCGAGTCCCAGCCCAACGCTGTTGCCTGCACCCAAGGAACCGTCACAATTCAGTCCGGTCGATGGCTATGGCGTGCTCTATCGTTTTGACGAAACGGGAGCGATCTATCACCATCAGCACCAGGACAATCTCCACAAACTCTGGACCGAATATCCGCCACATCCAGACAACTCTGCGGTGGCAATCCCCATCATCCATTGTGAATGCGAAGGGTCCCGGATCTTCTTCGTCTGCCAGGCGCTCAAGCCATTCCTCGAGATCATGCAGCTCAAACCACCCGGAAGCGGAGCACCCGCCGCTGGCCAAATCTGCCGCGCGGTCCTCGGTTGGATCCCTTTCGGTATCGGAAAAGCCATCTGCGCGATCATCCACCATCTGATCGCAGCAGCCATCGCTCTCGCCCTTGCTCCGGCAATGGCTGCGGCATTGGCGGCGGCGTGGGCAGCGGCTCAGGCCTATGATGATCTCGCAGTCACGGGCCCGATCGCCAAACAGATTTCAATCGGAGAACCGTACATCGTCATTGGCCGGTGGACGTGGGATGCTGGCCATGCCGGGCACACCGAACTCCACCCCGTCAAAGCGATCCAGCACGTCCAGTTACCATTCGAACTCTCCGGTGGCTACGACCCCACCAAACGGTTATCTCCACAAATCGAGCAAACCGTGCGCGACTTCTCTGACCGCTGGTGCCGTCATCTCAGCGCCGCCCCGCCACCACCCGACCTCCGCTTTCCAGACCTTCCTGGACTATCGGAACCACAACTTCGATCGTTGAATCCAGAGCAACGGACGAATCACGACCGTCAACAACGACCAGAGAACAGCTGGCAACTTCACCCGCTTATCGACGGCTGTCTCGGAGAGGGATAGCCTACCGGACCCGCCCGAGTCCCCTCCGCACCTTTTCGATCGGCGGCAGCAGGTCGATATCGATCCCTGGAGCCATCGATCCACCCGCTGGAACCGAAACCGCGCTCCGGGTCGACTGATTCGCCAACCGCTCGACCAGTCCAGCAAATGCTGATCGCGCCGGTTCGACGGAATCGAGCAACGTCTCCAGCGTCTCGCCGCGGACCATCTCCGGCACCACATCGGGATTCGCTTTCAGGATCAACTCTCGGAACCGCTCAACGTGCTCACCGGTCCCGCTTTCGGCATCGGCCGACTGAAAATCCTCACCCGTTGTGATCTCGTTTTCGTTCAATGCACCCTCCATCTGTTTATCCGCCCTCGACGTGACCACGCGCTTGCCGTGGCTGCAGTTTGAGGTCTTCCAACTTCGACACCAGTGCCGCGCTCAGGACCAGATCGTCGTGACCATGCTTCGCCGCCCAGGTCATTGCTTTCCCGGGACCGTCGGCGATCTCGTAATGGATCGACCGGAGTTGCGACCAATAGACATCGGTCACCAGCGCTTCATCCGATCCCGGCCGCGCCGTTTCCCGGTATTCCTTGAATCGCCCATGGTCGATCAGCGCTGTGAAGTCCCAGCCGAGTTTGCTCTTGCTCGGACGAGTGAACTGAAACGGCACCACCTGAATTGGCGGCCATCGCCCCGATCGCCGTTCCAGTGTTCCGGCCAGAAACGACGCCAACCCCGCTCCAACCCCGGTGCTATCGATCACGACGGCCGACGCTTTCCAGGTCTCCCGGGCCAGATGCACAAGCCGTTCATGCAAGTCGCTGTGTCGTTCACCGGTCCACGCAATCCGATCGACCACCCGGTAGACAGGCAAGTCACCGTCACTCAATCCTCCACGCCAGCGGCGGTCTTTGGCACCAATATCGACCACCGTCACTGCCGTCGCATCGCGCCGCGCTTCGGGATCGAACACGCCCGGTCGCATGACGGTTTCATCCTCTCCGGCAACATCGATCAGCAAGGCATAGCGCCGGAATGGATCGGCGGAAAAGCGTCGCTTGTGGTCACCCTGGAGCATCGCCAACCGTTGCGGACCAAACAGCCCTCCCGCGCCATCGAGTTCCTCGAGCATGTATTCCGTTTTGACATAGGGATGGTCGATCCCAAGCTGCTCGATCCGTTCCCGGACCCTGTCGCCGTAGGCCGGCAAAATGGTCGCGACCGTTTTCCAGTCGACTTTCCAGAGCCGTTTGACCCCATCCCGTCGCTCGCGTTCCTCGAAATAACGCATCTGCCGCGCGAGCAGTGTCTCCTGGGTCCAGACGGTTCCCATGAAGAGGGTGGTCGCATTCGTCGTCGCCGCCATTGGATCGAACACGGCGTCCCAGGTGGCGGTGTCGATGTTCTGCGCTTCGTTCGCCACCAGGAGAAGACTGGCGGTCTGACCGCGCGTGCTCGCCCGCGGTGACGCCGACAGAAATCGCACATTGGCCCGGTTGCAGGTCACCACATACCCCTGTTTCGATTTGACCCCGGGCAACTCCGCTTCGCTCAAGCGATCGAGCAATCGCTCCGCCATCGTCGCCGCCTGCGGTTTGAACGATGGCGCCGTGACCACGATCGAACCGCCTTCATCCTTGTAGGTCCATAGGAGATAGGCGAGCACCTGGCTCAGGAGCTCGTCTTTGCCCGACTGCCGACTGAAGACCACTCCGAATTGGAAACCCTCATTCCGGCGCACACTGCGCACGATCGCCCGGGCTGGTTCGAGTTGATACGATCTCAGCCTGTAGCGCGAAAATGTCTCTTCCAGAAAGATGTCCAGGTCGTGGTCACATTGCGCAGCGCTGGGCAGTCGCTTTTCTTTACCTTCCGTCGTTCCAAGGCCCAATCGTCATCGACCCACCCCGGCCAGACCTGAAATCACGTCCAGTACCACCGTCGCGGCAATCAGCCAGAAGAGATTGTTGATCCGGTCCCGGATCTCCTTCACATCCTCAGCCAACCGCTCCACCTTCTGCCGGGTCATAACCTCGAACACACTTCCCGGTTCCATATTCACCTGGTCGATTTCGGTCATCGTCGCCACCCCCTGGCTCCACGGTCGCACACGCACCGGACTACGGCGTCCACCGAGCCTGAAGCATGCGTGCAACACATTGTTTGAAAAAGCCCTCTATCTATTAAGCGGCGATTTGGAGACTAAAAGCGCCAAATCTCATCAAATCTCCCTATCCGCCCCTTTGTGGACGCTCACATGCAAACGGTTGCCAACGCATCAGGCACGGTGTACCGTAATGAGACGGACAGTGTTCGAAACGTCAACCTTGTGTTCAGAAGGAGATCTGCACCATGCGCCGATTCGTTCTAATGGGATTCGTGTTTGCGCTTCTGGGGGCGCTGATTGCTCCAATGGGCGTCACCCACGCTCAGACAACAGCAACAACTGCCGGACCAGCGATTGGCACGGCGGTCCCGATTTTCGCCCAGGATGGGTCGGAAATTGGCACAGTCACGGTCAACGAAGTCGTCGAACCGTTCGAAGGCTATGACCGCACCTACGGTGAGCCCCAACGCGGCTACCACTACGCCTTGGTCGATGTGACCGTAGCTAACTCCGCCAGTCGACCGTTCGCGCTCGATCCCGGCAGTTTCCGCGCCATCGATTCAGACGGATTTGTCGCCAGTTACAGCTATGTCTCATTGACTGAAGCGGACGCCCCGATCATCCTCGAATACCTCGATGCCCTCGCTCCCGGCACCGATGCCACAGGAGTTCTGCTTTTCGAGGTCTTCAATGACTCTTCGATCGAGCGGATCGTCTACTCGCCCGACTTCGAGGTTCGGATCACCGTGCTCGACCTGCGAGAAGAACTCGCTGCCGCCGGGACCCCGGTTTCAGTCCTCGGCTCGAATGGCGATGCCGCTTTGACCGTGACTGTCAACGGCATTTCCGATCCGTGGGAGGACTTCGAAGAATTCGACGCTCCTGCGCGAGGGACACGCTACGTTCTCCTCGATGTCACGGTTGTAAACAACACGCCTGGCGTCGTCTCGGCGAGTCCGGGAGACTTCTCGGCCACTGACGACCAGGGCTTCTTGCTCGAAAACGCATTCGCGTCAACCGAGTCGATCGGTCTCCCGAGCTATGACTACATCGATCTCCAACCAGGCGCCGAACAGCGTGGCTCAATCGTCTTCCAGGTCTTTGCGGACATTCCGGTCGCACAGATCACGTTTGGCGATGGCTATAGTCGGTCGATCGTGGTTGCAGATCTGGCGGCTGGTGCATCACCAGTAGCAGGCGGATCGGTCGCCACGCCAGCCACAACATCGAGTAATCCTGACTGCATCGGACTCGAAGCCTGGGCACTCGATCTCTTCGACCGAGTCAATGCATCGGCTGAACTCGTCGCTCCACTTTCCAGCGACGATCCATCGTCTCTCGATCCGGTTGCACTCCGCGCCGCTGCCGAGCAGTTCACGGTCTATGCTCAGGAGCAGACTGATAGCAACCCACCGGTTGCTGCGCAGGCGCTCAACGACCTCTTCGTCACCGAGTATTTCACCGCCATGTCGAGCGCCATCAGCAAACTCGCTGATGCGGTTGAATCGAACAACACGGTCACGGCGCTGATCGCCCAGACCGAAGCCCAGGCCGTGGTCGCGATCTTCGACGAAGGCGGCGTTGCCGATCAGGTCTATGCCGAACTCGAGGCGACCTGCCCAGAGATCGCCGATCTCTAGAAAGGCAAGACCTAGTCGCACGGAGGAGCCGGGTGAATTCCACCCGGCTCCTCTATCACTGACTTACCTGAATGAACAGACTCAGCGCACCCCTAGCAACAACTCCATGATGAGTTGATCGAGCTCCTCACCTCGCCGGCCCCGCTGTCCGAGCGCATCCGGATCAAATTCAAAGCCAGCGAGTGCTGCGGCTTGATTTGCGGCATATCCCCCGGCCACCGTAGGTCCATCGAACCCCTCGTCCATTGCCCGCAGCTCGCCCAGGACACCCTGAATCTCGGCATCTTGCCGGAACCTGTCCACCTTCTCTCTTAGGATGAGATAGGTACGCATGCATCCCCGTGCAAAGGCCCACACACCGGTTTCGTCCTCAGTTCGGTAAGCATGTGCATCAAAGTGCCTGGGGCCATCGTAGCCAGAGTCCTCGAGTAACTTGACGACAAAGAACGCGCGTTTCGGGTTCTCTGCGCCGAAACGGAAATCCTGATCGTATCGACCCATCACCTGATCGTTCAGGTCGATATGGAAGAGCTTGCCAGCTTCGATGACCTGCCCTAGCGCATGCACGAAATTGAGTCCAGCCATGGTCTCATGCGCAAACTCCGGATTCATGCCGACCATCTCTGGATGATCGAGAGTCGTGATGAAATGCAGCGAATGGCCAACCGTCGGGAAGTAGAGATCGCCCCGGGGTTCATTCGGTTTGGGTTCGAGGGCGAAGCGCAGATCGTACCCCTGGTCCTTCACATAGCCGCACAGGAAGTTGAGCGCCTCCCGGAATCGGCCATACGGATCGCGCGCGTCCCGGTAACCGTCACTCTCAGCGCCTTCCCGACCACCCCACAGGACAAACGTGCTGGCACCCAGCTCGACGCCGAGATCAATTGCTTGCATCGTCTTCTGGGTCGCAAACGCTCGCACCGCCGCATCCGCCGACGTGAACGCTCCATCCTTGAACACAGGATGGGTGAACAGATTGACTGTCGCCATCGGCACCACCATGCCATGGTCATCCAGAGCCTGGCGAAAACCTCTAACGATCCGATCACGTTCGGCTGCAGACGCCCCGAACGGCACGAGATCGTTGTCATGGAAATTGACACCCCATGCGCCCAGCTCACTCAACTTCTGAACGGAATACTCAGGGTTGAGCGTCGGTCGGGTGGCGTCGCCAAAAGGATCTCGCCCGATCCACCCAACCGTCCACAACCCGAAACTGAACTTGTCCTCTTTGACTGGATCATAACCTGCCATTGTTCGGCCCTTTCTCCTCGTTGAAATTGCTCACTGACCGAAATGATACTTCCACCATCCCCTATGGTCAGGTGTCACCTCTGGAGATTGCCAGCCTGCTGGATACTATCCGCTCACGAATCTACCGCCGGTTCGAAAACTAGGTCAGTTCGTCCCGCAGCAAGCGCTCATTTCCGATCCGCTCGATCCGCATCACCAGCCGTTCCTCAGGATCGGGGCAGGCAACCAGACTATCCACCGCCAACCAGTCGTTCGCATCGAGCGCCCGCATTTTCGCCGGGAGCAACGGAAAAATCGCCGCCATCGCAAACAGGCAAAAGTGTTTCCCGGCCGGGATCGACACCCTACTGCTCTCGTTCACTTCGAAGTAATCACCCACCTGCAATCCGCACACCGACCGCCCACCTATCGAATCGACCGTGACCCTCAGATTGGCCAGGTTAAACTCGCCTCCGCTTGCACTCTCCATCGACTATCTTCTCCACGTTGAAACCACATCGATCCGTTCCGAGGACAGAGATCCAGAGCATGAACCAGATCACGATCGCCCTGCAAGGCAACAAATCACTGTCCGAGTATCGAGCGCTCGCCCAGCTGGCCGAAAATCTCGGTTTCGATGGAATCAGCGTCTATGCCGACCTCGGATTCCAGCCCGCGATCGTTCCGCTTCTCGAAATCGCACGATCCACCACCCGCGTCCGGATCGGCCCGGCTGGGCTCAACCCGTATCTCATCCACCCCGTCGAAATCGCCGGCCAGATCGCCATGCTCGATCACGCCTCCAACGGTCGCGCGTATCTCGGGCTTGTGCGCGGCGCCTGGCTCGAACCGCTTGGTGTGCATTCGACCACCCCGATCGCCGACATGCGGGACGCCATCGCCATCATCCAGCGCCTGCTCGCAGGAGACACAACCGGCTACAGCGGCAAACGTTTCAGCCTCCCGGCAGACCTGCAACTCCTCTATCCGATCCTGCGTCCGGAACTTCCACTGCTGATCGGCTCATGGGGACCACAGATGCTGGCCCTCGCCTCAGATGCCGCCGACGAAGTCAAGATCGGCGGTTCCGCCAACCCCGATCTCGTCCCCTATATCCAGCGCTATCTCAGCGCGAAGTCCGAAACGCCAGTCGGTATCTGCTTCGGCGCTGTCACGGTCGTGGATGAGGACGGTGCCACTGCCCGCGCGATCGCTCGGCGCGAAGTCGCTCGCTATCTCCCTGTCGTTGCGCCGCTCGACCCCTCGGTCGATTGCTCCGTCCTCGAACTCAATCGGATCGCGACGCTCGTCGACAAAGGAGCGCTCGACGAAGCCGCCGCCCTCGTACCGGACGCCATCCTCGACCGCTTCGCCTTCTCCGGCACCCCCGCCCAGATCACCCGGCAAACTGAAGACCTCTTCTCGGCCGGCGTCACCCGCGTCGAATTTGGCACCCCCCACGGCACCACCGCCGCCGAAGGCATCACTCTCCTCGGCCAGAAGGTCCTTCCCCTCTTCAAATAAGAGCCCTCTCCCGGATTTGGGAGAGATCCATGTCAGAGGACCGCACGGGAGTTAGGGTGAGAGCCGAACAAGGGCTGGACTCATGCCAGTACAGTGGTTGGGGTGAAGGCGGATCGATCAACCCTATGCGACAATCCCAGCAACGGCTTCAGCCGACCGTTCACCACCAAAAGGGGACCCTCACATGACCGACCAGAAAACCCTCGACACCTCCAAAGTCATGGTCGATTTCAACCAGATGAAGTCGTTCGGCCACGACCCCCTCATCCTCGAACGGGGTTCCGGCGTGCGCGTCTGGGATGTCTCCGGCAAGGAGTACATCGACGGTCTCTCCGGCGTCTTCACCGTCAACCTCGGCCATGGTGTCGCCCATTTCGCCGATGTCGCTGCCGAGCAGATGCGCACCCTTTCCTTCAGCGCCCCAACCATGTCGACGAATCCGCCCGCGATCAAACTCGCCCAGCTCCTCTCCGAAATCACCCCGGAGCAGTTCAATACGGTCAAGTTCGCCACCGGCGGTTCTGAAGCCAACGAATTCGCCATCAAAATGGCCCGCCAATATCACACCCAGACCGGCAGTCCGAAGAAATACAAGGTCATCTCGCGCTGGCAGTCATATCACGGCAGCACCGGATTCGCTGGCGCTGCGTCCGCGCAACCAGAATGGAAGTCACGCTACGATCCCTATCCGGAAGGCTTCATCCACGTTTCACCGAAATCCGTTGACGCCATCGAGGAAGCGATCGTCGGCGAAAATCCGGATAGCATTGCTGCTGTCATCTGCGAACCGATCATGCTCTCAGCTGGCGTGCGCGTTCCCGATCCCGACTACTTCCCTCGGCTTCGTGAGGTCTGCGACAAATACAACGTCCTCCTGATTTTCGATGAGATCATCACCGGTTTCGGTCGCACCGGTCATCTCTTCGCCGCCGAGATGTTTGGCGTCTGGCCCGATATCCTCTCCTGTGGCAAAGGAATCAGCGGCGGTTACGCTCCTCTGGCGGCTATCCTGATCAACGACAAGGTCGCGCAAGCCTTCTGGGGTGATCCCGCCGACGGCATCCAGTTCCTCTCCGGCCACACCTACGGGGGCAACCCCGTTTCCTGCGCCGTCGGTGAGGCCGCCGTTCGCTATCTCCTCGACAACGACGTCATCGCCAACGCCGAGTCGGTCGGCAACTACCTGGCCGACGGTCTTCGCGATCTCGGCGACCGCCAACCCGCCATCGCCGAAGTCCGCGGCGTCGGTATGATGCGCGCCCTCGCCTTCACTGAACCAATCGGCAAAGCGGTCTACGCCGCCTGCCGCAAGAACGGCCTCCTCACCCGCCCCGGCCACGACTGGATCGGCGTCGCCCCACCCCTCGTGACAACCAGGGAAGAAGTCGACGAAATCATTGCGATCGTTGAGCGCTCGACGGCTGAGGTGTCGCAGAGCTAGATCAAGACTTGCTAGTATCGGTGTGGCGCTCTGTGCAGACCTACTGAGCCGAAAGGAGTTTTCTCCATGCCCATGCCCCGATTCATGGCCGCAATCAATAAGCGCGGCTTCAATAAACTCGCCATCCGACGCCGGATGTATACCGTCCTGGTTCACACCGGCAGAAAATCCGGAAAGTCCTATCGCACACCACTCGAAGCGCTGCCGGTCGATGGCGGCTATGTCATTTTCATCATCTATACCGACAAATCGGACTGGCTGAAAAACGTTCTCGCAGCAGGCTCCGCCCAGCTCGAGCTCAAAGACGGCAAAGTCGTCAGCTTGACGAATCCCCGCGTCATTCCTGCCACTGAAGCAATGACGTTGCTTCCTTCCACCGACGGCACACCGCCGGGAGTGCTGAACGTCACAGAAGCCCTCCGACTCGATCTGACCAACTGATCCTCGTCGCTCCTCACGCTCGCCAATCCGCTCCTGGTTACGACCAGTTGACAGCATAACGAAGCTGTTATATATTCGTACTAGGTTATATAACCACTAGGGTATTTAAAAAATGGATGACGACCAACTCGACTTGATTTTCGCGGCTCTCGCAGACCCCACAAGGCGTGCCATCCTCACGCGCCTCGCCCAGGGACAAGCGACGGTCAATGAACTCGCCGAACCGTTCAACATCAGCCAGCCAGCGGTTTCCAGACATCTCAGAGTCCTTGAACGAGCTGGTCTGGTCACTCATGGTAAGGAGGCACAGTATCGACCCAGGAAACTCGAAACCGAGCATCTCAAGCTCGCCTACGACTGGCTCGACGATTATCGACGCCACTGGGAAGAAAGCTTCGACCGGCTCGACAGTTTCCTCTCCAGTACAAGACAGACGAACGACACATCAGATAGTGATCCTCATGATGAAACGGAGTAACCACGACATGAACCAGCAATCGAACACCACTGAAGGCACCACCATCACGATCGAACGCGTATTCGACGCCCCGGTTTCCGAAGTCTGGGACGCCTTTACCAACCCCGATAAACTGGTGCAGTGGTGGGGTCCCCACCAGTACGGCACCCGCGACTGGACCATCGATCTCCAGGTCGGAGGTAAATTCCGCTACTGCATGGTGGCACTCGATGGCAGCGAGGAGCACTGGTGCTATGGCGTCTACGATATCGTTACGCCAGACAAACGCCTCGCACATTCGGCCATCGTCGAAAACCCGGCCGGGTCCGAAAATCCAATCATGGCAGAAACGTATGTCGACATCGAGTTCTTCGATGAAGACGGCAAGACCCGCATACACGCCATCCAGTCAGGCATTCCAGAAGCCAGCTGGGCATCAGGCGTCAAGGCAGGCTGGGCGCAGCAATCCGAGAAGCTGGACACCTTCCTGGCCAGCAATTGAGAAGTTCGTGAACCCGACTTTTGTCGACATGACGCTAGCCCGGAATTAGCATGCCAACATCAGGCCAGGCCTCACCGCCTGGTCTGGTGTTGCTGCATAGCCCTGCCATCCAGAATTCCATCATCGACTTATCATGGTAGTCAGTCAGTAATCTCACATCCGTCGAACTGTCACGTGCAAGAGTCAGGGCCTATCTGAAACGGAGGAATCGCCATGGATTGGAAGCTCGAAGTTGTGCCTGTCCCCGTTACCGACACCGACCGCGCCATCGCCTTCTACCGCGATCAGCTTGGCTTCACGCTCGATGAAGATGTGCAGCCGTTCGAAGGCATCCGCTTCGTACAGCTCACCCCGCGCGGTTCCGGTTGTTCGATAGTATTGGGAGACGGTATGACCGACATGCCCCCTGGATCGATCGAGGGCTATATGCTCGTCGTCGACGACCTCGATGCCGCCCGCGATCAACTACTGGACAGAAAGGTCGCCGTTTCAACCATCCAGCACTATTCGGAGACCGGACTCGTAGAAGGTCGCGGCGATGCCTGGAACGCCTATATCTTCCTCAGCGACCCCGACGGCAACCGCTGGACCATCCAGGAACGCCCAGCCGGACACGTCTACCACCAGGCTGATTGATCCGACCGGGATACGACCGTATCGGCATCGCTCCACCCCTCGTGACAACCAGGGAAGAAGCCGACGGAATCGCAGGTATCGTCGGAAGATTCGGCGCCGAGGTCGTGTCCTGAAGACATGTCTCTGCTTCAGCCGGACATTCCATCACTCCGACCCGATGTCTTGGCCGCCTGTTTCAACCTGTGGCCGATCACAGGACACGCATCCTCTTCCGCCAACCCAAAAACCCGGGTACCATGCCGACAGAACCGGATGGCCGCCGTGTGCCGTCCCGCACCCGTGAGAATCGCTCCATGCGCGCGCTCGTCAAACGCGACCCCAAACCCGGTCTCTGGCTCGAAGAGGTCCCCACTCCCGACTTCGGCATCAACGATGTCCTCATCCAGGTTCTCCGCACTGGTATCTGTGGCACTGATCTCCATATCTATGCGTGGGACGCCTGGGCCCAAAAAACCATCCCCGTTCCCATGACCGTCGGCCACGAATTCGTTGGCCGCATTGTCGAGATCGGCACCAACGTGAGCGACTTCTCCCCCGGAGATATCGTCAGCGGCGAAGGGCATCTCGTTTGCGGTCGTTGCCGCCATTGCATGGCCGGCCGTCGTCATCTCTGCGCCCACACCCAGGGCGTCGGCGTCAATCGTCCGGGCGCCTTCGCTGACTACATCTCTCTCCCCATGACCAACATCTGGCGTCACCACGACGATATCGACCTCGATATTGCTGCCATCTTTGATCCTTACGGCAATGCCGTACATACGGCACTCGCGTTTCCGGTGCTCGGCGAAGACGTCCTCATCACCGGCGCTGGTCCAATCGGACTCATGGCCGCCGCCGTCGTCCGCCACGCCGGAGCTCGTCACGTCGTCATCACCGATGTCAACGACTACCGGCTCGACCTCGCCCGCAAAATGGGCGTCTCTCGTGCAGTCGATGTCCGCAGCACCAGCATCGCGGATATCCAGCAGGAACTCGGGATGCAGGAAGGCTTCGATGTTGCCCTCGAGATGTCGGGCAATCCAGACGCCTTCCATGAGTTGCTCCTCAACATGGCCCACGGTGGACGGATCGCCATGCTCGGTATCCCGTCCGAGGAGATCGCGATCGACTGGAACATCCTCGTATTCAATATGCTCACGATCAAGGGGATCTACGGACGTGAGATGTACGAAACCTGGTACATGATGACCGTCATGCTCCAGTCCGGTCTCGACATCTCCCCGGTCATCACCCATCGCTTCGATGTCGCCGATTATGAAGACGCCTTTGCTATCGCAAGGAGCGGCAATGCTGGGAAAGTGATCTTGAATTGGAACTGACCGGAGTTTTCGTCGTCATACTGAATTGAAACTGACCAGAGCTTTCGTTGCCATTCTGAATTGAAACTGACCAGAGTTTTCGTTGTCATGCTGATTAGAAACTGACCAGAGTTTTCGTTGTCATGCTGAACTGGAACTAACCGGAGTCTTCGTTGTCATTCTGAATTGAAACTGGCCAGAATTTTCGGTGTCATTCTGAACGCAGTGAAGAATCTCCTGCCGCAGCAGCCAGAACAGCCCACCAGAAAGGACCCGACATGACCGCCACCTCCCTGATCTATCACCTCCAACAGGAACTCGAATCAATCCGCGATGCCGGGATGTACAAGAACGAAACGGTCATCGCAAGTGCCCAGGGAAGCCATATCGTCACCGACCGGGGCGAGATGATCAACTTCTGCGCCAACAACTATCTTGGTCTAGCCGACGACGAAACACTCATCACGTCCGCCATCGATGGACTCAACACCCGCGGTTTCGGCATGGCCTCGGTCCGCTTCATCTGCGGCACCCAGGATCTCCACAAAGCGCTCGAAGAACGGATCTCCACCTTCCTCGGCACCGAGGACACCATCCTCTATAACTCCTGCTTCGACGCCAACGGCGGTCTCTTCGAAACGATCCTCGGACCGGAAGATGTCATCATCAGCGATGCGCTCAACCATGCCAGCATCATCGACGGTGTCCGCCTCGCCAAAGCCCAACGCAAGGTCTACCAACATGTCGATATGGGCGATCTCGAAGCGAAACTCGAGGAATCGAAAGAGAATCGCTTCCGTCTCATCGTCACCGACGGTGCCTTCAGCATGCACGGAGACCTCGCACCACTCGATCAACTCTGCGATCTCGCCGATAAGTACGATGCGATCGTCGTCGTGGACGATTCACACGCGACTGGCTTCATGGGCGAAAACGGTCGCGGCACGCCCGAGCATTTTGGCGTTGCCGATCGAGTCGACATCATCACCAGCACGCTCGGCAAAGCGCTTGGCGGCGCTGCCGGTGGCTTCACCAGCGGTCGCCGCGAAATCATCCAGATCCTCCGTCAGCGTTCCCGCCCCTATCTCTTTTCGAACGCGCTGCCACCACCGATCGCCGCCGCCACCATGACCGCGCTCGACATCGTCGAAAACCGGCCCGAGCTTCGCCAACACCTGATGGCCAACACCGCCCATTTCCGCGAGCAGATCCAGGCGCGTGGGTTCACCATTCTCGACAGCATCCATCCGATCGTGCCGATCGTTCTTGGCGATGAAAAGAAAACAGTCGAAATGGCGCGAATGATGAACGATCGTGGTTTCTTCGTCGTCGGCTTCTCCTACCCGGTCGTGCCGAAGGGTCAGGCTCGGGTCAGGGTCCAGATCTCGGCTGCCCACACACGCGACCAAATCGACAGTCTGATCGACGCCTTCGCCGAAACTGGCGCTGAACTCGGCGTGATCGCCACCGGCAGCGCAGCATGACCCCGATCGAGGATCTCACCGGCAAGGTCGCGCTCGTCACCGGCAGCGGCCAGGGAATGGGTCGCGCCATTGCGGAAATACTCGCGCAACGTGGTGCCGCAGTCGCCATCAATGACATCGATCTAGACCACGCCGCTCGCGCAGCCGCCGAACTGGCGGAGACCTACGCCGTCGAAACCATGGCCATCCCGGCAGATGTGACCGACCCGGTAGCCGTCCGGGAGATGGTCTCGACGATCAACGCCCGCCTCGGGGGACCGCACATCCTCGTCAACAACGCCGGTGTACTCCGCCCCACTCGCGTCATCGATATCCCGGTCGCGGAATGGGACTGGGTCATCAACGTCAATCTCAAAGGAACCTTTCTCTGCTCCCAGGCGGTACTGGCCGGGATGCAAACCGATGGCTGGGGCCGAATCATCAATATCTCTTCATCTGCTGGTCGCAGCGTCAGCACTGTCGGCGGCGCGCACTACACCGCCGCCAAAGCCGGCGTGCTCGGTTTCACTCGCCATCTGGCCAAGGAATCCGCTTCATACGGGATCACCGTAAATGCAATTTGCCCTGGTCTCTTCGATACCGAAATGGTCCGTGTCACCATCGACCAGAAGCGCTCCGACGCCTACGCCAACAGTTTCCCTATCCAGCGCCTCGGGTTGCCGTCAGAAGTCGCCGAGCTCGTTGCGTTTCTCGCCTCCGACCGCGCCGCCTATATCACCGGCGCCTCGCTCGACATCAACGGCGGCGACCTCATGATCTAGCATGGTGCTGCTGTGTGATCCTCATTTGAACCACATAGGAGTCTCTCGATGCCGATGCCCCGATTGATGGCTTCAGTCAACAAGCACCTCTTCAGTCCGCCATCCATCGACAAAGACGAACCGATACCACTGCTGCCGGCTGGCACGAAGCATCCATCCGCTTTTCTCTGGGTGTCCAAATACCTTCAGACGACGAGGGCGTAATCTCGTCTCGTCGCCGCGACAAACTGGCGACCGTCAAATTCCCAACAACGTCGCCGCCATGTCGCCAAGCACCCGGTCGCCTTCCAGTTCATCGTCATCCGCGTGCGCCCAGGCCAGCGACAAACCGCAAAAAGCCACCACCCAGCGCAGCAACCGTTCCTCCGGGATCCTGGTTTCCTCTGAAAGTATCCTGGCCAATCTCCCCATCCGCCCTGGTTCTCTCGGGACAGTCGGGGGTGGATTGCGGAAGACGTTCGCAAAATCAAAAGCCCGCTCGCCCAGCAATCCTTTCGGATCGATCACCAGCCAGCCTCGCTCATCGAAATCGAGCACATTGCCATGATGGATATCGCCGTGCAGCACCACCTCGTCCATCGGATCCGCCAGCAATCCTCTCGCAACCCCCGCCGCTCGCTGGAACACCAGGTCTTCTCCTTCACGTGTCCACAGCGCGTGGAACCAGCGTTCGAGTGGCACAACTTCGGCTGGGATCTCCTCGGTTCTTGGGCGATGAAGTTCATTGACTACGGCCGCCAGAATCCACGCCGCGCCGGCATCATCGCCACCGGTCACCATCGCCGTGAGCGATCCCGTTCCCGTCGCCCGCTCGAGCAACACCGCTTCCTCGGTGATCTCCAGCACCCGCGCAGCGCCGGCTCCGTCCCACCACTGCAATACCCGTGAACCCGCCCGCTCCTCGGGGAAAAGCAGCAACTTCAGCATTGCCGGTTCATCCCCAGCCCGCACCGGCAACAATCGGCTATACGGGGTCACGATTTCGACGCCATCCGGAACAAGGTTCCAGGCGTACAGGAACGCATCGAATATTGCGAGTTCTTTCATGCTTCGTCATCGAATCGGATCAGTTTGCCGAGATCCTTTGCACCATTCGACTTTCGCCGTGGTTGCATGGCGTTACGCTTCCCTTGGCCGAAATCAGGAGTATTGAAATCGTTCTGAGGCTCGCGGGGCTACCCGAGAAACGTCAGGTCACCCCGGAACAGAAGTTGCTGCCAAACGGCCGGGTTCTTGGACGGTGCCAACTCCAGTACGATGATCGGCGAGTCGGCCACGACTGATCCGGACCATGCACTGAACTGCTCCGCAAACGGCTGCCCATTTGAAGGAGCCTCACCATTCTCCAACTTCTCGAACGCACGGGCGAGACCCGCTTCCGCATCGGCTCGGTTCAAATACTCGACGGCCATCAGGACCACAGAGTCGGGTGCATCGATTGTCAACGAAATGCCGTTCGCTGCAGCACCCTGCAACGGCAAACCAGCCGTGTGCCCAAGTAGAGCATGAACGATCGAAGAAACCGGCTGATGCCCGCGTCCGGGACCAGTTTCTTCCCCGCTGCTAAATGCTGAACCGTCGACGAGCATCGAGGTCACCAACTCGGTTGGCAATGCCGATGACAACGCTTCGACATTTCCTCGAACGAATACTGATTCGACTGTTCCATCGACCGTGTCCGCCACGGCCTCCATCACAGCCTGTGACGTCGCATAAACGAGGGTGCGTTCATCCAGCCAGGCCGCGTTGTTGATCTTTCCAAGAGCAAACCGACCAATTTCGGAACTCAGATCGAACCCGGTGTCAGCCGAAACCTGAGCAACCTCGAGTCCTCCCACATCCAGGCGCTGGTACCCGTTTTGATCCCAAGCGTCGGAGACTGCCTGCCGATCGAAACGACCTCTCACCAGCATTAGGCCATCTGGCAGATGCAGTGACTCGACCGTTTGATCGACCTGCGCCATATTCCAACCGAGAAAATCGACGAATTCCGGCAAGATCCCCTTGTTGAAAATGACTTCCGGAAACGCCAGGGAAAAGTTGGCCGCGATCCAGGTTCTGAAGTCGGGACTCTCAACTGAATCAAGGACGGACAGTCCAAGCGTTTGGAGCTGCAATGCTGGATTCGCAGCGGAATAGAGAATTGGGAACGGATCGGCAGCAAACGCAGCTGGATCTGGGGTCATTTCCAGGAGCTCATTGACAGCGGAATCCGCCTTTCCCAGAACAGGCCAAGGGCCCCCCGGTCCAACAATCACCCCCAAGACCGCGGCCAGACTCGCCGCGAGCATAGTCCGCCGTGAGATCGAATCATCGGTTTGCGTGACATCGGGCCGGTCTAGCCCATTGCTCAATGCCGCTTCCATCATCGAAACCCCTTTCCGAAGTTCGACCAGTCCGAAGATGCTGGCACGAAGTCGAACTCATGACTCGAACGATCCATCTGCATCCCCACTTTGGCCACCACCAACGACCCGCTCTGTCCGAAAACCACACTTTTCACGATGACCGCATCGATAGGTACGATACCGCTCATGAACCCACAATGGCTATGCGCAAGGTTGGTGATCGAAACGGAAATCAAATTGCGGAGGCCTCTCGCCAGGGGTCTCGCTTTCGGCCGCATCCGGAATCATCTGCCAATCCTTGAGAAACCAGTCGCAACCGTCGAATTGGCTCACAACGGACACCCTTTCCTGGTCGTGTCATCGTTATAATCGCAAAGAAGGGATCCTTGGCAGCGCTCGGATGGATCCATGAAGAAAGGACTGACCTTGACCTCACGGTTGCGCGTCTTCATCGTCCTCTTCGTCCTCGTTCTGTTGGTGCCTTCGCCGACCCTATCTGCCTTCCATCAGCCAGCAAACGATAGCGGCGTTTACGTTGATGATATGACCGAAGCCTCAGTCGGTCTCCTCAGCGAAGAAACGACTCAACCCGACCGCTTCGACTATTCCTATCTCGGTGGTCTCTATTTCATCACCGCATTCGAATCGGACTATTCTGGCGAAGTCCGGAGTTTCATCGACGTCCCACCCCTCTCGAATACTCGTCTCACCATTGACATCACCATCGCTGGTGACGCTGCAGGTAAGTTCGCGCTCCTTGGTTGCCGCAATGTCGAAACGAACGCCGGCTATGAACTCGAGTTCCAGCCAGCCTCTGGCGTCCTCGCACTCTGGCGCATCGATCCCAGCGGCGGCACCCAACTCAACGCCACCGTCGACCTCGATCAACTTAACCCAGGCTTCGACTTCAACACCCTCACCCTCGAATGTCGCAGCTCGACCATCACCGGATCGGTCAACGGCCAGTCAGTTGTGTCAACTGACGACGCCTCCTACCAGGAGGGCCTCTCCTATATAGGAGCCGGTGCGTACGACGAATCAACCGGCACGCTTGTCGCCATCTTCGACAATCTTCTCCTCGAAGATCTCGATCGGACCGAAGTCACCGGCGGCGATGCTGATCCGGTCGACACCATCGACATTCGTGCCGCCTACCTCAACGATCTCATCACCATCGGAACGACACCACCCACGACGGGACCGATGGAAACCACGTTCACGCTTTCGCCGTCAGACGTCGAAGTTCTCGCGGCTGGCGTCACGACCACCAGCTTTTACGCGGAAGCCACGTTTCGCTCCCCAGATGTACGCCTGGGCAGCTATTGGACTATCGGGTTTTGTTTCTGGGTTTCCCCTGGCAGTCCGTGCACGACGGTAGGCATCGGCGTCTCCGAAACGGGGACCCGCTGGCTCCTGACTCATGAGGGCGAACGCGGACAGGAGCAGATCATCTGGAGTGGCGATGTCGACAACATCGATCTGACTCCAGGAGCTGCGAACACCATCGGACTCTATGTCAACGCTACCCGCGGTCTTTTGACGATCAACGCCGAACCGATCGCCGCCACCTTTGACGTCAACGCCGACCCAGTTCCCGGTGATGTCCTGCTTCGCTCGTTCTTCCAGATCACCGATCCCCGCCCCGACGATCTCGCCTCGATCGCCGTGACTGGTTTCCAGGTCTGGGACCTCACCGGCAGCTAATCAGGAAACCACACAGCCACGCGCCGAAAATGCGAAACTCCAGCAGGCTGGCTCTTCGACCGAATGGCTTCCGCTCACAGCGGAAACGAGCAGGATCTGCGGTATGACCGACCCCACCCTTCCATACGATCTCCTCCTGCATGGTGGGATCATCATCGACCCTGAAACCAACTCCCGCCGAAACGCGGCGGTAGCCGTCCAGAACGGCGTGATCGCCGCCGTCGGGCCAGACCTCGATCCACGCCACGCTCATCGCGCGATCGAC
This sequence comes from uncultured Chloroflexia bacterium, assembly GCA_963712055.1. Classification (GTDB taxonomy): domain Bacteria; phylum Chloroflexota; class Chloroflexia; order Thermomicrobiales; family UBA6265; genus JAHBVL01. The sequence continues at coordinate 163,216 of CAVQGN010000007.1, read as the reverse complement.
ATCAGCGGCAGGTTCATTACACCCGGCCTGATCGATTTCCACGCTCATGGCTATTGGGGAGCGACTTACGACGGGATCAAAGTTGATCCAGTCGCCGGTCGCAGCGGGGTCACGACCTGGGTGGACGCTGGTAGCTCAGGCGCTGCCACCTTTCCCGCGTTTCGGGAATATGTCATAGCACCATCCCGAACCCGGATTCTCCCGTTCCTGAATCTCTGCGCGACCGGCATCATCTATCGCGGCGTGATGGAGTTCGAAGACCTCCGCTTCGCCGATGTCCGCTTCGCCATCGAAACGATCGAGGCCCACCGTGATCTCATCGTTGGCATCAAGATTCGACTCGACCGCGGTACCGTCGGCAACAACAATGACCACCCCCTCTGGCTCGCCCGCGAGGTTGCTGATCATGTCGGACTGCCGATCATGGTCCACATAGGCACCCCTCCTCCGGCCATCCACCAGATTCTTGCTGGTCTCAAAGCCGGCGACATCATCACGCACGCGTTTCGCGGTGATGAACGCGGAATCGGCGGTATCGTGATCAACGGCAAAGTTCGCCCCGAGGTCTGGGAAGCCCGCGCTCGCGGTGTGCACTTCGATATCGGTCACGGTGCCGGCAGTTTCGGCATCCCTGCCGCCCGGATCGCACTCGCGGAAGGCTTCTTGCCGGACACGATCAGTACCGATCTCCATCAGCTCAGTATCCAGCCCGGCCTGGCCGTCGATCTCCCGACCGTCCTCTCCAAGTTCATGGCGCTCGGCATGAGTCTGGAAGAGGTCGTTCACCGTGCCACCGTCGCGCCAGCGCGGGCGCTCGGTCGAACCGACCAAATCGGCTCGTTGCGGATCGGCGTCCCCGCCGACCTGGCCGTGTTCGACCTCGTAGATGGCAACTTCATCTTCCACGACGTCCTTGGCAATTCGATCACCGGCACGCAGCAGTTGCGCAACACCCTTACGTTGCGTGGCGGTGGCGAAATGGAGCGCGAACTCGACTGGGGGCCTCTCCCGTTGTTCACTGAATCTCGCGACCTCTGACCTTTTGGGCTATCGGCTTGCGTATACTTCTCGTCATCGGAATTTTCCGCCTTCAACCAGCGGTCCGGTTCACCGACGATACCGGGCAGTAGAAAGGATCGAGAATGCAATCGGTTCCCCGAGCGGTGATCTGGCTCGCAGCAGCAATGCTGCTCCTGTCAACAGCTTTCGCCGCAACTGCGAACGCCCAGTCGGACTCATTGGTACTCGTCGACGACATGGAAGACCCAGCCGTCGGTCTGCTGAGTGAGGTCAGCGCAAACCCTGACCTCTCGGCATTTACCTATTTCGATGGGCGGTATTTCATTCAGACGCTTCAGGAAGGCACTACGGGGGACATTTTCAGTTTCCTCAACACCAACCCCGTCTCCGATACCATCATGTCGATCGATTTGGCCATCGGCGGCGATCAGACCGGCAAGTACGGATTGATCGGTTGTCGTGCCGGTATCGACAATGCCGGCTACCAGTTCTCTCTCGAACCAGCCGCGGGCGTTGCCGCACTCTGGCGGATCGATCCATCGGGCGCCGTCAAACTCGGCGAAGCCGACGTGGCCGATCTTGTCGTTCCCGGCACCGATTTCAACACCCTCGGCATCGGTTGTGAAGGCAATGTCATCGCTGCGGCAATCAATGGCGAGGTCGTCCTTTCCCAGAACGACGACACCTACACGAGCGGTCTGTCCTATATTGGGGCCGGCGCCTACGAAGGTGCACCGGAAACGGTCGTCGCTGCTTTTGACGATCTGATTATCGAAGACGTCGGCTCGACTGACGCTATCTTCGGCGAATCAACCGATGCATCCACTGACACGAGTGTCGAATCCCGAATTGCTCAAATCAGCGGAACTACACCAACTGCCGGTCCCGTCAGCGGAGTGGGCGATCTTGTGGATCAGGAAACGCAGTTCCTCCCAGTCGGTATCACCACGGCTGACTTTTATGCCGAAACAGCCTTTGTCACCCCAACCGATCCACCAGCAGGGATTTGGTCGGTCGGATTCTGCTTCTGGATCATGGACGACACCTCCTGCACCGAGGTTTCACTCGCAGTTGCCGGCACGGAAGGCAGATGGTTCCTCGCTGCCAATAATGGCGACGGCGGTTTTGACATGCTCACCTCCGGAGAAGTCACCACACTCGATCTCACACCCGGGGCCACCAATGTCATCGGGCTTCTGGTCGAGGGCTCGGAAGGCACACTGCTGGTCAACTCCTACGACCCGGCCGCCATCATCACCTTTGAAAACGAGCCAGTTGCCAGCGATGTTTCGGTTCTGACTTCGTTCGAAGCCGAAACTGCTGGCGAACAGGGCTTCATGACGATGGAGATCGTCGATTTCGTCGCTTGGGATCTGACAGCCGATCAAGCCGCAAGCGAACTCGATTCGAACTTCGCGCTGTTGAAGTCAATCGCGACCCTCGACGCATCGGTCGCCGGACCGACGCTCGGAAGCCTCGCCCAGAACGATCTCACCATTGCCACCGAGATTGCTCAGGTCGACCTCGCCGATTCCTTTGTCTCGGCCACCTTTTTCAATCCCATCGACGTCGCCACGCCCTGGGATTTCGGAATCGGCATCCGCAGCACCGCCGGAGATCTCGACGTTCGCTTCATCGTTGATTCAAACGGTGGCTGGACCGTCATGACCGGCTCGGACACTGTGCTCGATTCCGGCCAGGTCGATTCGGTCGAAACCCTTGCCGATGGCAGTAATCTGGTCGAAATCACCGCCGTCGGCGACCTCGCCATTCTGGCAGTCAATGGCTTCACCGTTGCCGAGATCACTCTCCCGGCTGACCCAGCCAGCGGCAGCGTCTACATCGGTTCTGGCTTCTTCACGCAAACCACGGTCGAAGGCCGAACCATCGACTTCCAGGACTTCGAAGTCTGGTCCCTCGACGCGTAAGGAAAACGCACAAACATCGCACAAACCGAAAGCGGCGAGCCTTCTGGCTCGCCGCTTTGGCGTTCAACCGCTTGCCAACCCTGCCCGAAACCCATACCCTGCCACCAATGATGGGGGTGACCGAAACCCGGATCAAATCGTCACAATCTTGAACAGAGCAGCGGACCGGAGAAAGAATTCCAATGATCATCGACGTCCACACGCACACACCCAGATATAAGGAAGCGCCGGACCTCGAACACTCGACCGAAGACGCCATCTACCGTCCCGACCAGACCGCCAGTACCGTCCACACCTGGGACGACCACCTCGAAGCGATGGAACCAGTCGACCGCGCCATCTGCTTCAACATTGCCGCCGATCCCCGCACCGGCAACATCGATGACGGTCATCTGATCTACCCGACTCCACTCGTCAACGACGACACGGCCGCGTTCGTCAATGCCTACCCGGAAAAGTTCATCGGCTTCATGACGCTTCACCCTTTCGATCCCGGCATGATGGACGAACTCGACCGCTGCGTTGGCGACCTTCGTCTCCGCGGGGTCAAACTCGGACCCAACTACCAGAATTTCGACCCCCTCGGCCCGGAAGCTTCTGCTCTTTTCGCCCGCGCGCAGGAACTGGGCCTGCCGGTTCTTTTCCACCAGGGCACGTCACCGGTCCGCTTTGCCGATCTCGATTTTGCCCATCCACGTCACATCGATCGGGTCGCTACCGCCTTCCCCGACCTCAAGATGATCCTCGCCCACATGGCTCACCCATGGCAGGTCGATTGCTATGTCGTCATCCGCAAACACCCGAATGTCTACGCCGACATCTCCGCCAACTTCTACCGCCCCTGGTCCTACTACAACGCGATGCGCTACGCCACTGAATGGGATGTCTTCCACAAACTCCTCTTTGGCTCCGACTACCCGATCGCCGCGCCCCAGGAAACGATCGATTCCATCTATCGCATCAACGACGTCATCGCCGGCACAGCCTTGCCACCAGTGCCGATCGACAAGTTCGAAGCCGTCATCTATCGCAATAGCCTCGAACTCCTCGGCCTGGAGAACTAGCGTGGGGCAGGCCCTTCTCCAATACTTGCTGGCTCCGTCATGCTGAGGCACGAAGCATCCCCTGCCGCAGCAGCCCCCCCGAGATGCCACGCCGCTCGCACCTGTCACGCTGAGGAACGAAGCATCTCCTGCCGCAGCAGTCCCCCGAGATGCCACGCCGCTCGCACCTGTCATGCTGAGGCACGAAGCATCTCCTGCCGCAGCAGCCCCCGAGATGCCACGCCGCTCGCACCTGTCACGCGGAGGAACGAAGCATCTCCTGCCGCAGCAGCCAGCCAGCGTGCTACGCCGGGCGCACCTGTCATGCTGAGGCACGAAGCATCTCCTGCCGCAGCAGCCCCCGAGATGCGACGCCGCGCGCACCTGTCATGCTGAGGCACGAAGCATCTCCTGCCGCAGCAGCCCCCGAGATGCTACGCCGCGCGCACCTGTCATGCTGAGGCACGAAGCATCTCCTGCCGCAGCAGTCCCGCCAACAAACTGGAGCAGAACCTTTGACCACCCCAACTGAACTCAAAGAGCGTATCCGCGGCATCATCGCGTTCGCGCCCACACCCTTCACCGCCCACGACCGCGTCGACTACGAAGCCCTCCACAACCATGTCGACCGACTCGCCACCTCCGGCGCTCATGTGGTTGTCGTTTGTGGCGGTGTTGCCGAATACGTCTCGCTGGAGATGGAGGAATACCGCGAAAGCATACGGGTCGGAGTCGAAGCCGCTGCTGGCCGCGTTCCTTTGCTCGCCGGAATCGGTCACAGCACGCGCATTGCCTCTGGTCTCGCCGCACATGCTGCCCACGTCGGCGCCGACGGTCTGATGATCAACCCGCTCTACTTCATCGAACCTTCGGATGAGGGTCTGATCTCACACTATCGCCAGATCGGAGCGGCCTCGGGACTCGGCATGATGATCTTCAGCACAAAAGGTCAGGTCTATTCCCCCGAGCTCGTCGAAGAGATTGCCGCCGTCCCGGAAGTGATCGCGCTCAAGGACGAATGGGGCGACCTCGACCTGTTCATCCAGACCCGCGAACGTCTCGGAGATCGCCTTGCCTGGGTCAACGGTATGGCCGAGACCCTGGCAATACCCTATTTCGCTGCCGGCGCGAACGCGTTCACAACCGGCATCATCAACTTTGCACCAGAACTCTCGCGAGCAGTCTGGGATCTCGGTTCGACCAACCAGAACGCAAAACTCGAAACCCTCATCCAGACCCAGATCCGCCCAATCGCCCAACTTCGCAAGAAGCGCAAAGGCTATTCGATTTCTGTCATCAAAGCCGCGATGCACGAACTCGGCTATTGTGAAAACATTCTCCGCTCACCTTTGACGCCGATGCTCGAAGAGGACCGACCAGAGTTGATCGACATTCTCGCCAGAGCCGGAGTCGCTCCGGCAGTCTCTTTATAAGGAAGAAAGAAGTCCCTATGCCAGACAGCCAGGGTCGCAAAATCGTCGATTGCCACACCCATCTCATGTGGTATCCAGACCACGTTTCCCAGGAGTATGCCGAAGAAGCCCTTGCCTCCAAACTGATCAAGCTCAAGTATTCAGGCGGCCAGGCCTACACCGGACGCCTCGACCTTCACTCATACGACTCCAAACCGGAAACGCACTGGGAGGTCTCGCAAACCGCCGACCATGTCGTCGTCTTCGGCCTGCAAGCCAAGGCAACCGGCCTCTGGGTACCGAACGAGATCATCGCCGAATACGTCAACCAGCACCCCGAGAAAATGGTCGGCTGGGCCGCCATCGACCCCACCCAGCCCGGTGCCATGGATGAACTCACCCACTGCATCGAGGATCTCGGTCTCAAGGGACTGAAGCTCGGTCCTGTCTATCAACACTTCGACCCCACCGACCGTACCTATTGGCCGATCTTCGAGTATTGCGAAAAGCGCAATCTGCCCATCATGTGGCACCAGGGCACCACCTTCCCCAGCAAGTCGCGCTTGAAATGGGGCAACCCCCTTCAGCTCGAAGACATCGCCATGGACTTTCCCGATTTGCGGATGATCATTGCCCACCTCGGCCACCCATGGGAAGAAGATCTCACCGTTCTGGTACGCAAATGCCCCAACGTCTACACCGACATTTCCGCCGTCCATTACCGCCCGTGGCGCTACTGGCAAGGGATGGCCACCGCCATGGAATACGGCATCACCCACAAAATCCTGCTCGGCTCAGACTTCCCCTCTGGCACCATCGACAACGTCATCGCCGGTCTCCGCAACGTCAACGCCCCAATCGAAGGCACAAAACTCCCCCAGATCCCCGAGGAAATCCAGGACCAGATCATCTACGAAAACTGGAAATCATTCTTCCCTGAATGGGACAACTAGAAGGCGATAGTGCAGTCGACGGGCTAGAGCAATTCTGGGGCAAAAAGCACAGTCATTCTGAGCTTGCAGAGAATGACTGGCATTGCCAGAACCCATCACCTCCATGGCTCCGAGCCTCAACGCACTTGAATCAAACCAGGTGGTAGAAATGATTTGGCGGATTCGCCGCTCCAGTTGGGGAAGAAAGTCTCCCCTTGAGCCGTCTGCTGCTCTGAGCTTACTTTCCTCCTAGGTGGCGATACGAGGCACTGCACTCTCAGGTTCCACCTCGGCGCACCATGTCATCCTTCGGTTCCGTATTCGCACGCGTTGTTGGGGCCTGTACAAGTCCCTATGTCGCAACACACGCCATCTGGACACACGACACCTCCTTCACAGCAATTTCCGTCGCCGTCGCAAGCTCCGCTATCACAACACCCACTGTTCGGACAGCAACCCCCATCATCGCAACAGGAACCATCTCCGCATACCGCCTCACCCATGCAGCAGGAGCCATCGAATTCGTTACAAAGCCCAGAACAGCAAGTTCCGTCACCACAGACATCGAAAAGACAACAGGAACCATCGAACTCGTTACAAATGCCAGAGCAGCAAGTTCCATCTTCACAAACATCGTAGGGACAATCCGTCGGCGCGCTGTCGATGAAGAGACTTCCACCCTGGAGTGATACACCGCCCTGAGCTACAGCCGGCGTGGGTGTACCACCAGCAGATACAGGGATCAACGACTTTGCCTGAAGAGTCACCGTATCACTTGCAGACTCATATTCTGCCGATTCGAGCTCAAGCGCAAAGTCAGCCGTCTCCCGACTATCCGGCAGTCGTCCAACAATGACTGCATTGAGAGGATCATCGGATGCGTCATTGATGGCATCAACAACATCGCCGATCTCCAGCAGTTCGAATTGCCGCCAAGGGCGATCGGTAAACGCAACCGGATTTGAGGCAATTCCTTGTATGGTGATCTCCAGACTACCGGATTCCTCCAAACTGATTTCGGCAGTGCCGAAGCTGACCACAAATAGCCATTCCGGTTCGGTAAACCCAACCGGAGTCGACGGCGGCGTAGCGACCTGCGCAACCACTCTGCCATCTCCGAAAGTGATGGCAGCCCCCGCCACACCGACGGCAGTCATGACCTCTCGGCGGGACAGTAGGCCTGCGAAGCGCTTCGCAAGGTTGTCGAATCGTTTTTCTTCCATTTTGTACTCCAGATCGATTGCGATTAGAGCGCTGTAACTCGCGCGGGTCACGAGTGGATTCGAGGGGATCTAGAAAACGATACCACGGCGTACCAAATCCACTGCCGCTAAGAAATAGAACAAACGTCTGTATCAAGCTCGGGTTGCAGTGAATCTCGTTCTCGGTTCCGAAGCCACGTTACTCGTGCAGAGAGCCAACCGCGACAGAACCCCCGTTCTTCCTTAGAATGACAATTCATATGCCTCGAGCCTGACTGTCAGAAATGAGATGACCCTATGAAAATCGTCAAAATCGAACCACTCGTCTGCAACGCGCGGATGCGCAACTGGATCTTTGTCAAGGTCACTACCGACCAGGACGGGCTTGTCGGCTGGGGCGAAGCGACCCTCGAATGGCACACCCGTGGGGTCGTCGGATCGATCGAGGACATCAGCCAGCTCCTCATCGGCGAAGACCCAACCCGGATCGAATACCTCTGGCAGATGATGTATCGCCAGCACTTCTGGCATGGCAATGGGATCGTCCGCTCGACCGCCATTTCCGGGATCGACATCGCGCTCTGGGACATCATGGGCAAAGTCGCCGGTATGCCCTGCTCCAAACTCTGGGGCGGTCCGGTTCGCGACCACATCCGCACCTACGCCCATCTTGGCGGCGGCAAACTCGAAGACTTCTACGAAACCAGTCGCGACGATCACAAACGTTTTGGCGAACTCGCGCAAGCAGCCGTCGAAAACGGCTACACCGCCTTCAAGTCGATGGCGGTTCCGGAAACAATGCCAATCGAAGGCAACCGGCCCGTTCAATGGGCGGTTGATAACGTCGCCGCCATGCGCGACGCTGTTGGCGATGACATCGACATCATGGTCGATTGTCACGCTCGCCCCTCCCCAGCGATGGGTCTCAAGTTCGGCCAAGCGCTGGAGCAGTTCGGTCTCTATTTCTTCGAGGAACCCTGCTGGCCCGAATCGATCGAAGGTCTCGCTCATATCAACCGCAGTCTGACCACCCCGGTCGCGACCGGTGAACGGATGACCCACCTGGCTCAGTTCAAAGACCTCTTCGACGCCCGCGGCTGCGAGATATGCCAGCTGGACATCACCCATTGCGGCGGATTGTCGGAAGCGCGTCGGATTGCTGCGCTCGCCGAAGCCCACCGGATCGCGCTCGCCCCGCACAACCCGCAAGGACCGGTCAGCACAGCCGCCAGTCTCGAGTTCGGTTTTTCTCAGCCGAGTTACATCATCTGCGAAACCGTCACCGGCGATGTCCCCTGGCGACAGGATGTCGTCCAGGAGGGTTACACCATCCTCCCCGAAGGCCGGATCGTGCTGCCCAATGAAAAACCGGGACTCGGCATCGAGATCAACGAAGAGGAAGTGCGCAAACACCCGTTCGAACAGGAACTGCCCCAGCGATCGTTCTATCGAGACGGCGCTGTAGGAGACTGGTAGCCATGTCGACCCAGACCGTTCAGAACCCGACCTCGAATCTCCGTTTCGGCACGGCTCGGGTCGATATCACCCCGCCGGTCGGGATCTACCATTCGCTCTGGGGCGCGGCTCGCCACGACCGCGCGACTGGCGTCCATCGACCGCTCTACGCCGACGTCATGGTTTTCGAGCCGCTCGATCCAGCCAGAGCAGACTCCCCCGGACTGATCCGGGTCGAACTCGATCTGCCCGGCTTGGTCACCGAACAGCACGAAACTCTGCGCCAGACCATCGCCGACGCTGCCGGTTGGTCGACCGAACACGTGGTGATCAGCTATTCCCACACCCATTCGGCTGGTTGGTTTGTGCCGGACCGATTTTCGTTTCCTGGCGGCGAATTGATCGAACCCTATCTGGCCGATCTCGCCACCAAAGTTCATGAAGCAACCACTCGCGCCGTCGAGCAGGTCCAACCCGTCCTGATGACCTATGCCACCGGCCGCTGCGACATGGCCGCCAATCGCGATTACTGGGACGACGAGCGTGGCCTTTACGCCTGTGGGTTCAATCCCGACGCCAACGCCGACGACACCGTCACCGTCGCCCGTGTCACCGATCATGACGGCAATCTCGTTGCCACCATCGTCAACTACGCCTGCCATCCAACCTCCCTCGCCTGGGAAAACACGCTCATCAGTCCTGATTACATCGGCGCGATGCGCGAAACGGTCGAAAACGAAACCGGAGCACCCTCGATCTTCACCCTCGGCGCCTGCGGCGATCTCGGCCCTCGCGACGGCTTTGTCGGCGACACCGCCATTGCCGATCGCAACGGCCGTCAACTCGGTTTTGCCGCGCTCTCGGCGCTGAACGCGATGGATCCGCCCGCCACCGATTTCGTCTATGAAGGACCCGTCGTTTCCGGTGCCACTCTTGGCACCTGGACGACCCGGGCGTTCGACGAGAAACGGATGCACGAGACCTTGCGATTCAGCGGCGGCCGCGCCACTGTCGATCTCCCGACCAAACCGAAACCGGATGCCGATGCCCTCGCCCGGGAACTGGCGGAATGGAAAGCGGAAATCGCGGCGGCTGATGCTCGCGGAGACGCCACTCGCAGCCCGCGACGCCACCGCCAAAGCCGAACGCGCCCGCCGCTGGATCGCCCGGCTCGACAACATCCCCGATGGCGGACACCTTCCCGTTCGAGTACTCCGTCTACCGCCTGGGCGACGCCATCTGGATCACCTGCGGCGGCGAACCCTACAACGCCATCATCGCGAACTCTGCGCGAACGCTTCCCCGCCGAAACGCTGATCTTTTCCCCGGTTTCCGGAGACCTCCAGGTCGCCTACCTCTTGCCTAGAGATCGCTACGGCGTCGGCCTTTACCAGGAAGAACCCTCCATCCTCGCTCCCGGTTGCCTTGAAATACTTACCGAAACACTGGCAGAGCAGATCGAAGCACTACGTTGAAATACACTCCACCTGATTCGATGAATCCGTTCGGTACGAGCCATTGAAATCTTCGTGCAATTCAGCGGGATTGGCATCGGTATCCTAAATTTGAGCGGCGGAATCGACCAAGACGAACTCCCCCATCCCAGCCTTCCCCCAGGACAATTCGACGAGTTCAGGGCAGGCTCTTCCTGCGTCAGGATAGACTCCGGGGAAGGAGCAAAAATGAGGAGTTCCGGGATTCAGCGCCGAGTTTGGATGACGGGTTACCAGCCCGGACACGTTTAATCGCTGCGCCGTCCGCAGACCTGTCCGCTGGGATCGTGTGTGAAAGATATAGAACATTTGTTTTGTCTCTGTCAAGACCTCGAACTTGCTCCGCGTGGATCGACACCGGGTCCCAACCAAGAATGCAACTCGACCGCGCCGAATCCAAGAGTCCGCTGGACGGCAAACTGTGAGCGCTGGAGTTCATTTCCGTCGCCGGAATCGGAATTTCTCCCATGTCTCATACGGATTAAATCCGCGTTTCTGCCGTCACCTGCACTACACTAGCACCAGGTTTCATTTTTCCCGTTAAGACAACCAGAGAATCGCGGATTCTCTCTTCCGCACATTGGCTAACCCGGTGTGCCTCACGCGCGTGCGCGACCTTGGAGAAAATCTGAATATGGATGGACGTCGATTCGATGGGCTCACGCGATCGCTCGCTTCGGGTGTTTCGCGACGTTCCCTGATCAAGGGACTATTTGCCGGCGGAGCGGCCGTTGCCGTCACGTCCCGCGCTATCGCAGCGCAGGACGTGTGCGATTGCGGAACAGGCTACATATGCTGCAATGGCGGGTGTATTCTCGAGGGAGAAACCTGTTGCGGGGAGGGCTACTGCCCTGAAACAGACGTCTGCTGCGGTGATCTCAATTGCTGCCCTTCCGGTGGTGGATACGAGTGCAACGGCACGGAATGCTGCCAGTCGTGCGACTATTTCGAGGGAGAATGCGGAGAAATAAGGGCGTACTGTGGCAACACACCAACGACAATCACCTGCGGATGCGGCGCTGGTCTGACCTGCTGCAACGGCTCATGTGAGGCGTGCTGCGAGGATAGCGACTGCGGGGCTGAGGAGTATTGTGACTCCGGCACCTGCATGCCGTATTGCGAGCCCGGCGAAATCCGTTGTGGCGTCGACAACTGTTGCAGCGACGCCGATTGCTGTTGTGACGACGGTTCCTGCTCGGCGGCATGCTGCGAATCAACATGCACATCCGACTACGACTGCGGCAAGGATGGCTGCTGTTGCAAGAACGGCTCCTGCTCGTCTGACTGCTGTGAAGCAACGATCTGCGCATCTGATAAGGAATGCGGCCAAGGTTCATGTTGCTGCAACGATGGTACCTGCTCAGGCAGCTGCTGCCCTCCCAAACCGGACGGACCGGATGAGGTCGGAGGCACGGCTGCGACGGTCCAACTGCCCAACACCGGCTCGGGCGAAAACGGCGGTAACGAGTCGAATGTGGTTGCCGCAGCCATTGTCGCGGCTGGAGCCGCTGCGATCATTGGCACGAAACTTAAATCTGATTCGACCGGCGCTGATCAACCGGACACCTCCAAACTGATCTAGCATCGAGTCTGACACCGACCCGGATCCAGGTGGGAAACCTCTCGATCCGGGTCGGTTGTCACCTGAACCTCATGACCCAATCCCGACCATCTCCTTCGGCACCCCGACCCGCATCGAATACAACCCCACCTGCGCCTGACCCGGTCGCGCATAGCCGGTCGCGCCAATCACGGCATACGCATCCCGGTTCGACATCCCGGTTCGCTCCGTCACCCACCCCATCAACTCCCGGAACGCATGCCAAAGCGATTCCTCCAGCGGCCTCCCAACCGCCACGGCCACCAGCAAATCCGGAGTTTCAATTCGAAACCACCGCATCGCCGGACTTCGCCCACTGATCACCTCGCAGCTCAGGGTGACGTCGCTCCGCATCTCGACACTCGCCAGTTCGCCATCACTCTGCACCGCATGGCAATCGCCCAGCGAGAGCAATGCGCCTTCGACCTCGACCGGAAGGAAAATCGTGCTTCCCGGTGCCACCTCTTCGGCGTCGATGTTGCCGCAATGCCTCCCCATCCCTCCCGAGAGAACCACTTCGTCTTTCGGCGCCGTGCCGATCGTTCCAATCATCGGCTTCAACGGCGCTCGCTTTCCGTTTGGCAACAGGACACCACTGTCGTCGATCTCGCAAAGCAGTGTTTCCGGCGCTTCGATGAGATCTTCGAAATGGAAAAGATGCGGCCAGATTGGAATCCATCCGAGCGTATCGACGGTCATTTCATGAACATGCACAGCCAGCGTATCGCCCGGAAGCGCGCCTTCGACGTAAATCGGGCCTATTACGGGATTGCCGTACCATCCGGTTTTCGCCATCTCGAGCAAGGCTTGGGTGGTGCACGTTTCCGGTGTGCGAGTTGCGCCACCACGTGCGTCCTCGGTTTCGACGACAAACCGTTCACCCGCTTTTACGGTCAGCACTGGTTCGAGTCGTCGATCGAACACCACCGCCAGTTGATCTCTGGTTGCTCGCTGCATCGCCGTGCTCCTCTGCTACCCTCTCTGTCAGACTCGGCATCTTCGCACGACCGGACCGCCGCCATGAACACTCTCGCACGCCTGACTGCCTGGAGCTGGCGACGCCAGCACCTCGATCGTTCCGCCAGCGATCTCCTCGCCGCACTAGAAGCCGTCATCGCCGTACACGGAACCCATCCACCAGCTCCCCTCTCGCTCCTGGCTCGCACACCCGGATTCGAATACTTCGCCTTCGATCGAGTAATCCAGGAACGGCAAGCGATCAACTTCGCAACCATGCGCGGCAGCGTCCACCTTCAGCCGACCCACTTCGCGCCGAATCTGCTGGCCGCGACGAAATCCAATCCGGCTGCGCTCCGCAAACGCGTCGGTGTCGACGACGCCGAGTTCGCTCGACTTCGTGCCAATCTCCTGCCAAAACTCCAGCAGCCAGTCGCCGGAAGCGGGATCCGCGAAACACTCGGCATCAGTGACCATGAGTTTCTTGCCATCCGGATGCTCGCCAGAGCAGGGGAGGTTCTCCGCATCCCTACTGCCGCTCGCAGCGACCGTCTCCAATATGTCGCCACCAAGGCCTGGCTGGACGATTCGATCACCGAGGTCGATCCTGCCGAAGCTCGCGCCTGGCTTGCCAGCTCCTATCTGGCCGCGTTCGGACCAGCCCGCGTCTCTGATTTCGCCTGGTGGGTTGGAATAGCAAAGCGTGATGCCAAGACCGCGTTCGACTCACTGGAGTTGACTGAAATCGAACCCGCGCGCTTTCTCCCTACCGTCCTGGTCGACGACTACGAGCAAACACCCGCACTCGATCCCGGCAGTCTCGCGATCCTGCCGAAATGGGACAGCTACACCATGGGGTACGCCCCTGATGGTCGCGACCGGTTCGTCGCGCCAGCTGATCTCGAACACGCCTACACCACAACCAAGACCCGCACCGGCGCCACCACTGGCGATGGATTCCCCCTCATCCTGCAAGATGGTCGAGCGGTCGCACGATGGAGCCATCGCTTTTCCGGTCAGACCATGACCGTCGCGATAGAGACTTTCCCCGGTCGCACCGTCGATCTGGCCCTCTGCGAACCCCGTTTCCACGAGATCGCGAGCCTCATGGGCTGCACCGATGTCACGATCAGCGAGCACCCAATCACCTGACCAACGCGCTCTGTCATTCCTCGGACCCTGTCTTTCGTGAACGAAGTGAAGAATCTCTTCTCCCCAAACGCAATCCTGCTCCAGTGACCAAAGCGCTCCGTCATCCCCCACGACCTTGTCATTCTGAACCCAGTGAGAATCTCTCCTCCCAAAACGCGATTTAGGCCCAGTCATCGAGCCAACCCACAAGCAACCCACGGAAGAACCGGATACCATGACGCCATGAAACTCTCCGCCATCGACATCATCCCGATCCGGGCTCCGCGCAAGGAAACCGTTCGCTCCGGCAGCGGCGCAACCGGTATCAACGCGTCCGAATTCGGCATCGTCCGCCTGCGCACCGACGAAGGCGTTGAGGGCGTAGGAGAAATCTCGATCACCGCCCCCCGGATCGGCCATACGCTCTGCTACGCAGCCAGAACCCTGATCGCTCCAGAACTCATCGGCATGGACCCACTCGCCTATCAAAACATCCTCGCCCGGATCGACACCTTACTCGGCGGTGAACTTAGCGCACCCTATCTCCGTGCAGCGTTCGAAATGGCGCTCCTCGATCTCGTCGGCAATCACTACGGTATTCCCGTTTATCAACTTCTTGGCGGGAAACTCTATGATTCGATTCCACTCGCCTGGGGTATTTATCAGAAAGAACCTGAGGAGATGGCCGCCGACGCCGTCGCTGCCGTCGCGACTGGCTTTCACGCGATCAAGCTCAAGGTCGGTCGCGCACTCGAGGACGATCTCGCCGCAGTTCGTGCAGTTTCAACCGCACTCGATCATCAGGTTCCGCTTCGCCTCGACGCCAACATGGCCTGGAAATCCGTTCCGGAAGCCGCCAAGGCTATCGCCGCACTCGAAACCGAAGCACCCATTTCCTGGATCGAACAACCGCTCAGTCGCCACAACCTCGACGGGCTCCGGCTCCTGCGCCAACGCACCACCGTTCCGATCATGGCCGACGAAAGCCTGCAAACCCTGCAAGATGCCTATGACCTCGCTCGCTACCAGTCCGCCGATGTCTGGAACGTCTATATCGTCGAAGCCGGAGGTCTCCTGCCAGCGGCGCACATCCTGGCGCTTGCGACGGAACTGGCAGTTCCCTGCATTCTCGGCAGCCAGGCCGAACTCGGGATCGGCACGGCCGCTGCGGCGCACCTCGCCGTCACCTCACCAGCCCTGACCGAACCGATCGAAACCTTCGGTCCACTCCGGTACGACCGAGACATCGTGTCGCGCGGCGCCACAATCGCCAACGGGTCTCTCACTCCGTCTGACCGTCCTGGCCTCGGCGTCGAACTCGACTGGGATACGATCGAGGAGTGGCGAACGAGCGCATAGGGAAGGCTTACCGATTCTTCCGCCAGATCGAGAAGTTCAGCACCGTCGCGAAACCAACCCAGACCAGATAAGGAATCAGCAGTGCACCCGCTAACGGCGACACTTTCCACGCCGCCCGGAGGGTCATCACGATCGCTACGAAGAGTCCTACGATATCGACGAGCGCCCATCCCGGCGATTTCCAGCGGAAGAAGAGAAACGACCAGAGACTGTTCATCGCCAACTGGATCCCGAACAGCGCCAGCGCCGAGTCTGCATCTTCGTCCTTTCCACGCGCGCGCCAGAGAACCGAAAGCGAAACACCCATCAACGAATACAGGATCGTCCAGGCCGGTCCGAACACCCAGTTGGGTGGTTGAAATGAGGGTTTCTCGAGCGACTCGAACCAGTCATCTCGTGTTGGCGACGTTCCAATCGCCGTCGCTCCTCCAATGGCGTTGCAGAACACGATCGCTCCGATCGTCTCTCCCGCCACCTTCAGCAAAGAATCGTCCTTTTCGGTCATATGCCATCTCCTTCAAGAGTCGCTGAAATGATCAACCCCAACCCACGCTCTGTGCCAACCAGCGCACTAAACGTCCCGAATGGTCACAAGCCTGTCAGCCTCGGATTTCAACCCGGGGCGACCTTGGACCAATCCCAGGGCGACACAGCGATCCCAAACACTTCCCCCACTTCCGGCGTTTCCCCGATATGATGCCGACATAACTCAATTGCGAGAACCGGAGGTCCTCATGCTCGTCGGTTATGTCTCAGATGAAAACTTCGTCGCCCTCGCCGATGTCGCGATCGAATTCGACCAAGGCGGAGAATCCAGACTCGCGACTCACTCAACCGCTCGCGGAGGAATTCACGCCGATCTTCCGCCCGGCGACTACCGCGTTACCCTCTCGCGTACCGGATACGGGTCGAAAAGCGTCCACCTGACCCTGCCCGCACCCGAACCACACCAGTTTCGCCTGCTCAGTGACGGACTTCTCGGCTATATGTGGCCAAAATGGGTCAGGTCTGGCGAGAAATCGGAGTTCCGCGTCCACTCCACCGAACCGTTTCGCCTTTCTCTTTGGCGCTATGGACTCGAAAAAGAGTTCGTCCGCATCCTCGGCTGGCTCGACGAGCATGGTCCACGGGCAGTAATGCAAATCACCCCAGATGGCGACTATACGCAGACTGGTATCGCCTGGAACTCGGTCGGCTACGGTTCGCTCCATCACACCCAGTTTGTCTCCGGACCAGAGCGATCCGGTCTTTACTATGTCCACGCCGAAACCGACAGCGGCCGGTTTTTTTCGTTTCCCTGGGTTGTCGCGCCCGCCCAGCCAACCGCTCGAATCGCTGTTCTGGCGTCCACCAACAACTGGAACGCCTACAACAACTATGGAGGCCGCAGCAACTACATCAACTCGAGTGGTTTGCCCGCCACACCCACCGTCAACGCTCGTCAGGATCTGATCCGCTATGCCAGCGGAGGCACGTTCGGTGTCTGGGAGGGGCCCGACGAGGTTTACCCACCCCTTTCGTTCGAACGACCCGAACTCGGCAATCATGTCCCCCTCACCGACACCGCTACCGATCCAATCCGGGGTCGCCTGGCTTCGAGTCTTGCGCCGGCTGAATGGCGCTTGCTCGCCTGGCTCGAACGGGAATCGCTCGACTACGACTTCTATGCCGATCACCACCTTCACACCGGCGCGCTCGATCTCGATGCCTACGACATCCTGATCATCAGCACGCACCCCGAATACTGGTCTCGGGAGATGTATCAGAACGTCAAATCCTGGGTCTACGACCGGGGTGGCCGTTTCATGTATCTCGGTGGGAATGGGCTCAATTGCGAAGTCGAGTTCCTCGACGACGCCACACTTCACTTTCGCACCAACCTTCCGTCCGATGACGGAGGCCTCGGGTACATCGATCCCGAAACTGGCATCTTCATCGAAAGCCGCTTCCACCGCTCGACCGGCGAAAGCGAAGCCACGCTCACCGGTCTCGTCACCACCGAAACCGGGATCATGACCGCTGCGCCCTACCGCGCCATTGACGCCAGCCACTGGATCTTCGCTGGCACCGGCATCGAGTAACGGCGACATCTTCGGCGAGGCCAGTCTGCATGAACGCTGCTCAGGAGGTGCTTCTGGTCACGAAACTGACAAAATGAGTCCTTCCACCCCAGCCGGCACCCAGCTCCTGGCCAAAGGTCTCAACCCCGACGACGGTGGCGCCGAAATCGTCACATTCGACACATCCTCCGGCGGTTCAGTTTTTTCGGTCGGTTCGATCACCTGGCCCGCTTCGATCCTCGTCGACCCCGCCATCTCGACCATCACCCGCAATGTCATCGCCCGATTTCTCGATCCGCCGCCACGTTCGTAGGAGAGACTCCCTTGCGCTCCCTTACCCGTCGCGATTCCCTCCGATGGCAGGAACCCATCATCTCGCGGTAGGCTCCGGAGCACAACCGCTCGCTTCTGGCGATCGGTCGGCGATGAAAGGTCGACAACGTGGAACCCCTGCTCATCGCGCTCGCCGTTCTCGGTGGGATCGCCATTTTTCGATTGATGATTAAACGCAGAGCCATGGAGAGCATCGTGGGCAAGACAAACGTCGAGGAAATCATCAGTCTGACCGAACTGGATGGCTTTTTCTCCTCAACCGAGAATCAGAAACGACTCCTCTATCTCCACGATCCGTGGTGCCCCGTCAGCGGCCAGGCAACCCGTGAGGTTGCCCAACTCGATCATCCATTCGCTGCGGTCGACGTCAGTCAAAATCGCGATCTCACCCAAGAGATCGAACGCCGCACCGGTATTCGCCACGAATCACCCCAAGCGATCGTGATCGAAAACGGCAAACCGATCTGGAATGCCTCTCATTATGGCATCAAGAGTTTGGCAGTTGAACTCGCCCTCCAGGATGAGTCAGCCGCAGACCCCGCGCTCCCACCTGCCAATAAGGAGTAACCTGACCGATGCCCACACCCACCCTTTTCGCCGACCTCACCCGGGCAGAGATCACCCGCCGTGGTCCAACCGCACTCGCGATGCTCCCCACCGGCGCGACCGAGCAGCACGGCCCCCATCTCCCCGTCGGCACTGACACGTTCGCAGTCGAGGCCATCTCTCGCGCCGCAGCCGCCCGCCAATCAGAGGAGGTCGACGCAATCGTTACGCCTACCCTGCCGTTCGGTTCGTCTCAGCACCATCTCCAGTTCGGCGGCACGATGTCCGTCAGCACAGCGACCTACTATGCGCTGATTCGCGATCTGGTCGACTCCTTGATAACGGTTGGCTTTCAGCGAGTCCTGATCGTGAATGGCCACGGGGGCAACCAGGAACTGGTCCAACTCGTCGTCCGCGATCTCGCACTCGAGCACGAAAACGTCAGCCTCGGCGCAGCCTCGTATTGGCAGATGGCGTCCGGGGAACTCGAGGCCACCAATTCCGCAGATCGTGGTCGGACACCTGGCCACGCTGGCCATTTCGAAACCTCGCTCATGATGGCGTTACGGCCAGACCGTATAGTCGAACCACGGCCGGTCCGCACAAGTGACCCATCCCTGATCGGACCACCGGATCTGCATCCCCGGATTCGTTTCGAGCGTTCTGATGCATGGCGTCAGTTCGACGGCTTCACCGACTCGCCAGCCTCCGCTACCGCCGAATTCGGCCAAACCTATCTCGAAGCCGCCATCACCGGCGTCGCCGAAACGATCCGCCTCTTTCACCAGGCAACCTCAGAGTTGCCTCTTAGTGATTCAAGCTCAGCCACTTGACAGCGGTGAGACACTAGATTCACAGGAATAGACCACAATTTAGGTTTCGGCAAGCCGAACGCCATATTCTCTTGAGCAGACGAGGAGCAAACCATGTCGGCGAAGAGCCAAGAAGTACCGAATTGCGAGCACTCGTTGGAGGGGGATGGCGCATCCGGCCAACAACAGCTATCCCGCCGGTCGCTTCTCAAGTCCGCCATGATCGGTGCAACCGGACTGAGTCTTGCGAGTTCCGCTTCGGTTGCAGCTCGCTCTCAGACGCCAGAAGCCAGCCCGGTCGCAATCGAGACGCCAGAATCGATCAACGCCACGTCACCTGAAACCTGGACCGAACCCTGGATTTGGCGACCTTCTGACTGGCCCGGTCAGGCACTCGAGCTCAACGTGGTCGAAAATGAAAATCCCGGACCGATCGTCGGATTCGGCAATCCCAGCGCCATTCTCTTTTCCTATGGCGGTCTCACCCCCGGTCCCACGATCAGAATGCGAGGCGACGAAACCCTCTATGTCCGCCTGCGCAATCTGCTCGGCCGCAACTACGGCACCACCATCATCGGCCCCAATCCCGATCCCAACGCGATTCCGTCATGGCTGGACGCATCAACCGTCACCGCTAAAGCCACTCAGCAAGGCCAGGTCCGCGAAGACTTCTGCCTCGGTGAACACATCAATGGCGTGCACTCTGCGCGCGTAACCAACCTCCACACCCACGGTCTCCACGTTCGCCCCGGGCGTAACTCGGACGGCACCCATTCTGACAATGTGATTCTGCGGCTGATCGACGAAGCAGACTACGATATGCGCCAGGCCGAAGCCGATAGTCCATATTGCGAATGGCTCCAGAATCCAGACCAGACGACCTACCTGCAAGATGACGAGGTCACCGGATTTGCCGATTACGAGTTCCGCCTCGGGAATGTCCAGCACGAGCTGCGAGAGCGGCTCGGCCTGCCACCGCAGGCACATCCACCCGGCACACACTGGTACCACCCCCACACCCACGGCGCCACCCACAATCAGGTTTCCAGCGGAATGGCCGGCTTCCTGATCGTCGAAGGCGATGTCGATGAAGCGATAAACCTCGCGTTAGCCGGCGAACGACATCCCGATCCTCAGATGAAAACCGGCGACTACGACTACATGGAACGGGTCATGCTGATTCAGCGTGTCTTCAATCTTTCCTCGGATCCTGATGCGCCCACTCAGGAGCTCAAGCAAGGTGGGGCGGCCTATCCGGTTGTCAATGGCGATCAGAATCCCGCCACAATCACCATGCGACCGGGTGCCATCGAACGCTGGCGCGTGCTCAACGGCAGTGTCGATGGTCGTGGCTTCAAGCGCTTCATGGTGCTCAGGGGCCAGTATGCCGTTGACGAATCGACCGAACAAGGAAGTCAGTCATCCCAGCTCGTGAAACTCCGTAATCCAGACACACAGGAGTTCACACCAGCCACCCGCGCCGAAGTTTCGGCAGACAAAGTGCAGATCTATCAACTGGCCTTCGATGGTGTCACGCTGGTCACCAGCGAGGGCGAAAATGCCGCGTATACCATCAAGGACCTGGCAACTCAAAACGCTGGTACCGAGAATCCGCTTGATCGCGAGCTCACCGGCAATCCCAATCAGGCCATGCTGGCGAACTTCGAAGCAGCGTTCGCGGATGCCGAGGGTATTCGCAACTGCTTTATCAGGCCGAACGAGGTCTACATGGCTCCGGCCAACCGCACCGATGTCTTCTTCCAGGCACCTCGTCTCAGCGATGGCGCTTCTGCCGAGGTCTACACCGTCATCACGATGGGTGTCTTCGTCCACGGTGACAACTACCAGAGTGCCCTGCAATCCAACATCGCGAAAGGCAAGCTGGCACCGCCACCCGAAGACATCGTTGTCGCATATGTGGTGGTCCGCGAAGAATCCGATGCCAGCGGCACCCAGCTGCCGTCGATACCCGATTTCGATGTAATGGGTTTGATCGACGTCCTCCCGCCACTACCCGAATACCATCTACCGATCGAGCATCATGAAGTACGCATCAAGGACGCTGAAGGCGACACCCCAGCCGATCCAGACAGTGGCGTTGAAGGACGAGTTGGCAACTTCCGTACGCGCACCATCACCTACTCTGGCTGGGGCGCAGCTGACTATCCACTCGTGACAACAGTTGGAGACGACGAATCATCCGTCAACTTCCGCGAGTTCATCGCCCGAGACCAGGCCAACGGTGGCGCACTCGAAGACCTCCGTTACACCAGCATCCCGGACACAGAAGACTACGTCCTTCTGCCCGCAAACATCCGCAGCATGGCAATCACCGGTTCAGCCTCCGGCGAGATCATCGACGACTCCGATGAGCTCTTTCCGGTCCCAGCCAACATGGGCAGAAAGTTCAACCCCAATGATCCTCAACGTCCCCAGATGCTGGAAAACACCGCTGAGGAATGGGCGCTGTACAACTACTCGATGAGCCTCTGGGCAGATACAAGTCAGGAGCCGGTGGGACAGTTTGGCGGCCACTATGAGGCCCAGCCCTTACTCCGGGTCGATGGTCAGGCCCGATTCAACGAGCAGCCGGTAGATGCCAAGACATGGATTCTGGCCGCGAAGGGCGTCGATCACCCCTTCCACATTCACCAGAATCCCGTCTGGGTTATGCGCATCGAGATTCCAGATGAAAACGGCAATCTCGTAAACATCCTCGATGAACCCCGTTGGCAGGATGTTGTCTGGATACCCCGCAACGGCGGCAGAGCCATCATCCGCTCGCGCTTCCCGGATTACGTTGGGCTCTACGTGAACCACTGCCACATCCTCCTCCACGAGGACAATGGCATGATGCAGGTCATCCAGATCACACCGTTTGCAGATCAGGCA
Organism: uncultured Chloroflexia bacterium; assembly: GCA_963712055.1. GTDB lineage: Bacteria > Chloroflexota > Chloroflexia > Thermomicrobiales > UBA6265 > JAHBVL01. The sequence continues at coordinate 141,041 of CAVQGN010000007.1, read as the reverse complement.
AACTACGAGATGAAAGGAGCGGTCGCTACGAATTCAGATACTTCGGAAGCAATTTCTGAGATCTACCCGCGCCTCAGCCAAGCCGACGCCTGGCGCCAAAACATGCAATTCGTCGATCCGAATCACTCGTCAGGGCAGAAATACCCCGGCTTCGTTCTGGGCGATCCGCCGTCATAGCACTGGATCCCACGGAACCCTAAGTCCTTTCCCCCGATCCCCGGGGGAAAGGCGTGGATAGCGGCTACTGAGATCCATCTAGGATTAAACAACCGCGCAGCTTTCATGGATTCAAACATGGCGAGGTTACTGTGCTACCGATACGTCAACTAGAAGCCGAATGGGAGCTCGAACTTAGGCTCCAGCGAATGACGCTCGACTCGCGCTTGATCAGGACGACCCTTGAACCATCTGGCGAGATCAGCGAGTTGCGCGACGGCATGTCCGAACGCCAGTTCTCCCTTCGCCGCTGTGGCAAGTTCCGGATTGCCCATCGAACCGGTTTCGGTGGTCGCCGAGGTCCATTCCACGATCGAGGCTGGACCTGAACCAAGCGTCAGATCGACCTTCGTCCAGCGAGTCGCATCCTCGATCTCGGTCAGGAAACGATGCGGTTTGCCATTGATCCGGTCCATGCGGACGCCGTCAGCATCGAGATGCATATACATCGACGTTTCGAGTTCGCACGCATGAGCACACCCGCCCGGACCTGATTCACGCACCTCCGCGTTCCAGTAATCCGTGATCAGATCCCACCAGGAAATCGTCAGACAAGTCGCGTCGGTCGTTAGGTTGATTTGTCGACCCGCCTGATCGATCAAATGGGCATTCGACCCGTGACCGTTGAGAAGAATGATTCGCTTGAACCCGTGGTAGGCAACCGACGTTCCGATATCGATCAACATGCTGACAAAGGTGGAAGACTGGATCGAGATCGTGCCCGGGAAATCCATCACATGATGGCAATAGCCATAGGAAACAGGCGGCATCACGAGCATCGCTTCCGGCGCCATCTCCCCAGCCCCGAGCGCAACCGACGTCACCAGCTTGGCATCGACATCGAGCGGCAGATGATGGCCATGCTGCTCTATAGCACCGATCGGCAAGATAACGACCTTCGCTTGCTCGACCGCTTCATTGATCTCCGGCCAGGTCAGCAGTTCATAGCGATGTTGTTGCCGTACGAATTCAGGATCTGCCATCACCCTCTCCCCAACTTGACAATTGACACGGCTCTTTGTAGGCACCAATCAATCCCGGAGGTAATTTCGTTGAGCCAGCCCCAGGACTCAACCCGGGGTGATGCCAAGGAGCACCTCGCGGCACCAAAAGCTAAGTCCTTCCCTACCAGTTCCACAACCGATCCGCGAGGGTCTTGCCCTCCGGCTCTTTTCCGTGCTTTTCCACATACGCTTCGGTTCGCGCGCGACTTCGCCTCACCGCCGTCACGCCCATCCACCGGAGTGGTTCCGGCTCCCATAGACGCGGTTGGTGCTTCGTCATGGGCAAGCGAGTCAAATCCGAATCGGTTCCGGTCAGCAGATCAGCCAGCACCCGGCCAGAGAGATTGGTGGTCGCCACACCGTCGCCCGTATAGCCATGTCCCGTGGCAACACCCGTTGCCTGGTCATAGGACATGGTCGGCATGTGGTCCCGCGGCACCCCGAAAACCCCGCCCCAGGAATGCGTGAACTGCACCCCTTTCAACGACGGCCACCACGCCAGGAACGATTCACGCGCATGTTCGAAAATCGCTTCGTCGCGATCGAGTTCATCGGTGATCTTCGAGTTGTACGGATAGTTTCCCCGGTAGGGACCGAACGCGATCCGCCCGTCCGCCGTATGGTTGATGTAGGCGCCAGTCACACCAAATCCACCCAGCACTTCACGGTTCGCCCAGCCGATCTCCTGCCATTGTGCTTGTGACAACGGTTCGGTCACCACCATGTGCGATGTCATCGGGATGATCTGGCGCGCTGTTTTCTCGAGCTGGGACAGGTAGGCTTCACCAGCCAGCACGATCGCCCGCGCCCGCACGTCGCCAACCGCTGTCCGCAACAGCGGACGCGAACCCGGCACGAAATCGGTCACGCGGGTTTGCTCATAGATCGTCGCGCCCGCTCGTTCAACGGCCCGCGCTAAGCCTCTGGCCAATCGTGCCGGTTGGATCACCGCGCCTTCGCGATTCCAGAACGACCCCACCGCTCCATCGATCGCGACACGCTCCCTGGTCTCGCTGGCATCGAGCAACTCGTAGTGATTCTCGAGCCGGATCGCTCGAAACTCGTCATACATTGCCTCGATTTTCGGCAATTCGTACGGCGCCCGGGCGACTTCGAGTTCGCCACCCTTGGCATAGTGGGCATCAATTCCTTCACGCTGGCAGACTTCTCCAACTTGATCCACCGATTCGTACATCGCCAGCGACACTGCCCGCGCGGCGTCGAATCCATAGTTACCGATTAATTCGAGGGGCGAGATCGGAAAGCCAGCGAAACACCAGCCACCGTTCCGGCCAGACGCCCCAAACCCGGCAATCTCCGCTTCGACGATTGCCACCCGCAACGATGGATCCCGTTTCAACAGGTAATAGGCCGTCCACAAGCCGGTAAACCCAGCGCCAAGAATGGCGATGTCGACATCGATCGAACCATCTAGTGGAGGTCGTGGAGTCAGGTCGTCAGCGCAGGTCTCCAGCCAGAAGCTGTAGCTCTTATACTGTTTGACCGTAATCTCTCCGGTTTCTTTCTGTCCAGTGTGGTTTGCCATGGTGTGTCACCTGTTTCTTCATCGCATTTAGCGTCGACTGTGCGGATCGAGCGCATCCCGTAACCCGTCGCCAACGAAATTGATGCTCATCACCGTCAGAAATATCATCAATCCAGGAGCAATCGCGTAGACCGGCAAGGTGGCCATGTGCGCTTTCGCCGATTCCAGCATGTTCCCCCAGCTCGAGGTTGGCGGCTGCACACCGAACCCGAGATAACTCAATCCAGATTCGACCAGGATCGTTGCCGCAATCAGTAGCGTCGCCTGCACCACGATCGGGCCGACTGATCCCGGCAACACATGCCGCACCATAATCCGGAAGTCGCTCGCACCAATCGAGCGCGCGGCATCGACATATTCCTTTTCCCGCAGCGCCAGAAAGGTCGCCCGCACGATTCTGGCCAGCCCCATCCACGAAAGAACGCCAATGATCAACGCGATCGGAGCAATACTCCCCTGCAACGCCCGCAACGACGTCGTCCGCATCAGCGTCGCAAACACGATCAGCACAAACAACTGTGGAAAACAGAGAAACGCGTCGGTCACCCGCATCAAGGCCGAGTCAGTGAAACCACCGAAATACCCGGAAAGCGCGCCCACCATCGTGCCAATCAGCAAAGCGATGACCGTTGCCGTTACCCCGATGGTCAGCGACACCCGACCGCCGTACATCGTCCGGGCGAAGATATCCCGGCCTGCTTCATCCGTCCCGAACCAGTGCGCCGCCGACGGGCCTTCTTTCCGCTCCGACACCGAGAGCAGATTCGGATCCTGGGTGAATCTAGGCGCCAGAATAGCGGACAACACGATGATCACCAGGATGATCAATCCGGCCACTGCGAACTTGTGGCGCAGGAATTTCCGTACTGTCAGCCCTAGCATCGAATCGTGCCGACGCACACCCTGCTCGAGCGCCAGTGAAGGGGTGAGTCTCTCCTCTGAGACAGCCGGTGCGCTCATGACACCCGAATCCGTGGATCAAGCCAGGAATAGACCATATCAGCCAGGATATTCGCCAGGATGATCAGCACTGAGGTAATCATGATGATCGCCATCAGCAGTCCATAGTCCCGTCGTTCGGCCGCCTGGTAAAACAATCTCCCCATCCCCGGCCAGGAGAAAATCACCTCGGCGAACAGCGCACCCGTGAAGAGAAAGGGAAGATCGAGCGCCATCAGGGTCACGAGCGGAATCGCCGCATTGCGAAACGCATGCCGCATGATGACCCCGTTCTCGCTCACCCCTTTTGCTCTAGCGGTGCGCACGTAATCCGCGTGAATCACCTCGAGCATCGATGCCCTCAAGAAACGCGAATACCAGGCTATCCAGCCCATCGCCAGCATTGCCACCGGCAAGATCAGGTGAAGAATCCGATCCTCCACCAGCGCCCAACCACTCAGACCGGCGCCTATCGTCTGGACACCTCCAGCCGGCAACAGCGGCTTTCCGCTAAAGGGGTTATCGAGCGTGGTGTAAAAAACGAGGATCAGGATCAAGCCAAACCAGAAGGTTGGAATACTCTGGCCGACAAAGGTGAAGGCGGTGACAGCATGGTCGAATTTCGAATACTGCCGCACCGCCGAATAGATCCCGATCGGAATCGCGATCATGAGCGTAACGATCCAGGCGGTGCCCATCAGATAGAACGTATTCGGCAACCGTTCCCAGATCGCATCGACAACCGGCTGTGACGACGTCACCGCCATTCCGAAATCGCCCTGCGCGATCCTTCCCAACCAGCGGAAATACTGGACATAGAACGGATCGTCAAGACCAAGGCGTGCTTCCAGAGCCGCCAGATCTTCGCCGCTCATTCCCGATCCCCGTCGCATGTACATGCCAGTCGGACCACCAGGAGCGAGATAGAGCATCCCGTACACAACCACGCTGACAATAAGAAGAAGTGGAATCGAGCCGATCAACCGCCGGATGAAATAGCCAACCATACTGTTGCCCCGGATGAAAACACTGCCACCAGACAGTCGACCGGGACCCGGCTAGAAGCCGGGTCCCGGCGGTCACCGAAACCGCAGCTGCTAGCCGCACAGTTCCGGATCAGCTGCGTCTATTGTTCGATCCACCAGTTCTCAGCATCCCAGGTCGCCCATTCCCATGTGCTCACGGTGAACCCGTGCATCTTGTTGGAATAGACACTGCCTTCAGCGAACTGCATCAATGGGAAACTGACAACATCTTCGCGAAGCGCGGTAGCGACATTGCAGTAGTTCTCGCGGCGGACTTCGATATCAGGCGAAGCGCCACCAGCCGCGATCCATTCACCAACGTCATCCCGGACCCAGCGATAGAAGTTCTCGCCACCAGGCACATCGGCCGATGGGACCTGGCTTGGATCATAGCGATTGAAGATATCGCTGCCAGTTTCGACGAAGAGACCAGCGTCGTAGATCAGGATGTCGTAATCACCGATTTTCCGCGGCGAGTTGTCTTCCCACGTGCCGAAGATCACCGCAAACTCCTGGTTCTCGATGTTGACCTCGATACCAACGTTCTTCAGATCTTCCTGGACTGCCAGTTGGGTCAGGTCGAGGACATCCCAACCGGTGTACCCGTTCATCGTCATGCTCATCTTGGTGCCATCCTCGACACCGTCAACACCATGCGCTTCCCGGATCCCGTCGCCATCCTCGTCTTTCCAGCCGGCTTCGTCCAACAAGGCTTTGGCGGCTTCTGGATCAAAGGAGAACGGATCCACTTCACAGGCCATCCAGCCTACGGCCAATGGCGAGTCGATTTCAAAAACGGTGGTTCCTTCGAGAAGCTGATAGTTGATCCGATCCCTGTCGATCGCGAGCGTGATCGCTTCACGAACGCGGACATCGCCAAGCATCGGATGTGGCGGAGTCACGCCCGGATCGCCATCGAATGGCATCGACTGATTGAACCGCATCTCCATTACCCAGATACCGGGGGCGGTGCGACTCGAGCCTGTGCCAGCAGCGACGATCTGCTCTTCGGCTTCCTGACCGGCCCAGAGCATCACGTCCGCGCCGTCTTCCATCATCATCTGCGTGCGCACGGTTTCGTCCGGAACGACCAGGAAGGTGAGCCCGTCGAGGACAGGTTTGCCTTCTTCGCGGTAGTTCTCGTTCCGCGACAATTGCAGGAATTCACCCGAGGACCACTCATCGAGCTGGAACGGTCCCGTCCCGATCGGGTTTCGATTGAAGTCCCAGTTCAGCATATCCGTGGCTTCGCCGGTGGCATGTTTCGGCAGAATCCATGGAAACTGATCAAGATAGCCCGCGAAGAACTCGGAATAGGTCACCGTCACCGTGGTCGGATCAGTCGCTTCGACATTGCTGATCAACGCGTAGTCAGACGCGACCGCTGAACCATTCTCGGCGCTTTTGGCCGCTTCCCACGTGAACACCACGTCATCGCTGGTGAACGGTTCGCCATCGGACCAGGTCACACCATCTTTGAGAGTCCAGGTGATCGTCAAAAGATCTTCCGAGACTCCGCCATTTTCGAGCGTCGGCAGCTCAGCCGCCAGCACCGGCACGAAATTACCATCAGGATCGTTCTCGGCCAATCCCTCCTGGATCGCCGTGATCACCTGATTCGCAATCGACGTCGACCCTGCTATCGGATTGAGCGTGTTCGGGTCTTCATACAAGAGAAAACGCACGTTGCCACCCGTCGATTCAGGTTCCATTGTGTCCGAGTAGTACGGCAGACCGCCTGGATTCTCATCCTGGGCCAGCACCGCCGCGCCGAGCGAACTCAGCATCAGACCGGCAATGACCACTGCAGCAAATCGCTGCCACCAGCCACGTACCGATGGCTGTTGGGAGCGTTTGGTTCTCGTTCCTCGCATAGGTTTCATCTCCTTACGTTTCTGCTACGTCGATCACCCGAAAAGACACTCCGTTTCCGCCTTGTGATCACCTGGATTCACCAATGAAACCTGCTCGCTCGCGACATCAGCGGCGCGAAAAGCCATGGAGAAACCACAGGTGGAATGGAGACGTTGACTCCGGTTGAACGACACAAGTATCGCCGAAATGTCCAGAATGTGCTTGAACCCGCCCGTCAATCGCCTTACGTTTGGTAAAACGATCATCAGAATCGATGGACAAAAAAGACTCCACGAGTGCGACTCGTGGAGTCTCGAAGTCTCGATCGTGAAGACAGATGCTCAGGCCGTAGCATCAGCTGATCGAATCTCCTCCAGCAGATCGATCACGGCTCCCCGCAGAACCGCCTCGGCCTCCGGCGCAAACGGGGATGTTTCTACCTCATATCCCTTCAGCGGATACGCATCAGCCGTCGGAATATACCCAGCCCAACCACCAACATATCCGCCAAACCAGGTGTGCAGGAACGGCGAACCCTCTTTCACCCCAAGCGCAGTTTCGACAAACGGCTCACCGACCGAACTCGCAATCGCAACCGGGCCAATCCGCAGCACATGGATGTCGATTTCGGCCTCTGTCTGACCCCCATACGTCTGCGCCCGCGACAGTGCCATATTCGCGCGCTTGGTCACAAAGGTCGCCGATTCAATCTCGCTCGCCGACGCACCGGCGGCTTTCAACGAATCCAGCTGTTGCTGTGCTTCTTCCATCCGCTCCATAGCCATGTCGATCGGAGGCTGATCGATCAACGGCAAAGCGACCTTGCGGGTCGTGTAGCTCACCATCACCTTTTCCTCATCGAGCGGCACGGCTTTCCAGAGCGCCAACGGTGCGCCCGATTCCTGGATCCGGTCGTGAACCCGTTCGACCGGCGGAAGGTCGATCGAAAGGAACGTCTTGGCCGCCTCGAAACCGACTTGGGCTCCGAGCTTCTGGATCACGCCGACATCATCCGTGAATCCTTCTGGCCCCGGACCAACGTTGCCACACGCGCCTTGCACAAACAGGCAGGTGGCTCCCGTTGCCGCTTCGACAGTTCGCTTCATATAGCCCGGCCAGTCGGGGCTGATCAGGCGATTGCTCGGCCCCATCGTGGTCGGATGCATCGTGTACCCAACGATCGCGGCAATCGGACTCCCATCCAGACCATCGATCCGGACGACCATAACCTCGGGATCCATCACTCCATCCGGGTTGTATCCCGTTACGATTCGTCCCTCGGGAGCCATCTCGCGCCGGTTGAACGCAACCCGGCTTTCGCCTGATGCAGCACCAACACGAGCTGGCTGTAAATCATTCATCGCCGCTCGGGCCGCTCCGGCCGAGTACTCCGGCAACGCTGCGTAATACCCCTCCAGCGCAGCCTGTCCCTGCTTCGTCCAGTTCCACCGGTTTGGCGGCGGTCCGGCATGATTGTGAGTCACACTCACCCGCACCTGATCCGCCGGAATTCCGATCGCTTCGCCAACCGCTTGCTGGATCGAATCGCAATCGGCTTCGGTCAGAATGACCACGTCGACGTCGATCCAGGCGACGGTGTTCGCGCCATCGGTAAGCACCAGCGCGGTCGCCCACAACGGTGCATCCACTCCGTCCGGCAACACATGCACCTGCGCGCCCCAGCTCGCATGCGGCGCCGTCAACGGCGGCGTCACATCGACTCGACCAACTCCCGCCTGAAATCCTTCTGCTGCCATCGTGCTTGCTCCCTTGTGCGTTCCCGGATAGCTGATGTTGCGTCAGTATGCCGCGAAAATCGTGATTTCGCGCACTGACCTGAGAAACTCCGTTTCACCTGCGACGATCTACCTGAACCACGCCTCTCCGAGCAACTCGACCGACCGCAACCGTGTTGCCACCGATACCGCCCGGTGAGCGGTGATCAACTCATCTGCCTCGGTCATCCGCTGGAACTCGTCCAGGTAGGCCACTACCTCATCCGCTGTGCCAACGGCGCTGTAAAGCAGCATCTCATCAACTGCCGTGCCATGACCCGACGCCAGCAACTGCTCCGTTTGCTCGAGCGTCAACCGCTGGCCACCCCGGCTGAACATCTCCCGCGCCCAGTTCAAGCGCATTCGCCCATATTCAACGTGAGCCGCTTCCGTTGAGTCGGCGGCCATGACCCCGACGCTCGCCATCACATAGGGGCGATCGAGTTGGGCCGACGGCTGGAACTGCTGTCGATAGATGGCGATCGCGTCGAACAGAAGTTTCGGCGCGAAATGCGATGCAAACGCATAGGGCAAACCGAGTTGGGCCGCCAAGTGGGCGCCAAAGGTCGATGAACCGAGAATGTAGAGCGGCACATTTGTTCCTTCACCGGGAATAGCCCGCACCCCTGGCACCGGGCTCTGGTCGCTGAGAAACCCCTGCAGTTCGACGACATCCTGGGGGAAATGCTCAGCCGTCATCGGGTCTCGCCGCATCGCTCGGGCCGTCCTCTGGTCGCTACCCGGCGCTCGACCCAGACCGAGATCGATCCTGCCCGGGTGGAGAGTGGCCAACGTTCCATACTGTTCGGCAATCGCCAGCGGCGAATGATTCGGCAGCATTACCCCACCGGCGCCGAGCCGGATCCGGGAGGTATGCGCCCCGATATGCGCGATCAACACCGCCGGAGCAGCTGAAGCGATCGCCGCGATACTGTGATGCTCGGCATACCAGACCCGGTGATAGCCCAGGTTCTCAGCCAGCTGCGCCAGCATCAGACTGCCAGAGAAACTGTCCGCAATCGTCTCCCCTTCACCAACCGAAGCGAGATCGAGGATTGAGAGGGGTACTGATGTCATTTAGCTGTTGTCAACCTTCCCTCGTGAAATTCGGCTTTCCAGCCGCGTTTCGGTTCGATCCGCCAGATCTTCGCGGTTCAGATGGAAGCAAGCCACTCAAGTGCCTCAGCTTCCTGGTCAGAATGAAAGTGCTTGACTTGCCCAGGCATGAGCGCGCTCACGAGTGGCGCCAATCGGTCCCATCGGGATTTTTCGGACATCACCGCAATGCGATCCCATGACAGCGGATGCTTGAGCCCGAGCTTCGTATCCTGCCAGGCAGCACCGGCAGTCATATCAACATCATCGTCCAACGCAATCAGTGCACTGATTTTTCCAGATTCATCGATAGCAGCATCGATAGCAGGATCGAGAACACGCTTGTAGTCATCAGCGCTGACCTTGCCCGACACTTTCACTCCGACGACTCCATTAGGCAAGCCGGTCATGATCTCGATCATGAGTCCTCCTCCTGTCAGCAGCGATCCGGTTCCAGCAATGAGCCAGATTCACCTTTCATATTACCGAACCGACAACGCGTTCACGGTGTCGACGCTCTGACAATCGCTGGTTTTCTCATCAAGATCCTGCAAGTCTACGTATACAACAGTTCCAACTCCCGCTCACCAATATCGATCACCGGGTCCGACATTCAATGCGCCCAGCAATGCCAGCAATCCAGAACCGAATACACAGGCTGATACCCATCTAGGAGTGCGGGCCGGAAAAGAAACGGCACCTGTGCAGAGCATCGCTGCTGACCCAGGTACTGGTTCAGGACAAGAAATCTGCCGGGAGGGCGACTTGCCCTCCCGGCATTGCAGCATTGCCGACGAAATCATCGGCTCAATCCGCTATCGCCGATACGGCGACGCGCGCCAGACCCGCATCATCGCGAGTGCCAACAGTGCGAAGAGACTTCCAAGCACCGCTGTCACTGGATCATGACCGGTCGACGCCTCACCAACACCAGTTACTGGCAGACCACCGACAGAAGCAACTTCTTCGGCGGCGGTAGGCTCAGTCTTGCCTGGTGTTTCCGCTTCTTTGACAAGCGTGTTGACCGCTTTGACAATCGTCGTTTGGTCAGGTGCAATCTCGAACTCAGCAGTCTTGCCGCTTGCCACCTCGAGGATGACGTGCGGTCCGGTCTGCGCGGTCGTGACTGGAACCGTCAGGACAATGACTCCGCCATGGCCAGTCGAGAACTCGATCTTGGCCGATTCGTCGCCGAACGGCCAGATCTCGAAGTCGGCATTGCCAAGCCAGTAGTGGTTGTCAGTCTTCGGCAATGGTGGCCACACGCCAGGATCACCAACATAGAAGTGCGTCTGGGCGTGATCGCCATATTCGAAGTACTTGCGAATCTCCACCATGCCGGTCTTTCCGGGCACGTAGGAGTTGATAACACCGATGTCGGTCTGCTCGAGATCGACAATCGTGAACTCAGTGGTCGCGCCTGAACCAACTTCCTGGAGCAAGTGCGTTCCAACAGGAAGTCCAGGAACCAGCAAGTATCCGTTGGCATCAGTCGAAACCGCGATCGGATCACCCGTCTTGAACGGGTAGATCTTGAAGCTCGCCGGTCCGCGATGGCAATCGGGCGAAACCTCGATAGCATCGAGGCTGGTGAATTCGGTACCCGGCTCCTCGGCGATGCAGTAAATCTTCTCGAGATACAGATCACCGGCAGGTTCGCGGATGTAGCGGTTCACGACCCGATACGAGGTCGTTTCCCGGTCGACAATCGTGAATTGCGTTTCGGCGCCGGACTGCACCTCTACGAGCAGATGTGTCCCCACCGGAAGATCAGACACCGTCAGGTAACCGTTGGCGTCCGTTGAAACGGGGATCGGTGTTCCCGTGATAAACGGGTAGATCTCGAAGTCCGCTGCCCCACGATAACACTCAGCAGGCAGTCCACCAGTTGGATCGAGGATGAAATCGGTCCCCGCAGTCTCAGCCTCGCAGTAGATCTTCTCGAGCGAGAGATCACCCGATGGCACGTAGATGAAATAGTTCACCACCGTGAGCGAGGTCGTGGTCTCACCGTCAGCGATCGTGAACTCGACCGACTCGCCTGACGACACTTCCTCGAGCCGGTGCAGTCCCTTCGGGCATACCCTCTAGCAGCTGACTAGCCAGTCGAGGAGTCGCGAAGGTGGACGGTCCACCAGGCTCTGATCAACTCCAGTAGATGTTGAATTTGCGTATCCGGTTCACAGTCCTGTGGTTCCTCGATCCCCGTCAGGAATCTCTGTGTATTCGGTCGCATTCGCAGACGTACTTCTGCGACTTCCAATTTCGAGCCGGCGACTGGGAGTTCACGAAGTTCGGGCGACGACGGTCGTTGTGCCGTATCCGAAACACCTCGAACTCGACGGCCCGAAAGCCATAGGGCGCCGTTCTATCACAGCGTCCACATTCGAGCGTGTCGAGTGGCCGAACCATACGATCCGTGGCTGATGTCTGGAAAATCTGCTTCGCACCGCTCACGCTCTTGAGTCGGAACGTCGCGACGCCAGGTGTGCACTCCAACGAGGTTGTCTCGGCCGCAGCACTTGGGCGTCGATAGTCCTTCGAACACAGTCCCAGGTGATTCGCTGCACCTCGAAACTGGACTTACGCAGTAGTACTTGAGTACCGTGAGGCTACCTGGGTCGGGGTCCCACCGTCCGATCGTCCGTAGACAGGTATAGAACCCCGTCAAGACGGGAAGGGATCTGTCGAGCGATTCAGCCGCAGGAGTGATGCTCAAAGAAGTCCCTGCAGGTGGTCCGCGATATCCACCAGGAACCGTCGTCTGAAAGACGCAGTACGTGGTCTCCGGATCGATTCCGACGAACATCGTGACGCCGTTGCTATCAGTAGTCTGTTCTCCGCCAAATGGCGCCGTGGAACACGTTCCCCCTTCTTTGCGGATAGATCGTGAATCCAGCTCCCGCGACCGGTGCCCCGAATTGATCCGATACGAAGACCTTGATCGATCCCGCCTCGGAGATATCAATCGCCGGTTCGTCCTGAACGACGACTTCTTCCTCTCCCACGACTACTTCATCCTGGGAGACGAGCTCGTCGGCAACCGGTGTTTCCTCCACGACCGGCGTCTGGTCCTCTAGCGCAGGCTCAGGGGTTTCCCCCGCTGCTTCTTCGGGAACCTGCACCTCTTCATCTGGAGGGGGTGTCGTCTCCTCTTCCGGAGGTTCCGCTGTCTCCTCGACAGGCGGAATGGCAGTATCTTCGCTTTCGTCGACGACTTCGACGACAGTCGGGATGGGCGTCTCTTCCTCATCGTCTGCCGCTCCGACGCCTCCCACAATTGGAGCGAACAGCGAAAACGCAAGCAGCGCGGCTGTGATAATTCCCAGCCATCTGAAGCGCTTCATGACACTGCTCCTTTCAACGGCAGCAGGTCTGACGATGTCCGCCGGAGACCCCTACCCTTGGCCGTGCTTTCAGCACCGTTGCTGAATCTTGACCAATGGAGCCGCCGCCTACGCTTACCATGTCATCAGCAGTACAAGCAATGTGTCACAAACACCACAAGGATGTTACAAATCCCTGACAGTACGCTTGTGCGAATTGAATCTGCTGCCTGACGGACTGAAGCAGCGATCATGCAAACTGACCTGTCACGAGGCCGATCTCGTCATCCCGTTCCTGTCCTGCTAGGAGTTCAGCACCTCCCACTCCCGCGCACCGATATCGACGACCGGATCATCTCCGCCGAATCGCAGCACCGCCTCTCGATCATGAGAGAGGTCATTTCCGATGCTCGAGTGAAGCTCGAGCTAGCAACATCCGGATCAGATGTTTAGATTGGGAAACAGATCAGAACTGTTTCTAGCCGACGTGAGCGCACAGCGTGTCACTGTTCTGCAATATGAAGATCGGCATTTTAACTTGGTTGATGTGTTCCTGGTCGTACTGTGGATAGCAGTTACAGGGACGTCCCCCGATGGTACTCGCGCATTTCCTGAACCTCGTTTGGGCAATGACCATACTCTGACTACGACCAGGCGGTGAGCACTTATGACCAGCCCCATTTTCTGCATCTGGTGCGGCGAAAAGCTCCTGGAGAACGCATCGTTCTGTCCGACTTGTGGCAACCCGGTCGAGGAGATACCCGTGCCCAGCGCAATCCAAGAACCTGTCAGACGGCTTGCTCCCCAGCAGCTGTGGTCCATCACTGGGCGAATCGGCAGAAAGGACTTCTGGCTGCTTACGCTGATCTTTGTCGGTGCCTGGATGCTGACAAGCGCCGCAAGCGCGACCTTCCAATCTCCAGAAGGGAATACCACTTCCACCGTCGAGTTTGTTGGGGTCATTTTCTTCCTCGTGGCAATCGCCGCAGGCTGGATCGCTTCTATCAAGCGACTACACGATCTCGGTCTTTCGGGTTGGTTCACGCTGCTGGCTCCGACAGTCATCGGTTGGTTTGTTCTGATGTTCATGGCTTTGCTTATTAGTGGCGACGAGCGGGCCAACCGTTTTGGATCTCCGAACAGCGGCTCGCCATTTCCCAAGCTGCACGCCTGAGAGGAGCAGTCTTCTCTCACCGAGCTTTCAGCGCCGCCTTGTCAAGCTCCCAACTCCCGTTCACCTCGTCTTGGATGAGACGAAATTGACATGTCTACGTCGGCATTGATGCGCAAACAGATCCGTTCGCAGTACGAAACTGGTGTCAGGTAGTCAGGACGACCCTCTCGACCACCAATGGTGCATAACCGATTTTCAGTTTCGTTTGGGGCGATCTGGCACCACGTGAGGCAGGTGCATCATGGTTTCGAACGAAAAATGCCCCAAATGCGGTTTCCTCAATCCCTCTTGGGCGAAGTACTGCGCGGGATGCGGGCGGACGCGGTTTGACCGAGCGTCGGCCCCGGACGAAATCCAGCTCGACGCAGGAGATACCGCAGCCCTCGTCGCCGCGATGGCTCAGATCGAGAATCGCCTCAAAAACGTCGAACAGTCGCTGGAATTACTCGAACGTCAGAGTCCGTATCTCCAGCGGAAGCGGGTTGCTCCGGCGCGAACCGCCACCTTGGTGCCGCCCACTTCTTCAGCAGCCACGCTGGCCGCTCAATCCAAAGCCGCCTCAGCGGTCTTGCCTTCGTCAGAGATCATGCCTGACGAACGGCCGGTGGCTCCAGCGCCGGTATTGTTCGGTGAGACCACCAGTCCACCGATTCCACCAACACAGCAACAGCCGGACACCGCGGGCCAGATACCCGCAGTAAGGGCAAGCGTTGCGGTCCCAGAGACTCCTGTCACTGAGGCTCTCTTACCCGCCGCGAAGACGGAAACGGGAGTGCCGCAGCTTCCAGAACCTGGGGTGCCGCGCGACTGGGAAACCCTGGTCGGTGGTCGAGGACTCTCGCTCATCGGCGGCTTGGCTCTGCTCATCGGAGCGGTGTTCTTCCTGAGTCTCGCCTTCAGCCGTGGCTGGATCGGACCAACCGCACGGGTGAGTCTCGGTCTTCTCGCGGCAATCGCCTTGATTGGCACTGGGTCGCGGCTTCTCCAGCGGGCCGAACGGATGCTCGGGCACGTCTTGATCGCAGTCGGGCTCGGGACTATCAGCCTCTCCCTCTTCGCGGCAACTGAACTCTATGACCTTATACCGGTAGAGGCCGCGCTCCTGGGCACTTTGGCGAGCTCGGTGACCGCCGGCATCATCGCCATCCGCGCAAAAAGTCAGATCGTTGCAGCGTTCGGGGTTGTCATCGGTTTGGCTGCACCGCCTCTCTTGGGCGCCGAAGCCAATCTGGCCACGATGGCCTTCCTCGGCACGTTGCTCGTGGGCAGCACCCTGGTGTCTCTGAGGCAGGAATGGCAATGGCTGCCTGCGCTCTCCTTCGCGCTCTCAATGCCACAAATCGCGTACTGGATATCTCAAGACCCCAGCGCGATTCCGGCGATGACCGTCCTCTGGTTGTTCTGGACCCTCAACGCAGTGTCTGCCTGCGGACAAGCACTTCGCAATCCTGAGGGGATGAAGAAGCCTGAGCCGTTCTCAGCAGCGCTCATGATGGCGAACTCCGCGTTCCTCGTTATTGCCGGATTCCTGGTTCTTTCCCCGCCCGACGTTCAGTGGAGAGGGATCTTCCTCGCCGCGGTCGCTGTTGTTCACGCGGCACTGGCGGCGTACTTCATCCGGGGCAAGGGCGAAACGGACGTGTTCGGACTGCTAACTGCTGGCACCGGTCTGGCAGCCTTGACCCTCGCCATCCCAGTTCAGTTCGGTGGACCTATTGTGGCGGTACTCTGGGCAATCGAAGGCACTGTACTGGCTTGGGTCGCTGATCGGCGGCGTCACGCGACCGCTGCCCTGGCAGCCGTGACGCTTGGCGTCCTGGCCGTTGGACATCTGCTGGTGTTCGAATACCCGCCAGACCAGATCTCTAGCCCTGATACGAGTGGTCAGGCGTTTCTGCATGGTAACGGGCTCTCTGCTCTGCTCGTGATTGGCGCCATCGTCACTGCGTCACTGGTCGTGCGACAACCTCGTTACCGCACGTTGGTTTTCAGTGCTGCTCTGCTTCTGACCATCTATATTCTGCCGTTCGAGTTATCAGGGATCGCTCTGGTTGTCGGATGGCTGGGCGTCTTTCTGATCGCTGTGGCGGCCTTTGGACGCCTCGGATCGGATGGCACTATCAAGTTTGTCTGGTCGGGATCCAACCCGGAGCTCGGTCGATCGGTTGGTTTGGAACCGCTCAATTGCCTGGCGTTTCTGGCGGGATTTCTGAGCATCGCCCACCTGTTCGCCGTTGATGTTAGCCAGCAGGCTTTCGACGCAGCGACCCGACCGGATCCGCCATTCAGTGACACCGGTGCCTTTTCGGCAGCTTTGATCATCATGGCTCTTCTTCTCGCTTCCTTTGTCACGCGGGTTGAACGGATCAAACGCACCTCCTTGCTGACCGCTCTCGGGGTCGGAGCCGGAATCATTCCATTCGAGGTCAGCGAATCTGCAGCTGTCGTTCTCTGGAGCGGTCTTGCGCTTATTCCGATCGTGCTTCCCTGGCAAAGCAGCAATCGATGGAATGGGTATCGTCTGGCTGCCGGAGGACTTGGGTTCATGGCATGGGCCCTTCTGGTTACACGCGTTGCTCCTCCGGCGCAATTACTCGATGCGCTCCCCCGCGGTGAGGAACGGTTTCTTTTGAGCGGTCCCGGACTCGCGCTTATCGCAATCATCGCCGCATCGTGTGTTGCATCCATGCGGTCGCTGTATCTGCCAACAGCGTGGGTTCCGATTGCCAGCGCAATCGCCGGATCTGCCTATCTGATCCGCTACGAAACGAACTGGGTCGGCACCGCTCTGGGCTGGTCGCTCCTGACTGTCCTGATGATCGAGGTCGGAATACGCGTCGTATGGCCGAACCAGATCCTGCATTCCGAGTTCCGAGTTTCAGCTGCCATTCTCGGCGTCATGACCTGGCTCGTGATTCTGACCGAGGTCGCACCACTCGAGCAGATGGTCGACGAGCTTCCGCGTGGCGACGAGAGATTTCTGATCAGTGGCGCAGGGTTTGCGCTGATGGCAGTTATTGCTGCTTCGCTATTCGCATCGGTCAGCAGCCGCGGCGATCGCTATGCCTGGATTCCAGTCGCAAGCACGGTCGCGGCTTCGGCCTACCTGGTGCGATATGAAACTGGATGGACCGGAACGGTTGTTGGCTGGTCGTTGCTGGCGATCTTGACCGTGGAACTCACGCCGAGAGTGGCCTCGGTCGCCAAGACGTTACACGCTTGTACCGCATTCCTGATTGCTGGCGGGTTGGTGATCACCTTCTTCGAGATCGCGCCCATCGATCGGCTCTATGTCGACGCAGAAACGACGGTAAACCACGCGTTCTTGCTGAGCACGGCGACGGTCGCGCTGAGTGCGCTCTCCATCGCGCTGATCGCTATCTACCGGCGAACTGAGGGGTGGAGGTATGGGTGGGTGGCACTTGCCGGTGCCGGTACGCTGGCTCTCTATCTCGTTTCGATCGCGATTGTGGATCACTTTCAGGCTCAGGTTGGTGGCGGCACCGACCTCGAGACCCTGAACTGGAGGGCACAGGTCGCGCTCTCCATCGTCTGGGCGACTCTGGGCGGCTGCACGCTGGCCGCAGGAATCCGGCGCAACTATCGCCCAGCTCGTGTCTTTGGATTGTCCCTGCTCGGACTCGCGACCGCCAAAGTCTTCACCTACGACATGGCCTCGCTCGACACGTCCTATCGCATGCTTTCCTTCATTGGTCTCGGTGCCCTCCTGCTGGGCAGTTCCTATCTCTACCAGCGCATGCTTGGTCAGCCCGGACCCCCGACTACACCAGCGGACAACGGTGAGTCGGACGAAGAAAAGCTCGATCAGATGGATCCGGTTCCGGTTAAGTCGGATCTCCTGACTAGACTGCGTTCGCACCATCTGGGCGGGCACGGTACGACGTCGTGACACTGATGATCATTTGTCACCGGGAAACTGCTGAACGGTCGTTTCAGCAGCAGTGCGTCATGGTTTCATCTTCAGGGCCACTCTTCCGTCATCGACTACTTCACAATCAGGTAAGGCAAACCACTCGTAGGCTAGGAGAACGAGTCCGAAAAGAAACCACAGCGTTGGGGATCGCAAGCACCTCCAAATCTTTGGCCCGCGAATTCACTTTCCACCCCAGCAGGAAAGGAATGGCTCCTATCTGAACGATTCCCAATACAAGTACGACTAGCTCGGACACCTTGACTTCCAGCTGCCTTCTGTCAATGAGTGGACTTCCATCCCATTGATCGACTGGACACCGCTGCTGTCGGTGCCTGGGACGTCACTCCACGAAAAACCATCTGAGTTCTTCAACAGAAATCACGTGGTCGAAGCTTAGAATACCGAACCGTCACCGCATCCATGGATTCGATGCGATGATGATCGCTTGTTGTGCACCTCAAACCGGCTTTGCTAGGTATTCAGCACCTCCCACTCCCGCGCACCGATATCGACGACCGGGTCTTCGACGCCCAACCGGACCAGCATGTGGACGATTTCGGTCTGATGCTCGTCACTGTGCATCAGGAACTCGAGCACGAGTCCCCCGATCGTTTTCTTCTGTTTGTGATAGTCGAGCACGACCTCGTCAAAACGATTGTCATCGCGCATTTGCCTGACCAGTGCCGCAAACTGAGGCAATGTCCGCTCGTAGCGTTCGCGTAAGTCGGCAAGAGACGGTTGCTCTGGAAGTGGCTGATGCGCCGAGCCCTCGAACTCGCGAAGATATCCTTCGAGATTCCCGACCAGGTGATCGAACGTCGCCCGGATCGATCCCAACCCAAGGTCGAACGACTGATCGACCTGGTCTTTCGATAGCCCGGCAGAAGCATCGAAGAGTTTCGCCATCGCCCATTGCTCGTGATCAAGCATCCGATCGAGAAAATCCATAACGCTTCTTTCCCCCCACTCCTCCAGATACCCGGCACTCCATTAGATCTTTCCGTCTCCATTGGTAGCGTACAATCTCACTCGCGAAAGTGCGCCCGCTCTGGACGTAACTACACTCTGTAGGTACACTTCAATGCAGTTTGAATGGGATGAAACCAAACGGCTACTGAATCTCGACAAGCATGGGTTCGACTTTAATCGCGCCACCCAGATATTTGATGGACGTCCGATTCTGACCATTGAGAGCCATCACGAGCGGGAGAAACGATGGCTCTCGACCGCCGCTATTGCAGACAGGTACTACACCGTAGTCTGGACCGAGCGCAACGGCGCCATACGGATCATTTCGGCCAGGAGAGCAAGAGATGGAGAAAGACGAGCATATCGTGCGGTACACGGCTGAAGAGATTGACGCGATGATCGAACGCGGTGAGGACCAGTCGGATTTCGAGCGGGTCGCGTCGCTCACTGAGGAGGAACTGGAGGCGTCGATCGACATCGAAGAAGAGGGCGTGCCCGACTGGAGCACGATCTATGTCGGTCTCCCGCCGACCAAACATCAGGTCACGCTCCGCCTCGATCCTATCGTGCTCGATCACTTCAAAGCGGAAGGCCCTGGCTACCAGACCCGGATCAACGCCGTCCTCCGCAGCTACGTCGAAGCCCAGCAAAAAAAGGCCAGCTGAACAGGTTCTGGAAAGTAGATCTCCGCTTCAGCCCGGTTTCTCTGCCGGCCCTGTTCCGACAACCGCTAAGTAAAAGCCCCTTACCCCTTCGCAAAGGGGCAAGGGGTTTGGGGTTTGGGGTACCTACCGCTCCCGCAACCGGGGATCGAGCACGTCTCGCAAACCATCGCCCAGGAAATTGAAACCGAGCACCACGATCATGATCGCCAGACCAGGAAAGATCGCCATCCACGGCGAAATCTCCATATAGGTCCGAGCAACGTTCAGCATCCCTCCCCAGGTCGGTTCTGGCGGTTGCGTACCGAGGCCAAGGAAACTCAACGCCGCCTCGGACAAGATCGCGCTCGAGAGATAGACCGTCACCATCACGATCATCGGCGCCAGGATATTCGGCAGCACATGCAACCGGATCAACCGCGAATCGCTCGACCCAGCCACCCGTCCCGATTCGATATACGGCTCACTCATCACCGCCAGCACCGTTCCGCGCACAACCCGCGCAAACGCCGGCGCGAAAATGACACCGATCGCGATCATCGCGTTGCGTCGACTCGGCCCGAGTAAACCCGCGATGACAATCGCCAGGACCAAACCCGGAAACGCAAAGAGGATATCGACCAACCTCATCAGAAACGCGTCCAGACGTCCCCCAAAAAAGCCGCCGATCATCCCCAACAGACCGCCGACCACAAGAGCGATCGCGACCGCAATCACACCAACCTGCAGCGAGACCCGTGACCCGTAAACGATTCGTGAAAACGTATCGCGCCCAAGTTCATCGGTTCCCATCAGATGGTCGCGACTCGGTGGAAGCAACCTCGTGAACGCTTGCGATGCCGGGTCGTAGGGAGCGACGATTGGCGCAAACAGCGCCACCAGGATCGTCGCCAGAACGATGATCATTCCGACCAGACCGATCGGGTTCCGGGTCAGCATCCGCAACGTGGCAAACCGGTCTTTGGCCCTGCTCGCCCGACCTTCCGCAATTGTTGAAGGCAATGCCAGTTCGCTCACGACTGCTTGATCCGCGGATCGAGGAATCCATAGGCCACATCGACGGCCAGATTGATCAGCACAAAGACGACTGCAAGGTAGAGCGTCGCCGCCTGCACCAGCGTGTAATCCCGGTTGAAGATTCCCTGCAATAATGTATTGCCAATACCATTCAAACCAAATATGACCTCGACGATCGCTGACGACCCCATCAACGCACCAAGCTGGAACCCAATCACGGTGATGACTGGAATCATGGCGTTCCGCAGGGCGTGCCGATAGACAACGATCCGATCATTCAATCCCTTCGCTCGCGCCGTCCGCACATAGTCCTGACCTAATACCTCCAGCATCGTCGTGCGGGTCATCCGCATGATGATGGCCATCAACTGGATTCCGATCGCGATTGCCGGCAAGATCATTTGTTTCAGATTAGCGATGGGATCTTCGTGAAAAGGGACAAATCGCAGACTTGGAGTCCAACCGAATGCTTTCGACGACACGAGCAGCATCAGCGTCGCGATCCAGAAACTGGGTAGTGACAGACCAACCAGTCCACCAACCCGAGCTCCGAAATCGAGCGGTGTATCCCGTTTCACCGCAGAGATCACACCGAGCGGCATCGCGATCGCTGTACTGATAATCACCGAGAGAATGGCCAGCTCGAGCGTGATCGGCAGCGCACGCGCCAGCAGCTCGGAAACCGGTTCACCGGAACGCATCGAGTTGCCCGGATTTCCCTGCAGTAGATCACCGAGCCATTTGACGTATTGCACCGGTATCGGATCGGCTAGCCCCATCGATTCACGCAGTTTCTGCATCGCTTGCTCATCGGCTTGCGCATCCGTGCCCGCGATGATGTCGAGAATATCCCCCGGCAGCAATCGCAGCATCAGGAAGATCAGGATGCTCATACCCAGTAACGTCGGGATGAGCATCAACAACCGCCTGAGAATGTATCGACCCATTTCCGAGAACTCCTGAACACGGTTTCGATGAGAGAAACAAGGCTCCCGCCCGGAAACTCGTTCCAGGCAGGAGCGAAATCAGCATGTCAGCCGAGGACTATGCCTCTTCGACAACACAGGCCGTGCGCAGCGGTTTGTTGGTCAGGTCATAAGAGACATACATCCCCTGCAACCGGTTGTTGACCACCTGGAAGCGCTTGCTCTGGACGGTGTAGATATGCGGTGCTTCGTCGATGATCATCTCCTGCAGTTCGTGATACATCGGCACACGTGCGGCCTGGTCGAGTTCGACATACGCCTCGTCATACAGCGCGTTGATCTCGTCGCTGTTCCAGCCATCGCCGAACCAGGTCACATTCAACGGCGTGCCATTTCGGAAGTCGATCACGAAGTGAGCTGGATCGCCGCGCATACCGCGCCCAGTCGAGGCCCACTCGTAGCTACCATTTCCGACATTCTCGGCAAACTGCCCAATCTCGAGCGGTTGCACGGTGACGTCGATGTTGATCTGCTTGCACTGCTCAGCCACGATCTCAGCAATCTGGGTGTATTCACGCGGAGCGGAAATCGCCTGCAGTTCGACCGAGAAACCATCGGCGAAGCCGGCTTCTTCCATCAATGCCTTGGCGGCATCGACATCGACCGCATACAGCTCGGCCAAGCGGTCAGATGGCAATGGGAAGTCGCCGTATCCCGGAGGAATCGGACCCGTCATCTCGGCCTCGCCAGCATAGACATTGTCGATGATCCGCTGGACATCGACGACCTTCCGGATCGCCTGCCGAACTCGCTTGTCCCGCCAGGGCACATCCTCGACCATGCTCAGCTGGATCACCCGTGGCGCCGAGAAGAGACCACTCTGGACCTCCAGCGAGTCTTCACCCTCGAGCGTTACGACCACGTCCGGAGTCACGATACCGCCATCGATTTCACCCGATCGCAAGTTCGAAACACGGGCTTGCTCGTCCGCAAGAACCTTGAGAGTCAGCTTGGCGATGCAGGGCACGCCGGCATTCCAGTAGTCGGGATTGGCTTCGTACACAATCCGGTCATCCTGGACATACTCGACCAGCTTGAACGGCCCGGTGCCGATACCTTCGGTCAACGTATTGATCCGATCCTCGATGCCCTCCGGAACAACTGGCGTGTACCGCGACCAGGCCAGCACACCCGGGATCGCCGGATCGACCGTGCTCATGTTGAACTGGACCGTGTAATCGTCGATCGCTTCCGCGCCAGCGATGTTCGCCAGCTGGCCGATCTTCACACCCGGCGGCGGCGGATCGACCGCATTCAGAATCGAATACACCACGTCGGCCGCTTTCATCTCGGCGCCGTCATGGAACATCACGCCCTGTCGCAACTTGAAGATGTACGTCAGTTCATCAGGTGCTTCGTAAGACTCCGCCAGCGCCGGGATGATATTGAGATCAACATCCCATGCCAGCAACGAATCGTAGATATGCTCGTTCGCCCAAGCCTGCGCTTGCGAAACGCCACCGAACGGCGCCATGTTCGGCGGTGCCGATTCCAGCGCGTACACAACCTCACCGGTCGGTTCGCCCTCACTCTGAGCGGCGGTGTCATACGCGCCGACCAACGTCGCCAGTCCAGCGGTACTCAGCCCGAGCGCTGTTCCGCGCACGATCAGGCTCCGACGCGAGACCCGGCCCCGCATCAGATCACCAATCAACCGCATCTCGTCATCGTGAAACTTCATCGCGATCTCCTCATCTGCTCTGATCCAAAAGTCCATCCTTGTTTCACCGTTGAGTCCGGGCCTCCCTTCTCTTTGCTCCAGCTCGATGCCAGACACCTGATCGAGTATGGGTAGTCTCCTTCGCCGCAGTCGCGAAACTATGTTTCACTCGATGGTGAGGAACTACAGGGGTATTATCGGCTGGAATTCAATCTTGGCAAGTGGGCAACGCACTACAAATCAGGTCGGCGCGTTGTAGCACCTAGTCCGCTCGGTGAGCAGAAGGCTCCGAATGGCCTGAAATCAAGCTATCTTCCCGCATCCACTCCCGCGCCAGCGCCCGAAATTCGGCCGTTCGAGCCGGCGTCCACCGCACCTGCGACACGAGTTCGAGCACGACCCGCGGTGACTTCGAGGGCACCATCGGCGAACTGACAACCGCCGCCGTCGCCGCCTGAAAGTCCTCCAGGCTCATGCCGAGGGCCGTCGCTAGCCGGGTGACAGTGCTGACATCAGGATTGACCAACTCCCCTCGCTCGATTCGCGAGAGTCGCGCCGGCTGCACCCGCGCCATTCTGGCAAGTTCCTTGACGTTGAGCCCGTGTTTTTCACGTAGCGCTCGCAACCGGTCACCGAAGAGGTTCCGCTGGCCGTTCCCCTCTACGATCTCGATTTCAGACGTTTTCTCGGCCTCCACGCTGATGACTGCTCCTCCCGGCTGGTTCACCACCACTCAATTCGGTGCGACTTCGCCAGATCTCCTGCCGATCGAGTTCGATCGCCCACCAGTCTCTCGCACTGATCGCACCGACCTGCTCTATATGGTGTTTACGATACGCCAGATCAGCCGCAGCCATCAGCAATCGCCGTTGCACGCGCCAACGACTCCATCCACCAGCAGCTCGCGCGGCGGCCATTGCTTCTTTCCTCAGCAGAGGATCGACCACCGCCCGGTACTCGGCGGGCGTGAGCACGCCAATACCGATTTCCGATTCGAGCTGGCTTGCCAATACCGAGAGCGTGGTCGTTCCCGACCGCCTCGCAATCCAGCCAAGCGTCGCCAATGGCGGTACCACGAAGAGTGGCACCAGCACCAGAAGAACTTCCCAGACCGAGGCGTCCTCGCCAAGGAGTGACCAGACGATCACCAGACCACCATTCCAGGCCATATGAAGAAGCACCGCCACGAGATAGCCAACAATGATCGCCCAGACCCGAGCCCACCCTTTCGAATACTGCGTTCGTGACCACCCTACCGCCGCTCCGAAAGCGCCGGTATACATCGCGTGGCCAAACCCGTTGATCAGCACCCGTATCACGAAAGTCGTACCGAGACCACTCGCGCCGTCGTCCTGGTAGGACGCAATGAAATACAGGATGTTTTCGGTCATGGCGAACCCGATTCCGATCAATGCGCCATAGACCAGGCCATCGAGAACGCCATCGATTTCTTCGCGGTAGAACCAGAGAAGAAGCAGGAGCGCGACTCCCTTGAAGGCTTCCTCGATCACCGGCGCCCCAATGACCAGCGTGGCGATATCTGCCGTTTCCGCACCAGCCACCGGAATCAGACTCGAAGCGAAAATCAGTTCGCCAACAATCGCCAGCAACACCGCCGCGACCGCACCCCATCCAAACGCGAAAAGAATCGCTCGCGTCGGTTCTTCTTCATAGCGATCGAGCGAAAGAATGATCCGACTGTAAAGCACCGCCGGGATGACCGCGGCCAATGTCGCGATAAGCAGCGTCGAGAGATCGCCGTTGGCTGCACCCGCCAGAATCGCCAGTACGACCAGCACACCGGGTAAGCAACCGCATCCAATCACCCAGGAGCGCCATCGATTCGGTTTCGGCGGCGGACCTGCCCAGGCCGGTGGTATCTGCAAGCCGACTCCCGCAGGCTGAACGCTCGCGTTCGCGGCGACTGGCTCTCCGCAATACGGACAAAAGAGCGGAAGATGGCGATCCGCACCGCAAAATGGACAGAACCGGGTACCCGAGGCCAAGCCGCCACAACGCGAACACGATTCGGGTCCCCCGATTTCAGCGTGACACCCCACACAAACGGCCACGGCGCTCCTCATCCGCCATCTCGATCAGCGCCGCTCACCAGGGGGGCCTGCTTTACCGATCGTTCTGGTCGGCCTCGATCAATTGACTACAATGATAGAGATGAAAGGAGCACGCCGTGCTACTGATCGATGAGCGGTGTGTCGCTTGCCGGAACGATGCGCCGCGGGTAACTGACCAGGAAATCGCTGAATTGCATCCGATGATCCCATCTTGGGATCTCGTGACCGTTGACGATACACCCAGGCTGGTCCGTTCCTACCCGCTCGCCAATTTCATGGAAGCACTGGTGCTCACCAAGAGGGTTGCCGATCTGGCTGAACGTGAAGCCCACCATCCGGCAATCCTGGTCGAATGGGGCCGCGTCACCGTTACCTGGTACACCCGCACGATCAGGGGCCTTCATCGCAACGACTTCATCATGGCCGCCAAGACCGATTGCCTCTACGACTCCCAGTGCGACGCCGCCCGCGATTGACGTCGCCGACGATCCAGAATCAGGCGTAACCCCACTTCACCAGCCCGCTAATCCCGCATCCCGTCATCCCGACTCGTGCCATCCCGAGGAACGAGGGTTCTCCTGCTGCAGCAGCCAATCACCAGCGACTCGTGTCATCCCGAGGAACGAGGGATCTCCTGCCGCCGCAGCCGCCAACACCAGCGACTCGTGTCATCCCGAGGAACGAGGGATCTCCTGCCGCCGCAGCCGCCAATCACCAGCGACTCGTGTCATCCCGAGGAACGAGGGATCTCCTGCCGCAGCAGCCGTCCACCAGCGACTCCCCGAAATACACTTCTTCGCACCCGCAGGAGACACCAACGCCGTGTCATCCCCTCCTAACGTAGCCCGGCTTCCCGCGCCCTGATGATCGCCTCCGCTCGGTCCGCCACCTGAAGCTTGGCAAAGATGTTGCTGACATGGTTCGCAACGGTTTTCGGCGCGATAAACAGCGTGTCGCCAATGGCGGTGTTCGATTTCCCCTTCGCCAGCAGCTCGAGAACCTCCCGCTCGCGGATCGACAACGTAGGGAAGACATCGCCGACCGCTCTCGGCGGTATGGAAAAATACTCGAGGACGCGTCCTGCCACACTCGCACTGAAGATCGCGGTTCCCGCCGCCACCGATCGGATTGCCCGGATGATCTCCTCTTCGTCGCTGTCCTTGAGCAGATACCCTCGCGCTCCTGCGCGCACTGCCGAAAACACCGATTCATCATCGTCATAGAGTGTCAACATCAGGACTCGCGATTGCGGCGACACCCTGGTGATCTCGCGGCAGGCATCGAGGCCGCTGCCACCGGGCATATGCAGATCGAGAAGCACGACATCTGGCATTGCCTTCAGCACCAGGTCAACGGCCTCCGGACCATCAGTCGCTTCTCCCAGCACAGCAAAGTCAGGCTCGAATGCCAGCATCGTCCGCAGCCCCTTTCGGATCAGGGGATGGTCATCCACGATCACGATCCCGATCGGCGGTTCAGCCTCCATGGTTCGGTTCCCCCGGGCGTGGCAAAGGAATGGTCGCCCGTACCGAGAATCCTTTGCCAAAGAGTCCCGAACTCGTCACCAATGCTCCTCCCAGTTCCTCCGCCCGTTCCCGCATCGACGCCGATCCAACACCCCACGACGTGTCGTTGGCGCCAATCCCGTCGTCTGCGATAGTCACCTCGATTCCGGGTCCGACGGTAATGGTGACCAGACACCGATCCGCCTCCGCATGGCGGAGCACATTGGTCAGCGCTTCCTCGACGATTCGATAGATCGCCACTTCGACCGCAGCCGGGATCGGCGGCATCTCCGCAGGCGCTTCGACGTCGATGCGGACAACACGATTCAGACCGCCGACGCTGAGCGACCGAGCCCGCTCCCGCAACGCCGACACCAGACCGAGTTCATCGAGTGCCGGCGGTCGAAGGCCATGGACCAACCGCCGGATTTCCGCGATCGCCAATCGGAGCTCGCCCTGCAACTCCTCGGCCATCATCTCGACAGTGTCAGGATCGTCCTTCGCGACCGCCTTGATCGTCCCCGCTTGCATCGATAACGCCGCCAGCTGCGCACCAAGGCCATCATGCAGGTCCCGGCGCAATCGCCGCCGTTCCTCCTCCCGTGTAGTCACAAGTCGCTGGCGAGCCGCTTGCAGATCGTAGTCCGTGAGCACCCCATGCGCGGCCACGCCGATCTGCCGGGCCAGGTCCGTCAGCAACTGCTGATCACGCTGACTCAGCGGTTCGCTGGCGGCGCGGGGCGCCACGATCAACGCCCCGAGTTCGACGCCTTGAAAGGTCAGGGGAAAACGTTCTGTCACGCCTGGATCGACCCCCGCCTGGGCCGCCATGACTGGCGCTCCCTGCTGGAGCAGTTCCACCCCGGCAAATGGCAGTCTCAATGACCGCGCCAGCGACTCGACGACGACCGGCAGAATCTCTGCTGGTCGCACCACGCGTTCGAGTTCAGCAGCAACCGCCATGGTGATGGCATAGGGATTGCCCCGGTCACCAAAAAACGCGCGGTCGATGGCTCGCTGCACCCGCTCTCTGACGGCCTGAAACCCAACCGCGATAATGCCCGTCGCAATGACCGAAAGCAGGAGGTTGCGTTCACTGTGTATGAGTGAACCCACACCCAGCACGATGACGACATACGTCCCAATCACCAGCCCGGTCAGGACGCCATAGACGAGCAGGCGGTTGATCAGGACGTCGATGTCGAACAGCCGGTATCGCAACACGGCAAATGCAATCGACAGAGGAAAAACGAGTCCTGAGAACCCCATGAAGAATGAAAACCCAAGATAGGCCAGAACACCGGCCGGAGTTCCATCGATCCGATAGAGGAGGAAATCACCAAGGAAAAACGTCGGCACAGCCAACCCGAGACCGACCGCTGCCCATTTCATCTGCTGACGTTCGATGATCGAGGCTTTGCGTCGATAGCG
Organism: uncultured Chloroflexia bacterium; assembly: GCA_963712055.1. Taxonomy (GTDB): domain Bacteria; phylum Chloroflexota; class Chloroflexia; order Thermomicrobiales; family UBA6265; genus JAHBVL01. The sequence continues at coordinate 112,851 of CAVQGN010000007.1, read as the reverse complement.
GTAGAGCAGGGAACCGATTGTCAGAGCCACGATCACGATCTCGTCGACGGGAGAGCGATCAGTCGCCAGCAGTGCTGGCGGATCCCAATCGGGAGCCAAGATGAAGGCTCCGCCGGAAAGGGCCACGATCAGTCCCACAACCGCCATCCAGCGTGGCACGAATCGACCGTTGGGAAAGAGAAACGGCATCAGAAAAAAGCCGACAATTCCGACAAGGGTTGCAAACCGTGCCGTCCAGACCCAGAACGGCTGTCCGGCCAGTGATTCCGCGATCAGTGGGGGGAAATGGGCTCCTGTTCCGGCCAGAAGCACGAAGGCAACAGCAACAGCAAACCAATCCTCCCGCCGGTGCTTCAGGAGAATCACGAGGGAGATTGCCGCCACGATCACACCGAGAACGAGCGACCAGGCGACCCCGATCACCCCGTAGGTTCGCTGGGAGATTCCAAGCTGCTCGAGACCAGTGGCAAGCGCATCGGACCCGCGCCCCTCGGTGGCGAAGATCTCGAGCGCGAAATCGACCTTGGCCGGAAAGAGCATGATCTGCACACCGATCACCAGCACCAGCATCATCAGCCAGAGGCCGATCTCGGTCAGCATTATCACGTCGCGATCGGTTCGCGTTCGTTGGATCTTCATCGTATGCAGAACCGGTGCGGTCATAGTTCCTATCCTGAGAACCGCGAGACCAGGACAAAGACCATCAGGAAATCGTGGGAGCCGCTGGTGGCGCAGAGGTTGCGCCACCAGCGCAAACTCCCTAGGCGATGATCACCATTTCGACCATCCCCTCCATCACATGCGGGATGGCAGGAAAGGGCAAAGGACAAACGACAGCGTAGGTTCCGACCGGAAGATCGAGGTCAAGCCAAGCCGTCTCGCCTCCGCCAAGCATCGAAATCGCGGCGGCCGGAAGATACTCCGCGACCAACAAGTTGTACACCTCCTCGAGATCGGGCTCCGGTGTCGCTGACCCATCCTCGGGCATCGCCCACAACCGGATCATCTGGTCGGCTGTCGTTCCTTCCGGTACCGCGACCATCTGGAAATCGTGCAGCATAGCGCCGTTGTTGACCAGCTTTATCCGTTGCGGTCCCGTCGGAAAACTCGTCGTGCTGAACTGGAACGCCATCTCGATCATCCCGACCTCGGCGTCGGCATCTGGCTCAGCCGGCTCGCCAAACTCCCCGGTCACCACGATGGTCAACGGCGCTTGTGGCGTAAACACGCTGAACAAGCCGTACACGCCAGGCTTCAGATCGATGATCCCGGTCCGTGTCTCCCCTGGCCGACCATAGTCTGGCAACCCGACGCCCTTGATGTCGAAAAACCACTCCGGTCCTTCATCCGTCTGAAAGGACGCCTCCACCTCTTCCTTTGTCAGTCCATCCGGAACTCGTGCCAGCGTTGAATGGTATGGAGCTGAACTCTCGTTGACCACTGAAATCGCATAACGACCAGCCTTGATCTCGGTCGGAAACTCGAAGACCTCGTCGCGAATCGTTAAGGTCAGGCTTGGAAACTCGCCCGCACCTTGCGCCGAGACGAAGCTCGTACTTGTAGAACCCAGGGGCAGGACCGCTCCCACTCCGAGAATGAGTCCCCCCTTCAGCATCGACCGTCGGTTCATCTTTTCGCTCCTGTGGTGTTCGACCCGTTTTGCTGAGCCCATCGCTCAGTTCCACGAGCGTAAGGAGGGGACGTTCCCACCCGGAAGGGGTGCGATTCCCGATCCTCCGGGAAGGAGCCTCCCGATCGAAAACCGTGGTGTTCGACGGAGCGATCTGACAGACGCGATGCGACCGGGATCAAATGATCCCGGTCGCATCCTCCGTGCGATTAGAGGGACTCGAGATCAGGCGTTGGCGGTGGTGATCGTCATCGTGCCCGTGTCGAGCGTGACATCGGTCAGGATAAGGCTGTTCTCAGACAGATAGGCGTTCAGCGCATCCTCGATCGCCGCGGTCACCGTGTCCTCGGGCAAGAGCCAGCCTGGAACTCCGTCGATCGTGGCATCCGTGATCGCGAATTGCCCTTCGACCGCCTCGACCTTGGCGGTGTAGGAGACATCCTGATTCTGATCACCAAAAGTCAACGCGAGATACTCAGGAGTGATCTCGACTCTCAGGTCCTCCAGAGACGTGGATGCACCCTGAATCTCGGCATTCACGTCGTCCGCTGACAGCGTATAGGTTCCCGCTCCCGGCGTAACATCGAGGCCGGCGAAATACGGAACGACATACGTCGAAACGGCTTCTTCCAGTTGCGCTTCGATCTCGTCCTGCGCCCGCGGAATGAACCAGAAATACCCGACTCCTGCTCCGACCACGCAGAGCCCGAGAACAATCGCTATCAGAATGATCAAAATACGTGCCATAGGTTGCTTCCCCGTTCAATCTCTTCAGCGCCAGTGTATCCGGAACGCTTTCGCTATTGCGTCACCACTCTATCCGGCATAGTCGTCACGTCCCATCGAGTCACATAGCTCCGGCATTGGCTCCGCAATCACCTGCACAGGGTCCTCCGTACCCAGGCGCCAGTATCCGCGGGACGCAGACTCCCTGACTCCAGCGCCGCCGCAAACTCAGCCGCCGCCGTCGATAATCGCCCGTCCGCCGTGTCTGGTTTGTCGAGAAAACGGTGCGAGACAAACTCGGTCGGTCCAGCGCCGAATCGCCCCGCGCTTGCGGCAATTCCCGCGAAATGCCGTACCTGACCCATCGTGCCGTCATCAAATTCAGGTTTGAACCCACCTCCCGGAATGGGATTCGATCCGCCCCGGGCCAGATCGAAGATCCCCAGGAATCCGGTTTCGATTCCGGCGGCTGTCTGTCCCAATACTTCGAGGAACTCCTCAGGTCCGATATCAGGTTCCACCTTGACAATCTGGTCACAGAGCTCCGCCAGCAACTCGCAGCCATCCAAAGGTTGATCTGTTGTCTCCACCACTTGCTCGACTTCCCGCAGTATCACCACTTTACAAACGTTTACCCGCTGTTGACATGCCGTTAACCTGAGCTGACTACCATCGGCTCGTCTGAAGATCGTGACATGCGCGATTTTGATACCAGGGATGGAATGCAGCAATCGCCGTCGGTCGTTTCTCAATCCGCAGCGACAGTTCCTCTGGCCGGAGCCACGACCCGGTCCTTGAAGTCGCGATGGCCGGTAAAGGAATGGGCACTCTTCCTCCTGTTTGTCGGCCCGAACATTATCCTCTTCTCGATCTTCACCTATTGGCCAATGCTCTACAGCGCCTACCTGAGCACAGTTCGCTGGGACATGATCTCGCCCACCAAGGTTTCGGTCGGTCTCGATAACTACCGCTATCTCTGGAACGACCCAACCTTCAGGACGGTTCTCTGGAATTCACTCTATTTCACTCTGGGTGCAGTTGGCGGGTCGATCGTCATTGGTCTCGCGATCGCGCTACTGCTGAACCAGAAACTCCGCGGTCGTGATGGCGCTCGCGCGATTATCTTCATGCCAACCCTCATCAGCGGTGCGGTCATTGGCATCGTCTGGGCCTATATGTTCGATCCCCGTTTCGGGTTGATCGCCTCGGTGCTTCGCACGCTGAATCTGACGTCTCCAAACTGGCTCCGCGATCCCGACTGGGCCATGCCGGCGATCATCATCGTCTACATCTGGAAAAATGTCGGCTTCAGCACCGTCATCTTTCTCGCCGGACTCCAGGCGATTCCCAAAGATCTGTATGAAGCCGCCCGAGTCGATGGAGCCGGTGCACTTTGGTGCTTCCGCTCGGTCACGCTGCCGATGCTCTCACCGATCACCTTTTTCGTGATCGTCACCTCGATTCTCAACTCTTTTCAGGCGTTCGACATCATTAATGTGATGACCCGTGGCGGCCCGGTCGACGCCACCAATACCCTCGTCTATTACGTCTATCAGCAGGGATTTGTTGCCTTCAACGCCGGCCGCGGTTCCGCCGCGGCAATCGTTCTTTTTTCGATCATGTTCCTGATCACGCTTTTCCAGCTCCGCTATTCGGAAAGGCGCGTGCACTATGCGTAGCCGGTTTGCTTCGTCCGGTTCTCTGCAGCAGCGCGGTTGGCTTGGCAAGAGTGCTGGCTATCTCGGCATGGCCCTGGTCGTTCTAGCCATCGGCATTCCCCTCTTCTGGATGGTTTCCGGATCGCTCAAAACCAACCAGGAAATCAATACCTATCCACCGGTCTGGCTTCCACCCGATCCTCAGTGGTCGAACTACACGGACGCCTGGAACTCAGCCCCGTTCGACCGCTTCTATATCAACTCGATCATCACCTCGGTGATCGGTTCCGGTCTCGAACTCGCCAACGCCACGCTGACCGCTTATGCGCTGGTCTTTCTCCGTTTTCCCAAGAAGAACCTCGTCTTCATTCTCATCCTCGCTGCGTTGATGGTTCCCAACCAGGTCACCATCATCCCCAACTACCTCACCCTGGCCGATGTCTTCGGACGCTCCTGGATCAACACCTACCAGGGCATCATCCTCCCCGGCGCAGCAGTCGCGTTCGGCACGTTTCTCCTCCGTCAAGCCTTCATGGGGCTCCCTCGTGAAGTCATCGATGCCGCCCGTGTCGATGGTGCCAACCACTTCCGCTTGCTCTGGGAAATCGTGATTCCGATGGCGCGCCCCGTGCTGATCACCTTTGCCCTGATTTCGTTGGTCGCCAAGTGGAACGACTATCTCTGGCCGCTGATCGTCACCAATCAAGACCGGATGCGCACACTCGCAGTCGGTATCTCCTACCTTTACAACCCTGAAACGGTCACCCGCTGGGGACCGCTCATGGCCGCCACCTTTTTCGTGCTGGCGCCACTCATCCTCATTTATCTCTGGGCGCAGCGGCACATCATCGAAGGCATCACCGCTGGAGCCACCAAGCAATGACCCCCCTTTTCCCTTCCGCATGCCAGTCGCCGCATTGGAGTCGTCCCCTCCACCGTGCCGCGACGAGCAGAGAACGTCACGAGGCGTTCGGAAACCGTTTCGTTGTTCGCAACGAGGAGGAACCATGGAAAAGCAGGTTAATCGTCGGACCCTGTTGAAAGGTGCGGCCGCTGCTGCCGCCGCCGCTCCGGTCGTCAAGGCGAGTTCGGCTCTTGCCGCCCCGGCGCTCATCCAGGACACCAGTTCAGACGCCAAGATCGTCTACTGGGGCTCATTCACGGATGCGCTCGGCGAGGCCGAGCGAGGTCTCGTCGATCAGTTCAATGCCGCGGGTCTCGGCGTTCAGGTCGAATACCAGTACCAGGGCACGTATGAGGAAACCGCCCAGAAACTGACCGCGGCCGTCGCAGCCAATCAGACGCCGGACGTCTCGCTTCTCTCCGACGTCTGGTGGTTCAAGTTCTATCTCAACAATCAGTTGGCGCCGCTCAATGATCTCCTCGCTGCAGGCGAGGTCGATACGGCTGACTATGTCGACTCGCTGTTCAATGAGGGCGTCCGCAATGGCGAAAGCTACTGGATCCCAATGGCCCGCTCGACGCCCCTCTTCTATTACAACGTCGAGATGTTCAACGAGGTTGGTCTCACCGAAGCGCCGAAAACCTGGTCCGATCTGACCGCCGTTGCGCCAGAACTGGTCCAGAAGGATGGCGACACCGTCACCCGAACCGCCTTCGTTCACCCGTCGGCCGGTTCCTACATTGCCTGGCTCTTCCAGTGCGTGACCTGGCAGTATGAAGGTCGCTACTCGGACGAGGATTTCAACATCCTGATCAACCAGCCGGAAGCAGTGGCCGCGGGTGAGTTCTACCGCGCATCAGTTGCCGACGGCTGGGCTGGCACGCCCGACGACATCACGACCGATTTCGTCAACGGTCTGACCGCCTCGATGATGGCCTCCACCGGTGGCCTGCGTGGTATCACCAACGATGCCGCCTTCGAGTTCAAAACCGCCTACTTGCCGGAAGCCGAGACCTTCGGCTGCTGCACGGGTGGCGCTGGACTCGCGATCATGGCCGACAAGGAAACCGAACAGCAGGCAGCCGCGTTCGAGTTCGTCAAGTTCGCCACCTCACCGGCCATGACCGCCTGGTGGTCGCAGAACACCGGTTATATGCCGGTGCGCAAGTCGGCCAAGGACGACGAAACGATGGTTTCGTTCTTTGCCGAGAATCCGAACTTCAAAACCGCTGTCGATCAGCTCGATCTGACCAAACCACAGGATTCCGCTCGCGTTTTTATCCCCAACGGTGACCAGATCATCGGTGGCGGGCTCGAGCGAATCACGATCGCCGGTGAAGACCCTCAAGCCGTATTCGACGAAGTCGCCCAGACCCTGACCGAAGAAGCCGGTCCGGTCATCGAAGCGATCGCCGCACTCGGCTAGTCACCTTGCAGTAAGGGCGCACGTTTGTGCGCCCTTACTGCTTCATCCTCACACGAGCAACCTACAATCCGTTGCATGTCTGACGTCGCCGCCTCACCACCATCAACAATCCGCGGCTCGGGCACATTTCTCGTGGCACTCTGCGCCACGAGCTTCCTTGCGACGCTCATGTACGCGTCCCTCTCTCCGTTCTTTTCTGAAATCGGCAGCGATCTCGACGTTTCCGTCCCCGCCCTCGGTCAAGTAATCACCCTCCGCCTCCTGCTGAGCGCCGGCCTCGCGATCATTGCTGGCCCAATCGCCGACCGCTTTGGCTACCGCCGCACGATCATGGTCGGCCTCGTCGCACTCTGCCTGACCTTTCTGGGTGTCGCGCTGAGTCAGTCCTTTGCCATGCTCCTCCTGACCAGCCTTCCCGGCGGTCTCGCCGGTGCAACCCTTTCCGGTATCCCACTCGCCTTCGCCGCAACATCGTTTTCTGGAAACGCACGCCGTCAAGCCATTAGCTATGTCGTTGCTGCGCTATCCAGCTCGGCGATCATCGGCGTGCCGGTCCTCACAACGATCTCGACGATTGCCGGTTGGCGTGGCTCGTTTCTCTTCGCGACCTTTCTCTCGCTGATCTCCATACCCCTCATCTGGCGAGCGCTCCCCACTGATCCCGTCGTCGATCGATCTCAACCAATCACCCGCGCCACGATCCTTGGTCCCTATAGCGTATTGCTCGGCGAACCCCGGATGATCCGACTCTACGGGTCCACCTTTCTCCGCGCCACCGGTTGGATCGGGTATCTGACCTATGTCGGTGCCTACCTCGCAGATGATGTGGGATTCAGTATCACGACCATCGGTCTCGTCTTCATGGTCAGCGGGATCGCCTACTTTGGCGGCAGCATTCTCGCCGGACGCTACCGATCCCACTGGTCACCAGCCTCGATCGCCTCGATCATGACCCTGTTTGCTGCCGCAATGCTGATACTGCTCAGCTTTGCTCACAACCTCCCTGCGCTTGTGGTGATCGGGATTTTCGGCATTTCGCTTGGTTCATCGCTCGCCTGGGTCATGTTTACAACGCTAATGTCGACCGCCACGACCGCTGGACAGGGGACCACCATGTCGTTCAACGCCACCATTCAGAATCTCGGCGCGGCCACTGGAGGGATCATCGGCGGGGTGCTGATCGCGATCAGCGGGTACCAACTCATGGGCGCCGGTCTGGCCCTCGCCCTCGTTGCCAGCGCTGTTCTCATCATGGTCAGTGCTCGCTCGTTCGACTCGGCTCCGGTCACCCTTGCCACGACCGACTCCTGAACCACGTTGCGAGATCGATGCTGCTCTGGCAATCTGGATAGCGGACCGCACCTGTTTCATCTCAGGAAAGGATTCCCAATGATCGAGCAACCCGTACTAGCCGAGCACCCGACCGATGTCAAAGTCACCATCGTCCGCGACAACAGCAACAGCGCCGCGCGGGAAACCACGATGTCCACCCACTTCCCATCGATGAGCGAGATGATCTCGAGCGCACTTGCCAAAATGGAGGAGGATGGGTACGCGTTGGCTGACATCCGCTATTCCGCCATCCCGACGGGCGGCCAGGGTCATGAGCACTTCGCGATGCTGATCGGTCGCAAACGCCCGATGGTCGACTAAGCGTTCTCCGCAGCCACGTCGAGTTCAGCCCGCCGTTTGCGGATCTCCTGAGAGAGGACCACGGACGCCGCTCCCAGCAGCACAACGTCTTTCAAGACATACTGGCCCACGAGCGTCGGGGCGTGAAAACGCCCCGAAAAAAGCGTTTTCGGAAAGAGCACCAGCGGAGCCATCACGCCGACCAGGTTCATCCCAAGCAACGCAAGCCCGACCCGCATCCCCCTGCCCGTTAACAGACTCAGTCCCACGGCGGACTCTAGGCTGGCCACCGCAATCCGGGCGGTTGAGCCACCAATCCGCCCACCCGTCAGCTCGCCCATGGTGCGGACGCTCAGGTTCTCCGCTGGACTCGCGCCGGGGATAAACTTCAGCACGCCGAATCCAAGAAAGACCGCTCCCAGGCTCAGCCGTAGGGCACCGTCGCTGTTTCGCTCGATCCAGCCCACTGGTTGGCTTTGCAACATCGATCGCTCGACCGGATGACTGTTCTCTCGCATCTTGGATGCTCCTTTGCATACTGACGCTTTGTCCCTGTGATCAACCGTATCCGATGATCCGTTGTCCGGATGGGCGGACACATCATTCGCCAAAACCGCCTCTTCCTATGCGAAAATCGCGCCAACAAACGGTGACATTCCGCGCCAGCATAGAGTCAGGAGAAGCAGATGCCCCAGTCCTTCAGCGTCTCGATCGACCGCAATGTGGCTATCCCGATGCGCGACGGCATCATTCTCTTCGCCGACGTCTATCGTCCCGCCACACCTGGCCGCTATCCGGTCCTTCTCCAGCGCACGCCATACGATAAATCGGCCGCTCTCAACAACGCCGCCGCCTTCGCGATCCGCGCAGCTGGTCAGGGTTTTGCGCTTGTCTGCCAGGACACGCGCGGCCGCTTTGCCTCCGAAGGTCAGTTCGAAGCGTTTCTCTTCGAGCAACAGGATGGCTACGACACCTGCGCCTGGATTCAGGAACAGTCGTGGTCAAACGGTCGGATCGGGATGTTTGGCGCGTCCTATGTCGGTCTGACCCAGTGGCAAGCAGCATTGGCTGGCGCTCCCGGTCTCGAAGCGATCGTGCCAAACGTCACCGCGTCCGATTACCACGAAGGATGGACGTATCAGGGCGGCGCCTTCGAACTCAGCTTCAACCTCAACTGGACCATGGCCATCCTCGCGACCAACACCGCCACTCGCCGGGTCGACCACGATCCCTCCTACCAGCCTGAGCTCGACGCGTTGCTCGACCGCATCGATCACTTCGATAAGGAATTCGACCGCATGCCGCTTGCCGGCGATCCAACGGTTGCCGATCTCGCTCCCTACTACGAAACCTGGCTTGCACATCCGGAAAACGATGCCTATTGGCAGAACCTCCGCGTGGAGGATCGCTACGCCGATCTTGATGTCAAGGCCCTCAATGTCGGTTCCTGGTATGACATCTTCCTCGGCGGAACGCTGCGCAACTACCAGGGGATGAGGACGCAAAGTAAAACCGCGGAATCGCGAGAAGGGAGTCGGCTCCTGATCGGTCCCTGGGATCACATGACCATTGTTACGATCAGCCCAATCGGTGATTACGACCCCGGCGTGCGCGCCTCGCATGCCGCTATCGATCTTGATGGCATCCAGCTACGCTGGTATGATCGCTGGTTACGGGATAATGATAATGGCGTCGATAAGGAACCACCGGTGACGCTCTTCGTCATGGGCGCGAACACCTGGCGTCAGGAGCAGGAATGGCCGCTGGCGCGGACCCGCTATGTCGACTACCACCTCGCCAGCGACGGCAACGCCAATTCGCTTCATGGTGATGGAACGCTCGAGCTTGAACCGCCTTCTGGTTCTGCGAATCGTCCCGATCAGTATCTCTACGACCCGCTCAACCCAGTACCAACCTCAGGCGGCAATCTCTGCTGTAACACCTATTGGGCTCGACCAGGCTCTTTCGATCAGCGTTGCATCGAAAGCCGGCCGGACGTCCTCGTCTATACCAGTCCACCGCTCGAAGAAGCGGTTGAAGTCACCGGACCGATCACGGTCACGCTCTTCGCGGCCTCGACCGCGGTCGATACCGATTTCACCGCCAAACTGGTCGACGTCTTTCCCGACGGCTATGCCCGCAATCTGACCGATGGCATCATCCGCGCTCGCTATCGCTCGAGTACTGCCACGGCTGAGCTCCTCGAACCGGGGAGCATCGAACAGTACGAGATCGATCTCTGGGCCACCAGCAATCTTTTCCAGCCGGGTCACCGAATCCGGGTCGAGATCTCCTCGAGCAACTTCCCTCGCTTCGACCGCAACCCGAATCATGGAGGCACGATCGCCACCGCTACCCGCGAGGACTGCCTGATCGCCCATCAAACCATCTACCACTCGGCGGACTACCCGTCCCGGATCACACTGCCGCTCATCACTGGCGACCTCCCCTAGAGACGAGCCGATCTCCCACAGAGAAAAAGCCCCTCTCCCGAAATCGGGAGAGGGGTTGAGGTGAGGGCTTTCAGAGCGATCACACATACCCACGATCAAGCGCGGTTTGCAGCAGAATCACCGCCCCAAGAATCACGAATATCGATCCTGCCAGAACCTTGGCCGCTTTGCCGAACTGTGCCCCCAGCCGCTTTCCAAGCATCAGACCGATCAGCGTGGCTACGAAACTCTGAATCACGAGATAGGCGGTCAATCCACCCAACGGCACATCGACAAACGCCAGGGTCACACCGATGGCGAGCTTGTCCAGCGTGACCATAAGACCCGTCTTGAGAATGTCGTTGAATGCGATGTTCTCGAGGAAATCGCCGGGATCCTTTTCGTGGAGCAGGGTATCGACGATTGCTTCCAACCCGACGATGACAAGAACCGCCCCGGCGACATACGACGCATGTCGGCCGAGGCGATCATCGAGCAGCCGTCCGAGCAGCAGCCCCATTGTCGTCATCGCCAGCGTCAGAAACGCGAACAGCGCCGCCGTCAGCGCCCACCGGTCGCGCTTGAGACCGTTGATCCCAAGCGACAGTCCACCGGCGAAGACATCGATTCCGAGGGTGATCGCAACCAGGATCGTTCCGAACGTCACGATCGACTCCATTCAGCGCCACGAATATCGGCACTACACTGCAAACCTGCCACGATCGACGAATCGGCAGAAGGTCTTTCATCAGCTCCCGGCGGGCTCTATGGCCGCTGGATCGTTCCGTCCCACAGCCGTACCGACGGCAAGGCACAGTTCAGCGAATGCTCGGGCGGTTTTCGTCTCCACTCCGGATAGCATCATACATCCGGAGTGGAGCGACATCGAATCTGGTCTAGCGACTACTGGCAGGCCCATTCGTTGCGACGGCCCACCGACCACATCCAGGCGGCGGCTTTGGCATTCGCTGTCGGATCGAACACGCTCTGGCTGGCGAAGGGAGTGGTGGCCCAGGTGCTGAGACGGAACTGGAATAACCCGCTGACGCCGCTGCTTGAATTGACTGCGTTCGGGTCGAGGGCTGATTCACAGATTGCCACTCGTAACATGTCCTCACGCGGTTGCCCATACTGATCCGCAGCGGCGTAAATGATGTCGACGATGCCCTGCTTGCTGGGCGGATAGGTGAGTGTCAACGACTCAACCAGGAAGGCGCCATTCATGAAACCGGAAACGTGCGCCCATTTGGTGGGCCACCAGCCATTCTGCATCGGTCCGGTAACTGTCACACGGGTTTTGGGCGGAATCGTCCAGACGATGCCAGAGCTGGCCGTCGGTTGACTGCGCATCTGGACTGAAACCTCCTCCGTATAGAGGTACGGCGGGTGGGAACCTCCTGGCGACGGCGACGGCGAGGAACTGCCGCCGATGTTGAGCCAGTTGCCGTGGGCCCAGCCAGTTGTACCGTTGTAACTCAGTGGGTAGAAACCGCTTTGAGGAGCGCCTCTCAATTCGACCAAAGCGCCGGCCGGCATGGTAGTAGTGATCGAGTACGTCGTTGCTGGTCCGCCTCGCAAATTGAGAGCAGAGGTCACGGTGGCAGAACCGGTGGCCGTGTTGCCGACTGGAACGGTGTTTCCGCTCCCTGGTGAAGGCGTGGGTGAAGGTGAAGGCGTGGGAGTTGATGGGGATCCGCCGCCGATGTTGAGCCAGTTCCCGTGGGCCCAACCAGTCGTGCCGTTGTAGCTAAGTGGATAGTAAGAATTCTGCGCACTGCCACGGAGCTCAACTGTGGAACCGGACTGCATAACGGTAACGGCACCGTAACTCGTGGAAGGCCCCATACGGAGGTTGAGTGACGCAGTCACGGTTGCAGAACCGGTGACCGTGTCGCCGACTGGAACGGAATTGCTGCTTCCAGGCGTAGGTGTCGGGGTTGGTTGGGTACCTCCGCCCATGTTGAGCCAATTGCCATGAGCCCAGCCGGTGGTGCCGTTATAGGCCAGCGGATAGAAGCCATTCTGGGAGCTGCCTCGCAACTCCACCGTTGCACCAGCCGGCATGGTGGCGCGGATCACGTATGTCGTAGCGGGACCGCTGCGCAGATAGAGTGCCGAGGTAACCGAAGCCGTACCGGTAGCGGTATCGCCGACCGGCACTGATCCGCTATCTGGATTCGGTGAAGGACTACCGCCGATCTGGATGTAATCGACCGAAGAAAAACCCGAGATGCCGATGTATGTCACTGGATAGAAGCCCGCCTCAGGATCACCATCCACGGTTACCGCGGCGCCGTTCGGTATAACGGTCAGGACATCATAGCCAAGGCCGGGACCTGTGCGCAGATTGACCCGGTCGGTCGCAATGGCTGAGGCAGCGGCCGCCTGTCGAGGAGCTACTGACATCCCGCCGAAAAGCATGGTGAATATGGTGATTGCCGCGATAGCGCGGTAGAACCAACTGCGGGTGACCTGGTTTCGGGAGGCGCGCGTGGGCGGCATTGCGTCCACACCTGCGGTAAACGACAACAACGACATCAGAGAATCTCCCCCTTGAATTCAGGTTGCGGCACTTCCTCGGTCGATACCCAAAAAAGGACACGGGAATCAGGAGAAAGTGGTGGGTGAAGGATGGAACCCTGCAGCCATCCCTCAGCGGCAACAGGAGGTGAACAAACCTCTATCCGGGCATCCATCCCAATCGCCCGGATCATGAGACTCAGTCATTTACGACGCCTCCAGCAAAAGGTCCTGTCGTATACATCCGGTCCTGAAGCAAAAGCTTACTCCATGGCTGGGTTGGGCAGTCAAGCGCCAGGGTCGAAAATTACGTACACCCGTATCATGCCTCGGTATTGGTATACCAGGCATAGACCTCTCGCATTCCATGGCGGAAGTCCCGTCACGGTCGAAGAGGGGTTGATGTTCGACGTGCCTAGGGGCGTTGAACAGTGCCGTCCCAGAGCCGCACCGGTGGCCAGGCACCGTTCAGCGAATGCTCGGGGAAGGGGTACTTCGCCGCTTCCTGCTCGTCGATATCGATTCCCAATCCTGGTCCCTCGTTCGACCACATCCGACCATCACGAATCTCTGGGCATCCCGGGAAAACGGCTTTGGTTCGCTCGGGGAAGAGATAGCTCTCCTGGATCCCGAAGTTCGAACAGGATAGGTCGAGCGCCAGGTTGGCAGCATGGGCCACCGGCGAGGCATCTCCTGGTCCATGCCATGCTGTCCGCACCGCAAAGAACTCACAGTAGGCGGCCAGTTTGCGCGCCATGCTCAACCCGCCGATATCGGAGATATGGACCCGCATGAAATCGATCAATCGCTCAGAAACCAGCGGCACATACTCCTGTTGATTCACATACAGTTCACCCATGGCAATTGGAATCGAGGTTTGCTGTCGCAACATCCGGAAATAGCCATTGTCTTCCGGGGAAAACGGATCCTCCAGGAAGAAGAGGCGGAACTGCTCAAGATCCTTGGCCAGACCTATCGCCTGGATCGGCGCCACTCGTTCATGGATATCGTGGAGCAACTCGACCTCGTCGCCGAGAGCGCCGCGAATATGATCGAAAAGTTGCGGCACGATCCGGACATAGGCGTTTGGATCCCAGGGATCCTGTTTCGGATCGAGGTGGTAGGCGTTTTTCGCCGACGATGCTTTCTTGCCAACCCCATAGGTCGACGAACCCGGCACCGCCACCTGGCAGCGGATATAGCGGAAACCCTGCTCCATGAACGCGCGCGCTGAGTCCTCGACCTCCTGGAAATCCATCCCGGACGCATGGACATAGACCGGCGCAGCATCCCGAACCTTGCCACCGAAGAGCTGATACACCGGCATTCCCGCCAGTTTGCCTTTGATATCCCACAACGCCATGTCGATTCCCGACAGCGCGTTATGCAGCACCGGTCCTCCACGCCAGTACGACGAGAGAAACGCCGTCTGGAAGATATCTTCGATATCGTTTACATCACGGCCGACAACAAACGGTTTCAGATATTCCTCGATCGCAGTCACCACCGTCAGCGGACGCTGGGTAAAGGTGGCGCAGCCAACGCCATACAACCCTGGTTCGGTCGTTTCGACCTTGACGATCACCAACCGGATTCCATCGGGAGCGGTCAGAATCACCTTCACGTCCCGGATGCGGACCGCTTCCTTGCCTTCCGCGTGATAGCACTCCCATGCGTCGGGAACAATCGGTTCGATCGAATCAGCGTTTGACACCGGATTTCCTTTCAATGACTGGGGTCACCGCCCGGTGATCACCCGTACCGCGTCCGTCTCCGGGTAGCATCACTCGCAATGCCCTCCAGTGCAAGCCAAACAGTTGTACGTAGACGAATTTCCGTGCACGCAGGCTGAACCCTGGCGCTGACCGACCGAACCCCTCCGGGCTGAGACGTCTCAATTCACACTAGACCGGAGGTCTTTGGCCTGTCAGCCCTGGCATTCATGCCGGGGCGTCATCACCACCTAACTCGCGCGGGCGGACGGACGCGGCTACCAGTCCGCCACCGATCCATCGACATGCCAGAGCGACGGTTGATAGGTTTTCGTGTACGGCATTGCTTCGAGGCGTCGCACCGCGTCCCAATCGAGCTCAACCCCCAGACCCGGTTTTGTCGGCGGCGCCACCCAACCACCCTCGGCCCAGGTGAATGGTTCGGCGAACAGCGCCTCCACTTCAGGCGGATGATCAACCAAAAACTCCTGGATCAGGAAATTCGGGATGACCAGATCGAGCTGGATACTCGCCATCGTCAACAACCACGAATAGGGATTGTGTGGCGCTACCCCGACGTACGACACCTCGGCCATCGCCGCGATCTTGCGGGCTTCCCAGATCCCGCCGCAATGGGCAAGATCGGGTTGCAACACCGCCGCCGCTCCGAGATCCAGGATGTCACGAAATCCCCACTTGGTAAAGAGCCGCTCTCCGGTCGCGATCGGGATCGTGATCGCCTGAGCCACGGTAGCCATCGCTGCCGGGTCCTCCGGCAAGACCGGTTCTTCGAAGAAAAAGATATCGAGATCGTCGAGCATCGCCGCCATCTGGATCGCTGACGCAGGCGAGAGTCGGCCATGACAATCGATCAGGACATCGACCTCCGGACCCACCGCTTCCCGGATCAACTCCATCTGTCGCCGCGCCGCCAGCAGTTCTGGTCGCCCAGCCAATCCCGGCACCGCGCCAAAGGGCGACAATTTCAACGCACCCCACCCCGCTTCGACAAGCGCCACGCATGATTCCGCAATCTCTTCGGGTGTTTCGCCGCGGGGGCCATTCGCATACAACCGCACCTTGTCCCGCACTCGTCCGCCAAGGAGGTCATACACCGGAACTTCGAGCGCTTTGCCGAGAATATCCCAGAGCGCTTGCTCGATCCCCGACAACGCGCTCAGGATGACCACCCCTCCCCGCCAGAACGAATGCCGGTAGACCGTTTGCCAGTGATGCTCGATTCGGGTCGCATCGTTGC
Source organism: uncultured Chloroflexia bacterium (assembly GCA_963712055.1). Classification (GTDB taxonomy): domain Bacteria; phylum Chloroflexota; class Chloroflexia; order Thermomicrobiales; family UBA6265; genus JAHBVL01. Next base: position 96,953 of record CAVQGN010000007.1, on the reverse strand, counting down.
CGATCAGATAGTCGCGGATATCGTGGATCGCACCGACGACAGCTTCGGTTTTTCCTTCCAGGCTGGCTTCACCGACTCCGGTGATTCCGGCATCGGTCCGGACTTCGACAAATATCAAATTCGTTCGCCCGGCAAACAGGACATGCGGCACGACATCAGTGATGGTGATCGTCGGCGGAGCGCCGTTTCGGTCCCCTGGTGGAGTAATACTCATCGCTTCTCGTCCTCGGCTCTTCCTTTATATATACATATCCTGATATCTCAATATCGACTCGCCACCGCCGCTTCCGTTACCAGTCCGCCACCGACCCATCCTCGTGCCAGAACGGAATAGGTCGACCTTCGACCGGCGGGAACTTCTTCGCTCCTTCGAGGTCGAGTTCGATCCCCAGCCCCGGACCCTTCGGCAACGGGAAAAAGCCGTCCGCGTCCATCACCGGATGATCTATCACACAGGCTTCTTTCCAGGGTTCGCGATCGGCCACCACTTCCTGGATCAGGAAGTTCGGCAGAACAGCATCGAGATGGAACGACGCCATCGTGTTGACCCAACTCCAGGGGTTATGCGGCGCAACCGCCACGAAATACGATTCCGCCATCGCCGCGATCTTCCGCGCTTCCGCCAAACCACCCGACTGGATGATGTCTGGTTGCAGCACACCGATCCGCCGGGACGCCAGCAACTCCGGCATATCCCAGCGGGTGTAGAGCCGCTCACCGGTTGCAATTGGAATCGGCGACTTCTCCGCAATCCGGATCATCGCTGGCGCATGCTCGGGCAAGCAGGGTTCCTCCAGGAACATGATCCCGAACTCCTGCAATCGCTCGGCCGCGCGGATAGAAACGGAGGGCGACAACCGCCCATGGGCATCCAGCATCAGTTCGACATCTGGTCCAATCGCGTCCCGGACGGCGCGAACTTTTTCGACCCCCTGATCGATCAAACGCTTGCCCGAGAGCATCGGCATCGCGTCGAACGGCGTCATCTTCATCGCGGTGTAACCCAGGTCGACCAGGCTCGCCGCCGATCGCGCCAGTTCGTCCGGCGTGTTGCCGCGTGGACCGTTCGCATACGCCCGAATCCGGTCGCGCACCGGTCCACCAAAAAGCGTGTAGATGGGAACATCGAGCGAACGCGCGCGGATATCCCAGAGCGCCACTTCGATCCCGGCCAGAGCGCTGAGCAATGTCACCCCACCATGCCAGAAGGCATGCCTATAGGCTTGTTGCCAGAGATGCTCGATTCGCAACGGATCGGCGCCAAGAAACAATGGTTCGAAATCCCGGATCGCTCCCATCACCGCATGGGTTTGGCCCGCAAGTGACGCTTCCCCGATGCCGACCAGCCCCTCATCCGTTTCGACCCGGACAAAGAGATAGTTCCGCCACTCCGCTCCAACCGCCACCGTGTGCAGCGCCGTGATCTTCATCGCTTTCCTGTCCGGTACATTTCCTGGGACGTTGGCGTAGGATACGCTGAGAATCCAATAGCGAAAAGAGCGGAGATCGCTAAAATGATCCACATTCCAGTCGTCGACGCCGATTGCCATATCTCCCCGACACCGCAAGGGGCCAACAGCATCTCATTTGAAGAACTCCTGCGGCGGATGGATCGCGCCGGGGTCGACAAAGCGCTCACCTGGTTGCAGCCTCCCTATGAACGGGGACAAGTCACCGAAGGCAACGCCTATGTTGCTGAAGCCACTCGCGCGCATCCCGATCGCATTCTCGGGTTCGGTTGGGCCGATCCCCATCTCGGGCTCGATCGCGCGCTCGCCGAAACGAAACGCTGTCTCCACGACTACGGTTTTCCTGGAGTCAAGATCAATGGCGCCCAGAATGAATTCATCATCGACGACGACCTAACGGTAATGCCGGTGATCGAGGAAATCGCCAAAGCCAACGGCATCCTCGCGCTCCATATCGGCGGCGACTCCCCAGAACGGACCCACCCTTGGCGAGCAGCCAATATCGCGCGTCGCTATCCCGATCTCCCGATCCTTATCATTCATATTGGTGGCGCGGCCTTTCACGATCTCTCCCGTGCCTCTATTGAAATCGCCAGGGAGCATCCGACCATGACCCTGATCGGCAGCGCCGTCCGCGCGCCATCGATCCTCACGGCCGTCAAAACCCTCGGTCCGGAACGAGTCTGTTTCGGCAGCGACACCCCGTTTGAGTTCATGCACGTCGAAGTCGCCAAATACCATGCGCTGCTTGATGACCACCTCGGTTCGAAACCGATGGCCGACGTCATGGGCGGGAATATCCTGCGAGTGCTTCGGTCGGCGCGAACGTAGCAGAAACCATGTCGAGCACCACTCGCATTCGCCCTGGTGTCCCATCTTCCCGCTAAACTCCGTCTGGAGTCGATCGCTTGCCGAAGGACGGAACAGCATGTCCTCAACCCTGCGCCCATCAGTTGCGCTCCCATTGCTTCTTCTCCTTCTGGTCGTTATCGGTTCCCCTCCTGCTCTTGCTCAGGAGGCAACCCCAACCGCACTCGAAGAGCTTCCAACCACCACCCTCCTCGATGTCCCGCTCGAATCCCTCCCAGAGCCGCCAGCACTGGTCGGCCTCGCCCGGCTTGTTTTTCCGAGCGGCACGACCTTGCTCGGCGGTCCCATCAATGGACCCCGTCTCTTTTTCGTCGAAACCGGTTCGTTTGCAATCAGGCTCGATTCCAAAGGGACGCTCTGGCGCAACAACGACGAATCGACAGCCATGCCAGTCGAGGAAGGCGCCTCCATAACGCTGGCGGACAATGATCTCCTGATCGTGCTCGACAGTCCCCCGTTCGAGATCACCAACATCGAAACGAGTCCCTCGGTCATGCTCGACATCGTGATCTGGCCTGCCATCGAGCAAACGATCCGGCCCTTTATCACCGAAGCCGGGGTTATCTTCGAACCCCTCCTCGTCGCCAGCATCTCGGAACTGCCGGAAGCGCCAGCAAGACTCCTCCTCCAGGAAACCTCGTTGCCGCGAGACGGAGCCATGGCGGTCGCTCCAGAATCGGGACCGGTGATGTTTTATGTCGACACCGGCATTCTCGGCGCGAAGCTCGAATCTGGCACTCTCGTCTATGCCAGTGCCGCCAGCAACAATCCCGGGTCGATGGGCGGTCGCCTGAAGACCCTTGCTCCCGGTTCGGAAGCCCTGCTGACAGCCGGCGGAACAGCGATCTTCCAGGGTTCCTCGGACGGTGTTGGCCGTAATCTCGGCCGCACACCACTCGAATTGCTTCTCCTTCAGATCGTACCGGTAGACTCCGAAACGGGTTGAATTCTGCAGCCGATATGGATTCGAGGACGCGGTAGCCTTCACCGCCGTCTCGATTGCCACAAAAGCGAACAGCGAAAGTGAATTCCTTGACATACAGCCGGAAATATGGGTATAAGTCACCATGCACAGAGTCGGAGAAAGCATTTGTAAGGTGTGCCGCAAGACGGGTTTTGAGAGAAATCACTGATTGTCCTGTTTCGCAACCGGCCCCTGTGCAGCAGTCCAGCGACGAAGATGAAAGGCATCCGCGTCTGTCGTTTTCAGCGCTGATCGGCAAGAAGATGGAAGCCTGTCTGAGGCTTCCAAAGCAAAAAAGAGGAAAGGAACCATCGATGGGAAAGAAGGATCTTTTTTCGCATTCAGTTGATCGCCGCAAGGTGCTCGGCTATGGTGCAGCCGCCGGTCTTGGCGTCGCAGGTCTCGGTCTGACCGGAGCACTAGCACAGACTGACACCGGTGTCGATCCAGAGGTCTGGACTCCTGAGTACATTCAGAGCCAGGCCGGAACGATCGAGGTCGATACTGCGGCGGAAGTCGCTAATGTTGTTCCTCTTGACTACACCGGCAAAGTCTCCTACTGGTACGTCGGCCCGAACGAAGCCTCCACCGATCTCGAAAAGCAGATCGATGCTGATTTCTGGACCGCGTTCAGTGAGACCTATCCAAACATCGAACTCGATGTTCAGAATCTCGACTACAACGACATGCTCGACCAGATCCGGACAGCTTCCTTCGGTGGCGCGGCTCCGATGATGGCCAAGATGCCGATTCTCTGGGGCGTTGAGTTCTTCGCCACCGGCCAGTTGATGGAATTGGCGCCAGAAGATGTTGGCTACCCAACTGCTGAGTTCTGGCCAGGCGCCATGAAATCAGTCACCTGGGAAGGCAAAACCTACGGCGTTCCGACCAACAACGAAACGATGGGCTTCATCTGGAATGCAGCCATCTTCGAAGAAGCTGGACTCGACCCAGAAACCGCTCCGGCAACCTGGGACGATGTCGTCGCCTATTCGAAGCAGATCAAGGACAACACCGGCAAAGATGGCTACGGTCTCGTCGCCCGTGTCAACGCTGGCAACACCCCGTTCCGTTTCATGCCAACGGCATGGGCGTTCGGTGGCGGTGCATTTGACGAAGCCGAAGATGCCCCGACCTACGAGTCGATCTACGCCAACAACGAAGGCACGCAGGCTGCCGTCCAGGCCTACTACGACATGTATGTTCGCGATCAGTCGGTTCCAGTTTCAGCGCTGACCAACACCAATGCTGAAAATCGTGACCCGTTCATCGCCGGTCAGCTGGCCATGATGATCAGCCACCCGAGTGAGTACGCTGCAACCGTCGACGCCGCCTCCAAGGCGACCGGCGCGGACCAGGAGCGAGCTCAGCAGACCGTCGAGAACATGCGCTACGGTCTCATCCCCGAAGGCCCAACTCGCCGCGCGGTCGTGTTCGGTGGTTCGAACGTCCATATCTTCAACCCTGACAATGTCGACGGTGATGTCGATCTGGACGCCGCTCGCGCGCTGATCGCCTTCATGACCGGTCCGGAATGGTCGACCAAGATCGCATGGCAGGGTTCGAATCCGGGCAACATCCGCGGTTTCCAGACATCCTGGATGAAGGAGCGCCTCGACACCACCAAGTTCCTCGAGGTCACCACCGCGATGCTTCCATATGGCATCCCGTTCCCGGTGCTTCCTGAGGCTCCGGAAGTTATGAACATCATCATTCCGGAAATGCTTCAGAACGCGTTGACCGAAACGATGACGGTCGAAGAAGCAGCAAATGACGCTGCGGGCAAGATCGAAGCCCTGATGAGCGGTCTCTAGTCGCTCGTCAGGCTGATGACCCGGCCGGGCTGACCCCCGGCCGGGTCTCGTATTTCTCGTCAGAGGTTCTTCAGCATTCATGGCAACCATTTCGACAACGGACACCCCGCCGGTGACTGTTCCACTCGAACCGGAAAAGCGGAGCTATTTCGGCAAGATCCGGGATAACGCCGCTGCCTACATCTACATTCTTCCCTCCCTGATCATCATGATGGTGGTCATCGCCTATCCCATCTTCTTTACTATTCGCTTGTCCTTCTACAACACCGGCCGCGGCTTGGACATGGACAACAAGCAATGGATCGGTCTCCAGAATTACGAAAACATTCTTCGCAGCGATAGTTTTCGGGTCGTTACGTCGAACACGCTCGAATGGACCATTCTCTCCACCCTCGGTGCCTTTGTTCTCGGATTTGGCGCTGCACTGGTGGTTCAACGTGAATTCATTGGCCGCGGTCTCGTCCGTGGCATCCTGCTGGTTCCCTGGGTCATCAGCGCTGTTTCAGCCGCCTATGTCTGGCGCTGGCTCTATCACAGCGACTGGGGTCTGATCAGTGGCGTGCTCACGGAGCTCGGTCTCATCGACCGACAAATCAACTTCCTCGACAATGTTGATCGCGCCATGCCGTCTTTAGTCGTGGCGAATATTTGGAAAGAATTCCCCTTCGTCATGATCATGATGCTGGCTGGTCTGCAAACAGTACCGGAAGCGCTTCATCGCGCCGCGCAGGTCGATGGCGCCGGTACGTGGGACCGTTTCTGGCACGTGACTATGCCGCAACTCAAATCTGTGACGATCATCACATTGCTCCTGCTCGTCGTAGCCAACCTGAACTCGTTCACCCTTGTCTACATCATGACCGCGGGCGGCCCTGCTGGGGCGACCGAGATCTGGATCACAGAGATCTACAAGATCGCCTTCCAGAAAATCCGATTCGATGTCGCCGCCGCCTATTCCGTGATTCTCTTCATCGTGATGATGTCGGTAGGCTACTTCTACGTGAAAGCCCTTACTCGCGGCGACGAAGCCCGGAGATCCTGATGACCGCCATTGCGCCCGAAACGCCAGCGCCGAAATCCAAATCGAAGCGAAAGCTTGATGGCTGGGGTATCGCCGGTTGGGTATTTCTCCTTGGTCTGCTCATCTTCGCGGCGGTCCCGATGGTCTGGATGTTCCTGACGTCGATCAAGACGCAGTTTGCCGCTCTGCAGTACCCGCCCCAGTGGTTTCCACGCGAACCAACGCTGGAGAACTACAGGAATCTCCTCTCTCCCTACAGTGATGTTGGACCGGAATTCCTCCGCTATATGGCCAACAGCATCTGGGTATCGACGGCGACGACATTGGTCGGCGTAATCGTTGCTGTTCCGGCTGCTTACGCCTTTTCCCGTTTCCGATTTCCAGGTCGTGGCTTTCTTTTCTATTCCGTACTGTTGCGCAACATGTTCCCGGCCGTCATCTTCCTGATGCCACTCTTTATCGTGATGCGGAATCTCCAGTTGATCAACACACACGCGTCGCTGATCATCACCTATCTGACCTTCGGACTACCGCTTTCGATCTGGCTGCTCAAGGGGTTCTACGACAATATCCCGATCGAACTCGAGCAAGCCGCCCGGATCGATGGTGCATCCCAGTTTCAGGCGTTCCTGCGGGTCATCATGCCGCTGTCGGCGCCCGGTATCATCGCGACCTCGATCTATACCTTCATCATTGCCTGGAACGAATACCTCTACGCCCTGACCTTCTTGAATGACCGCGACATGCTGACCATGCCGGTCGGACTTCGGCGATTTTTCTCGGAATACGTCTCCAACTGGCCCGGGCTGATGGCCGCTGCCTTCATCATGAGTGTGCCCGTGGTGATTCTCTTCATCATGTTGCAGAAATACTTCGTCCGCGCGCTCACAGAAGGCGCAATCAAGTCATAGGCTGCTCGGAAACGAGTCATCAATCCGGCATCCACCCGATCGTCGGCTGAAGGGAACACGAATGGCGCAGGTCGAACTCAGAAATCTCGTAAAAGCCTATGACGAGGTCATTGCCGTCAACAATGTCTCCCTGACGGTGAACGACGGCGAGTTCGTCGCGCTCGTTGGTCCGTCCGGTTGTGGCAAAACCACCACCCTGAATCTGATCGCCGGTTTGCTCGAACTCACCGCCGGCGAAATCTTCATCAACGACCGTCAGGTCAATGATCTCGATCCCAAGGATCGCGACATCGCGATGGTGTTCCAGAACTACGCTCTCTATCCGAACAAAACCGTCTACAAAAACCTCGCGTTTCCGCTGCAGATGCGCAAACTGCCAAAAGCCGAGATCGATCCCCGGGTACGCAATACCGCCAACCTGCTCGAAATTGAACACCTGCTCGACCGTCGCCCGAAAGCCCTGTCAGGCGGCCAGCAACAACGCGTGGCGCTCGGTCGCGCGCTCGTCCGTGAACCCCAGGTCTTTCTGATGGACGAACCGCTTTCCAACCTCGACGCCAAACTCCGGGTGCAGATGCGAGCTGAACTCAAGCGGTTCCACCAGGATCTCAATGCCACCATCATCTATGTCACCCATGACCAACTCGAAGCGGTGACCATGGCCGACAAGATGGCCGTCATGGAAGGCGGCTATCTGCAGCAGTACGATTCGCCAGATTACATCTATCACCATCCGGTCAACACCTTCGTTGCCGGTTTCGTCGGCAGTCCGGCCATGAATCTGCTCGAGGGCCACGTGAAGCAGAACGGTGAAGTCGTCAGTATTGCCAACAACGATGGCTGGGAGTATCCGCTCTCTGACAGCACCGCCCGCAAAGCCTTGCAGTCGAGTACCCCGGCTGTGGTGGTAGGACTGCGTCACACCGCCATCCTTGTTCACACGGAGCAAGTGGGTCATGCGGTTCCTGCGACGGTCTATACCGTCGAGCCAACCGGTGACATCACGTTCGTCCACGCCAAACTCGGCAATCAGATGATCGTAGTCAGCGTTGCGCCCAGCGTCCACATCCGTCCGGACGACAATATTTATCTCGAGTTCGATCAGGACCGGATGCACATCTTCGACGGCGTGACGCAGCAAACACTGGAGATGCACTAGAGCGAACGCTCGAAACATCACCGAGCCTGCTGAAGCCTGCTCACCACGCGGTCGCGACATTGCTCCTAGCTGGCATGATCATGAGATCACCGCGGCGCAATCGTGCTTCGATCAGCATCATCGCGGTTCCCACTTGCCGCGCAATCTCGCTCCCCTGATCGAGTGTCAATGCACCCAGTTCCGGCACCCCTGCTGAGACAGCGCTGATCAGCCGATCGATCCACTGATCGCCCCCCTCGAACTCAGCGTTCCGGCTGACCACATCCAGTTCCACGGTATCGAATCCCGCCTCGCGAAGGGTCTGGTCGAGCCCCGCTGGATCACCCCAGGAAAACGGCATGTTCGTCAGAAGCGTTCCCGAAGCGGTCTCGAGGGCATGAAAGAAGTGATCGAACTCCGGGTTCTGGAGACGATCCTGCATCACCGCGACCACCAGCCTGCCGCCAGGTTTCAGCACCCGTCGGACCTCTCGCATGGCGCCTACCCGGTCGGGAAAGAACTGCAATCCCTGCTGGCAGATCACGACATTAAACGTATCATCGGGATAAGGAAGCCTTCCGGCATCACCCTGCTCGTAGGTGATGACCAGTCCTTCGGTAGCCGCCAGTTCCCTGGCGACCGCCAACATACCTGGATTCATATCGAGACCCGTGACAGTAACCCTACTCGGAAAGCGGCGTGCCACCTCAATGGCTACGATCCCGGTTCCGCAGGCGAGATCGAGTACATGATCGCCTGCCTCGAGCTCAGCACGGTCGAGAAGATCTGGAACAAACCGAGAGAGGAGACCGGTCGCGATCTGCGACTGATACTCTCGTGCGCGCTTTTCCGGGGTGCCGGATGCAGACATGATGACGCCTTCCGCGAAACCCGCACCAGATTGGTGTGTGTGTGCAACCAATCATAGGGGCGACGTCCTCAGAAGACAACGCCAAGCGCCAATTGCCTCCTGTCGGCCCACCAAGCCATCGGTGTGGGTCGATCGATGGACAGGAAGACCAGATCGTTGAGGAGTCTGCTAGTCAGCCGCCGCGCCGAGTACTTTGGCATTCCGCTCTCGTGCTTCAGCGTCATTCGAAGCGAGCACATCAGAGAGCGCTTCGTACGGTAGCGCCGGAGCGTCCTGGTAGAGATAACAGGAGGTCACCCTTGTTGGGTCCGTGAGATACAAGGGTGGCATTGCCTCGACACATTGTTGCGTCGCATACGGGCAGCGCTCGTAGAAACGGCAAAACGATTCACCAGTTGGTGTCAATCCACCGACTGGTGGACCCAGAACCCGTTCACCCAACCATGGCAGATCAGGGTTTGGCATCGGGATCGAACCAACCAGCAGTTTCGTATATGGGTGCTCCGGTCTCGGCACGACCAAACCGGCATCCCCAGCTTCGGCCACCGTTCCCCGATAGAGCACGATGATGTCTTCGCTGATCTGGAATGCGGTCGTCAGGTCATGGGTGATATAGATCAGCGAGATCCCGAAATCCCGGTTCAGCACCAGCAGACTTTCGAGAATCGTCGCCCGCAAGGAGGCATCAACCATCGATACCGGTTCGTCCGCAATGATGATCCGGGGTTTCAGCAGCAGGGCACGCGCCACCATGACCCGCTGACGCTGGCCACCACTCAACTGGTGTGGATAGCGGCCTAGCGTTTCGTCTGGACGTAACCCCACTGCCTCCAGCGCGTTGTACATCAACGCACGCTGGTCTTCTTTCGAAGACGCCAGCTTGAAGTTCCGGATTGGCGTTTCGAGGACATGGTCGACTTTGTAAAAGGGGTTGTACACCTCGAATGGATCCTGGAAGACGGTTTGAACGTCGCTCAGGAAGGTCTTCTTTTCCGCGCGGGAAAGCTTCTCCAGGCTCCTCCCCTGATAACGCACCTCACCGCTTGTGGGCGACGTCAGACCAAGCAGCAACCTTGCAGCGGTTGTTTTGCCACTACCACTCTCACCAACGATCGCGGTCACACTCGGAGCTTCTTCGCTGATACTGAACGAGAAGTTCTCCAGGGCAATCGTTTGCGTTTTGTCGAACAATCCGCCACCGAACGCCTTGGTCACGTTGACCGCTTCCAGGAGCGCCGTCATACCTGCACCTCATTTGATCCTGTCATGATTGTGTTTCTTCCTGCTGCCACCTTCGTCATGATTTGCTTTACACCGCCCGCGCTACGAGCAGATCGGCGTCAGCATTGAACAGGATCTCGTCGCCGTAGAGGTGACATGCCACCCAGTGTTCTGGCTCGACTTCCTGGAAGATCGGTTCAACCGTTGGGCAACGATCCAGCACCTTGGGACAACGAGGATAGAAGGGACAGTTGCCCGACACGCGATTCAGCAGCGACGGTGGCAGACCAGGAATACCCTGTAGAGCGGACTTGTCTTCCAGTGAAGGCAGGCTCTCGATAAGCAACTGCGTATAGGGATGCAGCGGATTGCGAAAAATGTCATCGATCTTCGCCAATTCGACCAGCTTGCCTGCATACATCACACCGAGACGCTCGACGGATTGCGCCATCAGCCCCATGTCGTGGCCAATCTGAATGACCGCTGCGCCCAGTTCTTCCTGAACCTTGCGCAGCGTTTCGATGACTTGCCACTGCACGACCACATCGAGTGCGCTCGTCGGTTCGTCAGCAATGATCACCTGCGGGTTCAAACTGATCGCAATCGCAATACAAACGCGTTGCTTCATCCCGCCGCTCAATTCATGCGGAAACATGTCCGCCACACTCGGCTGCAGCCCTACTCGCTTGAACAGATCCGCAGTGAATGTTTTGAAATCGTTCTTCCCCATCTTGAGGCCGTGATCTCGAATCGCATACTCAAGTTGCACACCAATCCGTTTGACCGGATTCAGCGAGTTCATGGCTCCCTGGGCCACCAGCGAAAGCCTCGCCAGTCGAACTTTTCTCATTTCCTCTTCGCTCAGTTTGAGGAGATCGACATTGTCGAGCACGACCTCACCGGTTTCAGTATTGCCAGGTGGTCGAATCATCCTCATCAGCGCGAGGGCAATGGTGGACTTGCCACTACCAGATTCGCCGACAAGCCCCAACCGCTCGCCTTCGTTGAGACTGAAGGAAACATGCTCGACCGCTTTGACCGGTCCATGTTCGGTGTGGTAGTAGACCGAGAGGTCATCGACCCGAAGAATTTCATTGCCCTGCGCCATCGATTCAGAACCCTCCGGTTAACCGCTTACCCCGGTAACCGCTGCCAACTGGTGACAAATTTTCACCTATCCAGCAACCACCCGAAATCTTGTATCAGCCATCCATTTCTACGGTAGGATCGGCTGCTCAACCTTGTGCCGGGTAACTATAGCCTGTCCCTGAACTTGTGCTATTCTCCCACCAACCGAGATGCTATTCCATTGTTCAGAGGCCTACCGGCGGGCCAAATGGCAGTGAAGGCTACCGGGAACGATCCCGTTTTCGGGAAATGGCGTAAAGCCTCTAACAGGAGGAGCAAGTATGGCAGTGAACCCGACGGTTTCTCGCCGCACACTCGTAAAAGCGGGTGCAGCTGGAGCAGCACTGGCTGCAACAGCGGGCGGTATTGCACCAATGGTCGGCCCCAGCAATGTGGCTGCCCAGGACCTTGCGGATATCGATCGTAATCGCACACTGATTCTGCGCTGGTCCGGTCAGGCAGGACGGTATGTAGATGTCGAACTCTGGAACGGCTATCTGCCAACCGGTTCGAACCACCAAAACGGGCTCGGCATTCTTCATGAGCCGCTCGTGTTCTACAGTGCGTTTGCCGATGAGTACATCCCCTGGCTCGCCGAGAGCTGGGAGTACAACGAGGATTACACGGAGCTGCGCATCAAAACGCGCGAAGGTGTGACTTGGAGCGACGGTACGCCATTCTCTGCCGAGGACATCGCTTACACCATCAATACGTGTGGTGAGCTTGGAGCCGAGGTCAAGTGGGGCACGAACGTCGCGGTTTTCCTCGACACTGCGGTCGCCGAGGACGCCAACAACGTGCTCATCACGTTCAAGATCCCAGCACCACGCTTCTTGTATTTCATGAGCTACAAGTACGACATTGGTCTCTACCCGATCCCGAAACACATCTTCGAGGGGCAGGACTGGACCACGTTCACGAACTTCGATATCGCGGCTGGTCTTCCTCTGACCACCGGTCCGTGGCGAGTCGTTCTCAGCTCAGAAGAGCAAAAGATCATCGATCGCGCCGACTCCTGGTGGGCAGTCGATCAAGGTCTGGTCGACGCGCTTCCTGAAGTCGAGCGGATCATCTATCTTCCTCAGCGTGCCGGACGAGCAGATGGCCCAGCAGTTGATCGCCAATGAAGTCGACTGCTCACTCGACCTGCGTCCGCTGACGATCGAAACAGTGCTGGCGCAGAATCCGAACATCACCACCCACACCGGAACAGACAAGCCATTCGGCTATGTCGACTGGTGGCCAACGTCGCTCTACGTCAATCACGACCGTGAACCGTATAACGACGCAAATGTCCGCTGGGCTTTGAGCTATTTCATCGATCGCGATCAATTGATCGAGGTGGCCCTCGGCGGTGCCGGCACCAAGTGGCCGCTGCCATTGCCGTCCTATCCAGGCCTCCAGCCGTTCGTCGACGCGACTGCCGATCTCCGGACCGAGTACGACACTCTCGAGTTCAATCCGGAAAAGGGTGCCGCCAAGCTCGAAGCATCTGGCTGGGTCAAGGAAGACGACAAGTGGATGAAGGATGGCCAGCAGCTCAACGTTCCGATCGAGAGCTTCCAGGTCATGGCCGACATCGGACCGGTCATCGTGCAGCAGTTGAAGAACCAGGGTGTCGAGGCTTCCTACTCCGAGCCGCCTGACTTCTTCGACCGCTTCCAGCCAGGTGACTACAACGCTACCCTCTTCGGGCACGGTGGTTCAGTCGCCAATGATCCGTATGACACGCTGGCGCTATACACCGGTGGATCCAAGAACATCCCGGGCGGCCACGCCGTCAACTTCTCCCGCTGGGCGAACGCGGATTTCGACGCCGTCGTCGACGAGATGGCCTTCACTTCCCCGGATGAGACGGATACCATCATGGACCAGTGGATGCGAGCAATGGCCATCTGGTTGCCAGAGCTCCCGGACATTCCTATCCAGGAGTGGTACCACCGCATCCCGATGAACCAGACCTACTGGACGGGTTGGCCGACACGAGAGGATCCGTACGTCAACGGCGCCTTCTGGCACTTGACATTCCCTCTGATTCTCAACCGGCTCAAGGCTGCTCAGTAAGAGTTGCACGTTGGTGCTCGCCCCTGACCGCAAGGCCAGGGGCGAGTGCTCCACACCAGTAGGACAACGACCATGCGCCTTGAGTTTCTGATTCGCCGGGTGTTTCTCCTTTTCATCATTATCTGGGCGGCCGCGTCGCTCAACTTCATGATTCCACGGCTTTCTGGCGGTGATCCGATTCGTTCCCGCTTGCTCCAGACCGCAGCCACTGGTGGAGCCGTCCAGACTGGCATGAATGAAATGGTCGAGATCTATCAAGAGAAATTCGGTCTCAACGATTCACTTCAGGAACAGTACATCACCTATCTGCAACAGGTCTTTACCGGCGATCTTGGCTATTCGATGGCCAACTACCCAGCCACGGTCTGGGACGTCATGGGTTCCGCCATTCCCTGGACAATCGGTCTTCTGTTCACTACGACCATTCTTGCCTTTGTTCTTGGGACGCTCGCCGGCGCTTTACTGGGCTGGCGCAAATCACCTCGCTTCATTCACTACATTTTTCCGCCTCTGCTCACCTTTTCCGCAATTCCGTTTTTTCTGCTCGGTCTCATCCTGCTCTACGTCTTCGCTTTCAATTTCCGCTGGTTCCCTCTTTTTGGTGGATATACGCCCGGAGCCTTCCCCGACTGGAATCTCGCCTTTGCTGAGGACGTGCTGCGCCACTCGGTGCTTCCCGCTGTCGCCATTCTGCTCTCTTCCATGGGATTCTGGGCTCTTGGGATGCGCGGCATGATGGTCACTGCCGAAGGCGAGGACTACATGATCTTCGCCGAAGCCTCCGGCCTCAAGAATCGCACGCTCTTTTTCAGCTATGCGATGCGCAACGCGCTCCTGCCGCAAACCACTGCGCTTGGCCTTTCGCTCGGAACATTGCTCACTGGAGCTCTCCTCGTCGAAGTGATCTTCAACTATCCCGGTATTGGTGGATTGCTCTACTTCTCGATCCGTCAGTTCGACTACTTCGTCATCCAGGGTGTGATCTTCACCGTGGTTCTCGGAGTCGCATTGGCCACATTCATTCTCGATCTTATCTATCCATTGCTCGATCCAAGAATCAAGTATCAGAAGTCATAGATTGTCGATCGTGACCGTTGCAGGAGTCGAGGACTAATGCTTGCATATCTCGGACGCAATAAGAGCATGGTGTTGGGCATTGTTCTGCTTTCAATCATTGCGATCTTTGTCATCCTTGGTCGACTTTTCTGGAATCTTGATCAAGCCAACCCGCTCTCGGCACCACCAAACCTCGAACCGTCGTGGGATCACCCGCTCGGTACGGATCGTCAAGCTCGCGACCTCCTCGCGGTCATGATCGTCGGCACACCGAAAACGCTCTATATCGGCTTTATGGCCGGTCTGATTGGCGTCACCATCGGCACGATCCTCGCGCTTGTCTCCTCGTATTACGGCGGTTGGGTCGATGCCATCATTCGCACCGTCATCGATATCGGTCTCACGATTCCCCCATTACTCGTGCTGATTCTGGTCGCTGTCTCACTCAAGGCCTCGCTATCAATCAACCAGATGATGCTCGTGGTGGCCTCGCTTTCCTGGCTCTACCCAGCCCGCACGATTCGCTCCCAGGCCCTGACGATCAAGGAACGCGCCTATATTCAGGTCGCCCGCCTCTCTGGTTCGTCCTCGCCACAGATCATCTTTCGCGAAGTGATGCCGAACCTGCTGCCCTATCTCGCTGCTACCTTCGTCGGATCGGTGGCCGCCGGTATCCTCGCGTCGATCGGTCTCGAAGTGCTTGGATTGAGTTCGCTCGATTCCAACACGCTCGGTATTACGATCTATTGGGCCAACTATTACGCTGCGATGCTCAATGGTCTCTGGTGGTGGTTCCTGCCTCCGGTGATCATCATCGTCATCCTCTTTGTCGGTCTTTTCGGAATCACGACCGGGCTCGACGAACTCGCCAATCCACGTACGCGCAAGGTCGCCTGATCCAGAATCGACCTATTGAGCAAGCAATCAGCGACAGACTTTCCCGTCTGTCGCTGATTTCTTCGTCCTGCCTGTTCCGGGTATCATCCTCACTGTGAACATCTGTTGGAGAAAGGGAGCAACGTGAGGATCACCAGTGTGCGCACCGCCGTGCTCGACGGCAATTTCCCCTGGGTCCTTGTCCGGATCGAAACCGACGAAGGGATCACCGGGCTGGGTGAGGCCTACTGGGGTGTCGGGGTTGCCGAAACCGTCCACAAAGCAGGCAAACTCCTGATCGGCGAAAGTCCCTTCAACATCGGCAAGCTCTACGAGATGATGATCCGCTGCATGTCCGGCGAAGGCTCGACTGGCGGCACGACGGTAACCGCCATCAGCGGGATCGAGATCGCGCTCTGGGATCTCGTCGGCCGCGCGCTCAATACACCCATCTACAACATGTTTGGCGGCAAGTTCCGTGACGAAATCCGCGTCTATGCGGATTGTCATGCCGGCGATTCTCCCGATCCCGCCGACTATGCGAAAAAAGCGAAAGAGGTCGTCGATGCCGGATACACGGCGCTCAAATTCGACCTCGACACCCCCAATCCCCACACGATCGACATCTCCGGCGATCCCCACCCCCGGCGCCAGTGGTTCGAACCGTTCAACCGCACAATCGGCAATGCCGAACTCGAATGGATGGTCGAGGTTGTCCGCCAATGTCGTGAAGCCGTTGGTCCCCACACGATGCTCGGCATGGACGCTCATTGGAAATACAGTGTCAACGACGCCATCAAGCTCGCCCAGGCGCTCGAACCGTTCAACCTCCTTTGGCTGGAGGACCCCGTGCCGCCGGAAAACATCGACGCTCAACGCCAGGTGACCAACAGCACCCGCACCCCGATCTGCACTGGCGAAAACGTCTATCGAAAGCATGGCTTTCGAGAACTGATCGTCAATCAGGCCGCACGGATCATCGCCCCCGATATCCCCAAGATGGGAGGTCTTCGCGAAGCCAAGATTGTTGCTGATCTCGCCGACATGTACTACATCCCGGTCGCGCCGCACAACGTGGCCAGCCCGATCGGCACCGTCGCGGGCGCGCATGTCTGCGCTTCGATGAACAACTTCCTCGTCATCGAGTTTCATGCGGCCGACGTCGACTGGTGGGACGACCTTGTCGACGGTGGCACCGTGATCGAGAACGGGTTCATCCATCTGAGCGACGATCCGGGTCACGGTCTGACCTTGAACGAAGACGCGGCCCAGCAACATCTCAAGGAAGGCAGCAGCTTCTTCGGGGAATATCCCATACAGCTGCTAGCCCGCGAAACGAATGCAGGAGTCCTCGGACAGACTAGAGTCTCGGTTTGCTTGGGGTCCAGCAATTGAAGGTCGGCTCAGGTCGACACACGTCAACCCAAAGGAGTCAGTTTCATGATCCCGTTCATCTCAAGAAAAATCGGCGGATGGTTCCTGCTCGCGGGTCTTTTCGCGTTGGCAGTGCGAAAAGAACTCAAAACCAGTCCTGAAGAACGGACCTGGTCTGGTGAAGTCGCCGGGTTCGTTCCATACGACTTCCGTTTTCCAACCTTCGACCGATTCCTCGACAACTGGTGGAATCCTGATCTCGCTCGACTCCTGACTCCAACCACAATCGGTATCGGCTGGTCCTTCAACCTCGGTCGCATAGCGCGATTGGTTGGGTTGGTCTAGTCAGCGACGCGTCTCACGAGTGGGCAGGCGTCAGGAGATCGGTCTGACGACCTGCCCATTTTTTACCACGACCTCGGGAATGAGACGCTGAGATCCCCGCCGCTCGACCCGACTCGAATCGACGAATCCGAAATCCCCTTCTTGCCAATCGAGCACCACCAGATCCCCTTCGGAGCCCGGTGTCAGCGTCCCGATCCGTCCTTCCATCCCGACATAGCGAGCCGGAACGCTGGTCACGCGGTCGAGCGCATCATGAAGACTCATCCCCAGGTTGAGAAACTTCGACACAGTGGTAACCAGATCAAAAACCGGGCTGTGCAGGTTGTATTTGTGGAGATCGGAAGAGATCGTGTCGGGTGGGAACTCCTGCGCCAGTGCCTGTTCGCAGACACCCCACTCGAACGATCCCTCTCCATGGCCGACATCGAAGAGCACCCCCCGATTACGAGCATCCCGGACTGCCGGCTCGATCCGACCCTGTTCATCGAGAATCCCGAGCGCTTGCCCGTGATACATGTGGGTCATCATGTCGCCCTTGCGAAGAACACCTAGTACTTGGTCGATCGAATCAGCCCACGCTTCCTGCAGATGAACCATGATCGGCAACCCGGCCGCATCGGCTGCCTCTCGGGCGCGGAAAAGCGGCTGCAACCCCGCGTCTTCCCCCACGATCGAGTTCTTCGTCAAACGCACCTTCACGCCGAGAATCAGATTCCGGTTTGCTTCGATGGTCTGCAACGCTTTCGGCACACTCGCCCACTTGAGATCATCGAGTTCACCAATCTCGCGCGAAAGCATCCCCATCGATGAGATGTTCACCTGCGCCAGGATCCGGGTCGCGCTCGCTTCGACGATATAGCGCCGGAACCCGGCAAACGTATCTGCGCCAGCCGAACCGGCGTCGACGACGGTCGTCGCTCCTCGAGCCAGACAGGTCGCGTCGGCATTGATACCGTAGTGGGACACTCCCTCGTAGACGTGCACATGCGCATCGATCAAGCCTGGGGTCACGAGTTTCCCGGCGGCGTCGATGATTTCGACTGCGTCGTCCACCGGAATCGCCGGCGCGATCTTGGCCACCTTGCCGCCGGTGATGGCAACATCGAACGCACCATCGATCCCGGCCGCAGTGTCGATCAATCGCCCGTTTCGAATAAGCAGGTCGTGGGTCATGGGAACTCCTGTCCTGGATGTCGATCATCACTTCAGTGATGATCTCACAGGCTCTTGTCTCTTCGAGACGCCGCTCCGCCACCAATCCAAACGTCCCCGCAGGGACAACAGCCCGTCAGCGATGGATTTCAATCCGTCGCGTTCAAGACGACCTCGTGCCAAGGCATCGATCGGCATTGAAATGCCAATCTCACAGGCTCTTGTCTCTTCGAGACGCCGCTCGCCACCAAACCAAACGTCCCCGCAGGGACAACAGCCCGTCAGCGATGGATTTCAATCCGTCGTGAGCAAGCCGACTCGGGCGATTCCGTTGCAAGGCTTCCCCCAGCGTGCCATTATCAGCACTCAGGTGTTTTCAAAGGAGCAAGAGCGGTGAGCTATTGGCGAACCCACTATCACCTTATCTGGTCGACCAGGTACCGCCTGGCAGTCATCGATCCGTCGCGAAAGCAATTCCTCATCAAACTCCTGCCCATCATCGCCCGTGATCACCGCGCACTAGTGCATGCCGTCGGCATGATGCCAAATCATGTTCATGTTGCGCTCTCGATACCTCCATCGATCGCGGTATCGACAGTGGTCAAGAACCTCAAAGGCAAGTCCAGCCGCCAACTCGGTCGCCAAGAATCAGTATCTGACCTTCCGTGGCCCGGTTGGCAAGGAGGTTATGGCGTTCTCACCTTTGGTGATCGTTCGATGAACGACGTCGTCGGCTACGTGCTGAATCAGGAGAAACACCACCGAGAGCAGACGATCCGCGTTTCATTCGAACAAGACGACGATCTCGAAGGGTACGGCGATACAGACACTCATCGGCGTTGAAATGCCAATCTCACAGGCTCCGGTCTCTACGAGACGCCGCTCGCCACCAAACCAAACGTCCCCGCAGGGACAACAGCCCGTCAGCGATGGATTTCAATCCGTCGCGTTCAAGACGACCTCGTGCCAAGGCATCGATCGGCATTGAAATGCCAATCTCACAGGCTCCTGTCTCTACGAGACGCCGCTCGCCACTCATTCCAGCGTCCCCGCAGGGACAACGGCTCGTCAGTGATGGATTTCAATCCGTCGCGGTCTGTCCGTCGCTTTCCGCCGACCCGTCCCGTATCCCCTATCCAACCCTCCCAAGCGCCTGCTCCAAATCAGCGAGCAGATCCTCGATGTTCTCCAGACCGACTGACAACCGGATTACGTCAGACCCGAAGATCGGCCAGACCAGGGAGGATGTATCGCCCAGACTCGTGGCAAACGTGAAAACGCGCACTGATTCCGCAAAGGTCGCGATCGCGTCCGGGCCACCATGAAGGGTGATCGACATCATGCCGCCAAAACCCGGGCCATCGCCGAGCAACCGAGTTGCCGTTGCATGACCGGGGTCTCTCGGGAGACCGGGGTAATGAATCGACGCCACCGCCGGATGCTCCGCCAGCATCTCCGCCACCGCTATTGCGTTCTGGCAATGTCGCTCTATTCGTAACGGTAGTGTGCGGATACCAGTCAGAATCATCCACGCGCTCATCGCGCTCAACGTGCCGCCAAAGCGATTACCGGTGCGCCGGACGTCAGCGACACGCTCAGCGTTGGCGCTGACCACTCCACCAAGCACCTCCCCATGACCTGCCAGATACTTCGTTGCGCTATGGATCACGATATCTGCACCACGCTCGAGTGGTCGCAACAAGGCTGGCGATAGAAACGTGTTGTCGACGATCAGCAACATTCCATGCCGGTGCGCCATCTCGGCCAGGGCGTCCAGATCAGCCACGATCAATCCCGGATTCGAAAAACACTCGGTGTAGATCGCTTTGGTGTCCGCCTGGATTGCTGCTTCAACGGCACTCAGATCGGTGATATCGACCCGGCTGAAGCTCATCCCCAGACCGGGCAACTCCTGCTCGATCAACTTGTTGGCGGTGTTGTAGACCTGATCCGCGCAGACCACATGGCCGCCCGCGGCAAACGTCAGCAACACCGTACTGATGGCCGCCATTCCCGACGCCAACCCTACCGATCCTTCCGCCCCCTCCAGATCAGCCACCTTCTGTTCCAGGCGGTAGACAGTCGGATTATGATCACGGCTGTAGCCAAAAACGCCGTCTTCCCCAGCCCAGAAATCCTCGAATCGCTGCCAGGTCCCGAGGGCAAAGGTCGTGTTTTGATAGATTGGTGTGCCATGGGCGCCTGTCGCTGGATCCGGTGATTCGCCGGTATGGATTGCGCGCGTGTTGAAACCAGCTTTTCTCTGTTCGCTCATCATTCGTCCCCATCGCTGCTGATCAAGATCCGACTTCCAAACCGCAAGCCCACGCCGTCCGGATCGAGGACGGTGAAATCACGCAGCCCATAAGAGCGGTTATCGATGGGAGCGTAGACCGGAAAACCGAGCATCTGTGCGAGCACCCAGTACTGATCAACGTCCGGCACCATGATCCGGATATTCACTTGTGGGGTTGCTGGTGGTTGGCCAAGATCGTCTCTGGCATCCAGATACAGTTCGTGGTCCTCCCAGGAGAGAACCACGAATCTGCCACGATCATGCTCGATTGTGAAACCCAATTCGCCATAGAACGCTTTCGACCGCTCGATATCGCGAACAAAGATTTCCGCCACCAGTTGCTGCGTCGCTGGCACATATGGCGGCATGTGATCTCCTGACTAGCGCTTCCACCATTGATCATGCACGACCAATCCGCGTTCCTGGCACCAGTTCGCGTAGTCGGCCACGATCTCGTCCTTCCAGATCTCGGTGTCGATCTCACCCGCCGGATACACGCCATCCGCCAATCGTGATTTCCCGAAAACATCGCGTTGGCGCGTGTCTTCGGAGCGGTCGACCACTTCGCCCGCAAGGTGAGGCGGTACAAAGGTCACGCCTGCCTTGGTCCCAAGAACGACGTCTCCCGGCAGCACGGTGGCGTTTCCCACGCGGATCGGAATATTCACGCCAACGAGTGTGACCTCATAGATTGCGGTCGGATCGACGCCGCGATGAAACACCGGAAAATCATCCAGTTCCATGATGCGTGCGTAATCACGAATGCCGCAGTGAAGCACCAAGCCCGTTCCTGTTTTGGCCCGCGCCGCGGTCGTCAGGTTGTCACCGACGAACGTACCATCGTGGACCTTGCCGAACATGTCGACAACCAGGACATCCCCTTCTTGAAGCGAATCGATGACCCAGTTATTCTGCGAACCGACCCGGCCTTCGGCTTGGCCGACGCCGAGCACATAGTCGTTGAAATCAGGTCGCAAGGGGATCATCTGCGCGGTGACGGCACGGCCTGCCATCGGCACATCCGGGTGAGTGATCTGCCAGTTTCCCTCGTATTGATAGTGATAGTTGTGGCCTCGTTCGAGGACGCCCCAGGCTTCTTCATTGGTGACAAGCTTCATTCGTTCGAGAATATCGCTGTCGACCTTGGGCCGCCCGTCCTCGAGCCGCTCCCCGGTCCATTGCTGGGTAATCGCGCTGATGCCGTCTGGTGTATTGAAAATCATTCCCTGTTTCTCCCTTTCGCCTGGCGCCACATGTCGATTGACTAGCATTGTCGCCGAAAGTCTCGCCGTCGCCTAGGCTGCCACCGTCGCCACACGGTATGGTTACTGGTAGCGGACCGGTTTGCCTCATCGAGGAACCCTTCGATGACCCAGCCCACCCATCTCTGGATGCTCTACGACGGCGACTGAGGATTCTGAATTCGTTCAGCCGCCTGGTTCAGACGGCACGACCCCGACGATCGGATCGTTCTGGTGCCCTGGCAGCAGGCTCCCGACCCGTTCGCGACCCCAGAAATTCGCGCCGCAGCGGCTCGTAAAGTTCAACTGATCGAAGAGAATGGTCGTCGTACGGAAGGCGGACAGGCCATCCTCAAGGCTCTGTCTGAAATTGGCTGGCATCCCGGGCTGGCCCAGTTCGGCCAACGCAAGCCAATAATCTGGGCTGTCGAAGCCGGCTACGCCTTTATCGCTCGATTCCGCCGACACCTTTGACCATAGGTGCTAATCGGCTGGTGTCATCTGGACATTATTGATCGGATAGCGCGGCCGACCGGTCTGAAGCGTTCGCACCACATCCTCAGCCGACCGTTGGCGCACATCGATTCCCGCCTCCACCGATGCCCATGCGATATGCGGCGTGACAATGATCCGTTCCTCGTGCAGCACCGGATCCAGCAAGTCAGGCGGTTCGACTGGCAAGACATCGAGCGCAGCGCCAGCCAGTTCCTCGGCCTGGATTGCACTGACCAGTGCCGGGATATCGACCACCTCGCCACGGGCTGTATTGATCAGGAACGCCGTCGGCTTCATCAGCGCCAGGGCCTTACTGTCGATCATCCGGCGGGTTTCGTCGTTCAGGAGCACATGGAGCGAAACATAGTCAGAGTCGCTCATCACCTGCTCGAACGTTGCTCGTTCCGCGCCAACCAGATCGAAATCGCTGTCCGGGACGTACGGATCATAGGCGATCACCCGCAGCCCAAGACCTTTCCCTTTCGTCGCCGCGCTCTTGCCAATTCGACCAAGCCCGACAATCCCGAGCGTCTGATCGGCCAGGCGTCGGATGGGTGTTTCACTCCGGTATTTCCAGATCCCATGCCGACCCTGCTGCCGATGCGGAAACAGGTGTCGGGCTTGGGCCATCATCAACGCAATCGCATGAGCCGAGACTTCGTCGATCGCGTAGTCAGGCATATTCGTTACCCAGATACCATGCCTTGTGGCGGCATCGACGTCGATCGCGTCATAGCCGGTACCCGATCGACAGATAATCCTGCAACGGTCCATCGCAGCGATCAGATCGGCCGGCACGAGATCGATACCGACCATGAGCGCATCAGCGGTCCGTTTTTCCTCGAAAGCGGCTTCCGGATCCATATCGTAGGTCGAAACAACTTCGTAACCGGCCTCCCTCAGGATCGCTTCTTCGATCTCGATACCGCGGAACTTCCCATAGGTAATGACAACCTTCTGGCTCACGACCCTTTCCTTTCGTTGGCTCACACAGAATGTCTCCAGCCGACGGCTTCCTCAAGAATACGGCGAAGCGCAAGAAAACAGATTCGCCCACAAGCCACATGTCACCTGTCGTTGGAGGCAGTCGATCAGCAATCGGACATGCTCCTCCGGTCATTGCGTGCTAGCTGGACTACTTCGGTATTTCCAGCACCTCAACTTCGTTCGAGCGCACGCTGTTGTGTAAAACCCTCTTTGCAATCCATGCCAATCGGTGCCGACCGGCACGGCGTTTTTTGGTATCTTTCTCTTATAGTTTCCGGGTCACCGATCATACTTCGGTTCAGTCGTCGTAGACAGGAGTTCTATCATGCGCTTCAGTTGGTTTACCCGAATAGCGTTCGCTATTGTTTTGGGCTTCTCGATGCTCGTGTCGTTCGCACCGGTGCGGGCAAGTGAGACCGCGCATCCAGCGCATATTCACGCAGGTACCTGCGCCGAACTCGGCGACGTCGTCGCTCCACTCTCTGATGTTAGTTATGACTACATGGTCGATGGTGAACCATCCGCTATGGGCGGAATGATCGGCCAGCCAACCGGCGTGCCAGCAATGGTTAGCGTGACCACCGTGCCATTGCCGTTGGCCGATATCATCGCTGGCGGTCATGCGATTAATATTCACAAGAGCGCTGAGGAAATCAGTGAATACATCGCCTGCGGTGACATCGGCGGAATCATGCTTGGTGAAAGCGACCTCCCGATCGTGCTCTCCGAACTGAACGACTCAGGTGTTTCCGGTATGGCGCATCTCACCGACAATGGTGATGGCTCCACCACCGTGACGGTCTATCTCACTAGTGCCGCTGAAGAGGAAGAGCCAGCCGCAACTCCGGTAGCCGTTGAAGCAAGCGGCCAAGCTGTCTCTGTGATCCTCGGTGATTTCTACATCAAGACCGGCAACCCGATTCTCAAAGCTGGCGAGGCCTATACGTTCGTCGTCTCCAACGCTGGTGAAGCGGTTCATGAACTCGTCATCGAACCGGCCGGTTCAGTCGATGAACCGTTCGAAGTCAACGGCATGGAATCGGAAATCGAAGACATCCTCCCTGGCACAACGGCGAGTATCACCTGGACTTTCGACGAGCCAGGCGAGTATCAGTTCGCTTGCCATATCCCAGGGCACTATGAAGCCGGAATGGTCGTGACCTTTATCGTCGAGTAGTCACGCTTCGAACGTATCCAGAAAACCGGGTTGTCGACACTGACAACCCGGTTTTTTCGCCTCCTCTCCTTGTCAATCATCGAACGGGGCACCGTGTTACCATCCGAGCCATGGTCGCGATTTCGCCAATTTCATCGTCAACGCCCGTTCCAGCGGAGGGTTTGACCTCTGCTGAAGCTGAAGCGCGTCGCTCGGCGGGTCAGGGCAACACCGTTTCCACCGCTACGAGCAGAACGTACCGAGAAATCTTTCGCAGCAATTTCTTCACGTTCATCAATATCACGCTGATCGCTATCGGCATCGTCCTGATCCTGCTCGGGCAGACACGCGATGCGATCATGTCTTCCGGGCTTGCCGTCATCAACGCAATCGTTGGAATCATCCAGGAGTCGCTCGCCAAGCGACGACTGGACCAGATCGCACTCTTGACACGACCAACCGCTCGGGTCATTCGAGATGGCCAGGAGGTCACACTCGATCCCGCCCAGCTCGTGGTCGGTGATCTCCTTGTTGCCGGTCCGGGCGACCAGATCATGCTCGATGGCAGGATCGAGTCGGGCAGCGTGACACTCGACGAATCGATGATCACTGGCGAGTCCGATCCCGTGCGAAAGCAAGCTGGCGACGAGGCAATCGCTGGAACGTTTTGCGTTGCCGGTTCGATGACCTATGTCGCCGAGAAAGTCGGAACGGACACACTGGCCGGTTCAATGACCGCCGGTGCCCGGGTCTTCACGACCTCCCTGACACCGCTCCAGCGCGACGTAAACCTGATCGTCCGCGTCCTCCTTTCGATCGCGATCTTTCTGCTCATTCTCGTACTCATCAGTTCGGTGATCTGGCAGTTCCCCTTTTCCGAAACGGTCGTCGGCGCGGCAGTCATTCTCGGGATTGTACCGTCGGGACTTTTCCTGATGATCACCGTCACCTATTCGATGGGCGCGGTTCGCCTCGCCGAAAAAGAGGCACTCGTCCAGCAAGGAAATGCGGTCGAATCGCTCAGCAACGTGAATGTCTTCTGCGTCGACAAAACCGGCACTCTGACCACCAACCGGCTCCAGCTGGCTGCCACCGAGCCAATCGGACGAACGAACGAAGAACTCACCTATCTCCTCGGTTCCTATGCCGCCAGCGTTCCGACCGCCAACAAGACGACTGAAGCAATCGCTCAGGGTTGCCCAACGCCCGCCACCATGGTCACGGGCGAGATTCCATTTTCCTCCGCGCAAAAATGGAGTGCCCTTGCGCTCGACGACGGTCAACACTGCGGGATCGTTGCTCTCGGCGCACCAGAAATGCTCCTTCCGCTCACCATCGCAACCCCGGGACTTGCTCCACCAAGTGAGTGGTATGAGAAAGGTTGGCGAGTTCTTCTCCTCGCAACAAGTCCCTCGGCCACCACGCTCGATGCTGACTCCGACGATCCACTGCCTGATGATCTCGAGCCAGCCGGCTGGATCGCTCTGTCGGACGAACTCCGCCCGAATCTGCCCGAAACGCTTGCCGGTTTCCGTGAAGCGAACGTTCGCCTCAAGATCATCTCCGGCGACAACGCCGAAACGGTCGCCGCGCTCGCCCGTCAGGCCGGGTTCCAGTCAGATGCCCAACTCTACTCCGGGATCGAACTCGCCGAAATGTCAGACGATGAGTTCGAATTGGCTGCCGAAAATGGCGACATCTTCGGTCGGATCACGCCAGATCAGAAAGAACGACTGGTCCGTGCCATGCGGAAATCCGGTCACTATGTCGCCATGACCGGCGACGGGGTCAACGACGTACTCAGTGTCAAACAGGCGAATCTCGGTATTGCAATGCAATCCGGGAGCCAGGCTACTCGCGCGGTCGCCGATATCATCCTCCTCAACGACTCGTTCGCCGCGGTACCGGCGGCGTTCGAAGAGGGTCAGAGGATTCGCCGCGGATTGCAGGACATCCTCGATCTTTTTCTCGTTCGCGTATTCGTGGTCGCGCTTATCATCGTTTCGGTCACCTTTGTCGGTGCCGATTTC
This sequence comes from uncultured Chloroflexia bacterium, assembly GCA_963712055.1. Taxonomy (GTDB): domain Bacteria; phylum Chloroflexota; class Chloroflexia; order Thermomicrobiales; family UBA6265; genus JAHBVL01. Next base: position 70,474 of record CAVQGN010000007.1, on the reverse strand, counting down.
CCGTTCACCCCATCGACGATGACCCTGCTGACACTCCTGACGGTCGGCATCCCGACCTTTGCGCTCGCCCTTTTCGCCCATCCGGGGCGGACGCAGGGCCGGATTTTCAGACACCTGCTGGAATTCGTACTGCCAGCGTCGACCCTCCTGCTGGTCGTCGCGTTGGCGGTCTATCTCGGTTTCTATTTCCTTCATGATGTCGACCTGGATCAACTCCGGAGCGGTACGATGGCTGACGCCGCCAATCCGGAGATCGCGAACGCGTTGGCCCGCGATGCCTTGACGTATGTCATGGTCCTGGCAGGATTGTTTCTGGTCGTATTCGTGGCGCCGCCGACCGCCTGGTGGGCGGTTATCGAGGAGCAGGACCACGACTGGCGTCCAACCCTGGTCGCGATCGCCATGGTCCCGCTCTATATCGCCATCCTCCTGATACCGTGGACCCGCAACCTATTCGACATCCGCCTGCTCCCATTGATCGACTACATCGTCATTGCCATAGCCGTGGTAGGTTGGGCACTTGCGCTCCGGTACGTCTGGAAGCACAAGATCTTCAGTCGCTTTCTCGAGTACGAGTAACCTGGGAACCGACCATACTCTCAAACGGACTTCATCCTGAGCAAGACCCTCAGCCAAAGCGAGGCCTCCCATTCTCCCTTGGTCGTTTCGACTGTTTCCGCGAAAGCACATTGACCCATGGCAGGAATCTCACGGCGAACACTGATCGGAGCGGCTGGTGGAGCCGCGTTAGCCCACCGGGCCGTCGTCCGGGGCCAGGAACTGGTCAGGTTCCCATCCGACACCTGGGAGTTCGTCGATCCGCCTGATGTCGGACTTTCCCAGGCTCAACTCGATGCCGCGGGTGACTACGCCGCCCTGAACATGCCAGACATCACCGGTATCGTCGTCGTCCGTGCCAACGGACTCGCATGGGAGCGGTATTTCGGTGATCGATACGGGGTCGACGATCCAATCGAAATCCGCTCGATCACCAAGTGCGTGACCGGAACCCTCGTCGGAATAGCGATCGACGAAGGTGTATTGACGCTCGCCACCACCATTGGCGACGTCATCCCAGACCTGATTCCCGGCGACGCCGACCCACGTACCCCATCAATCACGATCGAGCAGTTGTTGACGATGAGTCCGGGATGGGAATGGGATATCGGCACCGATTGGCAAACCCTGATCGCAGCCGAGGACTACACCGCCCTCACACTCAGCCTGCCGGTCGTTTACGAGCCTGGAACGTTCTACGCCTACAACACAGGCGCCTCACATCTGCTCGGTGTCATCACCCAGCGGGCTGTCGACCAGGACCTCGAAGACTTCGCCGAGAGCCGTCTCTGGCGGCCAATGCAGATCGACCGACCAGACTGGCGCCTCTCCCCGGAAGGTGTCGCATTCGGCGGTTCCGGACTCGAGTTGACCCCACGTGATCTCGCCCGCTTTGGACTCCTCTCCCTCCGAAACGGACAGTGGGGTGGCAACTCGCTTGTCTCGGAAGGATGGTTTCCGGAAGCAACGCGGTTTCACATCCAGGGCGATTCGATCGGATACGCCGGATACGGCTATCAATGGTGGGTCGTCGACTACGAGAACGGTTTCCACGCCTGGTTTGGGCTCGGGTTCGGCAGCAACTATCTCTACGTCGTCCCGGCGTTCGACCTGGTGGTCGTGGTCCTGAAGGGATTCGAAACACCACCAGACCCGGTTTCGATCGTTCGCCCCTTCATCGAAGGCTGGATTCTCCCGGCGGTGATTAGCTGAGCAATGATCGCGGCTGACACCGCATCCTGGTCAAGGGCTTGTCCTTGAGAACATCGTCGGTTTCCTGCTCGACGGCGTTCCGGCTTCCGGTCCCATATCCGTCTATTGCCATTGCGACCAGAGTCGGAATCTTGTCCGCTTCACCGACCACCGCCGGTCCTGTATCCTTTCCCGGCTATGACACTCCTTCTCCACGCTAGCGATCTCCATTTCGCCTACGCCGGGCAGCAGATCTTCAGTGGGATCTCGTTCGAGATCAAAACCGGTGATCGACTCGCGCTGCTCGGACCCAACGGCGCCGGGAAAAGCACCCTCTTTCAACTCCTCGCCCAGGAACTCAATCCAACCTCCGGCTCCATCACTCACCGACGTGGTTTACGCGTCGGATACCTCCACCAGGACACCCAGATCGACCCCTCCATGACCGTACTCGATACGGTCGCGCTCGCTGCTGGCGACACCGCCGCGCTCGACCACCGCCTCACCCTGCTCGAAGCAAAGATGGCTGAACCGCTCGACGACGAAGCCCTGACTGCGGTCATGGACGAATACGCTGAAGTGCTCGAACGACTCGAACTCAGTCGCGACAACCGCGATGAGCAACCAGGCACCGCGATCCTGGCCGGTCTGCGTGTGCCGGAAACGCACTGGGCCGAACCGATTGGACGGGTCAGCGGTGGCGAAAAAAAGATCGTCGCACTGGCCGGTCTCCTCGCGGCTGAACCAGATGTCCTCCTGCTCGACGAACCGGACAACCATCTCGATCTGGAAGCCCGCGACTGGCTCGAATCCCGGCTCTCGGTCTATCCAGGCGCTGTCGCGACCATCACTCACGATCGCTATTTCGTCGATCGCGTCGCCAACCGGATCTTTGAGCTCGACAACGGCACGATCGATATCTATCACGGCAACTATTCCTTCTATCAGAGCGAACGCGAAAGTCGTCTCATCCGCGCCGCCGAACTGCGAGCCGTCCAGGAATCCGAGTACAAGAAACTCAAAGCGAGTGCCGAGCAGCTGACCCAGTGGGCACGTCAGAACCCGAAGTTCGCCCCGCGGGCGGAAAACCAGCGTCGGAAACTCGCAGAGGAACGCCAGCGGCTTGATGAAACTCCAACGCCCGTCCTCCATCGCCGCACGGCTGACATCGCGTTCAACGCCGAGCGGGGCGCCACACTCGTGGTCGAAGCGATCGGACTCGAGGTGAAACATGGCCAACGCACAATCCTGCGACCGTTCGATCTCACCATCCGGAATGGCGAACGGGTCGCGATCGTCGGACCCAACGGCGCTGGCAAGACCTCGCTGATCCGGGTGCTGCTCGGAAACCAGCCTGCTGGCAGTGGGTCGGCGCGACTCGGTCCGGCGGTCATTCCGGGTTACTACTCACAGGAACAGGAAACTCTGCCTCCTCGCGAAACCCCTATCGACTATGTCCGCAAGATCAAACCGATCAATGAGCAGCAAGCGATCAGTTTTCTCGCCTCACTGATGATCGACCGCGACACCGCTCTGACCCCGATCGGCAACCTCTCCGGTGGCGAACGCTCCCGGGTTCAGATTGGTGGACTCATTCTCGGCGGCGCGAACCTGCTCGTGCTCGACGAACCAACAAACAATCTCGACATCCCCGCCATCGAAGCTCTGGAAGCCGCACTCAATGACTTCGACGGTACGATCGTCACGATCTCGCACGATCGCTATTTCCTCGAACAGGTCTGCAATCGCACCCTCGCGCTCGCCGACGGCGGCGTCACCGACTACGCCGGCCCTCCCTCGACTATCACAAACGCGCCGCAAACCGGTGTCGCGCTCACCCACGACCTCCGGCCCCGGGCCATTCAGCGCCGGCGGTAGCCGACGGAACGTGCTGTTTGATCCGTTTTTGTCACGCAGATGACGGATTCCGTATACTTGTCTCCACATCACCAACGGGGAGCATGATGACGACATCTCTGCTGGCCCTCGATTTCAGGGCCCCCGCATGTGCTTGTTCGCTTGTCCAACGAGTGTTGTGATGACCGACGTCGAGCAAACGTGCTTCTCCGGATTCACACGAGGAGGCACCATCGATGGAAAACATGAGTTCACGGATGCAGCGCGCAGGTGGCATTGCGGCGCTAATCGAAGCCTTGGCATTCTTCATAGGATTTGCGCTCTTTCTGACGCGTATCGATTCTGAAAACTACGGTGGGGACGGTTCAGACCCGATCGCCAATGCGCAGTTCCTGGCCGACAACGAGCTTCTCATGTACGCCTGGAACATGGTCATCTATGTCGTCTTTGGCATAGCCCTCGTTGTGCTCTCTTTGGCACTACTCGATCGACTGAATATGGGTAATGCAGGGACGGTCCAGGTTGCGACGGCATTTGGATTAATCTGGTCAGGTCTCGTCATTGCTACCGGAATGGTTGCCAACATCGGAGCGAGCGCTGTAATCGATCTTCTCGATACTGATCCCGAAGCAGCCGGATCGGCCTGGATCACACTCGATTTCGTCACCAACGGTCTCGGTGGTGGCAACGAAATCGTCGGCGGCATCTGGGTCGTCCTGGTAAGCATGGCTGCCATTCAGAGCAGCGGACTCCCGCGGTTTCTCAACTATCTCGGGATCGTGATTGGGTTAGCCGGAATAAGCACTACGATTCCCGCGCTCGAGGACGTAGGTGCAATCTTTGGACTGGGGCTCATCGTCTGGTTCACTTGGGTCGGACTCGTCATGGTCCGCGATCCACATGTCTCCCGCTCTCCGGCAGCTCTCACCGACTGAAGTCTCACGGCTTGACAGAACCAGCTTTGCCACAGCGAATCAGGCAACAGGTCGAAACACTATCAGGGAACTTGGAGGAATGATAATCACGGCAACACTGATTGCTGAAAAACCGCGATCATCACCTCCAGTGGTCCCACCACCAGACCACCCTATGCCGGTCGATGATCGACCGGCATAGGGCGACTCTCAAGACCCTTGCCCCACCACCCGCGCGCGCCGGATCTGGTCCGCATGATCGTGGGCATGATGGGCGTAATACCCCAGCCATCCTTCTGCAGTAAACTCGCCGACCTCGGTATGGGTACCGGCCTTGCCCCAGTCCTCCGCGGTCATCCGTTCGAGCAATTCGACCGTCACCAACCGCGCTGCGCCAAATGCCGCCAGCGACGCTGCGATCGGGCGGTCGTAGGAGAGTCGCCGCGCATACTCCTCCTGGTCATATCCCTGGATCACCGCCTCATCGAGCGCGACCAGTCTCCTGATCCGGCCAGCCGATTCCATCTCACTATCGGCCAGATGATGAACGACCTGGCGCGGACTCCACTCCCCTGGCGCCTCAGGGGTATCGAGTTCGTTTTCGGTGATCCCATCGAGCGCGCGGACCACCTCCGCGTGACCCTCGCCGTATTTCAGGATCAGAATCGCCCGTTCTTCTGGTGTCATGATGTTTCCGTTCCTCTCGTCGTCAGGCTGTGGAGATACCGAGCGGCATCTCGTCGAGACTCTCGCGTGGCGGCGTTTCCGTCACATCATCATAGGCCCCGGCTGCTATCGCCTCCGCCACCTTGGCGATCGCTTGATCGGCACTCCAGAGAAAATGCTCCTCTCCCATCTCCCGCACCAGCCCAGCCCGCTCGAACATCCCCCGCACCTGCGGTTGCACACCAGTCAGGTACAGCGTGCCGCCTTGTTCGACATGCGTCCTCCACAAGTGCTCGATTGCCTGCACACTCGACACATCCGCCGACGGCACCCCTCGCATGGAGAGAATCAACGTGCGCGCAAATGGCATTTCCTCGACCCGTTCGACAAACTGATTTACCGATCCAAAAAAGAGTGGACCGGTCACATAGATCACCTGGGCATCTGGAGGTTGCTCGAGCACGTGACCAGCACGGCTCCAATCGACCGGCGCAATCGAAACCGACAGTTGCGAGGTCTGGCGCAGAAAAACGACCAGGCTGAGCAGCAACCCGACCACAATCGCTTGGGTCAGATCGAGAAAAACCGTGGCTGCCATGGTCACCAGAAACGCCGCGATCGCACTGTAGAGCCGATGGTTCCAGTAATAGCGAATCGAATGCCATTCGTTCATTCGCCAACAGGTCACGAACAGCACTCCTGCCAACGCGGCCAGCGGAATCCGGCCAATCGATTTGCCAAGAAAGAGCGCGCCGAGCAACAACGCACCCGACTGCACCACGCTGACCAGTCTGGTCACTCCACCGGCTTTAACCCCCACGCTCGTCCGCGCGATCGCCGCAGTCGCCGGCACGCCTCCTATAAAAGGAAGCACCATGTTTCCGACACCCTGAGCAAAAAGTTCTTGCTTGACCGCGAGCCGCGTGCCTGTCATCCGTCCGCCAACCACCCCGCAGAGGAGACTCTCGATCGCGCCGAGCAACGCAATCGCCAACGCCGGTCCCAACAACTGGTCTATGCGGTCGAGATCGGACCGGTTCGGAATCAGGCGATCATCGAGAACGAGACTGCTCGGGATCGCTCCAATCGTTGCGGTCGTCCAGTCAGCCAGAGTCGCTACCGCGGTGGCGATACCGATTCCGATCAGCGCGGCGGGCATGTTTCGCATGTGGAGCAGGAAGGGTATCGCAAGCATAACTGCGATCACGATCGAACCCACCGCGACGGCATGCCAGTCGATCGGCGGCAGCGGTTCGCGGAAATAGCCTGCCAGTTTCGCGGCGGCGCGGTCTTCGCTTGGTGTAGAAATCCCGAAGAAGTTGTCGATCTGGCCGATAAAGATCACCAGCGCGATTCCGCTGGTGAACCCGGTGATAACAGGCGCTGGGATCAAATAGACCACCCGGCCAAGGTTGAGCAGACCGATGACCATGATCATCACACCGGCCATCAGGCCCGCCAGCCAGACCCCACGCATCCCCTGCTGATGAGCAACCGTGATGAGCACGGCCGACATGGCGCCGGTCGGACCGCTGATCTGAAACGGCGCACCACCCAGCACCCCGATCAGAAAACCACCAACGATGGCTGTCACCAATCCAGCCGCTGGAGTGGAACCACTCGCTTCCCCAAATGCGAGCGCCAGCGGCAGAGCGACCGCCGCCACTGTCAGACCAGCAACAAGATCGCGCTGAAAGGATGCCCGGTCATAGTTGCTGAATTCGTTCTGCCAAAGTCGGAACAGCGTCGGTTTGTTCAGATGCCACCCCAGCCATGAAGCGATGGATCATTCGCTGGTGATCACCGCGCTGTTCTGCAAACGTTCTTGTCCGGATTATCAGCAAGTGACGGGGATGTTGCAACCACGGTCGAAATCATGCCTGCCACCTGTCGGCTGAGTGGATTCGTGTTTGTTGCTTTCATGTCGGTGAAATCCCTTGACATACTTGCCGACGTCCTCTACTGTGAATTGCATGCAACATGCAACAGCGTTTCGAGTCGATACCAAAACTCGCGAGCAGGCCACTTACGAAGTGCTTCGCAAAGCCATCATCGAAGGACGGTGGACGGACGACGATTCGCTCGTTGCCAGCAGAATCGCCGTGGAACTCGGGGTCAGTCGGATCACGGTTGCCAATGCAATGAAGCGTCTCGCGAGCGAAGGGTTTATCATGCTCGAGCCCCACAAAGAAGCAGTAGTGGCTCCCTTCGATCGCACCGATATCCGCCAGATCTATTTGATGCGAGCCGAACTCGAAGCCCTCTCCGCAAGAGAAGCCACCGCTCGTGTTCGCCAAGACGATCTCGATGAGTTGCGTTCAATCAACAATGAATTGGGGTTTCTTGAACACACGGTCGACCGAGATGTTCGTGCGATGCGTTCGATCGACCTTGCATTTCATCGCCGTTTGCGGGCAGTGGCAGGAATGCCTCTCCTCGCTTCCACACTCGACAACCTTGCCGATCGCAGCGAGGGCTATAGAGCGCGTCTCCTCGATTCAAACGAGATTGCGGCACCAACAACGGCTCGCCATTTCCCAATCCTGAACGCTCTCGAAGAGGAAGATTCCGAAACTGCTGGCCGGCTCATGCATGACCACGTCACGGAAGGACTGGCTGCAATCATGGTGGTCTTGGACCACAACCAAGAACGGTCTTGATCGGGTTTTTGAGACTTGACCCGAAAGGACAACGCCGTCGCGTGCGCGAAGCGACACAGTCATCCGGCGATGGGCCGGACGTGCAGTTAGAGGAGGAAGCAGCGAATGACTCTCCGCGAAACCAGTATTCAGCAACGAACACGTGAACTCGTCCAGCGTAATCACGACGGGGCCCTGTCACGCCGTGGGTTCCTGAAAGCAGCTACGGCACTTGGACTAAGCGTTCCAACTGTGGCAGTGCTCGATCAGCATGGGTTGGCGGCGCTTCAGGACGATGCATCGGGAGAACTCAACATCGTTCTGCAACGCGTGCTGGTGTCCCTCGATCCCCACGGCGCACAAAGCGTCGAAGAGCCGACCGCAGTTCTGGCGTCCCACATCTTTGGAACACTGGTCACTCGAAATTTCGAGACCGGCGACCTCCAACCAAGTCTCGCATCGGCGTGGGAGGCAACGGACGAAACGACCTGGCAGTTTACACTTCGGGACGATGTGACGTGGCAGGACGGCTCGCCTTTCACTTCTGCTGATGTGAAGTTCTCTCTTGAAAGGGTGCTCGAACTAGAAGGACCGCTGGCTCCACTCTGGGCACTAGTCACCGACATCAGTGCTCCAGACGACACAACGGTCACGATCACCACGAGCGAACCACAGGGCACCGTCCCGGTGAGTGCATCGTTGCTGTTCATCACACCCGCCGCGCTCTCGAATGATGAAGGGTTCTTCGATGCTCCGGTGGGACTTGGTCCCTATGCATTCTCATCGTGGACCCGCGATGCCCAAATCGAAATCGTTGCCAGTGATAGCTACTGGGGCACGCCGGCTTCAGTGGGAACTCTCATCTTCCGAGAAATCCCTGAAGTCGCCGCTCGGGTAACCGCACTTGAGACTGGAGAGATCGATTTCACCTACGGGTTGCCTGCGGATCAACTGCCAGCTCTCAGGGACAACAGTGATCTCCGTATCGATTCCACGCCTTCCTACGCATATTTCTTCAATTGGTTCAACTCATCTCGGGAACCGTTCACCGACCCGCGGGTCCGCCAGGCGATGGTCTATGCGCTCGATCTCGAAACACTGGCGGCAGATTTGCTTCAGGACGTCGGCACAGTCGCAACTGCGCCCATTCCGCCCACCATTTTCGGTCACGCTCCTCAGACACCCTACGGCTACGATCCGGATAGGGCACGGTCACTCCTCGCTGAGGCCGGTCTACCAGATGGGTTCGACACCCATGTGATCTGGGTCCCTGGATCTGGCCCACAGGATCGCGAGTTGGTGCTTTCCTTCATCTCCTACTGGTCCGAGATTGGCGTGAATGTCGAGAGCCGTGAGATGGAACAAGCGGCCTGGCTTGAGGATCTCCTTGCCCTGAATTGGGACATGGATTTCCAGACGAATACGGTGCGGACCGGAGATGCCGACTTCACACTCCGCCGTTTGTATACGTCGTCGGCCAATCGCAATGGCTACGCGAATCCGGAACTCGATGAGATTCTGATTGGCGCCGCTGCTGCGACCGATCCGGCCGAGCGGGAGGAGCTCTACGCGCAAGCCTGCCAGATTATCTGGGACGAGGCGGTAGGGGTATTCCCGTTCGACATCATCGCGAACTACGTCTACAGCACCGTAATCGAAGGGTTCGAGGCAAAACCAAACCGCATTCCGACCTTCGAAGCGGTCACGATCGCCGGCTAGAGTCGGGAATCCACACAGGAGTAGTTTGCCAGCAGCGGTCTTTGAGACCGCTGCTGGTTTTCACCCATGGCCACTTATGTCATTCGCCGAATCATTTACGCTGTTTTCGTGCTTTGGGGTGCCCTGACGGTCATCTTCCTGGTTGTTCGGATTCTGCCAGGAGACCCAGCCTCGCTCATGCTTGGCGCGGGTGCAACCCCTGAGGAGGTACAGGTACTCGAAGCGAAGCTCGGCATTGATGATTCGATCCCGGAACAATATGTGCGCTTTATTGTCGATGCGATTCGTCTTGACTTTGGCGAGTCGCTCTGGCTCAACCGGCCAGTCGTGACGTCGGTCAGCGAACGGATCGCCGCTACGGGTGAGCTTGCCATCGCCGCAATGCTGATCGCATTGCTCATCAGCTTTCCGCTGGGAATCCTTGCGGCACTCAAACCCAGGTCGATCGTCGACTACCTAGTATCGGTGATTTCATTGATAGGGCAGTCAGTGCCAAGTTTCTGGTTGGGCATCATGCTCATTCTCCTGTTTGCCCGCACATTGAGACTCTTGCCGAGCGCAGGTTCCCAAACCTGGCAACACCTGATCTTGCCGGCCGTCACCCTGTCACTTCCATTGGTTGGCGTGATCACCCGTCTGGTTCGCAGTGGACTCCTCGAGGTCATGCACGAGGACTACATTCGCACTGCTAGGTCAAAGGGGCTCTCGGCGCAGGTGGTCCTCAGCCGCCATGCAATGCGCAACATGCTCATTCCGGTGATTACGGTAATCGGGATTCAGATGGGAAATCTGCTTGGTGGCGCGGTGATCGTGGAAACGGTGTTCAGCTGGCCCGGAATCGGCCGTTTGCTGGTCGACGCCATATCGCAACGAGACTATCCACTCGTGCAAGCGTCGATTCTCTTCATCACCGCCACGTTCATCCTGATCAATCTGCTCGTTGATATCAGCTACATCTATCTCGATCCGCGAATCAGGTTGCAGTGATGTCGGACACGGTGATGGATGTCCAGCAAGAGGGAGGTGTCTCGGCTGAGGCAGCGGCCAGGCTTGCTGCTGCACCGCGCAAGAAATCCTATCGACGTGAGTTCGAACTTTTCTTGTGGGCAACGCCGATTCTTCTTTTCGTGATAGTCGCGATCATAGGTCCCATTCTGGTTCCGTACGATTCGGTCACGGTTCGCACCGGCGACCGTCTCCAACCACCGGGGGCCATCCTGCGTGATGGATCCAGAGCCTGGCTAGGGACCGACCAGGTGGGTCGAGACATGCTTGCTCAAGTTCTCCAGGGTGCGCGAATCTCGCTTCTCGTCGGCTTGGCGACCGTTTTGATTGCCGGTGCGATCGGGATGGCCACAGGAACGATCGCCGGATTCAGGGGTGGGTTCGCGGATTCTCTCCTGATGCGCGTTGGAGATATTCAGCTGGCATTTCCTTCAATTCTGTTCGCGATCATGATCGCCGCCGTCATCGGTCCGAGCGTTATCAACGTGATTCTGACTCTTGCGCTCACTCGATGGGTGATTTTTGGACGCGTTTCACGTGCTGCCACGCTTGGAGTGAAGGAGCGGGAGTTCGTGACAGCAGCACGGGCAATCGGTGCCACATCTGGCCGGACGTTGGGCAGGCACATCGTGCCCTCGATCGTGGCGCCGATTATCGTGATCGCAACAGTCGAAATCGGACTCGTGATCATTGCTGAAGCTTCTCTCAGTTTCCTTGGACTCGGGACACCGCCAAGCCAGCCGTCATGGGGGCAGACCGTCGCAAATGGTCGCGACTACCTGAACAACGCCTGGTGGATTTCAACGATGCCTGGTCTGGCGTTGAGCATAGTCGTGTTGAGTGTTGGGATGTTCGGGGATCGCTTGCGAGATTACCTCGACCCGCGGTCGCGAGAAGGCTAGGTCTACTGGTTTCAAAGAAAGAAGAAAGTGCAGGAGGAATGAAGAGTCGCTGTTTCGGAAAATCGGAAATGTGCACATCGGTCATCGGTTTTGGAACCTGGCCTATCGGGGGCGCCCGCTATGGCGCTTCCGACGACGAGGAGGCCACGCAGGCGATTCATGCGGCGCTCGATGCCGGGATCACCTGTTTCGATACCGCCCCTTCCTATGGGAATGGCCATGCTGAGGCATTGCTTGGAAACGCCCTTGGTTCACGGCGAAAGGACGTTCTGGTCGCCACGAAGGGAGGAATGCTCTGGGACGAAAAAAGCTTCGTTCTTGGCCAGGACAGCAGCCGGACTCATCTGGAATCCGGGCTCGATGCGAGTTTGCAGCGGTTGGGCACTGACTATGTGGATATCTTCATGATCCATTGGCCGGATGGAAACACTCCGCTCGCCGATGTTGCCGAAAGCCTCGAGTATCTCGTCAGCACAGGGAAAACCCGGGCGGTCGGCGTCTCGAATTTTACGAATGAGCAGCTCCGTGAGATCAATAGTGCTATGACCGACCAACCGATCACCACGGAGCAGGTTGGTTACAGTCTGCTCGATCGCCGCTGGGCAAACAACGCGTTTGCGACTTGCGCGGAACTGAACATCGGCGTGATGGCCTATGGTCCGCTTGCTCATGGATTGTTGACTGGTGCGCTCGATCGGGACTCTGAGTTCGATGCTACCGACTGGCGAGCGGCCGGTGTCATCTTTGGACAACCACTGCTGACTCCAGAAAACCGGACAACCAATCTCCTGGTCTTCGAGGAGCTGAGAACACTGGCTGGCCAGATCGGCATGACGCTGCCACAACTGGCGACTGCCTGGGTCTTGTCGAACGACGTGGTAACGGTTGCGCTGATCGGGGCCAGGAACCGGAGGGAGATCGACGAAGCAGCCGAAGCCGCAGAGATGACGCTCTCCAAAGTCGATCTCGCCGCCATCGATGCGATCATGGCCGGCGCAGTTGGGATGACGAATGACGTGCCCGCTGGAGGAACCAGCAAGGCGACTCAAGAGCAAGGAGCGTAACAAACTCGTGACTCAGACTATGAAGTACGAACAGGAGATTCCGGTCATCAATGCGGGTGACGTGCTGGTTGTCGGTGGTGGACCGGCCGGGATCGCGGCAGCGATCGCAGCAGCACGCAACGGTGCGCGAACGACGCTCGTGGAGCGGTTCGGTTTTCTTGGCGGAAACCTCTCCGCTGGCCTCGTTGGTCCGTGCATGACCTCCTACAGCCTCGATGGTGAGCAGCAACTCATCAAAGGCATCTTCGAAGAAATGATTATCAAGATGGAGAGCGAAGGAAGTGCCCTCCACCCGAAAAACATTCCCGCAGGGAGCCCCTACGCCGGCTTCATCGTCTATGGCCACGACAAAGTCACTCCGTTCGATCCAGAGGCGGTCAAGTTCGCGGCCCTAGACATGGTGCGGGAGGCTGGCGTCAACATACGCCTACATACGTTTATGGCAGATTCGATTGTTGAAGACGGAGTGGTGAAAGGCATTGTGGCTGCCAGCAAATCTGGCCTCGAAGCATTGACAGCCCTCATCACGATCGATTGTTCCGCAGATGGAGATGTTGCGGCTCGGGCGGGCGCCCGGTTCGAACAAGGGCGGACCACCGACGGACTCATGCAACCGATGACGCTTTTCTTCAGGGTCAAAGATGTCAATGATACGGTTGTCGAAGAATACGTTTCGGCCCATCCTGAGGATTACCGGCCCTTTGCTTCAATCGTTGCCAAGGCACGTGAGGCTGGAGATTTCCCCATACCTCGCAAGGGTATCGGACTCTACAAGACCCTGGAACCGGGTGTTTGGCGAATCAATACAACCCGACTACATTCCTTCGATGGCACCAATACTGAGGACCTGACTGAGGCGGAAATTGCTGGACGCGAGCAGGTAAAGGTCCTTCTGAAGTTCTTTCAGAAGTGGCTCCCTGGGTTCGAAAACGTCAAACTTCTCGACACAGCATCGACAATGGGCGTTCGAGAAACGAGGCGAATTGTCGGAGAGTACATGCTTACGCTCGAAGATCTGGCCACCAGCCGCGACTTCGAGGATGTGATTGGTATGTGCGGCTATCCGGTCGATATCCACAGCCCCACCGGTGACGGTGGCGGTGCCGATGGTGAAATGGCAACCGCAAACACCTACCAGATGCCCTATCGCATCCTTGTTCCCGAGGAAATGGAAGGACTGTTAGTGGCAGGACGAGCTGTTTCGGCCACGCACGAAGCGCTCGGCGCAATCCGCGTTATGCCGCCGGCCTTTGCATTGGGTGAAGCGGCTGGAACCGCCGCAGCCCTTGCGGTCGAATGGGGAGTCCAGCCCCGGAAGGTACCAGTACCTCAGCTTCAGGAGATGCTCGTCCGCCAGGGCGCCTATCTCGGCGAAAAGCACGAATCGCCCTAGCGCTCATAACGCGACTGCACCGGTCGGCGGGGTTGACACCCGCCGACCAGAATCGCAATTGACCTGTTTCACCAGGAGTCAGCTCCGATGCCAGCTGAAGGCCAGATCGCTTCGGAGATTGAAAGCGACGGTCAGCGACTCGTTATCCGCTACCTCGCCTCAGGCGACGCGCCCGCGCTCCTGACCTATATCAATACGCTTTCCCTCGAGCAGACCTTCATCCTCTTCCAGGGCGAGCAACTGACCCTGGCCCAGGAAGAAGCCTGGCTGCAGGAGCGTCTCGCCGGTCTCGAGGCTGGCGACGATGTCACCCTCATGGCCGAGTCCAACGGAGAGGTAGTCGGCATCGCCGGCGCAACCAGAAAACCGCTTGTGGAACGCCATATTGCCGTGCTCGGACTGTCGGTAGCCGCCGAATTCAGGGGACGAGGGGTTGGCACCATCCTCTTTCGGACACTCATCGCCGAAGCAATCGCCAATCTTCCCGGTATTCGCCTGCTCGAACTGAGCGTGTTCGGTACCAACAAGCGGGCGGAAGCGCTCTATCATCGGGAAGGCTTCGTCGAACATGGTCGGCTCCCAGGCGGAGTCTTCCATCGTGGCGAGTACATCGATCACGTGTTCATGCACCGGGACGTCCGCACAGCGACGTAGCTCTTAGCCAGTCTGCGTCATTGCCTCACGAGCCCGCAGGCGACCACTATCGGTCAGAACGAGCATTCCTCCATTTTCGGTGACCAGACCACGCCGTTTCGCTGCAGCCACCACCCGTTCCATAAACGATTCCTGCCAGCGGAGGTGTTCTTCCAGCCCGTCGAGTTTGCTCTCTTCGAAAGCGGCACTGGTACCCTCGTGGTTGAGCAGATGGATGGTCAGCATTGTCTGCGCAAAATCAACTTTCTGCCGTTCTCGCAAACGCGTCCGCGCCACCACGCCGCGTTGCGGAGCAAGAAGCAGAACCGCGAGAAAGACCACCCCGATCATCGTCGCCATTGCGCCAGCAATCGATGCATCGAGAAGATGGGCGAGCCAATACCCCGCGATCGCCGACCCAGCGCCGATCCCTACGCTCAACCAGAGCATGTGCGCGAGATCATCGGTCAGCAGATAGGCGGACACCGGCGGGCCGATCATCAACGCGACCACCAGAATCGATCCGACCGCATCGAACGCCACAACCGCCGTGACCGAAACCGACGTCATCAAAGCGTAGTGAAGCAGCACTGGCATGAAACCCAACGTCGCCGCCAGCGCCGGATCGAAGGTCGCCAGTTTCAGTTCCTTGAAAAAGAACCAGACCAGCAACGCGTTCGCAATCAGTACCCCACCGGTCATCCAGAGGGCTTGCGGGCCGAGATCCCAACCCGCCACCTCGACCCGGTTGAACGGAGCGAACGCGAGTTCACCGAGGAGAACCGCATCGATATCGAGATGAACATCGCCGGCATAGCGTGAAATCAGAATGACGCCAAGACTGAACAGCAGCGGAAACACAAGTCCGATGGCGGCATCACTTTTGACCAGGTTCGTCCGCTGAATCGCTTCGACCAGAAATACGGTTAGCACCCCTACGGCGCCCGCGCCGATAACAAGCAGGGGTGAGGTCGTGCTCGCCACCACGAAGAACGCCAGTACGATCCCGAGCAGGATCGAATGGCTGATCGCATCGCTCATCATCGCCATTTGCCGCAACACCAGGAAAACCCCTGGAATCGCGCAAGCGGCCGCTGTGACCGCCGCGATGATCTGGATATCGATCTGGGCGCCGCTCATCTAGTCGCCCATTCCGATCGCGCGGGGGCCACCATGTGCAGCATCCGACTCAGCCATCGCTTCTGCCAGCGAGCGCCGCCGTTTCCGTTTGTCGAACCAGGCCCAGACAAGACCGCGATTAGGAGCAAACAGAAACGAGATGAAGACGATCGCCGTAACGCAAACCACGATCGTCGGACCGGTCGGCAAGCGTGGCACAGTGCTGCTCAAGGTCGCGCCGACCACGCCAGCCAATGCGCCGAAAAAGGCCGCCAGCAGCACCATGACCCCGAGGCGATTCGTCCATTGCCGCGACGCAGCCGCTGGCGCGACGATCATCGCGCTCATCAGGACGACCCCAACTGCCTGCAATCCAACCACGATCGCAATCACGATCAACGTGGTCAGCAACACATCGAGCACGCGCACGGGATAGCCGATCGTGGCGGCGAAATCGAAATCGAAACTGAGCAGCTTGAACTCTTTCCAGAGCACCAGCATGACCACGATCGCGATCCCACCAAGCATCGCCATCGTCTTGACGTCGTCTTCGACCAGTGTCGCCGCCTGACCAAAAAGAAACTTGTCGAGACCAGCCTGGGAGGCATCTGGTTGCCGCTGGATATAGGTCAGCAGCATCAATCCAAACCCGAAAAAGACCGACAGCACCAGACCAAGCGCACTGTCGAACTTGACCCTTGACGAGCGCACAATCCCCATCACCGCCAGCGTTGCGATCCAGCCGGCAATCGCCGCGCCCACCAGCAAAACCAGATTGTCCTTTGTGCCGGTGATCATGTAGGCCAGCGCGATTCCCGGCAGCGCCGCGTGCGACATCGCGTCACCAACCAGTGCTTGTCTCCTCAGCACCGCAAAGCAGCCCAGCGCACCCGCAACAATCCCGACAACAGCCGCGCCCAGCGCGACCGTGCGCAACGTGTAGTCGTTGACCAGGTCATCGAGAATACCGGGCAGACCAATCAGGAGATCAAGTTGCATTCGAACGACCTCGCTGGACGCGGGCTATCTCACCATCGCTCATCCGAGCGCCTCTTCCGGCAACTTGCTGTTGGTTTCCTTGAGAAACGCCAGCCGACCGCCATAGGTCAAGCGGAGATTGTCTTCGTTGTAGACATCATCGACCGGTCCGCTGGCAATTTTACGAACATTTAGTAAGGTGACCCAATCAAAATACTCGGCCACTGTCTGCAGGTCGTGATGCACCGCCACAACAGTCCGACCCATCGCCCGGAGATCACGCAAGATATCGATGATCGCGCGCTCGGTCATCGCATCGACCCCCTGAAACGGTTCGTCCATGAGATAGATGTCGGCGTCCTGCGCTAGCGCACGCGCCAGAAAAACGCGCTGCTGCTGGCCACCGGAAAGCTGACTGATCTGCCGACCAGCGAAATCGCTCATCCCGACCTTGTCGAGCGCAACCGCGGCGGCTTCCCGTTCCTGTTTGCCCGGTCGGCGAATCCATCCGAGCGCACCATACCGGCCCATCTCGACGACATCGAGCACATTCGTCGGGAAATCCCAGTCCACACTGCCGCGTTGCGGCACATAGGCCACCGATTCGCGCCGCTCCTTGTAGGGCTTCCCTTGCACCAGCACGCTGCCGGCAACCGGTTTGATGAGATCGAGAATGCACTTGATGAGGGTCGTTTTGCCGGCGCCATTTGGCCCGACGATTGCCATCAACACACCCGGCGGCACCTGAAAATCGACGTCCCAGAGTACCGGTTTCTCGTTGTAGACCGCAGTCAGGTCAGCAACATCGATCGCGAGAACATCATTGGCGATCATGGTGATTCCGGGCTCCCTTCGGCAACAGGTGTGGCCGCCGTGACAGGTGTGGCCATCCCCGCCGGTCGCAATGCGCCGACAATCGTATCGATGTTGTGCGTCACCATGCCGATATAGGTCCCTTCCGGCGTGCCAGGATCGCCCATCGCGTCGGAAAAGAGCGATCCTCCCACCTGAACGTCATACCCGCGCGAACGGACCGCTTCCTGCAATGCGGTGATCGTCCGCGGCGACACCGATGTCTCAACAAAAATCGCCGGAATCTGACGTTCGACAATGATTTCGGCCAGATTCTGCAGATCCTCCGCACCGGCTTCCGTCGCGGTGCTTACACCCTGCAATCCGAGCACTTCGAAATCATAGGCCTTGGCAAAATAGCCAAACGCATCATGGGCGGTGATCAGCAAACGCTGCTCCTCCGGCACGGTCAGCGCTTGCTCGGCGACATAGGCGTCGAGCTCGGCCAATTGCTCCTGGTACGCCGCCGCTCGTGCGTTGTACTCATCGGCGTGTTCGGGATCGGCTTCGACCAGCGTTTTTCTGACCTGTTCGGTGGCATCGGACCAGAGTTCGACATCGAACCAGACATGCGGGTCGTGCGCTGCCACCCCAGTTCCAACAACAATCAATTGGTCTTCCGGGATCTCTTCAGCGACGGGCACCGTGACGATATGATCACCCATCTTTTCGAACACTTCCGCGAGTTTTGCTTCGAGATGGAGACCGTTGTAGAAGACCATGTCGGCATTGTCGATCGTCGTGACATCGCCTTCGCTCGCCTTGTAGAGATGCGGATCGATCCCGGGTCCCATCAAGGTCGTGACCTCGAGTCGATCACCCCCGACGTTCTTCACGATATCGCCGATCATGCCGGTCGTAGCGACCACCTCGATCGTGCGATCGGAGAAATCAGGCTGAGCCTCCTCCTCTATCCGCCCGCAACCAGCAAGAACCAGCACCGACATCGCACCGACGCCAAACAGCGATCGGCGTGTCATCCTGGTGGACTTTGGAGTGGTTGTAGGATCAGTCAATGCAGGCGGTTTTCGAGACAGGTCAGGACAGCCAATACGCTCCAGATCATAAGGCTACACTGTGGTTTAGTCAAGGCTAAACTTGCTACTCGCGTCGCAGCGAGGTCAGCGTCTCTACCTCCACCGCCGCCAACTTTCACCAACTGAGCAAACGCAGTCGCCACTCCGATCGGCGATAATGCCGGAATCATGTCCACTCGGCCAACTTTGTGAGACCACCGCCATCATTCAGGCACTTGGTTCCCGTTTCTGGCTTTCTAGCGCCACGAAAGACGCGCGCACACTTGTCACCGCAAGGGGCGTGCGTGCGTTCGGCGATGGCTTTGTCAGCGTGCTCCTCCCTCTTCACCTGACCACGCTCGGGTATTCCACGCTCCGCATTGGCGTAATTGCAACCGTCACCATGGTCGGTTCTGCCGCGCTCACCCTGCTGGTCGGTCTCCTCGCCCACCGACTCCACCTCCGCCGACTGCTCGTGCAAGCGTCGTTCCTGATGATCCTGACCGGTCTCAGTTTCGCGTTCGTGGAGGATTTCTGGCCTTTGGTCGTCGTGGCCTTCGTCGGGACGCTCAATCCATCTTCTGGCGATGTCAGCGTTTTCCTGCCGACGGAACAAGCGCTACTGCCGCGGACGATTAGTCCAAGTCAGCGTACGGATCTCTTCGCACGGTATGCGCTGGTCGGATCACTGGTCGCCGCAACCGGCGCACTCGCTTCCGGTCTGCCCGAATACCTCTCCAACCATCGCGCGGTCAGTCTCGAAACAGCGATCGCGGGCATGTTCCTCGTCTACGCGCTCCTCGGTGTCGTCGCGCTCGTTCTTTACTCCACACTTTCACCCGATCTCGAACCCCAGGGCAAGGAAGCGCGAGCGCCTCTTCGTGAATCGAAAGCCGTTGTCTATAAACTCGCGGCGTTGTTCAGTCTCGATTCTTTTGCCGGAGGCTTCGTTGTCCAGTCGATGCTCGCACTCTGGCTCTTCGAGCGTTTCAACCTCTCGGTCGGAACGGCAGGCACCATCTTTTTCCTCTCCAATCTGCTGACAGCGTTTTCGTACTTGGCCTCGGCCAGGCTGGCCAAACGGATCGGATTGGTGAACACGATGGTGTTCACCCACCTTCCCGCCAATCTTTTCCTCCTCATGACACCGTTCATGCCAACAGTGCAACTTGCCGTCGTGTTTTTGCTGTTGAGATCAGCGCTGTCGTCGATGGACGTCCCGGCCCGGAGTTCATACGTCATGGCCGTTGTGACCCCGCCCGAACGACCAGCAGCCGCCAGCATCACAGCGGTACCTCGCAGTCTTGCCGCTGCAATCGGCCCGTTCTTTTCCGGCTATCTGCTTGGATTGACGACATTTGGGTGGCCGCTCGTTATCGCGGGCACGCTCAAAGCGATCTACGATCTGTCACTTCTGGTGATGTTCAAACGGGTCAAACCCCCAGAGGAACAGGACTGATCACCTGACCTCAGCGACCCTGCTGCAGTTGCTCCATCATGCGCACTTCGAAACGGGAATCGCCGAAACGAGCAAGATAGATCGGTCGATAGCGATCGTACATCGTGATCAGAATTGTAAGGAGGAGCATCATCATGATGGAACCGCCTAGCGAAGGCTGATCGTCCCGGTCCCCAATGGATCGCAAAGCAACCAGCAAGGCAATATTGGACAGACCAAGCATGATGAATTCCGAAACCATCGACTGATAGGAAAAGCGCCGTCTCGCCCAGAAACCGCTGATGACGGTGTCGAGAACCAGAACCATCGCAGCGATCAGTATCTGTTGCCACGGATCTAGCGCATGACCTGGCACGATTCGCGTGAAGATAATCGAGATCAACCCAATGAGAAAGACCTTTTCCAGGAGTTCGATGGTCATGATCCTGCCGCGCATCGATTTGACCTGCTCCTGGATCTGCTCCTCACTCACATCACGACCGTGTGCGTCGGCATCGAACGCGAGGGCCCAGTCAGCAGGTGGAAAGACATTGCGCAACATATAGCGAAACTGCCCGATCAACGCGGCAAGGAGCAGCCCCAGCCCAAGGAAAAAGATGAGATTGTTGGAGATGATTTCTCCCCAACCAGTATCCACCGGCACCTTGAACAGGTCTTCTTTGATCAGGTCGGTGGTATCGAGCTGGGCCACATGAATCCAGTATTCCTGGGGCAGTTTAATGAAGATCCAGATAAACGCCGCCGCGCCGATCACCATCCGCTTTGTCAACCGCCGTGGATCCCAGCGCAATCGGACCGCTTCATAGAAATCAAAAAAGTACTCGAACGTGTTTGGGAAGATCAGGAGCAAAGTCCGGATATGGGTCAACTCAAAAAGCGTAGTCCCAAGCAAGCGGTAGTACCAGAGAAAACGACCGGTGTTGAACGCCGTCTGATTGGTCCAGTTCCGCATCGTCGCCAGAAACGCGATGGCCAGGTAATAGACATCGAGCGCTTTGTCATACGACTGGTAGTTGGTGAGATCGAGCGACGTGAACTGCTGAAAGATCGTCTGATCGGCCGCATCGATCACCATGGCGGCAATGATTGCCGGCAACGGAAAACGCGGAATCGCCAAGGGAACAAGTATCCGCGAAGCAACGACGATCGCAAATACGACTAAATCGAGCGAATGGTCCGTCATCTAGCGATTGCCCTCAGCATCAGAAGCAGCCGTTCAGTTCAGAAGTCTGACTTGCGTCGTCCGGCGGGAATCATACGTCACAATTCTCCGCGCATTCATCCTGCTCCTCGACTGAAGCAATGAATGCAAGCATCGCATCCAGCAAGGTCGGCCCCTGGTCGGTCCCAAACAATGCTTGTGCATGAGCCGACCCGGGTAAGAGCAGACTCGTATTCTCCGTTCCGGGCGCTTCCTCGGCCTGACGCGTCATCGCCGACGCCACACCATCCCCCTCACTCGCCACAAAGAGCTTCGGAAAGGTTCCAAGTTGAGTAACATCTCCAGAACCTGCCAGCACGATCAGTCCGGCAACATCTGTCGGCTGCGACGAAAGCGCGGCAATCGCGCTGCTGGCCCCGGCACTGGCTCCGACCACGACGACCCGATCGACTCCTTCTGATTCAACGAGCATCTCGATGCCATCGAGCACCTCCTGCGGCCCGATTGATTCGAGCGCCAGCACGGCATACCCCGCTTCTGCCATTTCCACGGCCTGGTCGCTCCAACTGGCAGCATCGTATATCGCGCCATGGACCAGCAGCACCCCAATTTCGCCGGTCCCCCAGAGAAGCGCATCGTTCTCCCCGACTCGAACCCGGCTCGGTTCGCCTGACTCCGGCGTTCCGGCCACCGGGGTCGCCAGACTCCATGGCGCTTCAGCCGACCTCATCGGAACAGTCATCACGATCATTCCGGAAATCACAAGCAGAATCGGTAGTAGTCGCATCACAGTGCAACTTCAGACTGTATTGAGGGATCGATCGGCATCAGGCGACCAACCGGGGCTCGTGGCACGGTGTCATCGGCTCTTTCCTGTGCGCTGTAGAAAACCAAGACAGGATGAAAGGGTGGTGGTTGCGCAGTCGATCAGGCCGAAGGCGCCAGAAAATCCGTCGCCACGTAGCCCTTGGCCCCGGCTTCAGTCACAACCTGAATCCAGATGTAGCCATCCTGCTGAATAGGCGCCGTTTCGAGCACCGTTAGCACCTCGCCCTGTTGAACGCTGGCCAGGATCGCACCATCAGCCCGGGCACCGCCACGGAGATAGATCGGTCCATCAAACACGACCACCTGTTCACCCGCCACAAACGCCGTCTGGAAGAACGTGCCCACAACGTAGCCGTTCTGACCGTTCGCCGTGACCTGATACCAGTCACCGGCGTCATCGCTCTGAGCAAAGGTGATCACGGTAACGCTTTCGCCTTCCTCGAGTTGAACCAGAACGTTGTTGCCGGTGTCAGGAGCTGCACGGACATTCACCGGCGGATCGACAACCACCAGTCGTGATCCGGCGGAGAAGAGCGCTCCATTTGTCCCAGTCGCGACGGGATCGGTTTCCGCTGCCGCAGTACTCGTTCCAGTGCCCAGGGTTACGAAATCGCTCGCCGCCCATCCCTTGGCCCCGCTGTCAAAAGTCATCTGATACCAGTCGTATCCATCGGCTCGTTCGGGACCGGCCAGCACCGTTCCGATTGCTCCATTGGGGAGTTTGGCGACGACCTCACCACCCATACCCGCTTTGCTGCGCAGATTGACCACCCCGTCGGATACGTAGATCTGATCACCGTTAACGAACTCGACCGCCTGCAGGAACTCGCCTGCCACATACCCGCTGGACGCTTCCGAAGGGAGTAGCGTGACCTCGTACCACGAGTAGCCCCCAGCCGAAACCGGACCGCTTTCGATCCGCATTCCCTGGCCATCAGCGAGTTTGTCGATCGCATCAGCACCCGGATCGGGAGCCGCCCGGAGCACCAACGGCGGATCGATCACGATCGCGCGATCACCAGGCGCGAGCGCCGGAGCAACGGAGGACTCGACGACCGCAGCCGACTGCTCCGCTTCAGGTTTCTTGGAGATCGGTGGATCAGCCTCGGCAACAGGAGGAGCGGCCGCCACCGCCGTTGTCGCTTGCGGGACCGAGAGATAGATGGCTTCTAGCCAGCCAACCGCGTTCGTGTCGGTTGCGACTTGATACCAGAACGCGTTTTCGGATTGCATGGCCCCTGACAGCAGGGAGACCTCGTCGCCTTGCTCGAGCGTCGCCACAATCAACGCGTTCGCGCTCGCTGCCATCCGCAAAGGCGTCGGTCCACTCAGCACCTCCGCTTGGGACGCATTGCTCAAGGTGCTATTGGGCAGCGTTTCGGTACCAGCCACCTCTACCTTTTCGGCGCGCATCGGTGGCTGTTGCGCATCGGTCGCGACAACTGTCGTTTGAGGCGCCGGTTCTGTTGCAGGTTCCGGTGCCTGGGTTGGAATCTCAGTTGGGACAGGTTCCGTAGCCGACGGCGGAATGACTACCCCGTCGACTCCTGGAGAAAAAACCAGCAGATCGATCTGCCGGACGGGGTCTGTTTCGGTCGTGGTAAAACGAAAATCGTACGACCGGCCATCAACCTTCTCGACCGACTCACCCGAGAGGATGTAGGACGTTGAACCGGGAGGAAGCGCTGTCTGCCTGAGTCCCCAGCTGTCCGATTCCCGATCAGACGGCCGGACTTTCCAGGAAAACGAGGTGCCATCGAGGGTCGCATCCACCAGCGAAACGTCGGACTGGGTCCCATCAATCGACTTGATCACCACATCGAAACCGGTTGTGATCGGCTGGCAGGAATTGATATCGAGCGCTGCAGCGGACATTCCGGGTGGACACTGCCTGACCGTGAGCTGGATGGTCGGTTCGTCGCGAACGCGCGCCTCGGCCGCCGGCATGGAGCCATGCGCCAAACCCACCAGCAGAACAAGCAGTCCAGCCAGTGTCAGTAGTCGCACCCCCCTCGACCTCATCCTGACAGCCTCCGATATTCCGGTCTGGTTTGCGTTCTGTCACAGATGCGGGCTGCAACCGGCCGAAAACCATCGAACTCCGCGAACGCTATGCGTTCGTACGCAGGAATTCGAGAATACCAGATTCGACTTTCTTTGACTAGATGTCACGAACTGCGGGTTACACGAGGAGAGACTCGCGTCGGGGATCGACCGCTACTGCTACTCGGGCCGGTAAGCACAAAACAACGTGTGCCCAGCCCGCGCCCAGCCGACATCGACACCGACATACCCGGCTTCGGTCAGCCACGCGATATGGTCGGCAATTGTGGACGGGTAATCCCCGGCGTTTTCTTCCTCAGAGTTCTCGTAGTAATTCCAGCGATCATCCATGAAACGGCGGTAGGCGGAATCGTCACCCAGCCGCTCCACCGATTGCCGAGCCACGTCACCAGCCCACGCGCGAGCAAAATGGCGCTGCGACCAATACCCGGCCGGACTGGCCAGATCCGCGATCAGCAACGCGCCGCCTGGAGCGAGTTTCGGCAAGAGATCCGCGAAGAGTTGGGCTTTTTCGGCGCCATGCAAATGGTGGATCGCCAGCGAGGAAACGATCGCGCGCAATCCGTCTGGCAAATCTGTCCGCCATGCCGCATCTTCCAGCGTGAAAGCCTGGACAGCACCCCGATCACCAAATTTCGCCATCCCGGACGCAGTGGCGTCACGCATCGCTTCGGAGGGATCGAGTGCGATCACGCGTGAGCGCGGATACGATTCGAGGATCGCCAGACTCAACCATCCCTCACCAGACGCCAGATCGACAGCGGTGAAAGCATCCTCCGGCCAGGCAGGGATCAGATCGAGAAACGCCTGCTGGAGTTCATCCCGCCGCGGGGTGTAGATTCGACCAAGATCGAGAAAATGATGGGAATGCTCTTCTTGCCACATCCCCGCTGGCAACGAATCGGTCACGTCGATCCTCTTTCAGGTGAGACGGTACAGCAATTCCAAGTCGAGAATTCCAGACGCCGCCCGTGAGCGAATACCCCGATTGTCGTTTGACCGGGGTGCAAAGGCAAGCTCGCGGCTCGTTCTCATGCCGACCGAAGGCCTTTTCATTCTCAATGCCGCCCCTTCGTCAATCTGAGCGCTGCCAACGTCTATGTGAGCGCAGCCGTTCGTCATTCTGAGCGCAGCCGTTTCGTCATTCTGAGCAGCCGTTCGTCATTCTGAGCGCAGCCGTTTTGTCATTCTGAGCGCAGCCGTTTCGTCATTCTGAGCGCAGCCGTTTTGTCATTCTGAGCGCAGCGAAGAATCTCTCCTCCGCCATGTCTCGGTCAAATCCTGCACCCTCCCCACAAGAGCGTGTTCTGCGCTAGGTAGGACGACTCTTTTTGGCTCGGCCCATCATTGGCGCCGCGTATGTCGTTCCCAGCACAACCCCGTTGTCATTCTGAGCGCGGCCGTTTTGTCATTCTGAGCGCAGCCGTTTTGTCATTCTGAGCGCAGCGAAGAATCTCCCTCCCGCCACCACAATGCCGAGTTCCCGTCACGCGGAAAGGGGAGGCCTCTCGACCTTCCCAGATAAACAGTTCATGAAGCATCGGAGCCGATGGAGTAAGGGGCAATGACGGTGTCCGGATGCTGCTGAATACGTGCATAGAGACGCCGGCGAGCGGGATTCTCTGGTGCATAACCATGGGCATCCAGGGCCTAAGGAGTTCCGACAAGTCTCTTGTCAGTCGTAAGAACTCGGTTTCTGTTGCAAGACTGTTATGTCCAGTACATGGAGGCACACACCGTTGAAACCCCCCAAAACGGAAGCTAAGGGTGAGGGGCGCATGCCTTTCCAGAACGTAGTGGCGTCGGCGCCTCTCGAATGAGAGGAGCATCGTCATGAACACTCGGACTGACAACAGTGATCTAAAGTCGACCGCTCTCATCGCTGAAATGGCAGTGAGCCGTCGGCACCTGCTGCAGTCTGCAGCGGCGCTCTCGCTGATTTACGTGCTGCAGTCGCAGCACACGCTCGCTGAAGCGCAACCACTGCTTCAGGTTGCCTCCCCGGTCTCCGACACGATGCAACGAGAGATCGTGGTCGAGATGACCATCCTGCCGGAACAAATGCCGGAGAATCTTGTCAAAGCCCTTGTCGATATCCACACAGTGCAACCAGGCATCGTCGCCGAGTTTGGCTGGGACGACGAAGGAATTCGCGGTCGATCCATGTATCTCCTGGCTGGCACCCTCATTGTTGAGCCCCTGCTGCCCTCACCCGTCTGGTGGGCTAGTAGCCCGATTGGTGCTGACCCTGAAATCGTGCAGCCGGGCGACTCAGTCGAACTCAATGTGGGCGACAGCATGTATCTCCCGGCGATGAACGAAGACGCCTTCGGTGAAAACGACCGCATCCTCATCTCAAATCCTGGCGACGTCGAAGCCGTACAGATTGGCATTCATCTGCACGAGGAAGGAGGAGGTTTTTCCGGACCGATCGGCTACGACTATTCGCATGGCGCAGGCTATTACGATCCGGACGGACTCGAGCAAATGAAAGCGGGTGCCACGCTCATCCGGGTAACCGACATTTCCGCCGAACCCGGCACCTTGCTCCCGTTTGCTGAAGGCGCTATCGCGACCTACTACCAGATTGTCACGGGCGAGGTAACCCAGTCGGTTTCGGGAACCGCCATCAATCGGCGGTGGCCGGCCGGAATGACCAAGGTCATCGATGCGGCTGAGCCAGCATCTGAACTTCACGTTACAAGTGGCGAACCTGCTCACGTCATCGAATTCGCCGTCATCCCGTCCGCTTCAGGCGAGAACGGAATGGAACCATCAGGCATTGCGTTGTTCGAAATCGCTCTCGCACCCGCAATGATCCCGAACCCGATGGAGCATGTGATCTTCGAGCGTCTCAACTACGAACCTGGCGCGGATTTCACGGTCGCGGGAACTGAAGAATGGATCAGGGGTCGTGCGCAACTCGTCGAAACCGGCTCACTGACTATCACACCGATCGCCGACTCGTACGTCTGGCGAAGTGGACAGAATGGCAAGGAAGATCCGGAAACGATCCCCGCTGGCGAACCGGCGGTTGTCGCTGTCGGTGATCTCATCTATTTGCCAGCTATTCCCCAGGATGAAACGGTTGGATTGGGTGACTACCACATCATGAGCAGCTCGGATGGCGGCGCGACAACGATCGGATTCCACCTGCATGAACCAGGATCCGCGCCATTCACAGGACTGCCCGGCGCATTGACGAGCAACCCGGAGACGTCGATGGGCACGTTGAACAGCCTTCAACCGCTAGCCGATGCTGGTGGAGTAGTGACTCTTCGTGAGATCGTTCTCCAGCCCGGCGAAAGCCTGCCTGTCTCTCTCGACTCGGTAGTAACCGGCTACGAAGTCGTCTCTGGTACCGCCAACTACGAGATGACCAAGACCGGGAACGCGACGCCAAATACCGAACTGACGTGGCGAGAAGGGACGCTCCAGATTGCTACGCCATATGAAGGAGTCGATCAGATTGTCGTCAATCACGGCGACGAACCGATCACAATGCGTGAGCTCACGTTTGTCCCGGCGGAAGGCTGAAGCGGCAACGCTCCAGTGTGCGCTCTTTCGAGGAAGACGCTCCCGATGAGGGAACGCCGGAAGGCTGACTTCGCAACAGTCCCTTGAGACGGTTTCCGGAATGCGGACGATCAGGAGTGCGGCAACCCAAACGATCACCTACTCACCAAGGAAACAGAACAGCCCGGCTAGAGCCGGGCTGTTCAGGTGAACGTGGCATTTCAGAAGGCTCGCAGCGTCAGGAGGCTCCTCCACTGGTCAAATGGTCCAGCACCACATCGAACTCTTCCGTTGGTGAAAAGTCAACGTACACGGTGTCCTCGAGAGCCTCTGGTGCGTGGCCCGGACCCCAGTAGAACGCCTCCCCCGCTTTGTAATCCTGATGTCCATCTGCCGTTTTCATCCGCAATCGCCCCTGCACGAGGTATCCCCAATGCGGGCACTGGCACAAATCTCCCGGCAAACCTTTGAGCCCGGGCTCAAGATCAATCCCTTTGGCGAGTGTCACCCACGCAAGCGTCAGAGCTCCAACGGACTGGGTTCGAAGCTCGACACCTTCTGCTTCGATACGAACTGACAAGTCTTCCCGAGTGAATGACCGCATAAATCATTCCTTTCTTGACGTTCGGTCTGTGAAGCTCTTGCTCCACGAAGTCAGGTTAACCGCTGGTCGGAGCGACAGCATCCGCAAAATTACTCAATTGGCTGAGTGTGACTACGCAGTTTGTTTTTCCAGTCATCAACCCAGGGTCTGTTGGCGAACTTGCCACCATGATTCGCCAGCGAGGTCGTGATTTCCGACAAGTCTCTTGTCAGTCGTAAGAACTCGGTTTCTGTTACAAGACTGTTATGTCCAGTACATGGAGGCACACACCATTGAAACCCTCCAAAACGGATGCTAAGGGTGAGGGGCGCATGCCTTTCCAGAACGTAGTGGCGTCGGCGCCTCTCGAGCGAGAGGAGCATCGTGATGGAAGCGCAAAACCTCACCGTCTCAAGACGAACAGTGATAAAGAGTTCTGCGGGCATTGGCCTGGCGGCTGCACTTGCGGTCAGATCACCGATGCAATCGAGTGCGCAAAACGACACGCCGAACCTGGCTGATCATCCCATTGTTGGGTTCTGGAAGCTCTCTGCGTTCGCTGGTCATGCGCTCTTCACACCTGATGGGCAGTACATCGAAGCCAATCCCTACGGGTACGGCCAAGGCATTGGTATCTGGAGACCCTCCGGCGAGAGGACGGCTGATGTTCTCCTGGTTTTCCCGGCTGGAGATCCGAATGCAAGCTCTGAAGCGCCCATTGCGCGAACCATGTGGTGGGAAATCGAAGTGAGTGAAGACGGCTCGGAACTCGCCGGGCACTTTGTCTGGGCGTGGGAAAGAGACGGCCAAACCTATCAGAGCAACGGCACGATCTGGGGTGACCGCATCACCTTTGAATCCACCCCTCCACCCGAATAGGGAGGTACCCCGGGATCCGGGAATATGGTCGATCGACGGTCAGTGAAGACGGAAACGATGTCTCTAGGGACCTACCGAGAACGAATCATTGAGGCGGAAGGAACCATTACCGAGAGCATTAGGGCAAGTGCGGTGAAGCGGCTGCAATGGGAGCCATTCGAGGAAGACGATCCCGATGAGGGAACGCCGGACGATTGACTTCGCAACAGTGCCTTGAGACGGTTTCCGGAATGGGTTAGCTAGACATTGTCCGCAAAGCTTGAGCCCCCGTTTGAGTAGGCAGGGCTATCCCTTTTCGGCGCCGATCGTCAATCCGGCCACGAAATAACGCTGAAGTGCGAAATAGACGAGCAGAGTTGGCAAGGCCACGAACATCGATGCGGCGGCGATCAGATTGTCATCCGTGAAGAACTCGCCACCAAGATTGGCCAGCGACGACGTGATCGGCCGGTCCGCGCCTTGCTGTTCGAGCACCACGGCCCAGAAGAAGTCGTTGTAGATCCAGGTAAACTCGAGTGTCGCCAACGCCGCCAACGCCGGCAATGTCAGCGGCATAATGATCTGCCAGTACTGTTTCCAGACACCAGCGCCATCGATTCGGGCGGCTTCATTCAACGACTTCGGCAGGAGTTTCATGTAGTTGCTCAGCACGAAGGTGCAGAACCCGCTCTGGAACGCGACATGGATCAGGATCAAACCCCAGGTGCTTCCATTCAGGCGCCCGGAGTTCGACATGAAATCGGGCAGATTGACCCGGTTATAGAACTGGAAGAGAGGCTGGATGATGATCTGTTGCGGCAGGAGGTTGCCGGCAGTGAAAATCGAAAGCATGAGGATATTGAATCGCCACGAAAAGCGGCTACACACGAAAGCAACCATGCTGGCAAAAAAGAGGGTGAAGAAGAGCGCCGGCACCAGGATCAACGCCGTATTCCAATATTTGCGCGCAATATCGCCTTCAGCCCAGGCGTTACGGTAGTTGTCCAACGTCAGCGTTTCCGGGGCAGAAAAGAACCCATTCGCCACTGTTTCGGAAAAAGGCCGCAATGACGCGTAGACCGCGCCAACGAGGGGCACCATCCAGACGATTGCGGTCAGTGTGATAAACGCATAGAGGAGATAGCGACCCCACGGCCGTTTCTTCTTGACAGTTGGGATCGTGTAGCTGTCGCTCACGAGTCAGCGCCTTCCTGCGTTCTGCGGTAGTGATTGGTGACATACCAGATGACGAATCCGAAACAGAGCAAAAAGAGAATCGTGGCATAAGCCGAGCCACGACCAACATTGCCACCACCCTCACCGAGCAGGTTGTTGGTGGTCAGAATCGACAGCACCTCGGTTTTTCGCGGTGTGTTGAGAACGTAGATGATATCGAAGGCCCGCAGCGCTTCGATCACCGTGATCACCGCCACAACGACATTGATTGGTTTGAGCGACGGAAAGATGACATGCCGGAAGGTCTGCCATTCGTTGCTACCATCGAGCACAGCCGCTTCACGGAGTGCCGAATCGACACTCTTGAGACCGGCCAGATACAGCACCATGATGTAACCAACGTGCCGCCAGGCAATCGCGACCAGAATCGCAATGAAGTTCGCCGACACACCGTAGTTATCCCAGAGGTGGATGACAAATGACTGGTTGCCAATCCAGTCTACCGGTTCACCATCGCCGAACAGCTGGGTCGCAAGCCCGTTGTCGGTGGAATAGATCACGCTTTTCCAGATGAACCCAATAACCGCGAGTGAGAGAACGACCGGGGTGAAAAAGATCCCCTGGTAAATACGGGTCCCGCGCAAATTCTTGTCGAGAAGGTAGGCGAGGAAAATACCGAATGCCGTTGGCCCAATAAAGAGAAAGAGCAGTAGAACAGTATTATTGATAACCGCTTGAAAAAAGTTCCGTTCAAAAACCGTAAAGATCTGGTGATAGTTCTGGAAGCCGACCCACTCCATTTCGCTGAAGCGGATGCCATTCCAATCGGTAAACGACAGCCCGATCGACGCGACGGTTGGAACCCATACGAGTCCGATATGGAGAATCGCTGGTATCCCGGCCATGAGCACGAGAATCCAGCGATCACGTCCATCGAACTGACGGAACTTACCGGGTTTGGGTTGGTTCGGGGCGACCCCCGAATAATCCATCTGGGTTGGTTCAGCCAAGGTGTCCTGACTTCCCGTTGAACGAAGCAAGTGCCCGCCGGTTTCGAAACCGGCGGGCACCATATCGTTTATTCCGCGAAGATGACCTCGGCCTGGGCCTGCATGTCCTCGAGAATCGAGTCGATACTCGAAGGATCAGCCAGGAAATCAGCAAGTGCCGGACCAGCCACGTTCGAAGCGAACTCGGGGCTCGTGTCACGGTCGAGGAACTGCGTCACGTAGGTCGCGTTCGAAACCTGCTCGAGGACCTTCTGCTGGAGCGGTGAATAGAGCGTGGTATCAACATCACCCGACGGAGCGACAGCGCTCGGATCGACAGCAAGATACGCCATCTGCGCCTCGGCGGTGCCAAAGTGATAGATGAGCTCCTTGGCGGCTTCCATGTTCGATGGCTCCTTGGCCATCATCCAGCCATCGATCGGCGCTTCGATCACATCGGTACCGATCTCTGGATCGAGTTCCGGGAAACCGAAGAAATCGAGGTCAGAAGTGTCGCCGTCCGGGAACTGCGAACCGATGAATGTGCCGATGGTCATCATACCGGCTTCGCCGTTGACAACCGCCGCAGCCGCCTCTTCCCAGGTGCGACCGTTCGGGTTCTCCTGGTGCAACGGAAGGAGGGTCTCCCATGTGGTGAACACATTCTTGACTCGCTCATCCGTCCAGCTCTCCTTGCCAGCCATCAGGTCGACATGGAACTGATAGCCATTGAGGCGGAAGTTGAGTTGGTCGAAAGTGCCCATCGCCGGCCAGCGACCGTCGTTTGCAAACGCAAATGGGACGAGGCCGGCATCCTGCATATTCGAGGCAAGGCTCAACAACTCGTCGAGGTTTGCAGGAGCGGTCCAACCATTCTCCTCGAAGATGCTTGGCCGGTAGTAGATGCCCCAGCTGTAATAGTTCCACGGCACGAAATACTGCTTGCCATCATCGCCAGTCGATGCGGTCTTGAATCCTTCGCTGAGCGAATCGCTCAGCCCGGCCGCCCAGACGTCCGAGATATCACCGAGCAGATCCTGAGCGGCGAAAAAGCGCATCCGATAGCCAGCGAACCAGGGGATCACGTCATCCGGATTCTGGAGATACGTGGTGATGTTCTCCTGGAAGGTATTGTGATCGACTTCGTTGATGCTGACGGTGACATTCTTGTTCGGGAAAGCTTCCACGGCGGCAGCTAGTCCCTGCTGCGGCAGTGCGTTCGAGTAGTTCGAACCGATCGAGACATCCCCACTCGCGGTGCCAAGCTCGACCTGCGCGTGGGTCATACCGGTCGGCAGGGTCAACCCGATGGCAGCCGCGCCGGCAACACCAGCAGCGCCTTTAAGCAACCCTCGTCGGCCAATCTGATAGCCAAACGCGGACGGACGAGGCGAAAGGTCACGACGTTGTGCAGTCATTACACCCTCTTTATCCTTAATGCCAGCGGCAGCACGCATAAGCAGCCGCAAACTGATTGTTCAGTCCCTCCAAGAATAGGACCGCGCGGCAGATCATGTCAAAGCGAGTTCTGCCACAGCAGCACGCTTTCACCAACCAACACTACACCTCCATTCCCCTGGATCATCGCAAAGTCACAAGCCGTTGACCAATCGGCTGCGCTTCCCAATGGAGGACTACCTCTATTCATGTGTCATGTAAGGAATCCGGACCATCCAGTACAGTTCACTTGAAAACACTCGAGCATATCTTGGAACGGTCCAGCCAGGGAGATCATCACGTGACAGAGTCGGCAGTTATCATGCAGGATCGTTTTGGCCTCGGCGTCTGTTACTACCCGGAACATTGGCCCCGTGACCGCTGGGAAACCTACGCCCGCCAGATGCGAGAACTTGGGCTCACCTATGTCCGCATCGCCGAGTTCGCCTGGAGTCGGATGGAACCAGCCCCGGGCCACTTCGACTGGCAATGGCTCGATGAAGCGATCGAAACCCTCGCCGCCGAAAACCTCCAGGTCGTGCTCTGCACACCGACCGCGACCCCTCCAGCCTGGCTTATCCGCGCGCATCCCGAGATCCTCCCGGTCGGCCCCGATGGCCGCATCCGGAACTTCGGTTCCCGCAAACATTACGATCACGCCAGTCCGATCTATCGCGCAGAGAGCCGCCGG
Source organism: uncultured Chloroflexia bacterium (assembly GCA_963712055.1). Taxonomy (GTDB): domain Bacteria; phylum Chloroflexota; class Chloroflexia; order Thermomicrobiales; family UBA6265; genus JAHBVL01. Next base: position 37,205 of record CAVQGN010000007.1, on the reverse strand, counting down.
ATCACGCGCGCCATCGCTGAACGCTATGGCAACCATCCTGCCGTGGTCGGATGGCAAACCGACAACGAATGGGGCTGCCACAGCACCTCCCGCTCGTACGGTCCCGCCAGCCAGACCGCGTTCCGCGAATGGCTCCAAGCCAAATACGCCTCCCTCGCCGCGCTCAACGATGCCTGGGGCAACATCTTCTGGAGCCAGGAATACACCGACTGGACCCAGATCGATCCACCCAACCTGACTGTCGCCGAACCGAATCCATCCCATGTGCTCGATTACAACCGCTTCGCCAGCGACGCGATCAAGGTCTTTCAGGAAGAGCAGGTCGCTATTCTGCGTGAATGCTCACCCGGACGCTGGGTGACCCATAATTTCATGCAGCATTTCCTCGAGTTCGATCACTATGCCGTCGCCGAATGCCTCGACTTCGCCTCTTGGGATTCCTACCCCGTTGGCAGTGTCGAGCGATCCTCGATGTCCGAAGGAGAGAAGATTCGCTGGTCCCGAACGGGCAATCCCGATCTGATCTCGTTCAACCACGATCTCTATCGCGGTCTCAAAGGCAAACGCTCGTTCTGGGTGATGGAACAGGGAATGGGGCAGGTCAACTGGGCCGCCTACAACCCCCTGCCCGCCAAGGGAGCACCCGCTCTCTGGGTGGCGCAAGCCTGGGCTCACGGTTGCGCGACGGTTTCGGTTTTCCGCTGGCGCGCTGCCACCGTGGCCCAAGAACTGATGCACTCCGCCCTGCTCCGGCATGACGAAACCCTCGACCGTGGCGGTGAGGAACTTGCCGCTCTCGAACTGCCAGGGCGGGCAAACCTTCTCCCGGCTGCCCGGGTCGCCATCCTTCACGATTACGAATCGGTGTGGATGAATGACGAACAGCCCCACTCCCGCAACGCGACCTATCTCAATCAGATGATGCTGTATTACTCAGCGTTGCGGTCGCTCGGGGTCGATGTCGACATCCGCCATCCTGATCACGATCTCGACGGGTACGACGTCATCGTCGCGCCTTGTCTGCAGCTGATGAGTCCGGAACGAGCCGCCCACCTTGAGTCCTATGCCGAATCGGCCAAACTCGTGTTTGGACCTCGTACCGCCTACCGAACCATGACCGGTCGCGTCCACGAGGATGGACAGCCCGGACCGCTCCGGTCACTCCTCGGATGCCAGATGCGCAACTTCGATGGCCTCCGCCCCGGTCAGACCGAAAAGGTGGGCGACCATGTGGTCGAAACCTGGGCTGAAAACTTCGAACCTACTACCGGAACCGCGACTGCGACCTACTCGACCGGTCCCCTGAGCGGCACCGCCGCCGTGATCCAGAACGGCCCGGTCACCACCATTGGCGCCTGGAGCGCAACGCTGGTGACAGAGGTGCTCGAGCAGGTACTGCAAAGCGCCAGTGTTGGCACGATTCGATTGCCGGACGGCGTCCGCCGAATTCAGAACGGTGCCGAAACGATCTGGCTCAACTTCAACCAGGAAGGCGTCACACTCTCGGACGGCACCGAACTCGGCCCAGTCTCGTTCAAGATCGAAGAGAATCGGTAGATTGCAGCCGCCGTTCGAGGTGACAAACAACGTGAACTATTTATCGGCAAGTTTGTGCCGGAGTGTTGCTGAGCACGCCAGCACCGGAGTAGACGACTGTTGCGACTGAACTGAACAACGAACCAATCACTTTTCGGTATCCAGCTTCAGGTGATATCGAGTCAGTGCTGGGGTTCATCGATCCAGAGGTTCGGGAAGAGATCTTCCTGCTGATAGGTGATGCAATTGGCGAAGGAGGAAAGAACAGCCTGGCTCAAAACGGGCATGGCGGATCTTGCGGCGAGAAGGATTCGTCGTTCACGGAAGACTCCCCGGTGGCGTTTTCCACCGGGGAACATCTGTCCATCACATCCCGACGCACAAAGTCATCGAGATAGATTGGTCGGCCTCACAATTCAACGATCACTGATCCGTTCATCCATTGGTGGGGACCACTGAAGTACGAGTACGTGCCAGCGTCATAGAAAACCTGCGCAAATGATTCGCCCGGGGCGATGATGCCGGAGGTCTTGAAATCGATCGAGGTGCCCGTGACGGTGTGTGGGATGTGTGTCTGATTGCGCCAGACAACCATGGTCCCCGGTTCGACTTCGAGCACGGCTGGCTCAAAGCGCCAGTCCTCCCCACTCTCGCCGACAATACTGATTTCGACCACGTCTTGCGGTGGCGTAACCGACACGGGATAGAACGTGATCGAGGTTTGCTCGCCATCGGCGTCCAGCACTGCCAATCCAGCTTCGCTCCGCCCGTCCCCTGGGGAAAGTGGAACGACCACGCGGTTTGCTCCACTTGCGCCAGAAAACTCGGCGCAGGACAACATGACGTCGCGCGCTCCTCGGACGAGCAAAACGTTGGAGGAACTGACCAGATCGGTCAAGGATCTGTTTATCTGCCCCCAAAGGGGCTGGCCCTGGCCGCCAAGCGCGAGCGTATCGATTGGCGTTGTATCAGCGTCGGTCCTATCGCACGATCCGGTCCCCAGCGCGAGAGACACTGATCCAGAGGATTCATTACGAACGATCGTGCCTGAGAGGACTACGAGCGATGGCAATGCGAATTCCGGGTATGGCGGAATCTGCGCCACGAGATGCCAATCGCCGGGCGACGTAAATGTGACATCTATCGTGTAGTGGCCGCTCGAGCCAGCATGGTCAGCTTCCCGGACGATCTCATCTCCTGATTCGACGTGAGTTGCTTTGAGAACAAACCGCTCCACGTCGATCTCCTCACGATCGTGCGCCCAAACCGAAAGCTCGAGCGTCTGCATTTCTCCGGAAACAATGGCCTCCGGACCTGTGTCCAAGCGAACTGTTACCCATCCGCCGGCATCGACAGGAATGAATGACATAGCGATCAGGCTGGTGACACCGAGCAGTGCCATGAGCAAGCGTTTCATGATCTCCTCCTGAGGAACTTCAAAGCGATTGTTCACTCCGAACGCTCTAAATACCCTGCCAGACCGGAATTGGTTCCATCGGGATGCTTATCCAGCAACAGGTTGCAGCGACCGGGCAATCTCCAGCGCTTCTGGCAACGTCAGTGCAGATTCCAGCCGATAGGTGATTCCCTCATCCTGCCAGATCAGGACATTGGCGCTCGGGCGGCTTGTCCCGCCTACTGCTCCGACGGACGGATCGGACAGGATCGTTAACCGCGTGCTTCCCGAGAGCCACATAGCCGTCGGAGCCGTCGATTTCCACCGCCGTCAACGTGCCAGATTCTGGATCGAGACTCTTGATCAGGGACGGCGTGTCGCTTTGCGTCGTGAACTGCATCAGGAGAATACCGAGGCCGGTTCCTGCCGTTTCGGGGATACCGGACCCTGGGAGATAGACTGCTGTGACCATTTGATCGTCACCTGGAAGATCCCGCAGGAAAAGACCATCTGGCCCTTCGAGAATTTCAGGTAGCGAGAACGTGAATGGCAGATTGGCGATGGCATCTGCCAGTGAAATCGGTTGACCGACTGTGATGTGGCTCAGAGCTTCTTCGCCGAAATTCGAGGTGGTCTCCTGGTCGCGCAGCAAGACGATTTCGATGCCACGCACACCGAAGAATCCAGCGACCGCGTCTCTGAATCCGTTGGATAAGGCGAGTGCTGCTCCAAGGGTGATGAGTAGCATCGCCGCGGCAAGCCAGAGTGAACGCCGCTCGAGGAGTCTGGTTGGATGTCTATCAGGAATTGCTGAGGTCCACTCGAGATTGGGCGTGGCCGGCCAGTCCAGGCTTTCACCAAGATCGACAAGGAGTTGTTCCAGATCGTCATCGTTCCCTGCTGCCAGGAGTGCGCGCGTGTCATCCATTGCTTCGTTCTCCTGATTCGAGGTGTTGGTCGCTGGACATCACCTCACGGAGGCGAATGAGGGACCTCGAAAGGCGGGATTTGACGGTTCCGCGTGGACAATCGAGTACTTCCGCCATCTCGGCTTCGGAAAGGTCGAAAAAGTAGCGATAGGCGACGATCATCTGGTCTTCCGGACGGAGTTTCCTGACCGCAGCGAGGAGGACCTGGCGCTGTTCGGCTTGCTCAACTTCAGCTTCGGGAGTCGCATCAGTGGACGGGCGCTGTTCAATCAGTTTGAGATCTGCCGTGAACGTGGCTCTTCTGATCGAAGCGGACTTGTGGTCCTTTGCTTCGTTGGTGACGATACGAACCAGCCAGGGGCGAAACGGAGAACCCTGCCGAAAACCATCCAGGCCCTTGATGGCCTTGATAATGGCAGTCTGAGCAGCGTCTTTGGCGTCTTCCTCGTTGTGAGTGACCATGTAAGCAATGCGAAAGGCAAGCTGCTGATAGTGCCGAACCAGTTGTTCGACTGCATCGGGGTCTCCCTGCTTTGCCAGCTCGATCAGGTGTTGCTCGTCGATACGATTCTTGCCTCCGAACGCAGTTCCTTCTACTTATACCCTTCGGAGGCAAGAGTGGTTCCATATGGCCCATGGATTCGATTGCGCTTTCCACTAGTGACCGACTCTTTACCGAACCCGTCGGCAGGAGACACGTGCCAGACATAGTTCCGGGCCCGGCGAATCACCAGCACATCAGGTATCCTTTGTCCTAGAAATCCGCTGCGAGCAGAATAGTGACATCAGGAATCGCTTAGCGTTTTCGCCCTTTGGGGCGATCAGGAGTTGTTGCTCCTCATGAACACCACCCGGGTATTCCGTAAACGTCACGACTTTGCCGGAGTGGCCAGAACCCTTTCACGGTCGATGTTGCCATTGGTTCATCTGCTGCGATATACGGTCGTTTTGAACTGGAGACGACGAGTTCCCCAACAGTCAGAAGTCACGCGTCGAGAGTTCATGCGCTCCTCCCGCGAACGGACGGCTCCCACTTCCCGAAGCGCGGCCGAAGCATTCCACTGGCGATCGAATTCGAGTCCACATCTCCGTATTGCACCGAGCGAGGACTCATCGACCTTCTGATCTGCGGGGTACTCCCATGCCAGCCAAGGTCATCTATCTCAACGCAAATCAGGCGGAAACTGGGCGAATTGGTGATCAGATCCTTTCGCATGACTACCGGTTGGCGTGTCAGTTTCTCCATTGTGGAATCATCGATCGAACCGCAACCTTGGCACATCCATTCGACGTCGACATCCTGGATCGTGTCCCCCCGCTTCCGGCTTCTGACCTTTCCTTCGACAACTTGTGCGATGTGCGCGGAGAGCAGATCGTCGATCGGGCCAGAGCGACGGACAAGAAGATCGACGTGCTCTGGTCGGGCGGAATCGACTCAACGGCGGCACTCATCGCGATCATCAAAGCGGCTGCTGAACGCGACGTCTTGAATCAGGTGCAGGTGGTCCTGTCGATGGATTCGGTCCTCGAGTATCCCGACTTCTATCTGAACCATATCCATGAATCGCTCGCCATTCGGCCAATGCTCCAGTCCGTCTCCTCCTCACTCGAAGCCCAATCATTGACTGTCACCGGAGAACATGGCGATCAACTTTTTGGCAGCCAGCTCTTGCGTCTCTGGGTTCAACGTGGACTGGCCGCCGAACCCTGGCGTGATGTCCTGCCGCTCGTAGTCGTCCACCGAACCAGGAGATTGCGAGCCGTCAAACCGCTCCTTGCCTACCTGGAGCCAGTGCTTCTGTCCGCGCCGGTACCGATCGTGACCCTTTTCGATGCCCTCTGGTGGCTGAACTTCACCTTAAAATGGCAGGATGTCTCCCTGCGACTCATAGCTCGCACTGGTGCTGATGCGTTTGACCACCACGCCTCGATGACGCACTTCTTCCGCACCGATCCGTTTCAGCAATGGGCAATGGCCTATCCGCACCGAACGGTGAACGCCTGGAATGACTATAAACAGGCCGCGAAGCGATATATATTCGAGTTTACCGGTGACGAAAATTACTTTCTCTGCAAGGAAAAAGAGGACTCCCTGCGGAACGTCCTGTCAAGTCCTCAAACCAGAGAACGATCGAGCATATACATGTTTGACGACCTGCTACCCGTTGTGAAAACCGAGGCTCTACCTCCCATCACTTTCGATTCGGGGGTGATCTCTTCTGTGGGATCGGCCTTCAGTACGATGAGACGGTGGGTGTCATGAACAGTTCTACTGATGTGTCCGGTATCCGCAACGATTTCTCGCCGTGGGACCTGCCAGCACCCGAGTCGCAGGTTCTCCTGACCGGTTGGAAAACGCCCAACAACTGGGCCGTAAAACTGGCGTTGAAAGAACTCGTGCTCAAGCAACGCTTAGCCGTGACCTCGGCCAAAACTCGCCGATTTCTCATTCTGCCGACGCAGGTCAAGATTCTGATCGATGGCAAGCAACCCAACGCAGCGCTCACTCGGACAGAAGCGGCAATGATGAGTGTATTCCCCAGGCCGACTTACTACGGGCAGCGAACCCGAGGGGTGCCGGTTGGCAAAGCGGCGATGGATGTGATGCGCTGGTATCGTGCTGCTGGTGGATTCGTTGTCGCTGAAATCCTGCCCGAACTCGAACGTCGCGGCCTGTATACGCAGGAAAGGCAGAACGGTCAACTGGTGTGGACAATGACCGAACTGGGAGTAACTCAACTGACCAGACTGAGAGAGATCCTGCAAGAAGGCCGGGAAGTCCTGCCCGAATTGCTTCCGTCCGATGCCGACCGAGCGCGGGAGTATTTCCTACTTGCCGGACCAGCAGCTCTGCTGATTGGCAATCCACAACCATGGATGTGGACGCTGCTCTCGGAAACCCTCGCCAACACCTCGGATGTTGATTACGGGCAAGGTGACCCGATCGGCGGAGCGCCGTCGGACGAGTTCAGGAAACAGCAGGACGCTGCTGGAGGAGGCTTCTGGCTTGGAGCACCCGGCGACGCGGACCCGCAGAAAGTAATCGACCAGGAAGTTGATGACGCTCTTGACGATTCTGGTGACGGAAGTGATGGTGATGGTGAATAACCATGGAACAGGACCTTCGGGAGGTCGTCATCTCGGAACTGAAAGCCGATGAGCAACTGCTCTGGCAAGGCACATGCACGAGTCGGATGGGTCAGCAAAACAAGGCCGGACTCCTTTCCAGTGCGTTGGTCCTGACGATCGCTGGCATCTTGCTTGGATCATTCCTGTCGGCGCTTTTTCTGGGCACAGGAGTGCCCGCTCTCAGCGTGGTGACGATCCCACTCCTTCTCCTTTTCCTGCCGCGGATGCTCAACTCGTCAGCCTATCGCAAAAAAAGGACGGCCTATGCCGTGACCGATCGGCGGGTCCTGGTCATCCGGGATCTCTTCCGCAATCGCCAGATTCGCATGATTCCAATCGAGAATGTTGCAAACATCCAGCTTCTGTCGTTCGGAACCCACCAGCAACGAGGAACGTTGAAGTTCCGAGCCGGAACGAATCGACCAGACCAGTATCTCCGCCAGAGTCCTGGCAGGACAGACCTCACATTCTTCATGATCCGGAGTCCTGAGCAAGTGCGAGATCTGGTCTTGACAGTGCAGAAACCACTGCGTTCGGGAGAAGAAACAAGACCACACGATGGTGAACAGCCGTGACACCCGCAACAGCATCCCTCAGCAAGGACAGAACTGAGCTGGTCGAATCGCAACTCAAATCAGGTGAGGAGATTCTCTGGGTCGGCACTTGCATCAACAGGAGGGGACGCGCTTGCAATCCGGCGGGCCCCGCTTTGACGGCCGTACTCATCGCCGGATCCGTAGTGCTTTTTGGAATCTTTCTCTTGAGAACCTTCGGGCTCCCCCTGCTTGTCTTTTGTGCAGTAGTCACGCCGATTCTCTGGTACCGGAGCGTTCCAAGATCAAGAACCACGTACCACAGGAAGCGAGCGAACTATGTTCTTACGAATCGACGTCTCTTCACCTGTTCGAGGCTTTACCGGACGACCAAGATCCGGACGCTTCCGCTGGATCAACTGACAAAGGTCCATGTGGTGCCGAAATCCGAACGTAGACTGACACTCCTTTTCATGTCCGCGGATCCCGGAGCAATCCTGCCAGGCAAGCCATTCGTGGGCTTCCGCTTGATTCGTGATTCGGGCCAAGTTCTCTCCATATTGAGAGGAATGAAGCCCTCCCTGGTGGTGGAACACTCCGCATACACGGGCAAAACGTCGATCCGGCCGAAAAGATTCCGATCTCGATCCAACTAGTCTCCTGAGCGTCTCTTGCTTCTGGTCTTCGAGCTCCACTGAGCGTGTCCCAGGTTTCCGGGGGCAAAATCGCAAGAGGGCCCTTTCCAAATGGCTTGCTGCTCATTACAGTGCTCTACATGAAGACCGTCCCGAACCTGGACACCATCCGTCAAACCATCGGCCGCAATCTGCCCGGTCCAGCTCTGGCACGCGACTATCCCCGTTCCTGGCTCCGTGGCGACCTCGTTGCAGGGCTTGTGCTGGCGGCGTTGCTGGTTCCGCAAGGCATGGCCTATGCCGAACTCGCCGGTCTGCCAGCCGTTTACGGTCTCTATGCCACGATGGTGCCACTCATCGTCTACAGCCTGCTCGGACCCTCCCGGATCCTGATCCTGGGACCCGATTCCGCGATAGCACCGGTCGTTGCGGCTGCGATCATTCCAATCGCGGGCAACAACACCAGTGAACGCGTCGCGCTTGCCGGAATGTTGGCCGTGCTCGTCGGTCTTGTTTGTCTTGTCGGTGGCATTGCTGGCCTCGGATTCGTAACTGATCTGATCTCGAAACCCGTCCGAATCGGGTATCTCGCCGGGATCGCGCTCAGCGTGATTGTCAGCCAGCTGCCAGGATTGCTCGGCTTTTCGATCGACGGATCTGGACTCTGGGCTGATCTCCGAGGTGTGGCCGAGAATCTCGACCAAATCGATATCACCACCCTCCTGATCGGCGGCGGTTCGCTCGCATTCATGCTGGTCGTGCGTCAGCTCGAACCCCGTATCCCGGGCGCCTTGATCGTGGTCGTGGTCACCTCGCTCCTTGTCTCTCTTCTCGATCTCAGCATCGACACCGTTGGCTCGATCCCGCAGGGACTGCCTTCTTTTGTCATCCCTGATCCGGATGCTTCCGATCTGCAGCGGCTGGCGCTGACCGCGTTCGCGCTCTCCCTGTTGGCGTTCGCGGACACCAGCGTCCTCTCCCGCAGTTACGCCACCCGCCGTGGCGATCACATCGACCAGAACCAGGAGTTGCGCGCTCTTGGCGCGGCCAATCTCGCCACTGGCTTGTTCCAGGGATTTCCGATATCAAGCAGTTCCTCGCGCACACCGGTAGCGGAAGCAGCGGGTTCGAAATCACAACTCACCGGTCTGATCGGCGCACTGGCACTCGGCGGTATCCTCGTCTTTGCCAGCGACTTGTTTCGGAACCTGCCTGCCGCTGTTCTCGCCGCGATCGTGATCGCCGCGATGATCGGGCTGGTCGATATCGCTCAGTTCCGACGGCTGGCAAACGTCCACCGGACCGATTTTCTGCTCGCGCTGAGTTGCTTTCTCGGCGTCGCGATCTTCGGCGTTCTGACCGGGATGGGCATCGCAATCGGCTTGTCGCTCGTGAGTTTTCTCTGGCGGATGTGGCATCCGCATGATGCCGTTCTTGGTCGCGCCACCGGGGTCAAGGGCTATCACGATCTCACCCGCTATCCGGAAGCGAAGGAAATCCCCGGTCTCCTCCTTTTCCGCTTTGATGCGCCGGTCTTTTTCGCAAACTCCGGTGTTTTCAGGGAACGTCTGCTGGCAGCGATCGATGAAAGTGATGTGCCACTGACCCAAGTTGTCGTCGCCGCTGAGCCAATCACCGATCTCGATTCAACTGCCGCCGACATGCTTGCCGAGCTCGCCAGCGATCTGGAAGCACGCGGTATCGATCTTGGATTCGCCGAAATGAAGGATCCCGTCAAGGACCGCTTGCGTCGCTTTGGGCTCGTCGAAACCATCGGTCACGACCGCTTCTATCCGACCATCGGTGTCGCGGTCAAAACGTTTGTCGACGAGCACGACGTCGAATGGACCGACTGGGAAGACGCGCGGAACCAAACCGCCAAAGCCGACGCGGCTAGCCAGCCGATGGATTCTCCGTCCTAGACAAAGAGCGGTTCCATCTCCCGCGCCCGCATCAGGTGCGCCATCGCCTCGTCGGTCGGTCGCATTTCAAACCGGCTGGCCGCGTCGAGCACGAGCGGCAGAAGCGTGATGTCGCTGACGGTGTTGAGAAAGGTTCCCGGACGCCCCAGCACCCAGTGGACCGCAAGATCAATGTCTTCCTGAGTCGTCAACGGTTCGTACCAGGTGTTGGTCGTATGCTCGCGATCGCCCCAGGGCGCCTGGGTGATCGACTTGATCGTCTGAACCGCGACCTCGTGCTCCTGGCACATCGCGAAGAGGGCATCGAAGTCAGCAGCATACTGCGGGTTCTCCATCATTGGTGCATTGAACGGAAGCAAAACCGAATCAAAGGCAAACTGGTCTAGCGACCGCTGGTGCATCGCCGCAACCGTGACGCCATGCCCAGTGACCCCGATGAAGCGGGTCAGGCCTTCGTCGCGAGCGCGGACAGCCGCTTCCAGCGCGCCACCAGCCGCAAACGCTTCCTCCCATTCGGCTTCGTCGACGAGGTTGTGCAACTGGATCAGGTCGACCTTGTCCGTTTGCAATCGTTCGAGCGATCGCTGGATTTCGTCGTATGCCGCCCGCCCGTTCCGCTCCTCGGTCTTGGTCGCGAGAAAAAAGTCCTTGCGCCGAGACTTCATCCACGGTCCAAGCCTGAGTTCCGATTCGCCATAACTGGCAGCGGTGTCGATATGGTTGATCTCGTATCGATCGAGGAGCTCGAGGGTGCGGTCGGCATCAGCTTGCGAGACATTGCCCAGCGCGGCGGCGCCGAAGATGGTGCGAGAACTGTTGTGACCGGTCTTGCCGAAAAACTGTCGGGTAATCATGCGTTTGCTCCGTTTCCCTGTGTTTGCCAAAGGCTCACGTTGAAATCATCTCTTCTTATAGTAGTGCTCTCCGTAATACCTGTGCGCTCGCCGTGCCGCCAAGTTCCGGGGACAACCCGCCTTGCGGTATCGATACTGGAGCGTTCCATCCACCCCGCAGACGATCATATCAACGACCCATCCCGTTCATCCTGTCCATCCCTGCTCGCTCCGCTATCATCACCCGAGAACGACCACCTATCATCAAGGAGCAGCAGATGACCTTTCCCATCCTCGACCCTCGCATCGACACCTATCTGAAGGATCTCGCCTCGGTCCACGACGAACCGGTCCTGCTCGAAATGGAGCAACTCGCCGAAGACAACGGATTTCCGATTGTCGGCCGCTTGAGTGGAATGTTTCTCGAGATGATGGCGCTCTCGATCGGTGCCCGAACCGTTTTCGAAATGGGGAGTGGCTATGGTTACTCGGCCTACTGGTTTACCCGCGCGGTCGGACCAGAAGGCAAGGTCTGGTGCACCGATGGCGACCCGGCCAATCGCGATCTGGCCGAGCAATACCTGACCCGCGCCGGTCGCTGGAACCAGATCGACTACACCGTTGGCTACGCCCAAAAGGTTCTCGACGCCACCCCGGGAACGTTCGACATCGTCTACAACGATGTCGACAAGGAGCAGTATCCCGACGCCTGGCTGCAGGCAAGGGAAAGGGTTCGCCCAGGGGGACTCTATATCTGTGACAACGTCCTCTGGTCAGGACGAGCAGTCGGCGGCGCCGAAGATGACGGCACCCCTTCGACCGCTGCCATCCGGCAGCAAAACCAGGTGATCTTCGACGATCGCGACTTCAACGCCGTCATTCATCCGGTCAGGGATGGCCTGATCATCGCGCGCAGGAAAGCTGGCTCCTGACCAAACCTACGCGCCAAACCAGCGCGCTCGCCTTGTCGCGCCGAATTCCGCCTTTTCGGCGGCGGTCATGACAGTGGGCGCGGTGAAGTCGGCGCGGGGACTGGGACCGCCCCGGAAATCGACATCGACCCGGCCCACACCCCGGTCGCCCATCTCGACGTAACAGGTTCCCTGCCCCAGATAGCGACCACCGGCTGATTCGCTCCGAGCTTGAGCAATCAACTGACTCGCCACAATCCTGGCCTGTCCCTCAGAAAACACGCCTGCTTTCGGAACACCGACCGTGGCGACATCACCGACCGCATAGACATCGGGGTAACTGGTCTGCATCGTATCAGGATCGACCGGGATCCAGCCATCGACCGTCATCCCAGACTCCAGTACGACGTCTGGCGCCTTGTGCACCGGCACGATCATGACGAGGTCATAGCTAACCGAGCGCCCATCAGCGATCTCGATCGACTTAGCCTTGACGTCAATATCCGAGATCACCGACTCACCCATGAACTCGATCCCGCAACTACCAAACTCGCTCAGAATCGCCGCCGACGTACTCTGTGACACCGGAATCGGAATCGCCCACGGAGTGATCAGCACCACCCGCGAGTTGTCAGCCAAACCCCGCTTGACCAGGTTCTGCCGGAGAAGCATCGCTGTTTCACATGGCGCAGGCGGACACTTGAAATGCGCAGTCGTTACCGCCACAACCGCGGTACCGCCTTTGAAATCAGCAATCGATTGGCTCATCCGCTTGCCGCCCTCGACAGAGTAGAACTCGCCAGCGCCATTCCCAACACCGGGGGTCTTCTCGAAGTCGTAGTCAGCACCCAGCGCAACGACCAGCACATCTGCCACGTACTCGCCCTCGGTTGTGCTGACCCGTTTGCCGACCGGATCAATCGCCGTCACCGTCTCCTGCCGGAAATCGATAGCCGGATTCGTCATCTCCCGATACGGAATATGGATCTGCTCCGGCGCGACTCGGCCGAACATCGCATCGAGCTTTGAGAAGCCGAACACGAAACTGTCGTTCTTCTCGATCAACGTCACGTTGACGTCATTTCCAAGAGACTCGGTCAACGACGTCGCCAACTCTAGTCCGCCAAATCCGGCTCCCAGAATCAACACATGCATAAGCTGTACCCTCCCTGACAGACTGTCCTATCCTCGAATCTCTCAAGCATCGACATCATGGATGAAGTCGATCAGACCGCTGCAATAGACCACCTGATCGTCGTACATGGCCATGTGGCTGCCGTCGGGGCAGTGGAGATAGCGACCCTTTGGTAGTTCGCCCGCCATCCATTCCATGTGGGCCGGGTCCATGGTGTCGTGTTGCGCGCCGATGACCAGGGTCGGCGTCTCGATCTTGATCCAGAGTCGCCGGTCCGATCCCAGTCCAGCAGCACTCCGCTCAGACCAAGCTCGCTCGGTCCCTGCAGCGGGATATAGATCGACTGATTCATCTTCGCGAACGCGCGGTTGACCGGATCAGGCCATTGTTCCGGCGGCATCCGCAAAACATGATCGACATAGTGCTGCTCGACCAGCAGTTCCATGTAGCGAGGATTGGCATAGTCCTCGGCGGCTTCGAACGCTTTGATCTCGGCCAGCGCATCCTGGTCCATGGTCGGCATGAGCACGTCGTTGGCATAGGCGTTGTACTGTTCGCCGCTCGCCATCATGTTGGAAATGACCAGGCCTTTGAGATGCTGCTGATACTTGAGCGCGTACTCGATCGCGAGCACACCGCCCCAGGAATGTCCGAGCAGATAGAAGTTGTCGGCATCGAGACCGAGCGCTTGCCGGACCTGCTCGACCTCCTCGACAAAGCGGGCCAGATTCCACAGATCAGGATCGTCGGGTTGGTCGCTATAAGCTGAGCCGAGCTGGTCGTAGTAGTAGTACTCGATCCCCGCCGCCGGCAGAAAACTGTCGAATGCTTCGAAATACTCGTGGGTGGCGCCAGGTCCCCCGTGGAGCAGGAGAAGTTTCATCGTCGGCGCGTTGCCAACCCGTTTGGTCCAGACGTTGAACGTCCCCTTTGGCGTATCGATGGGAATCATCCGCACCCCGCCACTAAGCACATCATCGCGCCCGGTATTGTCGAAATAGTCTGACGAAATCGCTTTGCCAGCCATTGTTCGCTCCTCTCAGCAGGACCCAAGACACTGCCGACATTGCAACAATCTCGAAACCAATTCGAGCATATCGAGGCAGTATAAGGGGAGATACTTCGCCCGCCTCGTCGCAAAAACCCAGGATCGTCAGGGTGGCTGAAGGACTGAGTAGAAGGAATCAGATCCTTCCTCTGAACGGCTGCCCAGCCGGAATCAAGGCATCAACACGTAGAGTAAGGCTCGCCGTATACTTGCATTACTTCTTCGTTTCTTCCTACCAGGAGCAAGCGTTCATGCACGAGGTCACTTGCACGATAACCAGCAAAGGTCAGGTCACGATTCCAAAGCGGATCAGGAAGCAGCTCGGTGTCGAGCCGTCTGACAAAGTCGCTTTTGTCATTCTCGAATCTGGCGCGGTTGAAGTTCGTCGCGTCAAGTACAGCATGAAAGATCTCTTCGGTATCGTGCCGCCGATCCCAGGTCGGGAAACCGTCGATTTTGAAGACTATATAGAGGAAGCGCTGCAAACTCGCGCAACCGAACTCAGCAGCGGTGGCGAAGAGTGATCTTCATCGATACGAATATCCTGCTCCGCGTGTTAACGACTTCCGACGATCCTCGCATCCAGGAAAGCGAGACAGACGCGCGTCAGCTCTTTCAGGATGTCATCGACGGCCACGAGGAGATTACGACCAGCGAAGTGGTGCTCCATGAAGCAGCATACGTGCTGAAATCGAAACAGCACTATGGACTGGACAACGAAACTATCGCCGACTACCTGTCGGTCGTGTTTTCGCTGCCGGGTCTGCACCTCGGTCAAGGGGAAAAAGCGATCTTCTTGCGCGCCATCGAAATCTTTCGAAACTATCCCAAGATCGAGATGGCCGACGCGCTCGTCGCCGCCCGCGCCGAGCGATCAGGAATCAAGCTGGCAACATTTGATCGCCGTCTGGCGAACCTGCCCTTTGTCGACGCCTGGGAACCTTCTCACTCGCGATAAAGTCACGTGCTGTCGATCGTCCACCTGATCAACTGGCCTGAAGAGCCTCCAGGCAGCTCTCAACCGCCAGCCAAAACAGGTCCTCGCGTATGCTGTGGCTGTCCCAGTCGCGGTGATCCCATTCGCCGATCCCGCTGACATCGTCGCCGCCATAGAGGATCTGAGCGACCCCAATCCCACGGAACGCGCCGACCGCGAACAACGCCGCCGCTTCCATTTCGACCGTCGCGCAGCCTTCATCCCGCCGCCGCGCAACCAATGCCGGTGTTTCCCGGTAGATCCCATCGGTCGTCCAGGTCTTGGCGAGACGGTAATCGACCTTGTGGCGCATCAACGTTCGCTCGACCGCCGCCAGCACATTCAGATCAGGTCCGATCTCACGGCCGGGTGGAAGATAGTGATAGGAGGTCCCTTCGTCGCGGATTGCGCTCGTCGGCACAACCAGGTGTCCCACCGCCACCTCAGCATCGAGAACCCCGGCGCCACCGCAGGCGACAAAGGTCGACGCCCCGCTGGCGATCATCTCTTCCATCACAAACGCCGCCATCGGTGCCCCGACCCCCGGATGAACCAGCGCCACCGCCAGACCATTCCGTTCGACCCGGTAGATCGGATTCGGTCCATGTTCACTGTTGAGTGAGGCTATTTCGACCGCCTCGCCCCGTTCTCGGAGAGCGCGGATGACCTCGTGGAAAAAGCACAGCACGCAACCCGCCGGCATCCCATCGACCGGACCGCCGATATGGTGCGGGTTGTAGACCGCATTGCGCTCCTCATCGAATTCGAGAATCGGGTAATCGCGTTCCACCTGGTGCTCCTTGTTCGGGCTGAATAGCAATCGATCGCCAAGAATACGGGATCATCCAACGGTCTCAATCCCAGCATCCTCATCCTGACCCCCACTGTCATTCTGACCTTCATCGTCATTCTGACCTCATCGTCATTCTGAGCCTCATCGTCATTCTGAGCTTGCGAAGAATCTCGTGGCTCAAGACGCGGAGATCCCTTGGTTCCCTCTGCTGCGGCAGGAGATGCTTCGTTCCTCAGCATGACCGCCCACCATCGTCATTCTGAGCCTGCGAAGAATCTCTGGTTCAAGACGCGGAGATCCCTTGGGTCCGACTGCTGCGGCAGGAGATGCTTCGTTCCTCAGCATGACCGCCCGCCATCGTCATTCTGAGCCTGCGAAGAATCTCGTGGCTCAAGACGCGGAGATCCTTCGGGTCCCACTGCTGCGGCAGGAGATGCTTCGTTCCTCAGCATGACACGCCCGCCATCGTCATTCTGAGCCTGCGAAGAATCTCGTGGCTCAAGACGCGGAGATCCCTTGGGTCCCGACTGCTGCGGCAGGAGATGCTTCGTTCCTCAGCGTGACCGCCCGCCATGGTCATTCTGAGCCTGCGAAGAATCTCGTGGCTCAAGACGCGGAGATCCCTTGAGTATGCATGAGGCAGGAGATGCTTCGTTCCTCAGCATGACCGCCCGCCATCGTCATTCTGAGCTTGCGAAGAATCTCTTGTCGTTTCAGCCGTCATTCCCCTCGCCATTTACCCATCCATTCGGGTAGACTGTACGTACCCCGCAAACGTACACCTCCGCCATATCGCGCGCGACGTTCCGCATTGTCCGCCGATCATCGGTACACCTCCCCGCAAAAACGTGTTGTCGCTGGGAAGAGACAACGCCTTCATCAGCTGTCTGACCGTCCGGGTCCGGAAAAGAACTGCGAGCACGGGGTCCGCTCGCGAGGGGGAAAACGATGAACCGAACACTTCGATTTGCACTGGTCGCAATGCTGACGCTGATCGCGCTTGCCGGGATGTCGTGGTCGAAGGCTTCCGCACAGGAAGCGGTCGATACCAGCGCTGTCGCCTATACCGCCGGGGAGGCGGTGGTCGTTTTCGACGGACCACTCAACCTCCGCGCCGAAGCGAGCATCGCTTCTGACTCACTCGCCTCCCTGGAAGAAGGGGCGGTCCTGACCATCCTCGCCGGACCGGAACAAGCCGACGAGATCACCTGGTACCAGGTCGAAACCGTCGACGACCAATCAGGCTGGGTCTCGGGTGAGTTCATCGAACCGGCCGTTGTCGACGCTGCTTATGTCACCGGCGATGAGGTCGTGGTGGTCGATGGACCAATCAATCTTCGCGCTGCCGCTGGCACAGATGCGGCGATCGTTAACGAACTCGAAGACCAGGCGTCGGCAATCATCGTGTCCGGTCCGACCGCGCTGGACGGCTACAACTGGTATGAGATCGATGTCGATGATGGTCGCACCGGTTGGGTCGCCGCCGATTTCCTCGGCCTGGCATCGGAGCAGCCCGAGCAGCCAGTTCCAACTGGGTTCGGGATCGGGACCATCGTTTTCGTCAATACCGACACCCTCAATCTGCGCGCCGACGCCAGCATCGATGCCGAAATCGTCGAAACCCTGAGCGAGGGCCAGTACGGGACCGTCTTCGAAGGACCGGTCAACGCCGATGAGATCGAGTGGTATCGCGTTTCGATCGCTGGTGATGAAAGTGTCGAAGGCTGGGTTTCCGGCGAGTTCTTGTCCGGTGGCCTGGCGTTGAACACCACCGCCGACGTCGCCGACGGCCCCCTCAATCTCCGCACCGACACGTCGACTGATAGCGACGTCATCCAGCAACTCGAAACCGGCGACTCCCTGACTGTGGTCTCTGGTCCAGTCGTGGCCGAAGGCATCGCCTGGATGGAAGTCCAGGTCGGCGACGACAACGGCTACGTCGCCGGACAGTACCTGAGTAAGGCACCGACTGCGCAGTAACAGTCATCTCCTGAGCGCATCGCACCCCGGACTACCTAGTTCCCGGCGTCAGCGGATGCCCGTTTGTAGCCGTCGGACCTGTGCCGACGGAACCCTTGTTCGGGGCTCTGTGAATGGGGGCTGTTGCCTGAGCAACACGGAGAAGGTCGTTTCCAGCCAACACCGTAATCCTCCTGTAATCCCCGTTACGGGTTGCGCTGATATCGATCGGGTAGTCTGTTGCCAATCTGGCGGCTGGCCAGAGTGGATATCACGTACGTACTAAAGGAAACTCACGATGACAAAACTGTTGCTGGCAGTGGCGTTGCTCATCGGACTGGTGGCAAGCGCGCATGGCGTGACCGCCCAGACCGATGGAGCATCCGACAAACACCGAACCACCGACCTGCGCCGCGATCGCGCAGACCGATGCTACCCCTGCTGCGGAAAACGCGGATTCGGATGAAACCGATCTCGCCGACTGGCAGACGTTCGAGCTGACCAATGTGATCACCGGTGAGACCTTCACCATCAATGACTATGCCGGGTGCGCGACCCTCGTCCAGGCGATGGCGACCTGGTGCCCCAGTTGCCGCTCTCAACTCGAAAACGTGGCTGCCGCATCGACTGAACTCGACGGGGACAAGGTTGTCCTTATCGCGCTCAGCGTCGAACCCGACCTTCCAGACGATGCCCTTCGCAACTACGCCGAAGCCAACGGATTCGAGATGATCTTCGCGGTCGCTCCGCTCGACATGATGAAAGCACTCGACGATGCTTTCGGTCGGTCGGTCCTCACGCCGCCAGCCACTCCGCACATCTTCATTTCGGCTGACGGCGAGGTCTCGGAACTCGTCACCGGCGGTCAGTCATCAGAAGACATCGTCAGGACCCTCACCGAGATCTCGGCTACTGAAGCCTCATGAACGAATATGTCGAGGCGTTTCTCCTCGGCAATGCGGCAATCCTTGGCAATGTCTGTGTCCTGCCACTCTATCCGGGGCTGATCGCCTATCTGGGCGGAACAGCCTCGGGTGACCGTGGTTCGCGCTGGCGTCCATTCCTCGGGGTCGTCGTGTTGGCCGGTGTGCTCACCGTCATGCTCTTGCTCGGCTGGATCATGTACAGGCTCCAGCTCGCGTTTGGTGAAATCTTCGACTGGTTTCTACCGATCGTCTTTGGGCTCGTGATGCTGCTCGGTTTTCTAATGCTGATCGGTCGCAACCCGTTCGCGCGCCTGCAGACCCTGCAAGCGCCGGTCGTCGGCAGTCCGGTCGGCACAGCCTATCTCTATGGTCTCTTCATGGGACCGATGACGCTCCCCTGCACCGGACCTCTCGTCATCAGCGTCTTTGCCCTGGGCGCCGGTAGCGCCACCACGTTGGCCGATGGCATCGCGTATTTCATTGCCTTCGGTCTTGGGTTCGGGTGGCCGCTGGTGCTGCTGCCCTTCGTCGCCGTGCCCTTCCAACGCAAATTCACCCGCTTCATGAGCGCAAACCACCTGGCGATTACCCGCCTCTCCGGCTTGCTCCTGATCGCGGTCGCAGCCTTCAGCTTCTATGGAGACGTGGTGCCGAACATCTAGTCCGTCACCTGGAAATGTTGCCGGAGAAACGTCGCTACCTCCTCCGGCTTTTCCAATGCCATCAGGTGACCGGCAGCGGCGACCGTTTGGCGACTCCGCTCTGGAAACCAATCCAGCAGCATGGCGTCAACCGCTTCGTACATGGGATTGCTCTGGCCGCCAACGATCGACAATACGGGTCCGCTGCAGGCAAGAGCCTCGTCTGGACCAAACTGCCACGCCTGGAGCGCCGGCAGATCGGTTTCGATCGTCGCATGGATACCGGGGGCAGCTCGTTCGAAGGCACCCTCGTCGATCGTCGTTGCCATGATTTCCCGAAACGCTGTGCCCACAAAACCGGCGAGGAAGAAGGCCAGTGCGTCGGCCGCGTTTCCCTGCTGTTGCAGCTCGATCACGCGTCCGAATGCTTCGCCGATCGCCGGATTGGCGAAGATTACCGCGGGGAGAGCCGGCTCCTGGAGCGTCATCGTTCTCGTCATCTCCGGATAGTCATGCGCGAATTGCAGCACAATATCCCCACCATACGATTGACCGACCAGGTGGGCTTCACTAGTGTCCAGGTGCCGGAGAAGCGCGGCGGCATCCTCCGCGTGATCGGCCATGGATCTTGGCACTGTTGCTCGCGGCGATCCGCCATACCCGCGCCGGTCATACCCAATGACCCGGTACCCCCGCTCAGATAAATGTTTGGCAACGTGCTGGTCCGTTTCCGCCAAGGCACCATGGATCATGAGAACGGCTGGGCCATCACCGATGTCCGAATACGCGATCCTCTGACCGTCGTCGGTGAAGAAGTAATACGGTCGCATGATTCCAGACCCTCCTGACAATCAGTCCGATCGAAGGACTCCACTTGTTCTTGGGATTTTGGTTTCCATTCAAGCAAATTTCGTCACGATTGGATAGTCTTTCAGTAGATTCGTCCTGTCCCGGCAAAGGCTTGGGGTCAGGCCCATCCTGGGAGCACGTGACATGAATATCACCGTCGTCGAACTCGATGGCCGTCCGGATCACCTCCCCGGCGAATGGGCAGCGCTGAACCGCTATCTCGTCTCGAACCAGACCGATCTGCTCCTTCTTCCCGAGATGCCATTCAGCGCCTGGTTCGCATCCGAGAAGACAGTCGATCCGGCTGTCTGGGAAGCATCCGTTACCCAGCACGAAACCTGGATCGCTCGCTTGCCCGAACTCGGAGTCGCCACGATCGCTGGCTCACGACCAGTTACCGATCGGGGACGCCGTTTCAACGAGGGATTCGTCTGGTCGAGCAATCAGGGCTACGACGCTGTTCATCGCAAGACCTATCTCCCGGATGAACCCGGGTTCTGGGAAGCGACTTGGTACGACCGGGGCCCGACAACCTTCGAACCGGTCGAAACAGCGGTCGGCTCGATCGGGATGCTGCTATGCACGGAGATGTGGTTTCTCGAGCGTGCGCGTGACTATGGCAAACGAGGGACCAATCTTGTTCTCACGCCCCGTTCAACCGAAGCCAGTGGTGGCGACCATTGGCTCGCCGGTGGACGGGTCGCGGCGTTCGTGTCCGGTTCGTTCCATTGCTCGTCAGCGGTTCGGGGAGAGTATCCCGCCTGTACCATCGGCGGACCAGCCTGGATCATCCATCCCGACAGCACCATCCTCGCCACGACGAGCACCGCGCAGCCGTTCGCAACGGCCACGGTCGATCTCGCCGACGCTCGCGCCGCGAAATCCGCCTATCCGCTCTATGTGGATGATGCAGAGGTCGGCTAATTGTGCTTCAGCAGGTATGCCAGAAGAGCTCCTTCGTCTGATCGAGAAAGCACAGTTCCCGCTGGCGAGAGTAGCGATGTCAGCTGATCGATTTCGCTCGTATCAACCCGATCGACGATCAACAGACCACCGGGCTGAAGCTTTTTCTCCCAGATGGCGACCAGATGATCCATGCGGTTAGCGCGAACCTTTCCGGGGGCATACACGATGACATCGAAGTCGCTCGTCCCGTAGCAGTTCGTCGTCAACGTCACTCCGGCGAAACACTGCGTCGAGGCCATGGCGGGCAGCGAGTTCTTTGCGCACATGAAGTGTTGCCCCTTCGGTACTCGCTGATGTGACGCTGAGACCACCGAGTCCGAGGGCCAGTGCAACAAGTCCTCGTCCGCCCGCAATGGCGAGTGCCCGACCACCCCCGTAGGCCATCGCTGCCTGAGCTATCTCAACAAGATGATCAGCGCCAATCGAATCCGCTGGACCATGCACGAGACCGCGAAGAATCGTCTCGTTTGGGTTTGGATAGGTCACCGGTTCCCAGATTCTGTCCTCGGCGATTCCACGATAAACATCGAAATTCCAGTCTGAATTGACTGGGTGCACGGCCATCGCATTGGCGGGATCGGGCCAGATCAGTGGTTCGCAGATGTTGTAGACCTCGGACACGCGGGTGACCTCATTTCTCAACACCTGATTCAGCACACACTGGTCACCCAGGCGTTTCGGGAGGTCCGGATAGCGTCGTTTCGCTTCGTCCAGCAGTGATCTGGCGCGTGCTGGCAACAGCATCCAGCCACTGTTGAAATAGGATCCGGGAACAAGCCCATAAGCCGCTTCCATCTCCTTGATGTTCCGTCGGTGATTCAGATCAGGGGCTACATAGATCGCCTGCATGTCAGGAAAGAGTGCGTCGACGTCCCAATCGCGAACAGGTCGCCAATCGGCATCGAAATACATCAATCGTTCCCATCCATTTGGAACCAGATCGAAGAGACTGAACTTGAGCGACCAGATCGACCGACTCCTGGAACTCAGATCGATCACCCGGTCTAGTGCTTCATCACCCAGAATGACAGTTTCCAAACCGAGATGCTTGCGAACACGGGCTGCTGTTTCCGCCGCATAACCGGCATAGTCCGGACCGATCCCGATTGTCACTCCCAGCGTCCGCGATGATGTCATCGGGATTTTTCCTCTATGCTCCTGCTTCTCTGGTCGGTCCAACGAACCAATCTCGAAGATGGATACACTTGCCACGTTCAAGCGGATTGTTTCAGTCGGTACAGGGACATGATAAATCGTGAAACAAGGAAAATCATCGGCGATCTGGGCGGTTCTGATCGTTCTTGCCCTGTTTCAGGCGCTTCCTTTCGCTCAGCAAGCGATAGCCCAGGAATCCGAGGCCACTCCGACCGCTCTCGATCCAGTGGCCACCCGGGAAGGGAGACTTGGCGGCACCCTGAGCGAGGTCCAGGATGCCTGGGGATCGCCTGACTGGGTCGACGTCGGCCTGATCGGCTACAACAACCGCTCGCTTGGCGGTGTCGACACGATCACCATGGTCTATTTCGACGCACAGGAACGGGTGCGGGCTTTTCTCCTCGTCTACCTCGAGCAACCCGACCAGTTTGACGACCAGAACGCAATCGCTGCGGTGGTCGCCGACGTCGCCCCTCGCGACGGCAACTGTGAATCGGAGCCGCTCGAGCAGTCTCAACTCGGCGACGAGGTCTATCCCTGCCAGAGTGTCGCGCTCGAAGGGGTACTGACCTCGGCGGAGATGCTCGAGTTCGAGGTCGTCGGCAAAGATGGGTCCTACAGCTACAGCGTCAATCCAACCGACGATGCCTACTTCGAAATCGCCGTCAAATTCGGCACTGACAAACCAGAAGCGCCACCAGCGCCCCAGCCTCCGCCAACGCCAACCCCTCGCCCACCCGTCGGCGAACGCTATCCACCCGTGGCATCGATGGACGCCCTCGTCGATGGTCAGTTCGCGATCGACCAGCCCCTCTCCTTTGGCGCAACGATCCTCGAGATCGAACCCGAAAACGGCGGTGTTTCGATGCTCGTCGAAGGCTACGGCGAGGATGGATCGAGCGCGATCGTTCGGGTCATCAGTGATGAAGACATGGTCGGCTACTACCCCGACAACTATTTCGTGGTCTACGGGGTCTTTACCGGTGAAGCGTGTGCAACCGACGGTGCCTGCATCCCGATCGTTCATATCATCGAGCTGTAGCCGGATCGATCCCAGATACGCCATGTCGACAATTGGCGTCCCGCAGGGACAACAGCCTGTCAGCGATGGATTTCAATCCGTCGCAATGCTGTCCGCGCGTTCGTTTTCTACCTGGTGCGTCACCAGCCAAACACCAAATTCCAGTGCTGGCGCAACTACTCCCCGGCCAACTCCCCAATCAACGCAGCCATCGTCCGCGCGCCGGCTTTGAACCGCCAAACCGCGAACCGCTCGTTCGGCGCATGGTTTCGTTCATCTGATTGCGCATACGGCACCACGAACGACGGCACACCCAGCATCCGGGTCCAGACATAGTCGGGCAGGCTCCCGCCGAGCAACGGAATATCGATCGGCCGCGTTCCAAACCCGTTTTCGACCGCCCTCCGCACCACTCCCGCCATCGGGTGATCGAGCGGGGTCGAGGAAGGTTCCATCGAACCTTTCCTCACCACCTCGACTGCAGGTGCATGCGTTGCCAGATGCTTTACGATTTTCTCGTATATAGCGTCAGGCGACTGATTCGGGACCAGCCGCATATCGAGTTTCGCAGTCGCAGTCGCCGGAAGCACCGTTTTCGACCCCGCTCCCTGGTAACCGCTGGTCAGCCCGTTGATTGTCATGGTTGGTAGAGCGGCTAGACGTTCGAAATAGCCCACATCAGCCGGTGGTGGCAGGTCGACAACTCCAATCGACGCCAATGCTTCCTGCTGATCGAGCGGGATCTCCGACAGCGCCCTTTCGGCCAGATCGGAAAGCGGTGCGACCTCGTCGTAGAAACCGTCGACCGTCACGACATTGTTGGCATCCATCATCGTCGCCAGCGCCTGCACCAGTATCCAGGCGGCGTTCGGCGCAATCCCGCCCCAGTTACCCGAATGGAGATCCGCGTTTGCTCCACGCGCTCGTAGTTCGATCGAGAGGACACCGCGAACGCCATAGTCGATCTGGGGATAGCCGTCATCCTGGACCGGGCCATCGGCGGTGAAGACGAGATCGCAAGCGAGCAGATCGCGATGCTTCTCGACGGTGGCCGCGAGATTCGGGCTTCCGGTTTCTTCTTCACCTTCGAGCAGGACCTTGACGTTGATCGGCAACCCACCGGTTGTTTCCAGCCAGGCGCGGATTCCACAGACGTTGGCAAAATGCTGGCCTTTGTTGTCACCAGAACCGCGGGCCACGATCAGTCCATCGCGAATCACCGGTTCGAACGGATCCGACTCCCACAAGTCGAGCGGTTCTGGCGGCTGGACGTCGTAATGACCGTAGATCAGCAGCGTTGGTTTTCCGGGGGCATCGAGGCGTTCGCCGTAGACCATCGGATGGCGCGCGGTTTCCAGCAACCGGACGGACAAACCAGCCTGCGCCAGCAACTCCATCTCGAGCGCCGCACATTCCGCGATCCCGATATCCTGTGCTGAGATGCTTGGTTGTCGGATCAACCGGAAAAGGTCGTCCAGATCTCGCTGATGGTGTTCGTCAATACTCGCCAATACCGCGTCGAGTGTCATGGATTTCCCTCCGATAGCATGACCTGAACCTGTCAGAGGATAGTCTCCACGGTGCATTTCGAGTGTCTGCAGCAATATCCAGTGCTGAAACCAACCATCGTTCAGGTGCCGCCCCGAAAAGCGGGATAATACCAGCAGGAGCTCACGATCGAACCGCAACAGGAGAATCTCTCATGCCGACCCCATCCGAACGCTACCTTACCGAACTGCAGCGACTGCAAAACGATCTCGCTGCGGAAGCACCGGCGATCGAAGCCGCCGCGGACATGCTGGCCGAAACGATCGGGAACGGCGGTATCGCCCATGTTTTTGGTTCGGGTCACTCCCACATGATGGCCGAAGAAGTCTTTCATCGCGCTGGTGGTCTGATGGCGTTCAACGCCATGCTCGATATCAACCTGACCAGTTTCGGCACCCTCAAAGCGGGTCAGGTCGAACGCCAGGAAGGGTACGCGCCGGTCGTCCTCAATTCATTCGATGTCAGACCCGGTGAAGTCGTGATCGTCGTCAGCAATTCCGGGATCAATCCGGTCACCATCGATCTGGCGATCGAAGCGAAAAAACTCGGCGCCAAAACGATCGCGATCACTTCCGCCGCTGCTTACGCCGACGCCAAGTCCCGCCATTCCTCCGGCAAAAAACTCGGCGAGGTCTGCGATCTGACCATCGACAGCCATATCCCGAACGGCGATGCCGTTCTCTCTTTCGAGGGCCTCGACAGCAAAGTCGCCGCCACCTCGACCGCCATTGGCGCGGCGGTGATGAACATGCTGGTGGCAGAAACGGTCGAGAAACTCCTGGCTGATGGCAAACCGGTCCCAGCCCTGGTCAGCCAGAATGTTCCCGGTGGCGATGAGCACAACAAAGCGCTGATGGAGGAATACGCACCTCGTTTGCGAATGTTGCGCTAGAGCATCCATACAGGAGATCGGACAGGTGGGCACGCGTGTGAATGCTGAACCGTTCATCGTTTCGGTCGATGGTGGTCAGACTTCGACAAAATCGCTGGTCGCTACAACCACGGGCGAAGTACTCGGGTTCGGGCGTGGCGGCCCGACCGTTCACTACCATTCCGAGGGCGGGGTCGAGAAAAACCGCGCTTCTGTTCAGGGCGCGATTCTCGCCGCGCTCGAAAACGCGCAGGTCGATCCGGAGCGGGTCGTTTCGATCGGACTCGGGATCACTGGCGTGCCTGAAGACGGCGATGAAATCCCGACAATCCACCAGATCGTCCGCGAAATCACCTCACCCCACCACATCAATGTCAGTGCGGACACCCGTACCAGTCTCTATGGTGCCTCGGGCGGTGAACCCGGCATCGTGGTCATTGCCGGCGGTGGCGCCATCGGCTGGGGTCTGACCGCAGAGGGCGAAGTCGCGATCTCGAATGGCTTTGGCTACTGGATCGGCGATGAAGGGAGCGCCTTCTGGATCGGCATGCGCGCCATCGACGAAGCCTGTCGCGCCGCGGACCGCCGCGGACCGGCCACTGCTCTCGAACAGGTGGTGCTCGACTATTTCAATCTCACGGACATGCGCGACCTTCCCCGGATCGTCTACCGTGCCGATTTTCGGCGCGATCGTATCTCCCAGCTCGCACCAGCGGTTTTCGCAACCGCTCGGGAAGGCGACTCTCTGGCAATGAAGATCGTCACCGATGCTGCTTTGGAGCTCGCGCTGACCGCCGCTGGCGTACTGCGTCAACTTCATCCCCCTGGTACAGCCGCAATTGTCTATCCCGCTGGTGGCGTCTTCAGCGAGCACGATCTCTTCTTCGAACCATTCGAACGCGATCTGGCCACCCTTTGGCCGGAAGCAGAGGTCCGCGTTCCCCGCTTTCCCCCTGCGGTCGGCGGGCTGATCGTCGCGGCGCGCGCGGCTGGCGTCTCCATCGATGCGGGTTGGCTCGATCGTGTCGAAGGATCGCTCCCCGGAGTCATGCCATGACCACTTCGTCCAAACCTCTTGCGACTACGCGGGAATCTCGTCATCGACGGTTCCCTTCATCCCGGTGTGGTGATCGTGGAAGACGGCCTGATCAGCGATGTTCGCATCGGCGACCGTCATCTTTCTCTCCCCGAAACCGTGATCGACAGCGCAATCGTTGCACCCGGGTTCATCGATCTTCAGGTCAACGGGGGGTTTGGCGTCGAGGTCGATGCCGACCCCGAGTCATTCCGCCATCTCGCTTCGCAGTTGCCGGTCACCGGTGTCACCACCTGGCTGCCAACCGTGATCTCGTCGCGGCCTGAGACCTATCCACCCGTTTTTGCGGCCTTCCACGCGGCTGCCGATTCTCCCGGCGCGGAGGCGCTGGGTTTCCATCTGGAGGGCCCCTTTCTGGCGCTCGAAAAGAAAGGCGCCCACGATCCCGCCATCATCACCGCGGCCGAGCGACTCGCTCATCGACGTCTGGCTGGAGGAGCCTTCAGTCCGCCTGGTTACCGTCGCGCCGGAACGGCCCGGCAGCCTCGAACGCATTCGAAAACTCCGGGCAAGAGGGATTGTCGTCAGTCTTGGCCACTCCAACGCGACCTATGAGGATTTCCTCGCCGGTGCTGATGCCGGCGCAACCATGGCGACCCATCTCTACAACGCGATGTCCGCCTTCGGTCACCGGGCGCCGGGAGCGATCGGCGCGGTGCTCCTGGATGAACGCCTGACGGCAGGACTGATCGCCGATGGGATTCACAGTCATCGCGCGTCCCTGCTGCTCGCGGTTCGGTGCAAGGGAGCACGAGGCATTGCGCTCGTGTCCGACATGATGGCCGCCGCTGGCATGCCACCCGGCACCTATCCGCTCGGGGGACAGGATGTCACCACCGATGGCCTATCCGCCCGGTTGCCCGACGGCACCTTGGCCGGTTCGCTGCTGACGATGGATCAAGCCGTGCGGAATATGGTCGCGTGGGAACTCTGTTCTCCGGCGCAAGCGATCGAGATGGCCACCGAAACACCAGCAACCCTCCTCGGTCTGACCGATCGCGGACGCCTGCTGCCGGGAACTCGGGCCGATCTCACGCTGCTCGACCATGATCTTCGGGTGCAGCACGTCTTGCTCCGGGGTTCCATCCTCCATCGAGGGAATTCGCTGACCAATGGCCTATGATCAAGCCTGACGAACCACGCCAATCGCCGCGAAAGGTGCACAACTGATGCCAGCGTTACCGATCCCCTCCGACTATCTCGATCTGCTCGAAAACCCGACGGTCGCCCATCTCGCCACCGTCGACGAACAGGGTCGTCCCCAGGCCAATCCAGTCTGGTTTCTCTGGGATGGGGAAAACATCACGATGAGCATGCAGGCCAACACGATCAAATATCGGAACCTGCGCGCCAACCCAGCGATGGCGTTGTCGATGATCGATCCCGCCGATCCTCACCGCTATCTCGAGATTCGCGGTGAAGCGGTCGACTGGGAGCTCTACCTGACCCTCGACTATGTCAATGAACTCGCCATGAAGTACACCGGCACAACCTTCGACGACAGCACCGCCGGCGAGGAACGCTACAAGGTCACCTTCAAACCACGCTGGTGGACCGGACAGATCTAATCCTCTTTGTGCGGTTCCCCGATCTGTGGCAACGCCTGCTCGTCGGAAGCCGACAACACCCCCGCGCTGGCATAGGCTGCGATCTTGGCGCGGGTGTCGGTAATGTCGTTGTTCCGCATGGTCAGTTGCCCGATCCGGTCGGACGGGGTGAACGAGCCCTCCTCTTTTTCCATCGTCAGCCGCTTGGGATCGTAGGTCAGATTCGGCGATTCGGTGTTGAGGATCGAATAGTCATTGCCACGCCGGAGAAGAAGCGTCACCTCACCGGTCACCAGTCGCGCCACCCAGTGCTGTAGCGATTCGCGCAGCATGAACGCCTGGGGATCGAACCACCGGCCCTGATAGAGGAGTTTGCCAAGACGACGTCCGCTGTCGCGCAACTGGTCGATCGTTTCTTCGTTGTGGATTCCGGTCACAAGACGGTCGTAGGCGATATGCAACAACGCCATACCCGGCGCTTCATAGATCCCACGGCTCTTCGACTCGATGATCCGGTTCTCGATCTGGTCACTCATCCCCAGACCGTGGCGACCACCAATTCCATTCGCTTCGGTGATGAGCTCGACGAGATCGTCGAACCGTCGCCCATTGATCGCAACCGGCGTTCCCTCTTCGAAGGTGATCGAAACCTCTTCGGGCGCGATCTCGACATCCTGCTGCCAGAACGCTTTCCCCATGATCGGATTGACAATCCCGATTCCTTTGTCGAGGTATTCGAGATCCTTGGCCTCGTGGGTGGCGCCGAGGATATTGGAATCGGTCGAATAGGCTTTTTCGGCCGACATCTTGTAGTCGTACCCCGCTTCACGCAGGTACTCCGACATCTCTGCCCGACCGCCGAGTTCATCGATGAAGAGATCATCGAGCCACGGTTTGTAGATTCGGAGTTGAGGGTTGACCAACAGCCCATAGCGATAAAACCGCTCGATGTCATTTCCTTTATAGGTGCTGCCATCACCCCAGATGTGGATATCGTCGTTTTTCATCGCCGCCACAAGGAGCGTACCCGTCACCGCCCGTCCGAGGGGCGTGGTGTTGAAATAGGGAACCCCCGCCGTCGAGATGTGAAACGCACCGCACTGGAGCGCGGTCATCCCTTCGCGGACGAGTTCCTGGCGACAATCGATCAACCGCGCCCCTTCGGCGCCATAGGCGAGCGCCTTGTTCGGGATGTCATCGTAGTTCGATTCATCTGGTTGCCCGAGATTGGCAGTATAGGCATAGGGAATCGCACCCTTGGCTCGCATCCAGACGATCGCCGCGCTGGTGTCGAGCCCTCCCGAAAACGCAATTCCGACCTTTTCACCGGCTGGCAACGATTTGAGGATATTCGCCATGGTTCCGCCATTCACCCGTTTCTGCTAGGACTCGCTATCAGACCAACGCCGATTCTACGCGGAACCGGGTCGCGGCGGGAGTCAAAACTCATCTGCGCACCGCCACAACCGGAGCGTCCCCGCGGGACAAGCAGCCCGTCAGCGATGGATTTCAATCCGTCGTTCATGACCAGAGCCTCCCATCCCAACCCGAGTGTCCCGGAGGGACAACAGCCCTTCAGCAATGGAACTCAGTCCGTCGAGACAACCTTAAGCTCATCCCACCACCCCCTACCTGTACACTTTCCCGAACAACAAATCCCCATCCACACGCAATCCCAGGGAGTTTTCATGGTCAAACCGACAGAAGTTCATATTGCCCCGGAATCAATAGACCGTTTTCGTTCGGTGCTGCCAGCGGAGCAGGTCGACGAGGCCGCGGCCGTTGCGGCTGCGGTCGCGGAACGGATGCATGGCCGGGCCTGGTGGTCGATCAACTCGACCGCCACCGGTGGTGGAGTCGCCGAGATGCTGGTTCCCCTGGTCGCCTATGCGCGTGGGGCCGGGGTCGACAAACGCTGGATGGTGCTTGGCGGCACACCCGAGTTTTTCCATCTCACCAAGCGGATCCATCATGCGATTCATGGGTCCGAAGGGGATGGCTCTCCGCTCGGTCCCGAGGAGCGGGTGATCTACGAGTCCGTTCTCGAAGCCAACGCCAAGGAACTCCTGCAGGCGATCCGTCCCAACGATGTCGTGCTCCTGCACGATCCCCAAACGGCCGGACTCGCTCCAGTGCTGATGGCCCACGGCGCGCTCGTCATCTGGCGAAGCCATGTCGGCACCGACAGTCCCAATGAGCAAACCAAACTCGCCTGGACTTTTCTTGAACCCTATCTCCGCGATGTCCCGGCCACGGTTTTCTCGCGCAAAGCCTATATCCCCGACTTTCTCGATCATGGCCGCTCGACCGTTATCCCACCATCGATCGATGCCTTTTCGGCCAAGAACCAGGAAATGGACGAAGACACCATCCGCGCGATTCTCGTCCACACCGGGATCATCGAAGGTCCCATGGGCGACGCCGAACCGGTCTTCACCCGTGAGGACGGCTCCCCCGGTCGCGTCGATCGGATGGTCGATGTCATCCGGCTCGGTCGCGCACCAGCCTGGGAAGCACCGCTGGTGGTCCAGGTTTCCCGCTGGGATCCGCTCAAGGACCCAATCGGTGTCATGCGCGCGTTCGCTGACCTGATCGACGGCAACGCACCCGCCAATGCTCAACTCCTTCTCGCTGGTCCCAACGTAACCGCCGTCACCGACGATCCCGAAGGTGCGGAAACCTTCGATCACGTCATCGAAGCCTGGCGGGAACTGCCGCATGGCGACCGCAGCCGGATCGATCTCATTTCAGTGCCGATGAACGATGTCGAAGAAAATGCCGCCATCGTTAACGCACTCCAACGTCATGCCGCGATCGTGGTCCAGAAGAGTCTGCGCGAAGGCTTCGGGTTGACCGTCACCGAAGCAATGTGGAAAGCCCGACCAGTCATCGCCAGCCGGATCGGCGGTATCCAGGACCAGATCGTCGATGGTGTACATGGCTTGCTGGTCGAGTCGACGGATCTGCCTGCCTTCGCGGGTGCGGTCGAGCGTCTCCTCAACGATCCAGACTACGCCGCCCAACTCGGCGCCAACGCCAAAGAACGGGTCCGCGAGGAATATCTCGGTGTTCGCCACCTGATGCAATATGCCGCGTTGTTCGACAAACTCGAATCAGCACGCGGTTAAGTCGCTGCAATGACTGATCACCGGTTCGGTACGTCAGTCACAGCAGCGGAGGCCCTACAGATCGCCCAGGCCTGGGTCGATCAAAACTCGCCTGGGATCGAAGGTTTCCAGGGCGCCTTTCTGCATGGCTCGCTGACCTGTCAACCCCCTGAGGTGATCCTCTCGCCCTGGTCCGATGTCGATCTCATCATCGTGACCGACCGGTCTGTCGAATCGACGCTCCTTGGCAAACACCGCGTTCAAGACGTGCTGCTCGACGTCTCGACCATCCCTCCAGACCAGCTCGCGTCCGCAGAACACGTGCTCGGAATCTATCACCTCGCCGGAAGTTTGCGCTTTCCCGGTCTGCTTGCCGACCCCACCGGTCTCCTTACGACCATCCAGGCGAGCATCTCCCGCGATTTCGCACAGGAACGCTGGGTTGGCCGTCGAGTCGCCGATGCCGCCACCCGGGTCGAACGTCATCTCGCCAACTCTGCCAACGCCAAATCTCCTCCGCATGCGTTCACGGGTTGGCTCTTCGGCGCTGGTGTTCTGACCCATATCCTGCTGGTTGCCGGATTGCGGAATCCGACCGTCCGCCGCCGCTACGAAGAAAGCGGTCGCGTATTGGCCGACTACGGTCTCGACTCGGTTCAGGAGGAGCTGCTCGCGTTGCTCGGTGTCCGCGAAATGGATCCGGCAACGGTCCAGCACCACCTCGACACCATGACACCGGCGTTCGACGTCGCGGCCGCCGCGCTGAAGACACCACGCTTTTTCGCGTCCGATCTGACCCCGCTGGCAAGACCGATCGCGATCGATGCCACCCAGGCGATGATCGCCGCTGGCCACCATCGTGAAGCGATGTTCTGGATAGCGGCAACATGGTCGCGGATCATGCAGGTTCTCGAGGTCGATGCGCTCGAGGCCGAACGCTCGCGGTTCGATCCCGAATTCGGGCACCTGCTCGCCGCGCTTGGCGTTGGCTCAGCAGAGAACCTGACCAGCAGAAGGATGGAAGTCCTCGACGCGTTGCCAGAGATCACGGCCGTCGCGAATCAAATCATCTCCGCTAACCCGGAGATCCAGCGATAGCGACCACTTTGTTGCTCGGGTGTCACACCGAGATCGATAAACCGGTCACAATTGTTACATCATATCGATCATAAAATAACAAGTGGAATGCCGTCCCCCTGCGCCAGGAGCGTTCGGGTCAGGTCGGTGACCAGAAGCAAGGGTCCTAAGACGGCTGAACAGGTATGGCGTTCTCAGCGGCGCTCCCTCAGGTGCCAGACCACCACGACCGGAGGCGAGTCATGAACGCGTTTTCAAATCAACCGATGTCCCGTAGAGCATTCAATCTCCTAGCCGTCGGCGTACCCGTTGCAGCGCTCGTCGGCCGCCCACACAGCCTTCTCGCGCAAGAAGGAACGCCCGACGCATCACCAGTGCCAACTGGGGTCCTCACGGAAGAGCGGCCATATCTGTTGCCAGGTGAAGCGGTTCCGATTGCGATCACCCCGCTCCTGACCGCTGGCGACATGGTTGGCGACTACCAGATGGCGGGAAATCCATCTGGTATTGGCGGGTTCTCCGAGGGTCCGGAAATCGAACTCGTCGTCACCCACGATCTGACCACTGATGAAGGCGCCAATCTCTCCGACAGTCGCGTCTCCCACATCGTGGTCGACAAAACGAGTGGAACCATCGTCCGGGCAGAGTATCTCCTCGATGGAAGTGAAGAGTACAAATCGTTCCGCACCGCATCCAAGACGAGCGAAAAAGTCGGGTTCAGCTTCCCGCTGACCCTGACGGGTGAAGGAACGACTACTGGCCCACACGGAGGCGTTATGGTGGCGTTCAGCGGACTCGACTGGGCGCTGACAGAACTCCCGTGGATGGGACTCATGATGCATACCGGGTTCACCATCGTGCCCGGCTTCACGAATCACAAAGTCGTCGCCCTGACTGACGGCGATCCTGAAGGATCGAAGCTCTATCTCTATGCTGCGGATTCTGCCGAAGGCCTCCTCGAAGGAGGGGGTGTCCTGCATGTCTTCGTGGCAAACGAGGGGGCAGCGGCAGCAGACATCGGCAAGGGGGATACACTCAGCGGGACGTTCGTCCCTCTCAGCGAAACTGACAACGCAGACGCAGCAACGCTTTCAGCCGCTGCAACGGCAGCCGGAGCGTTCCAGTTCGAAAATCTCCAGACCGTTATCTGGGATCGCAACGACGCCACCCAAACGATCATCTATTTCGCTGATGCTGGCAAGAAGGATGGTGTCAGTCCAAACGGGCGCGTCTACTCACTGAAGATCGATCCCGCCGACCCGACGGTGGCGACCGATTTCAAGGTCCTACTCGATAGCGATACCGGTGACGATATCCGCAACCCGGTCAGCCTGACGAACAACAAGACCCAGTTGATGATCGGTGAAGGCCTCAAAGGGTACAACCGCGGTGGCGAACCGGGTCGCATCCAGGTCTACGATCTTCTCGCCGGGACGATGGGCACGTTTGGTGTGGTTGACGAGACAGGCGGAAGCGGCCAGGAAACGGGTTCCTGGGAGGCTTCGGGGTTGCTGAATGCCGGCGACTTCTATGGCCACGGCAGCATGCTCGGAACGGTCAAAGCGCCATCGCCGCCAACACCGCAGTTCGGTTCAGAGGACGTCGGGGGACAATTGCTCCTGACCAAGCTTGCGTAAGTTCTGACTGCATGACCGCCGCGTCTTGGCGGCGGCCATGCGCAGGGGCGTTTCCCGAAACGACGACCGTGCACCGGCTCTGGTGCACGGTCCTTCGTGCTTTCGATTCCCGGTTTGCCGTCTGCTGCTCCGACCCGCGACACTACGCCCATGTTCGAATACTTTCCCGATGACCCACCCGATTTCGATCCGTTTCCCTCCTACGCGACGTTTCTCCGCCGCGTCGCGTCTTCCCTGCTCGACGGGTTGCTCATTGCTTTCCTCTTTTTCTGCGTCGCTGGTCTGTTCGTGACCGGCGATTCGGTGGGATGGGTTTCTCTCGCCGGCGCGGTGCTTTTCTGGATCTACGTAGTGGTGATGGTCAGTCGCGGCGGCACATTTGGACAACGACTGGTCCACCTCCGCGTCGTCGATAGAGCCGGTCGCCCGCCTGGTTTCCGCCGGTCGCTTATTCGGGCGATCTTGCCGATCCTCGTGGCGCTCCCTCCAACGCTCACCCAGGCGTTTGTCGTCAGCGGGAATGACGACCACGCGTTCTACATCTGGGCGATTGGCGGCATGCTCTCCTCAATTGCCCTGCTGATCGGATTGCTCGATGTCGTCTGGATGATTCCCGACAAGCAGAATCAGACCATTCACGATCGCCTCGCTGGAACCTATGTCATCGAACGGCAAACCTCGGCGATACTACCGGAAGCATGACTGGAATCAGGAAAGGAACGAGTCATCGTGCGCTATCTCTTCAGCGACATCGTCGAATCAGAAGCCGACCTTCGCGAAACCCTCGGCACGCCCTCGATGATGGCTGCGGGCAAACAGATCGACCTGATCGATGTCCATGCCCGCCGCTATATCGAACGTTCGCCTTTCGCCCTGGTCGCGACCTCGAATCGCGACGGTCGCTGCGATGTCTCTCCCCGTGGTGATGGACCGGGTTTCGCCAAAGTGCTCGATGATCACACCCTCCTCATCCCGGAACGACCCGGTAACAAACGCGCCGACACTCTTACGAACGTGCTCGACAACCCGCATGTCGGGATCATCTTTCTCATTCCGACCGTCGAGGACACCCTTCGCGTCAACGGCACCGCCGTGGTCATTCGCGATCCCGACCTGATGGCGACCATGTCAGTCCGCGGCAAGAATCCACAGTTCGCGATCGCCGTCGAAGCCGAAGAGGTCTTTTTCCACTGCGCCAAAGCCTTCAAGCGGTCTGGTCTCTGGCAACCCGAAACCTGGACCGACCAGAGCGATCTGCCGACCCTCGGCCAGATCCTGCTCGATCAGGTCAAACCGGCCGACACGACCATCGACGATCTCGAAGCCTCGATCGCTGACTCCTACGCGACGAAGCTCTACTAGGACAGGGCAGCCATGACGGAGATTGTCGGCATCGGTCTCGACGGCCGCAGCAAGTGCGCATGGGCCGTCGGCGACGAACTCTATGAGCGCTATCACGACGAGGAATGGGGACGCCCGATCCGGGATGACCATCAGCTTTTCGCGTTGCTGATGCTCGAGGGTTTTCAGGCTGGTCTCTCCTGGATCACGATCTTGCGCAAACGCGAGAACTTTCTCAAAGCGTTCGACGGATTCGACCCGCAAATCGTGGCCGGTTATGGACCCGACAAGATCACCAGCCTGCTCGAAGATGCCGGGATCGTCCGGAACCGGCTGAAGGTCAACGGCACAGTCCAGAACGCCAACGCATTTCTGCGGCTGCAGGAAGAAACCGGCTCCTTCAGCGACCATCTCTGGAGTTTCGTCGGCGGCGAACCCATGGTCATGCGCCCAGCCTCGATCGAGGACTACCGCGCGACCAGCCCCGAATCGGACGCCATGTCGAAAGACCTCAAAAAACGGGGCTTCACCTTCGTCGGCAGCACCATCTGCTACGCGTTCATGCAGTCAGCCGGTATAGTCGATGACCACATGGTCGGCTGCTGGCGAAGCTGAAGAAGCCCCTTACCCCATCGAAATGGGGCAAGAGGTTGGGAACTGGGGACTCATCCAACCAGCGGCACGACATCCCGCGCAAACCGGCGCGCCATGTCAGGATCATAGGCAACCCCGGCCATATAGACGACGAAATAGTTGATCCCGGTGGCGAGGAGTGGTCGCAATCGTTCCGCCAACTGCTCGGCTGTTCCGACCCAGGCCGTCTCGCGATATTCCGCCAATGAGAGCTCACCCCGGAACGGTTTGGTGAGTGACTCCGCATCCTTTTCACTATCGAGCAAGACCACCGGCTGGATACTCGTCGACCTGGTGATGGTGTCGAAGTCGCGCCCGACCTTGTCGCAATGACGGCGCAGCACATCGAGCTTCTGCTGGCAGACATCCACCTTGCCATAACCCGCGTTGCAGCCGTCGGCATATTGCGCCACCAGTTTCAACGTGACCTGCTCGCCACCGCCGCCGATCCAGAGTGGTGGCGGGGTCTTGCCGGCGCCCTTGGGGAGGTTGATCGCGCCGTCGATCTGGTAGTACTTGCCGTCATAGGCCGGTTTCTCCTCATCCCAGAGCGCGCGGATCACCTCGACCGCTTCGCGAAACTTGGCCATCCGCACCTTCGTCTCATCCCATTCATAGCCGTACGCGCGCCACTCGTGCTCATACCAGCCCGCGCCAATCCCGGCCAGAAGCCGACCATGACTGGCGACATCGACCGTCGACGCGATCTTGGCGTAGAGAGCAGGATTGCGGTAGCCATTACACCCGACCATCTGCCCGATCTTGACCCGTTTGGTATCGCGGGCAAGCGTCGCGGTCGCGGTCCAGCATTCGAAGGTCGTTTCGAGTTCAGGAGTCGGCACCGTGTGGAAATGGTCGTAAAGCCAGACACTGTCCCAGACCCCTTCGTCCGCCACCTCGCGCCACGGCGGTCATCGCTTCGTACTGCTCGACCGGGTCATCGATCCGAGTCAGATCAAGCCTCCAGCCCTGTGGAGCGAAAAGTCCGAATTTCGGTGCGGTCATGGTTTGTTCCTTTCACAGAATCAACACAGATGGACAGGATAAACAGGATG
>CAVQGN010000006.1:0-13648 GCA_963712055.1 uncultured Chloroflexia bacterium | reverse complement strand
CTCCCCCAGCCACTCGATACCGGAGTCTTTCATCGGGACGTCGGGATCGAGGCCCCTGGTGACGGGCTTGGTGGATGATGGCCTGCTTCTGCTCTTCCAGCAGCGTGATCAGTTTCCGTTTGGCGCGGATGAAGCGGTCGATCTGGCGGTCGACATGGGTGAGGTACTTGACGATGGCGGCTTGCTCGTCGAGGGGTGGGAGGGGGCAGCGCAGGTTCTCGAAACGAGAAGCACTGAAGTTTTGAATAGTAGATTGTATGACTTGCGAATGCACTTGGTTCCAGTAGCCACTGGTCTCGGTCCAGTAACTCAAGTAACGCGGAAGCGCGTTCTGGCCGAGGGCTAATCGGACCAAGTACCCCGCGTAGCAGTATTGCGAGTGTTTTACGACGTGAAGATAGGATTTGCCATATGTAGCGCCAACGGCCGCCAGAAGAAGATCGCCTGACTCAACCATGGCTCTTGCCGCTGTTTCCGGAGCCAGGGAAGCTTTGGTTGCAGACTTGAGGGTGGTCCTGCTTGCGATATCGGTGATTCGAATGTATCTTGGCCAGTCGGCCCTATATTCCTGCGCACTTTCCCCCACGCCGTTCCGGATTTGCTCGCGTGCTAGGCTTTTCAACCTCCTAGCATGCCAATGCATCGGGATTTCCTCCAACCACTCCACACCGGAATCCTTGTAAGCGGAATATTGAGCAAGATCCTGTGACGGTAGAGGCGTTGCTGACGTAATTGGACCATCAACGGACATAATCAGCTGCGTCACAGCGTAGCCTCCTCCGGCTTCAGCGACCGCGCGCACCGGTCGTTCGTGAACGGGTCGAATCGTACAAATGGGCTGAGTAAGCAATCTGAAATTCTGAATCTCTGGTGCCTGCAACTCCGTCCATGAAGCGTTGGATTCTTTGATCTCTTCTCGCAACTCCATAAGAAGTCGCCCGAGGACGTTTCGTCCAATCAGCAGATCATCGGAGACCGGTTTTGCGCCCCAGAAGTCGTCTTTCCGGGAATTCTCAACAATTGGCCGATCACCTGTGCTGATGAGCAATTCTGCAAACGAATCCCAGTTCTGGACCAGCTTCACCCGCAGGCACCACCGCATGACGTTGACCCGGATGGAGTTCCAATCTGAACGGGTTCGATCTCGATGAGGCTTCGACACCATCTTGGCAGTCATCGGGCTCTTCTGCTCAATGATCTCTTTTTGAACTTCTGGAAGATCAGGGAAGCGGCAGGCCTGGTACAAGGCTTCGGAAGTACGGATGGCCACCCCGTTGACGATGACCGGAAAGCCAGCGGCCATGTTGGAAAGTCCACCGAACTCTTCTTGAGTCCTGCGAAACACCGCACATTCAGCCCGGACGTATACGCGAAACCCAGCCCTATTCTCTTGATCAGAAAGGCTGGTCGTCGAATCCAACGGAATCCTCCTCCACTTCCTCGTTCTTCTCAAGACCCGTTCTTTGGCTGGCGTTTGTATTGTTGGTCTTTCGCTCAAATAGTGGATACCAGATCGGCGAGTGTGGAGCTCGGTTTCCCCACCAAAGCGCCAACGGACAGTTGTTTGGGCAATTCCGGTAAGTTACAAACATGCTTCCGAAACCCAGTCCAAAATTGCTGAACCCCAGCGGCCGCCAGAATTCTCTTAAATCGCCACCGGAATCGCTATGTCTCTTTCGTATCTGACAACCAGCGATTGTCAT
The DNA here is from genome assembly GCA_963712055.1 of uncultured Chloroflexia bacterium. Taxonomy (GTDB): domain Bacteria; phylum Chloroflexota; class Chloroflexia; order Thermomicrobiales; family UBA6265; genus JAHBVL01. Next base: position 11,945 of record CAVQGN010000006.1, on the reverse strand, counting down.
TTGCTGTTCAACGAGACTTCTAGCGCTTTCGCTTGAAAAAACAGCGGATTGCCTGCTGGATATTGAGCTTCTCGCAATGAAAGGATAGAGGTGTGGCAATGCCAAATAGTCAGAAACGATAGATGCATCAGGGATCGTCGTCGGCCAAAGAACATCGGACCGGTCGCGCTCTCCCTTCCGATTCTCAAAATAGAGCGCCTGGAGAAACTCGACTTTGGTGTTTTTTCCGACACTTGCGGCTAGCTCCTCTAGACGCTTTCGCACCCAATACTCGCCGAGTGAGTGGCTACCGATCGTGACGATCACAATCCGTGAATCCATTGCAGCAAATGAAGATATCCACTTTTCCAAATCAGATATGGCGTGTCCGCCGCTGAAAATGCCATCATCTATGTAGACGAAAGCGGAGTTACCCATGCAATCCGATCGGTCGATTCCGAAATTCTTTATTAGTACGTTGTCAAACAGCGCTAAGAGTTCTGCTTGGCTGTTACCTCGTGCCTGAATATCGAGCAGCGAGCACTTTCGCCAGAAACTTGAGGGATCAGCACCCGTCAAGTTTTCGTATGTAGCAAGGGATTCCAAGAACTCCAGAGTACCATCCTTCGAGATGTACGTGGTCGAGAAGATGTGATCAATCTCTGCCAAGAACTCAGTCGGATCGTCCAATTCGAACTGTGCAACCCATCTCATCACATCTGAAGGCTGAATTGGCCTAATCTCGTCGGATCGGTAATCCTTCACCCTGTCGGCGATCGACTCCGCCAAGTCATTGGCTTCTGTCATCTCACAATCTCCATCAACAACCCCTCAGTTTCCTGTTCCAGCGCCAGAATGTCGGCCCGGATTTCCTCCAGTGTTCGCATCGGTGTCGGTTTGTAGAAATAGCGGGTGAAGGAGATCTCGTAGCCGATCTGGGTTTTGCTGGCGTCGACCCAGGCGTCGGGGACATGGGGCCAGACTTCGCGTTCGATGAAGCCGGCGATGCCGTCCGGTTCGAGGAGGGGGATCTGTTCTGTGTCGCGCAGGTCGGTGTCGGGTTCGTATTCGACGACGAGGCGCTTGCCGTTGATGTCGCGTTCGAAGAGGCCGTGGAGGGGGTCGGGTTCGATGCCGATCTGATAGATCTTGCGAATTACTGGTATGGGCTTCTGCGGAAGGAGATTCTTCGCTGCGCTCAGAATGACAGGGGATGGGATCAGAATGACAGTGGTCAGGATGCGGATCCTCAGAACGACGGGGGGTTGCTGCTGCGAGAGATTCTCCGCTGCGCTCAGAATGACAATCTGCTTTAAGGGCCTTGATTTCTTTGGTGGAGTAGGCGCGGGTTGGGTCGATGTCTGGAAGCATTAGCGGACGGTCGACCGTGACTTTCCAGTAGCCGAATTGCTGGTTGGGGAAGATCTTGCTTTCGTCGGTTTCCTCGAAGGCGAGATAGGTCTGGACGATGCGGTCGATGTCATCCGGACCGAGTTCGCAGTTCTTTTTGCCGAGGTTCTTGCGCAAAGGGCGGAACCACCTGGTCGCATCGATCAGCTGGACCTTGCCCTGGCGATGCTCCGGTTTGCGATTGGTGAGGATCCAGACATAGGTGGCGATCCCGGTGTTGTAGAACATGTTCAAGGGTAGCGCGACGATTGCTTCGAGCCAGTCGTTTTCGATGATCCAGCGGCGGATATTGCTTTCGCCCTGACCGGCATCACCGGTGAAAAGGGCGGAGCCGTTGTGGACCTCGGCGATCCGGCTGCCAAGCGGAGTGTCTTGCTTCATCTTGTGGAGTTTGTTGACCAGGAACATCAGCTGACCGTCGCTGGTCCGGGTGATCAGGTTCATCTCCGGGTTGTCGCCATGAGCGACCACGAAACGGGGGTCCTGAATCCCTTTTTTCCCACCGAGTTTGTCGAGATCGCCCGACCAGCTTTTGCCATAGGGCGGATTGGAGAGCATGAAGTCGAACTCGCGACCGGGAAAGGCATCGGCGGAGAGGGTCGAGCCATACTTGATGTTGTCTGCTTCGGCGCCTTCTCCTTTCAGCAGGAGATCGGCGGTGGTGATGGCATAGGTCTCGGAGTTGACCTCCTGGCCGTAGAGATGGCTCGACACTGCTTTGCCATGCGCCTTGGCGAGCTGGTCGAGGGTTTCCTCGGCGACGGTCAGCATCCCGCCCGTTCCGCATGCGCCGTCGTAGACGAGATAGGTTCCTGATTCGATCTCCTCGGCGATCGGCATGAAGATCAGTTTCGCCATCAGCTGGACGACATCGCGCGGGGTGAAGTGTTCGCCCGCTTCTTCGTTGTTTTCTTCGTTGAAACGGCGGATCAGTTCCTCGAAGATCGTGCCCATGGAATGGTTGTCGAGCGCGGCCAGTCGGACCTGTCCGTTGGCGTCGAGGACCGGTTTGGGTCCGAGATTGATCCGCGAATCGAGAAACTTCTCGATCAGGTTGCCGAGTACATCGTGCTGGGTGAGACGGGGAATCTGGTTCCGGAACTCGAATTTCTCCAGGATTTCCTGCACGTTGGGAGAAAACCCGTCCAGGTAGGCGCGAAAATTCGGCTCCAATTGACTGGGGGTGTTCATCAATGACTTCATCGTGAACGCCGACGTGTTGTAGAAGGACTGGCCGGCGGCTTGGCGGAGAGCAGCGTCCTTGTTGATGATTCCGGCTGCGTCGAGGCGGGCGTTTTGCTCGAGCACGGCGGGTTTGGTCGGTTCGAGGAGGGTGTCGAGGCGCCGGATGACGACCATCGGCAAGATGACATCGCGGTATTTCGAGCGCACATAGACATCGCGAAGAACGTCGTCGGCGATCCCCCAGATGAAACTGACGAGTTGCGAATGCTGAGCCGAATCCATGGAGTGCTCCGGGTTGGATGATGAACCGAGTAGGAGACCATCTTACAGGAATCGTTGCTTAGAGGAAGGAGCTGGGTCGGGTGATCGGGCCGGTTGAACGCGCCGGAATGAATTCCAGCGCTGACGGGCTCTTGTCCCTGCGGGGACGCTGTTTGGGGGTGATGGGTATCCCGGAGGGATTTGGACCGTCAGCCCTCGACTTCAGTCGGGGGCGAGGTAGAGGCACGGTTTCAGTTCGCGCCGCCGAACGCGCCGGAATGAAACCCAGCGCTGACGGGCTCTTGTCCCTGCGGGGACGCTGTTTGGGGGTGATGGGTATCCCGGAGGGATTTGGACCGTCAGCCCTCGACTTTAGTCGGGGGCGAGGTAGAGGCACGGTTTCAGTTCGCGCCGCCGAACGCGCCGGAATGAATTCCAGCGCTGACGGGCTCTTGTCCCTGCGGGGACGCTGTTTGGGGGTGATGGGTATCCCGTAGGGATTTGGACCGTCAGCCCTCGACTTCAGTCGGGGGCGAAGTAGGCACGTCAAGCATCACCGTCGCCCCCGCCAGTAGGGAACCCCGAGGGCGGCGGGGAGGGTGGTGCGGCGGGCCATCAGGACCATGGCGAGCATGATCCCTATATATGGAAGCATGCCGATGAATTCGGTGCGGATATCGACGCCGATGATCTGGAGACTGTCGCCGAGGGCGTTGAGCATCCCGAACAGGATCGCGCCGACCGCGATCCGCCACGGGTTCCAGCCGCCGAGCATGGTGATCGCCAATGCGATGAATCCCTGCCCGACGGTCATCCCGATCGTAAAGATGCGCAGATCGGCAACGGACAAGAATGCGCCCGCGAATCCCGCTGTCATCCCGGCGAGCGCTATCGCCAGCAAGCGGACCCGGGCGACATCGACCCCGGCGGCGTCGGCGGCAAAGGGGGCTTCCCCGACCGCGCGGACGTTCAGCCCGAACCGGGTCTTGTACATCAACCAGGCGAACAGACCGGGACGAGCAACCAGCAGGCATAGAAAAGAAGCTGCTGATCGAAAAGGGCTGGCCCGATGACCGGAATCCGGTGGAGGAGAGGAATGGCGAATTCGCGGGGGCGGACGTTGGCGGCGACATTCTGGCCGCCGTAGATGTCCTGGAAGAGATAGCCGGTCAGTCCCATCGAGAAGATCGTGATCGCCAGACCGACGATGATCTGGTCGACCCGTAACCGGATCGTCAAAAAGCCAAACAGGAGCGCGAGGGCCAGACCCGCGGCCGTTCCCGCGACCATGCCGGCGGCCAGGCTTTCGGTCTGGTAAGCGGCATGAAACCCGAAAAAGCAGCCTGCCAGCATCATCCCTTCGATCCCGAGATTGAGTTGGCCGCTCCGTTGCGCGAACGCGTCGCCGCAGGAGGTGACCACCAGTGGCACCGCCCGCATCATCCCGGTCGCGAGCATGGCGGTCAGGAAATCGGTCAGGTCGATCCCGTTGATCGTCATGACTCCGCGCTCACTGCGAGTGACTGGGTCGCCTCGGATGCCGCCGGGTTCTGGCGGAAACGGGTGAGTGTCCAGCGACGTTCGAGATAGACCGCGACCGCGAAACAGAGGAGCATCAGCCCCTCGAGCATCTCGATGAAATAGGTGGGGATATCGGCCCGACGCGGCATCGATTCGCCGCCGACCAATAAGAAGGAAAAGAAGAACGCGAACGGCACGATCAGGAGACTGTTCAACCGTGCCAGATAGACGAGCGCAAACGCTGTGAACCCATAGGCAGGGTTCCAGTTTCCTTTGAACAGTCCCTGAACACCGAGGACATCGTTGGCTCCCGCCAGTCCAGCTAGCCCCCCGCTGAGCAAGAGCGCGACTGTGATCAGCAGCGCGACCGGCATCCCGGCATGGATGGCGGCGCGACGATTCCGGCCCATGACCTCGAGCATGAACCCGGGCAAGGTGTTGCGGAAGAGGATCGCGACCAATACGATACACAGGAAGCCGACCAGCAATCCGATGTGAACCTCAGTACCGGGAATGTTCGGCAAGCGATCGGCGCGGGGAATGACGCGGGTCTGCGGCGCAACCACCTCCGGATCGCCGACCGGTCCCTTGACCAGCCACGAGGTGACATTGAACGCGACGTAATTCATCATGAGGGTTGTGATGATCTCGTTCAGATTGAAACGGACGCGAAGAAGTGCTGGTATGGTCGCCCAGAGCAGACCCCCGGCGAAACCGGCCGCGCCAGCGATCAGCCACATCAACCAGTCAGGGACATCGCCAACCAACGCGGCGCCGGTGACCGCAGAAAAGAGGGCTCCGATCAGGAACTGTCCGTCGATGCCGATATTCCAGACCCCAGCTTTCAGCGCGATCAACAGACCGCTGGAGATGATCAGGAGCGGCGCCATCTTTTTGAAGGTTTCGGTCAGACCATCCCGGTCGAACAATCCCCGTTCGAACAGGATCCGGTAAGCCTCCAGGGCGTCCTTGCCAGTGGCTTCGAGGAAAAGGCCGCCGATCAGAAACGCGGCCAGGATGGCGAGGAGACTCGAAACAAGTGGCGCCGGTGTGAGCCGTGTGGCGACGCGATCGATCATCGGTTCGCTGTTTCCGTCGGCGTGTTTCCGGCAGTCATCAATCGGCCAAGTCGGTCGGGTGTGGCCTCGTCACCGGAGAGGGTGGCGACGATCTGGCCACCGAACATCACCCCGATCCGGTCGCTGATCGCGAGAAGGTCGTCGAGTTCGGGGGAAAACAGGAGTACGGTCCGACCCTCGGCGGCGACGTCGTGGAGAAGCTGGAGCACGTTCTGGGCGGTTGCGAGATCGAGTCCGTAAGTCGGTTTGTTGCAGATCAGGAGACGGGGATCGCTGGCGAGTTCGCGAGCCAGCAGGAGTCGCTGAACATTGCCCCCGGAAAGGGTGGAGACAGCGTTGTCTGCGCCGCTCGTGCGGATCTCGAACTGCTCAATCAGGCGGTCGGCATGCTTTTCGATGGCGGCGCGGTCGAGCCAGAAACGACGCGAAAACGGAGCCGCACCCGCCTGTTTCAGGATCAGGTTGTCGGCAATCGACATCGACGGCACCGTCCCTTCGCCGAGACGGTCATCGGTGACGTAGGCAATCCCGGCTTCCCGGGCGACTCTGGGACCGCGGTTGGTCAGGTCGATACCATCGAGGGTGACCTTGCCGGTTTCTACTCGTCGCTGGCCAGCCAGAACCTCGGCCAGTTCCTGCTGGCCGTTGCCATCGACACCGGCCACGCCGTAGACCTCACCCTTCTTGAGTACGAGGGAAAGGTCATGGAGCGCTGTTTCGCCACGGTCGCCCAAGGCGGTGATCGCATCGACACGGAGCAGGAGTTCAGCTCCCGGATGACGGTCGGGACGTGCTGCTGCAACCACCGGACGCTCGCCGAACATCAGCGACACGATCTCCCCGGTGGGGTCGACTGGTCGATCCGCTGGTTGGCTCAGATCGAGCGTTCCAGCCACCTTGCCATCGCGAAGGACGGTGATCCGGTCGCTGACCGCCAGGGCTTCTTCGAGTTTGTGGGTGACGAGCACGATGGCAACCCCACGGTCCCGTAGTCGCTCGAGTACCGCGAAAAGGTCGGTGGCCTCTTTCGGTGACAGCACGGAGGTTGGTTCGTCGAGCAGGAGGATCGTCGAGTTGCGCGCGAGGGCTTTGACGATCTCGACCCGTTGCCGTTGTCCGAGTGAGAGGTGGCGGATCTCGGTTTCTGGTGGAACATCGAGTCCGAGATCGGTCATCAGCGCGGAAACCCGATTCCCGGGATCGGCGCGGCTGAGGAGGAACCCGGTGGGGGCGCCGAGCAGGAGATTCTCGGTGATCGAGAGATTGGGCACGAGAGTGAAATGCTGGTGCACGGTGCCGATTCCGTGCGCGATCGCGGCCGCTGGTGAAGCGAGGGTTGTCGGATGGCCATCGATCCGGATCTCGCCGCTGTCGGGCTCGTAAAGACCGGAGAGGAGATTGAGCAGAGTTGTTTTGCCAGCGCCGTTTTCACCCAGCAGGGCGTGGATCTCGCCGGGATAAAGGGAAAGATCGATCGCGTCGTTGGCTTGGACCGCGCCGAGTCGCTTGCTGAGCTGGTGGGCAGAGAGCACCGGTGTGGAGGTGGTCATCGACTCGGGCACGGCGACGGCAGGGAGTCGCTATTCGCCGTAGAAATCGGGTGCTTTGCGATAGTCTTTCCAGGCGTCCGAATCATGGGAAAAGATGATCTGACCGCCGATCTTGTGCGCGATGTTTTCGATCTTGACCATTGATGCGAGGAGCTGGGTCGGGTCGGTATGGAGACCGGGCAACACCTTGTTTTCAAGACTGTTGCGGTTGTACGCGACGTCGATCGGAAAGACCATCGGAACTTCTCCGGTTGGGCGTACGACGACGGCATAGTGACCCCAGGAATGGCCCGGAGTTTCGATCAGGGTCAGACCGGGAATGACTTCGTAGTCGTAGTCGTCGATAGCGAGGAGATCGAAACGACCACCGGGGAGTTCGACCAGGTTGGTGTCGTATTCCAGTCGCTCCCAGGGATCGGGGACATAGGCATGGCGGAGTTCGGTTTTGCTCATGATGAAACGGGCACCGGGGAAAAAGCGATTGCCGCCGCAATGATCAAAATGGAGATGGGTGTTGACGACGGTGTCGATCTCTTCGGAACGAATTCCGATCGAAGCAAGCTGCCCGACGATCGTTTGTTCGGCTGTCTGCTCAGGGGAGTAATAAGGAAGAACGCGTTCGACCCATTCGCGGTCGAACCCGGTATCGATCAGGATCTTCCGATCGCCGGTGTCGACCAGGATCGAGAAAACTGGGAAGCGGTATTCGACCCCCTGCCCCTGGTTCCAGGAGACATAGGACATGTCGACATTCAGTGAACCGCCATCGAGCAGATATACGCGCGTTCCCATGGTAGTGAACTCCTCAGGCAAGGGGGAGGGCAAGGATCGTCATGGGGAAATAGTCGCACGAAAGGTGATGTGGGTGCGACAATCGCCTTCACCGCTCCCAGGATCACGACCGGCCGTGTCCCAAGGCTGCGAATTGCGGATCGGGAATCAGACGTCCCGCTCAACCCGCGTCCAAGCGAAAAAAGCATGATCCGATATAAGATCTTCCTATTCCCACGGTGTCGGCAGTGGTGCCATGAAAAGAGGATGGACAATGAAGCGAATTTCCCTTTTGCGATGTGTCGTGGCATTGCTTCTGCTGACAGGTGTTGCGGGCGTCGTCGTCACAACCGAGATAACGTTTGCCGCGAGTGCATGGCTCAAGGATGACGACTGTGATTCGAGCGGAAAAGGCAGTGGAGATTGTCCAGAAGACGACCATGACAGCGACCATGATGACCGAGTCGATGAAGATGTGATCGCGGCGAGCACAGCCATGGCCGTTCCGCAGGGTGAGTTCGAGATCCGGATCATCGACGAGCAGTTTTTCCCGGCGTCGTTGACGGTAAACGTTGGGCAGACGGTCACGGTTGTCAACGCCGACGATGATGAGCACACGGCAACCAGTACGTCGTTCGATACCGGCACCCTCAATCCCGGTCAATCGGCGACATTCACGGTCAATGAGGCTGGAAGATTCCCGGTCATCTGCCAGTTCCATGCTGATATGCGGGCCGAGTTGATCGTGGTCGATCCAAATGCCACCGCTTCTGAGGGGACACCGGCAGGCACCCCAGAAGCATCACCGGTTGCCGTTGCCAGCCCGGCTGCTGCTGGCGAAACGGTTGACGTTTCGATTATCGATTTCGCTTTCGAACCGGTGGATCTGGTCATATCTCCAGGCACAACCGTGAACTGGAACAACGCAGGGGTCGCGCCGCATACCGTCACGGGCGAGTTTGGCGATTCAGGCATCCTCGACCCGGGCGGGTCATACGTGACCACCTTTTCGGAGGCGGGTGTCTTCGCGTACGCCTGTTTGCTTCATCCTCAGATGATCGGAGAGATCAGGGTCGAATAGCGCCCAGCCAGGACCCCACTGAATCAATCCCACGTGCAAAGATCGAGCACTTTCCGGCTAGAATGTCTTGGTCGTTCAAAAACCGATTTTCGGTAAGCCTATCGGAGGGGGTAGATCATGATCATTCATTCGGTTCGATTCAAGAGCAATCTGAGTGAATCGGACGCCCTGAAGATCCTTGGAGTGCGTGCCCCTGAGTTTCGCGCTGTTCCGGGGCTCGTACAGAAGTTCTACGGTTCGGCTGGTGACGGCACCTACACCGGGATCTACATCTTCGATTCGCTGGAATCTCTCGCTAACTTCCGTGAATCCGAACTCGCCAAGACCATTCCCTCCGCGTATGAGGCGGAGGAGTTAAGAGTCGAGCGGTGGGAAATGCTCGGCGCGTTGCACGAAGAGACCCCTTCGATGAAGACCGTGTGAAGAATCAGGTCACGAGTAGTGCCGCACGTAGGGGTTTCGATTTGGAACGGGACCCGGCATCAGCTTGACGTAATTCCTTTCCAGACTGAATCGACGATCGTCGTATCCGCATTCGGTCCGCCGTAAGCTACGATGAAGCGAGCAGACTGCAATGGCGGACTACTGTTATTCACTGCAACATAAGGGACTTGATACTCTTCCATGAGACGAATCGCCGCCCTGGTCGTGTTCGTACTTCTTGCGCATGGATTGCTCATGATTGCGCCTGCTTCTGCGCATCATCCTGATCCGACGCATCACGAGGTCGAACAGGGCCGCAGTTCCAATGAAGGAATGACCTTCGAGCCATGCAGTCCAGAGCATCCGGTTGCGCCGGTAGTGAGCCCTGGTCCGTCGCCTGCGCCTTCCGTATCGGGTCTGGCTGCGGTCGCGGAGGTTGACGTTACTCGTCCGGCTGACGCCGCTTCGCAATTCCAGCCGCGACGAAATCAGTTGCGGGCAATGCTCCAGGTGTTCCGGTTATAGGCCGCTCGGATTGATTTCGCGCGCTCGAGGTGACGCTTTCGTCGGGCGCTCGTCTTGTCGAATTCGAACGGTTTCCAAACTGGAGCAATACCTATGAAACGGTCACAAACGTTCGTCGTCTTTTTCGCTTTATTGGCAGTGATCGTCGGCACGCTGCCTTACTCTGTCAGCGCAGTCCAGACCGGGACCCCGGTTGCGGATCCCTGTCAGGTACCGGCCACACCGGTGCCAGATCATGACATGGGAAGCATGGACATGACCGCCGACTTCGACCTGATGTTCATCGATATGATGATCGTCCATCACGAAAGTGCGGTTTTGATGGCCGAGGTGGCACTGGTCCGGGCGGAAACGCCGGAAGTCATTGGCCTTGCAGAGGAGATCATCGCGGCACAGTCATCCGAGATCGCCCAGATGCGGGAATGGCGAGATTCCTGGTATCCGGGCGCGCCCGTGATGTCGATGGACGAAATGACCGAGTCGATGGTCGGCATGATGGAGTCGGAGAGTATGGCTGGTATGGGCCACATGGACGCGACGCCAATGGCGGGCATGATGGACGACGGTGGGATGATGGGAATGGACCCGGCCGCCGAAGTTGCCGCGCTTTGCAGCGTTACCGGGCCAGTTGACGTTGCCTTCCTGGAAGCGATGATCCCGCACCATGAAAGCGCGATCGCCATGGCCAGGGTTGCCCAGACAGAAGCGACCCACCAGGAGATTCGCAATCTGGCCGACGCCATCATCAGCACGCAGCAAGCTGAGATCGATGAGATGAATAGCTGGTTGCTGGAGTGGGAAAGCGCTACTCCGGTTAGCGGCTAGGGAAAACCGGGAGCGCAGTCTTTTTCGGCTGCGCTCCCGACCCTTCCCACGACTGCGCTACCCGGAGAAAGGTGAATTCGATTGAGATACCTGGGACTTGTCACGTTAATCGTGGACGACTATGACCGGGCGATTGCCTTTTTCGTCGACATGCTCGGTTTCGAACTGGTCGAGGACAGTCCCGCGACGACGAATGCTGGGCAGCTGAAACGATGGGTTGTGGTTCGTCCACCGGGGGCTGAAACGGGTTTGTTGCTGGCGCGCGCTGATGGGAACGAGCAATGCGCCGCTATTGGCAATCAGTTTGGTGGGCGGGTTGGATTTTTCCTTCGGGTCGACGACTTCGACCATACTTTCCAGCGCCTGAAGCAGGCAGGAGTTGAATTTGTGCGAGAACCGCGAACGGAGAGCTATGGTCGGGTTGCGGTTTTTGTCGATCTCGAAGGGAACCAGTGGGACTTGCTGGAGGACATGCACGCTTGAGGCCCATCGCCTGTTAGAGTGTCAGGACAGTCGGCTGACAGGGGGAAGAGCGAATGATCGTGCAGTCGATTCGCTTCACCTCGACCTTACCCGCTGATGAAATCGTCCGGTTGACCCGTGAACGGGCTGGCGCGCTGCGTGAACTGCCCGGATTGATCCAGAAGTTCTACGGGGTGGATGGTGACGGCGCCTGGACGGCGATCTATGTGTTCGATTCGGCGGAGTCGCTTGCCGAGTTCGAGACCTCCGAACTTGCTCGTTCAATTCCTGAGGTCTACAAGACGGAAGACCTGCGGATCGAGAACTACGAGTTCGTTGGAGCGTTGCACGGGGAGACACCGTCGCTGGAAACGGTGTGAGGCAAGGACATGGATAGACAGGATGAACGGGATGGGATGGTGGTCGGGGCCGAATATCCTCCGAACAGGCCGCTTCAGTTCGAGGACGTCACGAGAGGGGTAATTGGAAGCGCTTTTGAGGTTAGCAACGAACTCGGTGCGGGATTCCTCGAATCCGTCTATGAGCAAGCGATGATGATTGCTCTACGGGATCGTGGGTTGAAGGCAGTGGCGCAGTATCCCGCTGCGGTCATGTTTCGCGGTCAGCGTGTTGGAACCTACTATGCTGATCTCGTGGTCGATGAGCGTGTCATCGTCGAACTGAAGGCAGTGAAATCGCTTCAACCGGAACATGCCGCGCAAGTGCTCAACTATCTCAATGCCACCGGATTTGAAGTCGGGTTGCTCCTCAATTTCGGACGTCCGAAACTCGAGTACAAACGCTTCGTCAGTAGAAAAACAATGGACGGTGACAGGTATGATCAGGATGGAACAACCTTTTAACCATTCTTCT
>CAVQGN010000005.1:0-3710 GCA_963712055.1 uncultured Chloroflexia bacterium | reverse complement strand
ATTCGCATGAGCAGTCGGCCAAAGATCGCTTTTCGTCCAAGGTTCAGGATGAGACGACCGACAAGAAAACGAGAGCAAAAACCGAATCGTGGAAGGTCGAAGCCGAGGCGTCAGCATCCTGGGGGTGGGGCTCAGCGAAGGTGAGCGGCAGTGCCGCCGGAGAATACCAGTCAGGACGGGAGCAGTTCGCGAAACAGACGAGCGAATCGGTGTCTGATCATGCGCTCGAAGCATCATCCAAGACGAGAGCTGTCGGTCACCTCGAGTTCCGAAGTCACAACTGAAACTGGGTCGGAAACGTTGATCGAGCGTCAGATCAACAATGTCAATATGCGCCGGGTCATGAACTTCGTCTTCCGCGAGTTGAACCAGGAGTACGTCCACCCGTCTACATCTGACCGACATCCAGGTTGCCTACACCGACGGCCTCGAAGGAACGTGGCGACCAGGTACGGTTTTCCCATTGCGCGGTCTTCTGAGCGAAGTCCTCACACCGGGCAAGATCGACGAGGTTGCGCGAGCCATTCTCAAAGTCGCGGGCGTGGTGTTCAACGCCGCCGATGAACCTGTCCGGGTACTCGAGATCGTCGATTATGATCCGGCAGCCGACTCGATCTCAGTGCGCCCTTTGCTGCCGGGTCCGATCGAACCACCTACCGAAACAACCTTCTATCGCTTCCGCCGGGGTCCGCTCGCTCTAGAGGATGCGGACCATCCTGTTGCAGGCGTGCTTCTGTCCGAACAGCAAATCGTAATGCGGACCGACAGTGTTCTCGTCGAGGCGTTGCTGGGGCAATCCGATGCGCTCGACAGTTTCGCAATGGAGATTAGGAAGCCGCTGCAAAGGAGAAGACTTTGCGCAACGAACGGGAAGCGTTGCTGCAGGAGACGCTTCGAGCGATCCCTGATCCGGTCGAACGGGCGAAATTAGCGGCGGCACTCTTCAATGCTCCTGACGAGGATTAGGGAAGAGTCCGATGTCTGACCCGATCCGAGAGCATCCAGCGATAGTTTCTGTGAGCGCGGCTGTGGTTGAGGGAGTCGCGAACGCAGTGGCGGCAACCTCAGGCGCTCTCGGTTTGAGCAGCATGGCCGCTCAGGCTTCAAAGGTAGGGCAGGTGGCGTCTGGCGTAGGCCTCAGCAGCATGCTCGTCCAGGTGCACGGAAAAACGATGGCCTCCGTGGTGGTCAAGGACTACAACCAGATCACCTGGTATGAACCGCTGCGGGAATTTGGATATGGTGCGTGGACGAACTCCGCGACCACGATCTATCTTCGTTCACTTCCATCTGGCGTTACGTACAACCGCCACTTCATGACCCTGTACCATGAGGGATTACGTATCGCCCAGTTCCGGAAGCATGGAGGTTATCCGACGTCGTATCAGCAGATGATCGAACATGAAATCGAAGCATATGGTCAAACAGTAAATTGGATTGATGCCACTTCCTCGAAATTTGGACTATCGCGGGACGATACCAAGGAAGATAGGAAGTATTACGCGCGTGTCGCGAAACAACTCGCTGCCGAGAAAAAGCAGGTGCTCTCAGAGAGCCAGGATCCGGCAACCCGGGAAGCGACGTTTCGGACGTTCATGCTCGGTGGTGGTCGCAACAAGATCGGCCTGGCGGATGACGGCAAAACGCCGATTCCGACAAGATGCTTCCCGATCATCAGACATTCACACAGCTCTATGGGTATCCACGCGCACCGTAACCTGCCAACTGGACAGCACTGCAAGTACCAGCAATGCGAAACCACACGAGTAGCTTGGTTGTGTTGAAGGGCGACGATTGCCATTCGGTCTGACTTCTACCTACCGATTCCGAAACCGATTTCGATAGGACCGGCCGATTCTCAGCGCAAAGTGCCTGCTAGTCGAATCAGCCTTTTCGGCCCACTGGAGGCACAGGATGACCGCTCCGATTTACCAACGGTTCGACTATCAGGTCGTCATCATCGAACATCAATGTTCGCAGGCTGTTCTCAACAGGTACGGCGCAGATGGGTGGGAACTCGTGGACTTCGAAATCGAGCGTCGGTCGCCAGTGCCTGGAGTGGCCGTTCAATATCCTGCGTTCAAACGTCCTGTGCCGATAGGGGCAGTACCAGATAACGGCCGATCGCCGTTCACGAGGGTGAGCGGTCTTTGAGCGGTGGCAAACATGCCCCGGGCGCCGGTAGTCGCTGCACCTGGCGGCACCCGCCATTGACAGGCTGCGACCCACCCGTTATGCGGCGAGCCGTCTTGGGGCTATCACCAGAGGTTTCTCGCTCGTCTGGCAACGGCCCCTTGATATGCAATCCGGTTCAGAACGGACGCTCGGATGGCGTCGGCAAATCCCCAATCACAATGACATGATGCTGGGCTCTGGTCAACGCGACATGGATCATGGCATCGGGTTCGCCCTGATAGATACGATCGAGTTCGACCAGGATGACAACCGACGACTCCAGTCCCTTGAACGCCGGGATCGAATCGATCTTGAGGACATTCGGACCTGATCCTTTCCAGCGGAGGCTGACATTGCCCAAACTGGCGCCGTCAGAAAAATGGGAGGACCGCTGACTCCGAGGGGAAAGCACCACGATCTCCTCGAGATCGATCTGCTGGGTGTTCACCGAGGTCAAACACCACTTTCCGCAGTGCAGCAACGGCCTTTTCCGGTGGAGTCGGAATGACCTCGATCTCTCTGCCCTGCGGTCCAAGGCAATCACCGCTACCCCCGTCGTGGACATACGTCGCCGCCTGGTAATGAATCGCGCGGGTATTGCGACAGTTCGAGTTCAGCGTCGAAATGTGGCGGCGGAATCGGAAAGTCGTGGCCACGGTCCGCATAGATCCGTTGGTGGTCGTCGTAGAAAATCGTCATGATCCCTCTGGACGGATCATCGAATAATCCTTCCAGTGTCAGCCACCACAGATCGGCGAAATCGTGACCTTCATCGACGATCATCGCATCGAAGCGATCCTCCACCTTGTCGAGCGATTCGAGCAAGAGATTCGGTAGATCTTCGGCGTAATAGCAGTTGGCGACCTCCGGGTTAGAGAGTTGCGCAGCCGTCGGCAGTTTCGCGCCAGCCTGACGAACGAGATACTGAGCGAGATTGTGATAGTTGTCGACAAAGAGACGTTCCTGGTCTTCGATTTGGAGACGGTCTGCCAGCCAGTCGCGGGCCCAGTCAGCGAGAGCGGTGTTGGAACACGTGTAGAGCACCCGCACTCCCCTGGCTGGCCAGTCGGCGTGTTTGCTCGACGGCCAGCAGC
Organism: uncultured Chloroflexia bacterium; assembly: GCA_963712055.1. Classification (GTDB taxonomy): domain Bacteria; phylum Chloroflexota; class Chloroflexia; order Thermomicrobiales; family UBA6265; genus JAHBVL01. The sequence continues at coordinate 441 of CAVQGN010000005.1, read as the reverse complement.
GACTTTCCTGATCCGGCGACACCCTTGATGGCCATTCGCTGGAAGTCCTGCCCAACATCCCGAACGCCGGATTTGCTCGTCGGTGAGGCGATAGAACTGCTCATCTTCAGCGGCAAACTGCCCCCGCAGACCCGGTTTGGTAATCGTCACCACCGGACTCGAGACGGTCAATTGCGCCCGGCAATGATTTCCTTACCGACGCTGGCTCAGGACGGTGGATTCCATGCCCGCCGGATCGCTGCTTCCGGGTTCGCGAGATCGGCACTATCGATGATCATCTCGCGCGGAGCATTTGGACCGAACATATCCCCCTGGACCAGAATGTCCGGAAAGACCACCGCGCGGTTGAGAACGAGATTGTCGTTCGCGGTCGACGGCGATTTGTCGAGTTTCTGCTTGAGCGCTCTCATGCTTCGTTCGGCTTGCAAGAACGGGTCTTTG
>CAVQGN010000004.1:0-532561 GCA_963712055.1 uncultured Chloroflexia bacterium | reverse complement strand
AAGACCGCAGCGTCTGCCATTCCGCCACGCCCGCCTGGGCTGATTCTACAAGGTCTCTCACAGCAATCTTCCCTTGCCCAGGCCGCATGGAGCGATTCGTGCAAGAAGGCGACTCGCGACAAAGGGCCTTTTGACGTTATCGTGCCGAGCAATAGTGAGGAATCGTTTGGGCAGAACCGTGGAGGTTCCGATGATCACGAACCCGGAGGAAACACTGGCTATCGCTGGAGGGATATCCGTCCGCAATGCGCCAATGCCTGGCGAAAACGGTCGATTGATGGGCGACGCCGAGATCGAGGCCGTCACAAGGGTCATCCGGTCAGGCCAACTGGGCCGACATGGAGGCACAGCCGTCAAGGACCTCGAGCGGTCGTTCGCCGAGCTTTACGGGGTGGAGCACGCCGTGGCCGTTTCGTCCGGGTCGGCTGCAGTCCACACCTGCATCGCCATTGTCGATCCAGAACCCGGCGATGAAATCATCACGACGCCTTGCAGCGATTTCGGAACGGTGCTTGGGATTCTGTTTCAGAACGCTATCCCAGTGTTTGCCGATCTCGATCCGGAGACATTTTGCCTCGATCCAGTCAGTGTCGAATCAAAGATCACCTCACGGACACGCGCGATTCTGGCGGTGCATCTTTTCGGCGGGCTGGCCGACGTTGAAACCCTGCGAGAGATTGCGGACCGCCATGGTCTCGTCCTGATCGAAGATTGCGCCCAGGTACAACTGGGCCAGCTCAATGGACGTTTCGCCGGCACCATCGGAGATGTTTCGAGTTTCAGTCTCAATAACTCGAAACATCTGAACGCGGGCGAAGGCGGAATGGTCCTGACCAATAACGACGCCATGGGCAAACGCGCAAGACTTTTCGCCGACAAAGCCTGGCCCCGTGACGAAACGGACCGGTACAGTCTCTTCCTGGGCCAGAACTATCGTTTGAACGAACTTGCAGCGGCGGTTGCCCTGGTGGGAATCGACCGGTTGCAGGAAAACGTGGCCACGAGACGCCGGGTTGTCGAACGAGTCCACCGCCAGCTGGTGGGTGTCGACGGCGTGAGGATTCCACGTTCACTTCCAGGTTCAGTGTCCAGCTACTGGATCATGCACCTGCTGCTCGACGAATCGATCGATGCCGACCAAGCTGCGACTGCGCTTCGCGCCGAGGGAATTCCTTTTACCGCCAAGTACGTATCCCCGCTTTACACGTGGCCAGTTCTCGCCGACAAGAACACCTATGGATCATCTGGCTTTCCTTTTGACTCCCCCTACACAGAGCGACCATTCGACTACGCACCTGGGCTCTGCCCCGTTTTCGAGGCAGCACGGGAGAGTCTTATCCTGATTGGCGTCGACGAACAATGGACTGATACGGAGGCTGATGACGTCGCTTTGGCAGTTCGCAAAGTCATCCCGAATCTCTATCAGGCGAACGGTGGGGCCGATGATCGTTGATACCAACACCGCCTTTGGCGGCCGTGAGCAGGCACAGCGATTCCCTATCGAGACACTGCTGACCGAACTCGAACGCATTCCGTGTGCTGTCGCCTTCGTCGGGTGCCGACAAGGCAGCACCGATGCACTGACAGCCAACAATCAGACGCTGGCCGCTTGTGCAAACTTCGAGTGGATGAGACCAGTTTGCGCGATCCATCCTCGAGATTCCTACTCCTGGCAAGCGGAGATCGATCGCTGCTTGGCGGCCGGTGCCCGTCTCTTCCGAATTTCTCCTCGCGAAGGCGGATGGCCGCCAGATTCCGTCTTTCTGGAAGCGATCGTCGAAAAACTGGCCGGGACCGGAGCCGTGCTGTCGATCGACGCGTCCTCGCCTGGTCTACCCAGCCAGGTCGTTTCGGTGCGAGGCGGAGCGAGTGTGCCCCTCCTCTTCACGGAAGCTCGCTACTACCCTTTGAGCGAGTTGCTGCTGCTGGCTGGTCGGCATCCCGACATCTACATCGAGACAGGACGCATCACCAGCCCGGAAGGGATCGAACGAGCGGTCGAGATGGTTGGCGCTGAGCGCCTGCTTTTCGGATCGGGCGCTCCGCGCTATTCACCCTGGGTCGCTTGGCAAACGCTGGAACGAGCGGCGATTACTCCTCAGGATCGTGAACGCATCGCTTGGGAAAACGCGGATCGACTCTTTGACCTGAACCTTCATTCAACCAGCGAATCAGAATCAGTCGGGCCGATCGTCGACAACCACACGATACCGGTTATCGACATCCATCTTCACGATCGCCTTCGCGGTGGTCCGGTCCCGCTCTACGATCCTCAAGCCTATGCGAGTCACCTTGCTGACCATGGGGTTGTCGCCGGTGTCTGTTCATCGGCCACCGGCATCTTCTACGATCTCCGGCAGGGCAACGATGAAGTGGCTTCGATGCTCACCCAGATACCGCAGGTGAGCGGGTATGTGGTGGTTGATCCACGGTATCCCGACGATTCACAACGGGAACTCGAACGACTCGCTCAGAACGATCGCTTTGTTGGCGTCAAGATTCATGCGGCACATTCAGCGACGAACACCAACAGCCGTGAGATGCGCGAACTCTTCGAACGGATCGCACCGTATCGAAAACCCGTGCTGATTCACAACCTTGGCGCCGACTGGCCAGAAGCGTTGGTCGAACTCGCCGGTGAGCATCCAGATCTTCCGATCATCGCGGCTCATGCCGGATATGGCGACGCTCCCCACCCGACGCACGACGCGGCGATCAGATTGGCTCCCGCACCGAACATCCTCATCGAGTTCTGCAGCACCTATCTCGCGGTTGGCGCGATCCAACGCGGGCTGGATGCAGTCGGACCCGCGCGTTTGCTTTTTGGTTCCGACTTCCCGCTCATCTCACTGCCGTACATGCTCACCTGCTACGCAGAGGTCGGCCTCGACGCTGAGACTGCGGAACAGGTCTACTGGAAGAACGCCGTCGGCCTTTTCCCCTCGTTAGCGCGCTGGGTGATCGATGAGCGGAGCGCAGGCGCGGTCTGACCAGGCGCTGCAAATACTGCTTACCGTTCTTAAATGTAAAATCGACAATGAGCGATCCGATTGTGGCTACGTTATGCCCTCTGAAACCGCATACTGAAGGTGGAGTGACGGCTCCATCTGGGAGTGAGAACCGATCGGCGCTGTCTACACTGATGGTGTGCTCGAAGTTAGCGTTCCCGGGCCGGTAGACGCTCCGTCGGAATCGCAACGGATCGCTATTCGCTGATCTCCGAACGACGGCCTGACCGGTCTTGTCCCGAGGGTTGCTGGGCCGCCCTCGGGTCGTTCCCGTTGTTGACTTTCCAGCTACCAGGAGGGTCATTGGGTCTGGGCAATATCGGTGATGGAAGATTTTTCTCGGCTCGGCCGACAAGGTTGTATCGGGCGCATTCGATACCGAATCGAGGCATGAGTATCATCCTGGCGGTTCATATCGAAAAGAACCCGTGGATCGGTCGATCCTTTGTGGTATCTGGCAACGGTTACAGAAAGGATGGTCCGTGAACGTGGGGTCGGGACTGGCGAAACTCGTGTACGTTGCGTCCACCACTGCGGCGTCGGCCGCTATTGCCGCAGCCATTCGATCGGGTCACGTTTCCGATGCAGACAAACGTATTACCCGGAACCTGCAGGCGATCGACAATCGGCAATTCCGTTCGCTGATGCACGCTGTCTCCTGGCCCGGTTTCCCCCCGCAGAGTCGGATAGCGCCGTGGGTATTGCCTGCGGCGCTGCTCGCTTTAGCCAGACCATATGAGGCTACCTTCCAGCTGCTGGGATGGGGCGCGGGAGCCCTGTCCTGGACCCTCAAGAGGATCATGAATCGCCCGCGTCCAGACAGCCTGAACTTCAATGTCCTCGAAGTCGGGATTAGCGGATCGAGCTTTCCCAGCGCCCATGTGATGATCTACACCGCCGTGTGTGGTTTCTTTCTCTATCTGTGCAAACACGTTGTTCCGATCCGGTGGATTCGGCGACTACTGAGTGTGGGATTGTTCTCGATGATTGCGCTCGTCGGACCGAGTCGTGTCTACCTGGGACACCACTGGGCCAGTGACGTGCTCGCCTCGTATCTTCTGGGAACGAGCTACCTTGTGATCCTAACAAGCCTCTACCAGCGTTTTCGAACCAGACGTTCAGCACAAAGAGACGGATTCGTCGACCGACTGTGATCCGTCGTCTACAGGCCCTGAAACATCCAGATAACTTGCCTTTACTCAGCGAGGCAACACACCGATCGAAACGTAGCCGCGGTTGCTGAAGCAGGAGCGGCAGATGGAATAATCGTCAGGCGAAGCCGTGCGGCAAACCGCGAACCCGGAGGCCACGCTGCGAAGATTTTTCAGCACCGTCTATTCGGCGGGAGTGTCAATGTCCGGATGGAACCGGGAAGAACTCGAGCGCTAGAGGTCAGATCAAGCGCGACGGACATGCAAAAACGGTCAGCGGATGCTGGCTCTCGCACGTGCTCGGTTCTAAAGCTGGAGCGGAAGACGGGATTCGAACCCGCGACCTTCTCCTTGGCAAGGAGATGCTCTACCACTGAGCCACTTCCGCGTCTGCGCCAATTCTAGAGAGCAGCCGGTCCGGGTGTCAAGGTGGCATAGGCCACGATCTGACCAATCACCTAGTGAACCAGGTGACCATTCTGCATTGCGCAGGCGTGACCTCCGGGACCCATTGGCAACCCGCAGAGCACGCATCGCGGTCTTCCAGCCGACACCACCACCGACGCATCTTCCGATAACTCCCGCGCCAGCCCACGCGGAAACAGGGCCATGAAACTCGGTTCGTCGTCGTCTTCGGCTTCGATATCGTACGCCACGACGAGGATTCGGTCGCTTTCCTCCTCATAACCAATCTCGAACCGCCCGACCCGGAATTGGGCGTCAGTGTCGAAATCGAAAGGCGGCGAATCGTCAGCAGCAAAGAAAGGATCATCCTCTTTGCCAATCTGAATCAAGATCTGGTCCATCGCCTCGCCCAGCGCATCGAGTTGCTGCTTTTCCATCCAGATGACGATCGTCTCGCCGCTGACTCGCGACACCAGCCGAAAACGGCGTTGGCCCGGTTCTCCGATCGCTTCAACCGCAGCGTTCTCAACCTCGGCGGCAAATTCCTGCTTGTCAGAGTCGCTCATCGATTTCTCAACATTCTGCTCCCAGCACGGCCCACTATCGGACGCGGGCTAGCACAAAGCATGAACACCAACAGACCGGTGACCAGATCCGGTCGCTCATTTCTCCGCCATATGGTAGGACGTTAGCCGCCCGATGGCGAATCAGTGGCTCCCAGCTGCAGCGCACCACACCAAAACACTGCAGACGAGACCCGCGGGCGAGTAGAATTGGAGGGTCTTCCTTGCTTCGGTCGGAAGTCTTGGCTTTTCACCAGATGCTCCTCCTGATTCATTCCGCACCCAAACTCCCGGGCCGCCCTCATGCTTTCATCTCGTAGATACCAGGACGTCGATTTCGTCATGCTGTTCACAGCAGGACTGCTGACGACCTTCGGCATCGTCGCAATTTGGAGCGCTCGCGGTGGCGGCCAGCTTTCGATCCTCAACGAAGGCGTTCGCCAGGCGGTGTTTGCCGCGATCGGCGTAGTCCTCATGATCATCGTCGCCAGTTTCAATTACCGCTTTCTCGGAACGCTGTCATGGGTCGTCTACGGCGGCACGGTCGCCATTCTGGCGCTGGTGCTCGTTCCAGGAGTCGGGGTCCAGATTGCAGGTTCTCAACGGTGGTTCGAATTCGGACCATTGACTGTGCAGCCATCCGAATTCGCGAAACTCGCCACAGTTGTCGTGCTCGCTTCGTTCGTCGCCTCGCGGGGCGATGAGATGGAGCAGTTCGGCAACTTCGTCGCCTCCTTGATCATCGCCGGGATTCCTGCGGCGCTTGTCTTTCTCGAACCTGATTTCGGCACCGCCACGGTCTTCGGCGTCATTTGGTTGGCGATCGCAATCGTCTCAAAGATCCGCTGGCGCTATCTCTTTGGTCTACTAGCGCTGGCAATTCCGGCGACATTCGTTCTCTGGGAGTTTCTGTTCCAGGATTACCAGCGTGAACGACTACTGATCTCGCTCGATCCGTACAAGGATGCCACCGGTGCCGGCTACAACATCATCCAGGCGCGGTACACCATCGGCGCTGGGGGCTGGTTCGGTGCTGGCCTCGAAGGCGGAACGCAGAGCCGACTCGAACTGCTGAAGGTCCGCGAATCAGACTTCATCTTCGCTCACGCAAGCGGGATGTTTGGGTTTGTCGGGATGGTGGCCCTTTTCGCGCTCTACATTCTCCTCCTCTGGCGCTGCATCCGCGTGGCCGAATCATCCAGGGACACCTTTGGTCAAGCGATCGCGGTGGCGTTTGCGGCTGTCCTGTTTTACCAGGCCTTCGTCAACATCGGGATGAATATGGGCATCATGCCCGTAACCGGTATCACTCTCCCCTTCGTCAGCCAGGGATCATCGTCACTCTGGACTTTCCTCATCGGGATTGGAGTCTTGCAGAGCATTCTCATGCATCATCGGAAACTGGCGTTTCAGGGGAGCTGACGATCTCTTCTCGTGCGAGCAGACGCTGGTAAACATCAGAACGGGAGAGTCCAGTTTTCTCTGAGATCAGGCGCGCTTGCTCAGATTTGTTGATCGACATCCCGGCAACATCATCGATCGCAGCGTCGACAGCATCCCCCGTCACCACTCCAGTCGATTCGGCTCCGACAACGATCGCAATCTCTCCGCGGATTTCTCGCGCCGCCACCGCTTGCGCGACGTCGGAAAGCTGTCCTGCGATTCGTTCTTCAAAGCGTTTGGTCAGTTCCCGAAACAACACCACCTGCCGCTCAGGAAACCGTTCCGCCAGATCGACCATTGTCGCCTGCACCCGCCGGGGGGACTCGAACAATACAAAGGCATACCCGGTCGCTGCCAGGGTATCTAGTTGCTCTCTCCGTTCTTTTCCTTTACGAGCAAGGAACCCCATCGTCACATAAGGTCCATCAATGAGTCCGGAGGCTGACGCCGCCGCGACCCCGGCATTCGGTCCAGGGATCGGCACGACTGTATGTCCGGCCGCAGCAGCGGCTTCGATCAGGATCCGACCAGGATCGGAGATTCCGGGAGTGCCAGCATCGGTGACGAGAGCGAGATCGGAATGATCGAGCCTGGTGACAGCACTTTCGGCAATTGCCCTTTCATTGAACGCGTGATAACTCTGCATCGAGTTTTCGATCGAGTAGTGGTCGAGCAGGATCCGCGTCCTGCGAGTATCTTCAGCAAGTATCAGATCGACCTCAGCCAGAATCCGTACAGCCCGGTACGTGATGTCTTCGAGGTTGCCGATAGGCGTCGCAACGATAAAGAGCGTGCCCAATGTGATCGTCCTTTCCGGCTGGCAATGCGCTTCGCAGCCGAGTCTATAATCAGAAAGCATGATCTCACTGTCGTCCGTCCAGGCGATCAGTTCACGGAGGACCTAACCGGGTGTCAACCCCCGACCTGTTTGCTTCACTCGACGATGAATCTCGGGAAGAATTGGGCACTGCCTCTCATTCATTGCCTGGAAAACGTCCGACCCCGGAGCAATCGTCACTCTATCGCAAGTTCAGACCGCAGACGTTCGATCCGGACGATCTCGTCGGTCAGGAGGCGATCGTGCAGACGCTCCGAAACGCCGTCCGGCGCGATCGAGTCGCCCACGCGTACCTCTTCTGCGGACCCCGGGGAACAGGAAAAACGACGACTGCCCGCCTGCTGGCCAAAGCCGTCAATTGTCTCGACGAAAACCCGGGAAATCGACCATGCAATCACTGCGACGCCTGTATCGCAATCACGAATGGTAGCGCGATCGATGTCGTGGAAATTGACGCCGCCAGCAACCGTGGGATCGACGATATCCGTGAACTACGTGACCGCGTCCGGTTTGTTCCGACCAGTTTGCGCACCAAGGTTTACATTATCGACGAAGCACACCAGATCACCGGTGCAGCCGCCAATGCCTTCCTGAAAACGCTCGAGGAACCACCTGCCCACACCCGCTTCATCCTCGCCACGACCGATCCAGAGCAACTCCTGCCGACTATCGTTTCACGCTGTCAGCGATTCGATTTTCGCCGCATCCCCACCGCCGTCGCCGTCGATCATCTTCGCAACATCGCCAAGACCGAAGCGATCGTGGTAGAGGATGAAGCGCTGCATCTCATTGCCGAGCAATCGGGCGGCAGTCTGCGGGACGCGCTCGGACTGCTGGACCAATTGTCAATTTTCGGTGACCAGTCCAACCCTTCCGAACGAACCGTTCGCGCCGAGGATGTTCGCGCTCTCCTTGGGATCGCCCGCAGCGATGTCGTCGAGCAGCTGGTGGAAGCGATTGCAGCCAAAGACACGGCACTGGCTCTCACGCTTCTAAACGACGCGGTCGACCGTGGTGAAGATGCCCGCCAAATCAACCGGCAGCTCATTGAGATGTTCCGCCAAGTCCTGATGCTGCAGGTCACTGGCGCAAAAGCATCTACCGAGGATCTGCAAAAAACGTCGCGATTGTTCACCGCTCAGGAAGCCGTCGCGATGGCGCGACATTTTTCCGCGATCGACTTTCGCGGTCGAGCGCTCCCGGTTCCGCATCTTCCGCTCGAGATCGCGCTGGCACAGGTTTGCCTGGCTGCACCAGCAGCCTCTGCGGTCGAGGTTGCGTCTCCGGCCGCACAGCGTCCCGCCCCTCCGCCTCGGCCGCTACGGCCGGTCGAACAGGAAACGGTTGCACCGGCCCCGGCGGCTCCGCGACCTTCCCTCGTCGAACGAGCATCCTCACGCGGCAACCGACCGCGGGAGAGTGAACCCACGCGCCAGCAACCACCAGTGCCTGAAACACCAGACCCGAAGCAACCGGCAGCAGCCTCCGAAAGCTCGATAACCGTCGACGACCTCAACGCCCGTTGGAGCGATGTGCGCGCTGAGGTGAAAGCGCTGTCACGGCGGATCGAAGCGTTGTTGACCAGCGTCAATCCCGTTGACGTACGCGGCAGCACGATCGTACTTGCCTCCGCGTATCCCTTCCACCGCGACAAACTCAGCGAACCCGATGTACGTACGCTGGTCGAGCAGGTGATTGGCGGACTCTTTGGCAGAGCGGTTACGGTCCAGGTCGAGATGCACGCCGATGTAGCCAATTCAGACAACGGCAATGGCGTCAGCAAAACGGCGCCGTCTCCTGCCCGGCTCCCGGACCAATCGCAAAAAGCAGTCGACATGGCCAAGAGGATCTTCGACGCAGACGTGGTCGACGATTAGCTCGTATCGACCCCGAGAAACCTCGAAGAGGCTATTGGACTTGCCGACGCTGGCGATGCGCCCGGAGTTGCCGCTCGTGGTGACGCAACAGGGCTAGCCGGTATCGGTGAAGCGACAGGGGTACCGGGCGCATCCCCAAAGGTGGTGATTGCCACCGCGCCTGTGCTATCGACCAACGCCAACACCGGGCCCCCGGCATCTGGTTCGCCGTTGGCGGCTACAACCGCGACGCCGGCTTCAGTCCAGGCAACATCGGCTCGATCAGCATCGATTCCCAGCGGAATCACGATCTGACTCCCACCACCGAGCTGATGCAACACCAGCGACAACGCGCCACGCTGTTCCCGGACGACGATCGCAACGACTCGCGAATCAGGCGCAACCGCGAAACTGATCGCGCCGGGACTGTTTGGCAGCGATCCCGCTGTCCATTCCAGCCGGGGAGTTTGCTGACCAACTCCAACCTGGAACAGACTTCCGAGTTGCGTGCCAAATTCCGCGCGCTCGACCAGCGTGAGGGCCTGTTCGCCGTTCCCCATCCACTCGGTCTGGGTGGCCGACCGATTGCCGCTGGGATCGGCAGGAAAGACCAATACAGGATCGATTGGCAGCGCGTTGACAGACGCCGCGTTGACTCCGCCGCCGGCAGCCGGACTCGGGCGTGACACATAGCTGACAGCTGTTCCTGTCTGGGACCAGGCGATCGCATCAGGAATCGGAACGCGCCGCGGAGACGCCATCGTTTCGACGGCGCCGTCAAGTGTCGCCAGATAGAGTCCCCCGGACGGGAGCGCCACGGCCAACCGAGTTCCATCTGGAGACCAGTCGAGTCCACCCACCCCCGCTGCCACGATATCCATTCCGGCTGCTGCTGTCGCCGGTCCAGTTTTGACGGGGATCGTATCCAGCAAGGCGCCGCTGGTATCGAACATCCTGATTTCCCAGCGCGACGGATTTGCTGTCGGAGACACCAGAACCGCGACTAACTCCCCAGCGGGGTCTACCACCGCATGCCAGGCCCGCGCTTCCCCGCCACCCTCAAGCTCTATTGCCGACCCCTCGGCGACATCGATCAGATACGGCTTGCCGTCAACCACCGTCGCAACCCGGCCAACTCCGGACTGCACTGCAAGGAGTTCGGTGTCTGCCAGTGGCGACGCCACTGCGGTGGCGGCAAAGGTCGACCCGGAGGAAGGTGGCGGAACTGTGGGACTCATTTCCGGTTTCGCCGTCCGCTCGTCACTGGCAAACTGTCGCCCGCCGCCGTCGTCAGCGCAACCCGTAGCAAGCAACACCACCAGCATCGCCATGATCGGCGACGCAATCCAGCGGCGTGTAGCGAGTCTCTGGACAATAGCTTGACAGATGATGGACATTCGCATATCGTAGCGGACTAGATTGGCAGGTATTAGTTCATGTTTGATCAGTTCCGTAACGATGCAGTCTATAACACCCGGGCGGTTGTGCAGCGCACGGGTGTCCCCGCTGATACGATCCGCGCCTGGGAGCGTCGGTATGACCTTCCGGTACCCAAGCGGACGGCGGGCAACCAACGGCTCTACTCCGAACGCGATATCGCAACCATCGCCTGGTTGCGTGACCAGACCCGGGAAGGCCTGACGATCAGTCAGGCCGTTGCTCTTTTTCGCTCCAATGAAAATCAATTGTCGAATCCCGTCGGCAGAGCGGAATCACCGTCGGCAACGACAACACTTGGCGAGAGCGATCACACCTCATCTGCCTACGATCAGTTTCGCCGTCGACTGGTGCAATCGATGCTCCGCTTCGATGGCGCCGAAGCTGAACGCACGGTCGAAGACGCATTAGCAATGCTCTCAGTCGAAGACGTCTGTCTATTCGTCCTTTCGGGAGCGCTAGTCGATATTGGCGAACTCTGGCAACGGGGCGAAGCAACGATCGCCACCGAGCACTTCGCAAGTCGTTTCGTCCAACGCAAGCTCTCGGCGTTGTTCAATTCCTCGACTCCTGATGATGGCGCCGGTCCGGTTCTGGCTTCCTGCGTAGCCGGCGAGCAACATGAAATCGGACTGCTGCTGACCTCCCTCTTTCTCTCCCGGCGCGGCTATCTTGTCATTTATCTCGGCGCCGATGTGCCCAACGAGGACATCAACCGCGCTGTTTTCGATGTCAAACCCGCCTTCGTGCTCCTCTCGTCATCGACAGAACTGACGGTCGATTCGCTCCGGTCAGCAGCCGAAGAACTCGCAACGATCAACGAGAGCCTCCCGGCGCGGGAGAAATTCGTCGTCGGTTACGGTGGCCGGATCTTTGAATGCGATCCGACCTTGCGCGAGTCTATTCCTGCCGAGTACCTCGGAGCGAACGCGCGCGAAACGGTGGCGTCGGTCAATTCCGCGATGATCACGCAGTCGATCTCCCGCAATTAGCTCGACCGTCCCTGTGCTAGACTGCTGCCGCGTTGCGGCCGACGATCTCCGGCCGTGTCCGAGAGGTTTTCGAGCATGAAACTGACACTGGAAGAGGTCCAGCATGTGGCCAGACTGGCCCGACTGGGATTAACCGACGAAGAGATGGTTCTGATGCAGGAACAACTCTCGTCAATCCTGACCCATATCGACGCGCTCAACGAACTCGATACGGATGCCATCTCCCCGACCGCACAAGTGATCGATCTAGTCAACGTTCTCCGCGACGACAGCGTTTCACCTTCGCTGACCCAGGAGGGCGTGCTGGCCAACGCGCCGAGACAGGCCGACGGTTGTTTCGAAGTCCTGACTCCACTAGGCGGAGGTGAGTCGTCAGCATGACCGACTCCGCTCTCGCCTGGCTGACCGCAGCCGAAACCAGAACACTGCTAGACAGCAAAGAACTCTCGGCCGTCGAACTCACCGAAGCGACCCTCGAGCGGATCGCAACACTCGAACCATCGATCCATGCCCATATCGAAGTCACCGCCGATGTCGCCCGGAAACAAGCCAAACGGGCTGACGACCTGATCGCTGCCGACAACGCCAAACCGATGACCGGGATCCCAGTCTCGCTCAAGGATGTGCTGGTCACCACCGACGCCCCAACAACCGCCGGTTCGCAGATACTCGGGACAGTTCATGTCGCCCTTTGACGCCACGGTCGTCGCGAGGTTGCGTGATCAGGGCGCTGTCTTCGTTGGCAAAGCGAATACTGACGAGTTCGCCATGGGATCTTCTACGGAGAATTCGTCGTTTTTCATGACTCACAACCCATGGGATCTCGACCGCGTTCCCGGTGGTTCATCGGGCGGTCCAGCGGCAGCAGTTGCCGCTGGCGAAGCGATGTTGAGCCTCGGTTCCGACACCGGTGGTTCGATCCGTCAACCGGCCGGGTTTTGCGGCATCGTCGGCCTGAAACCGACCTATGGTCGCGTGTCCCGCTACGGTCTGATTGCCTTCGGCAGCAGTCTCGATCAAATTGGTCCGTTTGCCCGCACGGTGGAAGATGCCGCGATTATGCTCGAAGCCATCGCTGGGGCCGATCCCCACGACGCAACCTCCTCTCCCCTGCCCGTGCCCTCCTATCGTGACTCGTTCCGGAGCGATCTGAAAGGCGTCAGGATCGGCTTGGCGCAGGAATACAACGTCGAAGGAATGGAACCAGGAGTCAAGGCAGCGGTCGATAGCGCGGTCGACGCAACTCGTTGCGCTGGGCGCGGAAGTCGTGCCGGTCTCCTTGCCGCACACGAAATACGCCCTGCCGACCTACTACATCACCGCTCCAGCCGAAGCAAGCGCAAATCTCTCCCGCTTCGACGGCGTCAGATACGGGATGTCGATCGAGTCCGACTCGATCCGCGAAATGTACGAGCAAACCCGCGGCCAGGGGTTCGGACCTGAGGTCAAACGGCGGATCATGCTCGGCACCTACGCTCTCAGTTCTGGCTACTACGACGCCTATTATGTCAAAGCACAGAAGGTGCGAACGCTGCTGAAACAGGACTTCGACCACAGCGTTTACGCAGGTCGACGTCATCGTCGCGCCGACCTCCCCCACCGTCGCGTTTCCGATCGGCGCACGCACCGACGATCCCTACCAGATGTACCTCGCCGACGTTTTCACGATTCCAGCAAACATGGCCGGTATCCCCGGCATCTCGGTACCGTGCGGTTTTTCCGAGGGATTGCCGGTCGGACTCCAGTTTTTCGCCCGTCATTTCGACGAAGTCACCCTGCTCAGCGTGGCGCACGCCTACGAGCAGTCGCAGGATTGGCATCTACGCCGACCACCGGTCTAGCCCAGGCGAAGATCGCCTCGAAGGACGACAACAATGCCGACCGATCAAGGCGACGCTCCACGCGATGCGTCCGGTGTGTTCGCGATCTATCCAGACGATGGCATACCACCGGAGAGTCGGAACTGGACCTGGAGTGAGCACGCAATGCAGGTCCCGAATCGCTTCGACTCAGCGCCAACAACCATCGTTCACAATGTCGCGAAGCCGACCGTGACCGTATTCCGTCCTGAACCGGCTATCGCAACTGGCGCCTCAATCATCATCGCTCCCGGCGGAGCGTTCTATCTGCTGATGATGGAACACGAGGGCTTCGACGTCGCTCGTCCTCTCACAGCGCTCGGGATGACGGTGTTCGTGCTGAAGTACCGGCTGGCCCACACACCCGAGACGGAAGCCGGGATGACAAGGTTTTACGACGAGATGGGAGCGCGGCTGCCGAAAGTTGATCTGGCTGAAACGTTTCCACCGGTTGGCACTCCTGAAATGGAACAAGCCCGGGTGTGGGCGGAGCGCGATGGTCAGCAGGCGCTCCGCTGGGTGCGACAGAACGCCGACCAGTTCGACATTGATCCAGATCGAATCGGGATAGCCGGCTTCTCCGCAGGTGGTGGCGTAGCGCTAGCTGCAGCCTCAGAGTATGACGAAGAGAGTCGCCCCGATTTTGCAGCCGGAATCTATCCCGCTTATCGCCGGGGTTTGACGGTTCCCTCGGATGTTCCTCCCCTTTTTCTGGCGGCCGCAGATGGTGACACGCTGGTGCTGCCCGGTTCAACCGCAGCGCTCTATCAGGCCTGGCGCAATGCTGGCAACCAAGCCGAGCTCCACATCTTTAGCGGTGGCCAGCACGGCTTTGGAATGCGAAGGCAAGATCCCCAGACGTGGCAATGGTTCGACCTGTTCGTCAACTGGCTCAGAGCCCAGGCTCTCGTAAACTAGATGCCATTTTCAACGAACTAGCACAGTCATTGCTGCTCGTCGCAGGTTCGCATAGACTAATTCCGATTAATGTAGTCGGCATTCAATCGGTGCTGCATCGGCACGGATCTGGTTCCGCCAAGAATGGAAAGGATCGGTCCGAACGTGACCTTCGATCGAGATACCTGGATGAATCAGTGGCTCGGTGATTTCTGAACGCTGGGCATTGAACGCCTGCAGCCGGTTCGGCAAGCAAACTACCCACCCAGGCCTTCGCTTTCCCAGTCGTTGGAACTTCCGCCAGACAGTGACGTCGACGAAACTGACCTGCCAGGCGTCATAGCCGCATGGTCCGAATACCTCGGCGGGGATATACCACTGCTACTGGTGCGCGACACCGATCGAGCCCGGCGGCTACTGATGCATGCCGCTGAGGTAGGTTCTGGAAAATCCGTAGGACTCTCTGCGAACTGCCGCCGACCGCTTTCCGAAGCCATCAAGAAATCGGGCGGCGGATGCTTTGATGAATTGCGAATGCTCTGGGCGACTCCCGTCGCTGGTATGCCCGTACCGGACGCGAAGGGAAAGATGCTGCTGATTGACCACTTCGAAGCGTTGCCGACGCCTGAGGGTCGCTCGAGTCTGATGAACTAGCGGCGACAGCGTGGGGGTTACACCTTTCGGACAACCCGAGAGGGACTGACACGGGCGCGCTTATTGCGTTTGGCGACATCGACCTATATGAGAAAGTCCAGGACCTCGTTGCGCCAACCTCCCCCACCGTCGCGTTTCCGATCGGCGCACGCACCGACGATCCCTACCAGATGTACCTCGCCGACGTTTTCACGATTCCAGCAAACATGGCCGGTATCCCGGGCATCTCGGTTCCGTGCGGTTTTTCCGAGGGATTGCCGGTCGGACTCCAGTTTTTCGCCCGTCATTTCGACGAAGCCACCCTGCTCGGCGTCGCGCACGCCTATGAGCAGTCGCAGGAGTGGCATCTGCGCCGACCGCCGGTCTAGCCCAGGCGAAGATCGCCTCGAAGGACGACAACAATGCCGACCGATCAAGGCGACGCTCCACCGTTGCGTCCGGTGTGTTCGCAATCTATCCAGACGATGGCATACCACCGGAGAGTCGGAACTGGACCTGGAGTGAGCGCTCACCGCGTTCGGGATGACAGTGTTCGTGCTGAAGCACCGCCTGGCCCACACATTTGGACGCGAATCCCAATTTGCTTGTCGCTATTTAGTCAAAACCAAAGGTAAAAGGTTCACTCATGCGTGTTTTGATGTGGTTTGTTCCAGGAATTTCACCTTCGTCACCCAAATAAAAACGAACTGTGATTTCAGGTTTGGATAGATCACAATTCGTATTTATCAATGTGCGTTCTTCAATGGCTGCTTCAGCTTTCTTGTCATCTACGAATGCACAATGAACGACATTCACCAATTCTTCAGCATCTGATTTTTTGAACGGAGCCTCCATACCTGCATAGGTCTTGTTTAAAAGATTCATTCGGAAGAAGGTATTGTGCTCCGCATCCTCCCCATAGGCCGGGTAGGTGCTGGGATCGGGGTAGTTATGCAACGGATGATTGGTGCAGAAGAGCGGTTCGCCCGGCTTGCGATCGACAAAGACGTAAGCCTGGGATAGTTTGTCAATCTCGAAAACGGTGGCATCCCCATGACGATCAGCAATGAGCACATGGATACACATACCAACCTGAATCACACGAGAGGCAAGGATTGCCTTCTTGGCTTCCTTCACGGTGGCACAATTGCTGAGAAGGTACGCACCAAGCTGCACGTCAGATAAACCGTTGATTGTACCCCCAGCCATAGGCGAGGCACCTTCGCCTACGCCATTTGGATCGGCGAAGGTTGAGAAATACAGCCCCTTCTCATTGATGCCGTCGATGAATGGAGTCAGGAGGTCATGGCCGCCGACCAGGATGTTCTTGTAGCCTTTGTCGGGGTGAGACTCGATGACATTGGCCCGCTCTTCGGCACCATAGGCGCCCTCAGGTGGCGTCTTGCCGAGAATGGTACTCCAAGCCGGTAGTGGCCACAGGTCGTGGTTGCGGGCGGTATACACACCATTGTGTGTGTCGCTCTTCTCAATAGGTAACACGAGCCCTGAGCAGGAGGCGAAAGAGAGTGCCTGGCCCCGGATACTGTCGTAAACGTCGTACGGCAGACTGCAGGCGTCGTGGACATTATCATCTTCCGCCAGGTCAAAGGCGCGACGAATGCCCTTGGAGCGTTCGTTCATTTCCGGCCAGCTGCGCTTGAAAAATTCCCTGCGTGCTTCGCCATAGATCGGATCATCATATTTCTCGAGTTTGCAGTCATACTTTTCTTTCGCGAGAGAAGCTAATTCGTAGCCTATTTCCTCGTCGCTTCCTGAAATGACAATGTGATGTGGTTTCGCATAGTTTCCCTCCGCGAAAGGAAAAATGGGTTCGTTCTTCAAAATCGCCATAGCCTTATCTCCTGAAGTTGTCCTAAAGAGCTCCGCCTTGAAGGTAGAGCTCATGTCTGCTCTTCATCTTCAATTTCTTCACTCTAACCTAGGTTGAGTGTGATTGCCAATTTGCGACGATCGGTGACGGTGAGATGCTCGTGTTCGAATCGGGTGCGGAGACGGTGCGCCCCATGCATCCAAAGCCGATTGTTGTGAAAAAACTGGTATGGTGGTCCACCAGCGTCGCGTCGAAACTGCGCGTTCCGCAAGATACGTCGCCTGAGCAATTCCGGCTGTCTCAACCTGGATGATATCCCTCAGAGGTCGATGCCTGGCCTTCGTCGGGGAGATTCGGTTGGTCTATCCAAGCCGCCAGGCAGACTCAAGAGCTGGACGTCGAAAGGCCTTCAATGAGTGAATCTCACGGCGATCCTCAACACGATCGTCTCCTTGCTATGCGGTTTGTCGCTGAAGCCGGGGAGATGATGCTGGAGTCGAGCACATCGGTCAGCGAGGTCGTTGGTCGGCTCGTCCAGTTCTGTCCATCCGTCGGCCTTCCAGCGTGTTCAATAGACGCAACTTTGAGCAGCATCGTTTTGAGCGACTGGCCAGACAGCCAGCGTGAACCCCTGACATACATGCGGGAAATTCAAATCGCCGAACCAAGACTTGAGCGACTGTCCGAAACGACTGCTCTGCTAGACATGGTCGAAGCCGGGACGCTTGATCTCGAATCCGCGTGGGAACAACTTAGGATCTTGAAGACCAAAGAGGCCGCTTCAGTGCGGGGCGCCCGCATCGCCATCCTGGTATCCGTCGCCGGCTGGGTCGTTTTTCTCAACGGTCTTGATCTGCTCACGATCTTCGTGGCGCTTCTCGCTACACTCATGGTGTTTCCGATCGACTCACTTGTGCGGCGTTTTCAGCTGCCAACGATTTCTGGCACGTTCATTGCCGCTCTGATCTTGGCTGCCGTGCCTAACATTCTGGCGGCAGCAGGTCTCTCCTTCGCTGTCGCCGCCGCAATGGTCGGTGGACTGTTCGTGTTTCTGCCTGGTCGAGCACTCGTCTCGAGTGTCATCGATTGGTTGGCCAATTCACCCGTGTCGGCCATGGCTCGGGCAGGTGAGGCCTTGCTGACCGCTGGAACGTTGGCGTTAGGGGTGCTCGTGGGAGGTAAGGTAGGAGCAGGGCTTGGTGTCGACGCCAACGTTGAACCGCTGACGTCATCGGTCGCGCTGTCGATTGCGGCGGCAGGTGTCGGCGTGCTGGGTATTGCGGTTGCCTGGGGAATGCCCCGTGATCGTCTGGTCCCAACGGTCGCCATCGCGAGTTTCGGCTGGTTCATCGTTCAGTTGACTGGGTCCTCGGCAACCAACTCAGCGTGGACATCCTACTTACTCGCGGCTGTCGTCGTTAGCTTCCTCGGTGTCGTCGTTGCGTCTATTCAGGGAGGTTCAGCCAGCGTCTACACAGGCGTAGCGATCCTCCCTCTTGTACCCGGTTATGGTCTCTATCAGGGGATGCTGGCGATCGCGCTCGGTCAGCCAAGTGATTCGCTTGCGAGCGCGCTCAAGATTTCACTCGCGATTGCAGGAGGCGTCAGTCTTGGCCTTGCCATTGGCAGAAACCTGTACACGGCCTCGAGTTCTATCGGCCGCCGGCGAACACGGAGTTCGACCTCCTGACCGTCCCTCGTTCCTTCCAATTGGCAACGCTAGTTCGGATTACTGGATTTTGAAAACTGAACCTCCAAACCATCGAGTAAGGCGTTCAGTCCCAGCTCGAACTGAGCATTCACGTCTCGTTTCGTAAACTCCGTTGCATATTGAGAAACGACCGGAAATTCAGTTGCGTCGAGTTCGTCGATGAAGGCACGGATGTCATCAAGCGTCGCCGGAGTCCGAGCTGCACCATTCGTACTCATGAGGGCCAGACCAGCTACGAAATAGCCAAGCACGACGTACGTATCGGTTGCTTGCTGAGGGCTAAGACCTCCAGCAATGAGCATCGCCATTCCTTGATCTCTCGCTCTCATCGTTTCACGACCCAGCAACGGCGTGTTTCTCAGGAGCGGAACGATATTTGGATGTTCCATCAGAACCTCCCAATAGGATTCCGCAACAATTCGGGCATCTGTCTTCCAATCGCCAGACGGAGCCGGAAACCGCACTTCGTGGACAATCCGGTCGGCGAGGAGGAGATACACTTCCGCCACGCCGCCAATCTGGTTGTAAAGGGTCGACGCCCCTGTCCCGAGCATGTTCGCTAGACGACGCATCGTGAGTGCAGCCAGTCCGTCACTGTCAACGATCTGCAGAGCGGCTTCGACGACCATCTCTCGATTCAGGTTCGAACTCGTGTTTGCCTCATTCCGGTATCGTTGGCGCCACCAGTCCAACGATCCGACTTGCGACTTGGCCGCCCGAGGGCCACGTTTTTGACTTTCAGTCACGTTTGTGTCCTTTTCTTCCGCGCCGCCAAGTCAATAATGGAGAGTGAGCGATAGCCAGTCACCCACTGTCATCAAGGATGCCACTTCTGGAAAGCGTTCGGTGGCCGGGTCGCGATGGCGTGCTGTTTCGAAGGTGAACAAAGGGTTGCGCCGTCACGAAGGTAGCCACTATGATTTTGGCGCGCGAACATTGTTCGTGTCCCAGCCGGTTGCTTCGATGAGATTGCGGTAATCACTTTTCGCCAGATTTCAGCCATCTCGCTCTTGACCCGTGAAACCCGCACAGCTTCGACAGCGTCGCGGAAAAGATGCTCGTGGAGCATCGCAACGTTGATTAGCGTCACGTTGTAGTGGAATGTGGAGGGTCTCAGTGACCGACTCAGAAATCCCGAACCCGGAGGAACAGGGACGAACGCCCTCGATGGCAGCCTCACTGCTGGTCATGGGCGTCATGATCACTCTGATTTTGCTTTCGGTCGCTTTTTTCGGCGGTGAGGTTGCTGACGGGCCGCTTCAGATAAGTATGACGCTGGCCACACTCTTTGCCTTAAGTGTCGCCTACTTTTATGGATTCAAAGGTCCATTGATCAGCCAAGCCATCTCCGCGGGAGTCAATGGCACAATTGGCACCGTTTTCGTCATTTTGGCCATCGGGGCGGTCATTGGATCGCTCTATCTGTCGGGCTCAGTAGCTGCGTTTGTCTACTATGGTTCGGCGCTGATTAGCCCAAAATTCTTCTTCGTTACAGTCTTCATTCTCGCTTCTGTGGTGAGCCGGCTCCTGGGTAGCTCTCTGACTACCGTGGGCGCCATTGGCATCGCCTTCGTCGGCCTCGCGTCAATCATGGGCGTGAACCCAGCGATAGCGGCCGGAGCAGCAGTGTCCGGTGCGGTCTTTGGCAACAAAGTGGCGCCGATTTCAGATACAGCCAACCTGACCGTCGCCTCCGTAGGCGGCCTCACCATCAACGAACACTCGAAACTGGTGACGCGCACCGCCATCCCGACCTGGGTGATCAGTGCGGTGCTGTTTCTGTCTTTGGGGTTTTTCGGAGAGTCGAACTCGACCGCAGTTGACGTGGACCTAGTCCAGACGACGATTTCACAGTACTACAACATCTCGTTACTGTCGTTCACGCCGGTCATTATGATCTTTGCTCTCTCGATGCTCCGTTTTTCGGCCTTTTTATCACTCATGTTGTCAGCCGTCTACGCCGTCGTCCTGGCTGCCATTACCCAACACGATCTGGTCACAAACGCTGCCAATGATCCAAGTCTCAGCTATGGAGAAGCTGCTCTCAAGGTGGGCATCGACACCTTGGCCAACGGCTTCAGCCTCAACAGTGGCAATGAGCAACTCGATACGCTCTTTGCTGGCGGCGGCGGCGTCAGCATGCTCACGACCGTGTGGCTGGTGCTGACGGCAGCGAGTTTTGGCGCAGTGACCGGATACACCGGCATGCTAGACCGGATTATCACCCCCGTAATCAACCGAACAAAAGGCTCTGCTTCCTTGATCCTGGCAACAATGCTTACGTCAGTCGGGTTGAACGCTGCCACTGCGGACCCATATACCAGTATTGTCCTGACGTCTCGTATGTACCGACAGGAATACATCGATCAGCGCCTCAAGCCGGTGCTTCTGACCTCGGCCATGGCCGATTCCGGGACGGTCATTTCCCACGTCATCCCGTGGAACATTCATGGAGCACTGTTCGCGGGCACGCTGGGCATAGCGGTGCTCGAGTGGGCACCGTATACGTTTTTCGCGTATCTGACGCCTGTCGTCACGTATGCGATCGTGTACCTTCATTTTATGAAGAAAGAACAGTTACCACAGGACCAGGATGCCGAAGAGGTTTACAGCGCTCAGGCAATCGAGTCACCCAGATCGACCAGCTTGGCATAGCGTCCACCATTCCTTCCGTCTGCTCTTGGTGCTTTGGCCTTCGTGGTTTCGACGCCTGGTCACGGCTCGTAGTCTGAATTCTCCAATCGTGACTGATTGGCTGCCATCTGACAGAGAATTGCATTAGCATTCGGTCGTACGAACAATGTTCGCTACCCAGCCGCAATGGGCTAAACATCGCTTTGGATACGGTTGATCAGGATGTCAAAGGCTAGGTCGCTCGAAGAGATCAAACAGGAAATCGCAGGCCATGCGAAAAAACCTTTCACCCTCCTGTCCGGCTGTCGTGAGTACCTGGTGCTGCGAATCCAGCCAGATACTTACGAGGGTATCAAGCGGACGTCATGACCACAAAAAACTCTTTTGTTGTTAGTGGCATCTCAAGGAGCAGGATTTGACCGCGTCGAATCTCAGTGGTGACGGATCCGTACGCTCAGCGAATCGGAGCGACCACCTCTCGGTACAAGAAAGAATGGCACTCGGCGTAGGCGCTCGAGCAAACAGACCACGGCGTGCTCTGGCAACCTGGCAACCGCCGCGAGATCGAATCGATCCCGCAAACGACACACGAAACCCATGACATTGTTCGAACAGGAGGATTGAGATGAACCAACAAGACAGTAAATCAGCGTCGAAAGATAATCCATACGCAACGAAAGAAAATCCATTCGCAACAAAAGATAATCCGCTTGCGACTCAATATAATCCGTACGCAACGGGAAAAGATTATTCAAAGATACCGCAGCGTTTGCACAAATACCCTTCGTCTGAAAAAGCGAAGAAAATCGTCCACGACTCCTTAACCATGGATACACTCTTTTCCGGCACTTGGCCAGAGCAATGGTCATCTCCAGAAGGCCCGGAGTTCCATGACCAAATGGACCTCTGTATTGCTGCAGGAGTCAAGGTAATGGCTCTATGCCCTTCAGCCGATGCATTAAATCCAGCTGCCTCAGTATCGTTGAAGGCTTTGCAGTTCTATCTCAAGAAGATCAACGAACGCCCTGATGCATACAAGATTGTCCGCACGACCAAGGATATTGATGATGCGATAAGGGAGAAGAAGCTGGGGTTGTTCTTTACCCATCAAGGCACAGGTCACTATGAAGGTGATCCCGATAATGTCGCGATTTGGCGTCAACTCGGCTACGGGTACTGCCTATTGGCATACAACCAGCGTAATCCTGTAGGTGACGGATGTTTTGTGAAAGAGAACGGACCGCTGACTGATTACGGGAAGGCGGTGATTGACGCATACAATCGATACGGCATGCTCGTGGATGTTAGTCACACCGGTGAACGTACATCGCTGGATGCCATTGAACGTAGTCGTCAGCCGGTCGTATCAAGCCACTCGGTCGCCATGGCTGTCGCGAAATATCAACGGAGTTTAGAAGACTCGGTTATTAAGGCGATCGCTCAGAGTGGCGGTGTTTGTTCCATCAACTCGGTCGGTGCTTTTGTTGATACGTCCAACCCGGATATCGTGACCACGGACATGCTTTTCCGTCATATCGACTATATGGTAAATCTCGTTGGGATTGACCATGTTGGTTACGGATCTGATTTTATTGTGGATATCACCTTTACCGCTGATGGCATGCAAACATCGTTCGGTCAAGCCATTTTTCCAGACGATGGCTATTCAATTAAAGCGGGTGAAAAAGGATTCCCAACACCCGCTTCCTATCAGATCCTCGCCGCTCTGGTGGATACGCTGCTTGAAAACGGATATTCCGAGGAGGATTGCGGTAAATTCCTCGGAGGGAATATGTACCGTGTCATGAGTCAGGTCTGGAAATGATCTGCTGATCTCAGTACCTTGCCGCTTCCAACGAAAAGCAGGACATCTGCTTTGATCCGAATCGACCAGAGTTCCCGGCGGACAACTATTTGTTCAGGTTGCCTGGGATATGCACTCCCTGCTACCCTTTTCGCATAGACAGTAGGTCCGGGGATTTATTGTCAGATGGTCACCCAAAACGGAAAGGTCATAAACTCTCGTACGTACGCGGCCCGCTAGCTCAATGGCAGAGCATCTGACTCTTAATCAGCTGGTTCGGGGTTCGAGTCCCTGGCGGGTCACCATCGGAAATCCCACGACAAAGGCTTCCCAGTACTTCACACCGGAGCTTTTGTTTCATTCCGTATCAGCTCCGTGACTGTGCGCAACTCATCTCGGAACCGTGGTCATACTTCACGTCGTTCCTTGAACTCCGCCAACTTTTCCCCCTTCGAGCATCGCCAACTTCCGCCGAAGAATCCTCACAATCTCATCCCGTGGCACATCCTGGTCGCACCTGACCATCAGGGAGCCTTTGCCGAGCCGGTTGCCTTTCCCGTCCAATCGCTCGCGGTAATCGGGGTCGAGGTCATCGTCGCCCTAACCCATGGTGCACACCCTGACTTGCAAAACAACCTGCGCAGGACAGTCGTCAAACCAAGTCTGATATGCTGAATCCGTTCACTGACCACTGTCTACTGGCTAATTTGAGGGCATCGAGATGACGGAAAAGCAAATACGGATCATTCTGCTCGTCACTGGCGCCATCACCATGGCGTCGCTGCTGCAGTTTGTTGCGTTGAACTGGATGCTGGACTTTCAGGATCTCACGGTCACTGAAGACACCGGCCGGTTTTTCGCTCAGCACTGGGGTCTGGTTGTTTTCTGTATTGGTGCGTTACTGGTTTACGCGGCCTATCGCCCGGCGGCGAGAGAAGCCATCGTTCTGGCCGGACTGCTGCAGAAACTCGGACTCGTTATCTTGCTGGCCATGGATTGGAGCAACCCCGCTCTCGAAGGCCTGCATGCCGTTGCTGTCTTCGATGCTGTCTGTGTCGTGCTCTATGCGGCCTACCTGATCACTAATCGCAAGAAAGCAATGGAAGCGACCATCTAGCGGCCACCTGGTCCGCGCAGGAACCGCACGGACACTATCTTTGGAGCATCGCGAGCTTGCGTTCGAGAATGCGCACGAACTCATCCCTCGGCACATCCTGGTCGAACCTGACCATCAGGGTACCTTTGCCGAGCCGGTAGCCCTTCCTCTCTAGTCGCTCGCGGTCGACGGAGTCGAGGACATCGGCGCCGAAACCGAAGGTCGCGTGGTTGGTGAACACCGAAAACCCGACATGATCGCCCCCGAACGTGTAAAACGGGACGTTGTATTTGATCGACTCGACTGCTTCAGGAAGCGTCGCCAGGATCACTTCCCGCATGGCTTCAACAGTTGGGCGGGCTTCCGGCGCGGCTTGGGCGATGTAGTCGTCGACCGTGGTTGGCTTGAATGGGGCCATGAATTGTCTCCTCGTGTCTCAATTTCACATGCTGTTCGAACGCGTCAAATCTGATCGCCAGAATACCTGCGACCATATCCCCGAAGCGAACCACCGCACGACTGTTGTTCAACAGTGACCAGGCCGAGGTAATGTCCGTACATCTTGTACGGACGCTTTCTTTCCCCTATACTCTTTCTCGCCCCGCATACGATCACATGAGTGAGTTCAGCAATGGTCGATTCCGGTCGAACCACGTTTCTTGCGTTTGCTTCCGAGCAGTGCCCGGTTTGTTTGCAGGACTATGTCCTGGAAATGGAACTCCGCTGCTCGGTTTGCGATGGCCCCCTCTGCCCACTGTGCGTGATCACGATTCTCACCGATTCATTCTGTCCAACATGCCAGGAGGAAAACGATGCCAGCGCGTGCGATGTGGATCGCTGAAATCGCGTTCGGTTCTCTGCGCGTCCCGGTCAAGCTCTATGCCGCCGTCCAGGACAAAGCGATCCATTTCCGACTCCTCCACGCAACCGATCTCCAGCCAGTCGCCCAGAAAATGGTCGATCCCGTGCGTGAGCAACCAGTCGCCAGGGAAGACGTTCGCGTCGGCCTCGAAGTCGAGCCTGGCGTCTATGTCGTCCTCAGTGATGACGAACGGGAAGCCCTCGAACCGCCGGAATCACGCGAAATCGAAGTCGAGCAGGTGGTCAAGCGAGACCTCGTCGATGAACGCTGGTACGACCGTCCCTACTATCTCGGCCCGAATGGCGATCTCGACGACTATTTCGCGCTTGCCGAAGCACTGGCATCGAGTGACACGGTCGCGATCGCACGCTGGACCATGCGCAAACAGCAGTACGTGGGCGCCCTCCATGACCATAGCGGCTATCTGATGCTCGAAACGCTCCGCCATGTCGAGGATATGGTCCAGCTCGGCGCATTCAAAACGCCCACCAGCCGCTCTCCCGACCCGCGCGAACTGGCACTGGCGGAGCAGATCATCGAATCACTCGCAGACGAGTTCGAACCTGACGATTACCAGGACGAACACCGCCACGAAGTGCTTGACCTGATCGAATCGAAAGCCAGCGGCAAGATCATCGCCTTTCCGAAGCCGACTGAAGGACCACGCGAGGAAACCTCGTTGCTGGATGCACTCGAAGCGAGCCTCCGTTCGAAAGAGAGCGTTGCCAATGCCATCTAAGACCGACACGAACGAAAAACCTGATCCTCGCCCCTTCTGGAGCGGTACCCTCACGTTTGGTTTGGTCAGTGTGCCCATCGAACTCTTCCCCGCGATCCGTTCACATCGGGTTCCGTTGCGGATGATCGGACCGGGTGGATTACCCCTCAAACGCCGCTATTACTGCACGAGCGATGGCGAACTCCTGACCTCCGACGAGATCGTGCGCGGGTACGAACGCGACGACGGCCAGTTTGTCGTCGTTACGGATGACGAACTCGACGCCCTCGAACCCAGGAAATCTCGCGAGATCGATCTGCGTCGCTTTGTCGATCGCGATCGCATTCCGCTTGGACTCCTCGAACGCCCATATCTCCTCGCGCCAGCAGGAGAATCGACCAAGGCCTACCATCTTCTTGCCGAGACGATGGAGAGGACGAACCGGGCCGGCATCGCCACCTTTGTCATGCGCGGCAAGGAATACCTGACTGCGATCATCGCTGAAGACGGCTTGCTGCGCGCTTCCACGCTTCGCTTCATGGACGAACTCCGCACTCCGGAGGACATCGGGTTACCCGAGGTGGAACCAGCCTCGCGCCAAGCCCGCCGTACCGCTGAAGCCGAGCTGAAAAAGCTGTCCCAGAAGAAACTCGATCGCGATCTCCTCCTTGACCGCCAGTCCGAAGCGCTGCTGGCGCTTGCTGAAAAGAAACGTGCCGAGGCGAAGGACGTGGTCGAGGTCCCAGAGGAAATCGAGAAGGACGAGACCCATCCCACCGAGGTCGTCGACATTATGAGCGTGCTCAAACGTCGGCTCGAAAACGGCGACAACTCGAAACGAGCGCCGTCAGGACCAGAATCAGCCGACGACCTCGTTTCGTTGAGCAAGAAAGAGCTCTATGAACAAGCCGCCGCTCTCGATGTGCCTGGACGAAGTGCGATGACCAAGGACGAACTGATAGCGGCAATTCGTACCGCTGCCTGATCAGTCGATCAGCGACCGCCGAGAATCCTCGAACGCCAGCCAGGGGTCTTTCCCACGCAATTTCATCCATGTGCCTGCGTCGGCCACGCCAAAGACGGGGCGAACGCTCCCAGACGCTTC
This sequence comes from uncultured Chloroflexia bacterium, assembly GCA_963712055.1. Lineage (GTDB taxonomy): Bacteria > Chloroflexota > Chloroflexia > Thermomicrobiales > UBA6265 > JAHBVL01. The sequence goes on along the minus strand of CAVQGN010000004.1, from coordinate 505,718 downwards.
CAGAGCATCCCAACCGATAGGCGCTGCCACCGGCGCACCCGGACGCGCCCGTGGCGAATAGGCCGCGATGGCGGTCGCTCCCCGGCCATTGCGCAGGTAGTCGATATAGATCCGTCCTGATCGCTTCGATTTCGACACCGAGGCGGTGTAGCGGTCTGGCTGTTCACGAACCATCTCCAGGACAAACGCCTTCGAGAACTGCTTGATCGCTGGCCATTCTGGTCCGGGTTGAACCGGAACAACGACATGGATTCCCTTCCCGCCAGTGACCTTGGCGAACGGAACCAGTCCAAGGGCTTCGAGCCGGCTCTTGATATCGAACGCGCCCGCGACCACGACATCCCAGCCCAGTGTCTCGTCGGGATCGAGATCGAACACGATGATATCTGGTTGCTCGATCGCTTCTGCTCGGGAACCCCACTGGTGCAATTCGAGCGCTTCGATCTGGACCAGACCGATCACCGCGTCGAGATCGTCGACCATGGCATAGGGCTCGCCATCGCCCTCGACATCGATCTTCGGCACAACGGCCGGTATCCCGACTCCCACATGCTTCTGGTAGAAGCAGGGAGATTCGAGTCCATCTGGACAGCGAAAAAGCGCAAGCGGCCGATAAGCCATATGTGGCAAAGCATAGTCAGCCACAGTAGTCCAGTAATCGGCGAGCTCCTGCTTGGTGATCCCGGCTTCGGGAAACAGCACCTTGTCGGGGCTGGTGAACGTTACCGAACCAGTGGCGGCCGGGATCACCGGTGTAACCGCGATTTCCTCAACCACCTCTGCCGCAGGTTTGTCCTCCCGCAACCCCTGGAAACTCGCGTGGCGCAGATGACCGTCTTCGGTCCATTCCCGGTAAACGATCTCCGCCACCAATTGGGGATCGACCCAATGCACGGGTTTACCGACGTCACGGGCAGTCAGCCCGGGGATCGCCGGTTTCTTGCGTTCGATCCCCTTCAAGCGCCGATGGAGGTTCTGCAAGGTTTCTTCGGAAAACCCGGTGCCAACCTTGCCAACATAGCGAAGCGGCGCGCCAGGTTCGTCGCGGACCCCGAGCGCTAGCGAGCCAAAGCCTTTGCGTGAACCACTCGGTTCGGTGAAACCGATGATCACGAACTCCTGCCGCTGATGACATTTGATCTTGCGCCAGCTCTGGGTCCGGGTTTCCCGGTAAGGATCATCAGCTTTCTTGGCGATAATCCCCTCCAGACCGACGACACACGCTTGAGCGAAGAACTCCGGTCCCTGACCGACCACATGGTCACCATAGCGGATCGTCGGATTCGACTGCTTGAGCAAATCATGGAGAACGAGCTTCCGGTCGCGTAGAGCGGCATTGCGGAGATCCCAGCCATCGAGATAGAGCAGATCGAACGCCACCAGAACGATCGCCGGATCGAGCTGGCCAATAGCCGATTGCAAGCGCTGGAAATCGGTGACCCCGGCTTCGTCGTAAACCACCGCTTCACCATCGATCACGGCCTGTTGGCAGGGAAGCGCGGCCGCTTGCGCGGCAATGGTCGGGAACTTGTTGGTCCAGTCGTTGCCGTTCCTGGTTAGCAGGGTGACCGCGCCATGGTCGATGCAACAAAGCAAGCGGTATCCGTCAAGTTTCGGTTCATTGAACCATGCGGACCCAGACGGAGCGGTGTCGACCAACGACGCCAGTTGCGGCGAAACGCCGATCGGCATCGAACCCCTTTTCGCCCCCTCGACGGCGCCCGGATCGACCCTCGCCGATGCCATTTCGGCCGCCAGACGGTTGCCATTGTTCTTGGTGTTTGTGGCAATCGGGTCTTTTCGCTTGATCAGCAGCCAGTTCTTCTGGTTGTCGCTCCGACCATTCCGTTTCCCGAACCGCACCAACGCCCAGTGTCCGTCCATCCGTGTGCCGTGTAGCTCGAAATCGAGTTTGCCATCGGGGAACCCCTCGGCCGGATCATTTTCGGGAACCCAATAGCCCTGATCCCAGATCACAACAGAACCGCCTCCGTATTCACCAGCCGGTATCTCCCCTTCGAAGCCGACATAGTCGAGCGGATGATCCTCGGTCTGGATGGCGAGATGACGATCATTAGCGGTCATCCCGCCTGGTTCTTTGGGCACTGCCCAACTCTTGAGCACACCGTCGTACTCGAGGCGAAAGTCGTAGTGAAGGGTACTGGCGTCGTGCTTCTGGATGACGAAGCGAGGCTGCTCCCCGGGACCGGCCTTGCGGCTACCGAAGGGTTCAGGTGTGCTCGTGAAATCACGTTTCTGGCGATAGGGTTCGAGATTCGCGGTCATGGCAACTCCGGCATCGGGGAGCGAAAGCCATCAAGCAGACGGCATTTGATGCGGGAGCGGGTTGAAACGATTTTACTACGGAACGGTCGGCTTTAATCGCGTTGGCGAGGATCAAGCGCATCGCGCAAACCGTCGCCAAGCAGATTGAACGCGAGGACGGTCAACATGATCGCGATTCCCGGCGCCACCGCGATATGCGGAGCATTGCGCAGGAGCGACCGTCCAGCCGAAAGCATGCCACCCCAGGAGGGAGTTGGCGGTTGCACCCCAAGACCGAGAAAGGATAGCGCCGACTCCAGAATGATAATGCTGCCGATATCGAGGGTCGCCAAAACGATCACCGGTCCAACGATATTCGGCAGGATGTGGCGGAGGATGATCCGGGGATCTCCGGCGCCGATCGACCTCGCCGCGACAACAAACTCGCGTTCCCGCAGGCTCATCACCTCCGCCCGGACAACCCGTGCATAGGAGGCCCAGACAGTGACTCCGATCACAATCACGACGTTGCGGAGACTCGGCGCGAACAAAGCCGAAAGCGTGACCAGCAAAGCCAACAGCGGAAAGGCCATCAGCGTGTCCACAACGCGGGAGAGAACCGTGTCGACCTTGCCACCGAAATACCCGGACGTGGCTCCAACCAGCACGCCTATGGTGACGGCGATTGCGATCGCGCCGATACCGACAATGAGAGCGACGCGTGTTCCGTAGATCAACCGACTGAGAACATCCCGTCCAATCTCATCGTTGCCCAGCCAGAACTCGGCCGAAGGTGGATCTGCCCGGCGACCGACCTTTTCGGTCGGTGAATACGGCGCAACCACCGGCGCGAAGATGGCGATAGCGACGAGAAACACGACGAAACATGCGCCAATCACACCAGGTCGATAACGGAGAAAACGCTGGAGGGCGCGGCTCCGTTCGGTTCGCCGCTCACGACCCTCGAGGAGATCAGTGGCGTCCGGTTGAAGCACCTGAATCTGACTACTCATCGCACCCTGATCCGGGGATCGATGTAGGCATAAAGCAGATCAGTGATCAAATTGGCCACGACCACGATAGTGGCAAGGAGCAGGACGATCGCCTGGACAACCTGGTAATCCTTGCGGTCTATCGACGCGAAAAGAAGCGACCCGATGCCCGGCCAGGCGAAGATGGTTTCCACCACGATCGTTCCGCTCAGCACAAACGCGATTCGATAGCCGAGGATCGTGACGATCGGCAGCAGCGAATTCCGTACGACATGCCGGGTGATGACCGCAGTTTGCGGCAATCCCTTTGCCCGGGCGGTGGTGACATAGTCCTGGTTCATGACTTCAGACGTCGTGCCTCGGCTGATCCTGGCCATGATCGCCATCTCATTGACGGCCAGCACGGTCACCGGCAGGATGTACGATTTCCACGAACTCGAACCATATGGCGGTAACCAGTCGAGTTTCAGCGAAAACACAATGATCAGCATCAGTCCGAGCCAATAATTCGGCATGGCGATGCCGATGGTCGACCCCACCATGCTGGTGTAATCGAAAAGCGAATAACGCTTCAGTGCGGCGATAACTCCGACCGGGATCGCGACGAGTACGGCTACCATCAAGGCGAGGATGTTCAGTTTCAGGGTGACCGGAGCTGCTTCCATCACCATCTGGCGCACGGGCACGCCGGTCCGGATGACGGACTTGCCGAAATCACCGGTTACAACGTTGCCCAGCCAGGTCCCGTACTGCTCATACCAGGGACGGTCCAGTCCCCACTTCTTGGTGATCGCATCAATCTGTTCCTGGTTGACCTGGGCTTCGCCGATCAGGATATCGACCGGGCTGCCCGGCGCCAATTGCATGATCCCGAACGAGGTGATGCTGACCAGAAAGATCACCAGGAGTCCCTGAAGAACTCGATAGATCACATACGTAAGCATGAATCGGGATCCTGACGATCAAACCGAATTCGACGGGACTCCCCGTTCCTTCCGCATCCGGAAGAAACGGGGAGTGAGTGCGGCATTGCGCTGCGAATGCTGGTCCCTATTCGGCGATCCAGTATTCGTTGGCTTTGCGATACAGCGGATCTGAGGAGAGCGCCGATTCCGGCAATCCACCCACGCGCTTGTTGAAAATCGTGTAGATGTTCCAGAACATCATGTAAAGGAAGGGGACTTCCTCCGCCACAATCGCCTGGATTTCCTTGTAGATCTCGGCCCGAGCCGCAGGATCGATCTCCTGGATACCAGCTTGGAGTAGTTCGTCAACCCGATCATTCTTGAACTGCGAGAAGTTGTTGGCGCCAGTTGAACTGAGTGTCACCGTGCGCATCAGGATCGGCGTCGTCGCCTCCATAGGTCCAGTTGTACAGAGACATATCCATCTCGCCCGCCCGCATCTGCTCGAGGATCGTCGCTACCGGCGCTTCCTCCAGCTGCATGTCAATGCCGACTTCCTTGAGATACTGCTGCACCAGTTCGGCTTCCGGGCGGCGCGTCTGGTCGCCGGAAATCGTGGTACACGTGAAGGTCAGCTTCTCGCCATCCTTTTCGCGGATGTCACCATCGCCAAGAACCCAACCAGCTTCGTCCAGCAATGCGCCGGCTTTCTCCGGATCGTAGGTGTAGATCGGAACCTCGGCATTGTAGAAGGCATCCATCGCCGGTGAAAGATTGGCGGTGGCCAACACAGCCGTGCCACTGAAGATCTCATCGATCACCGTTTCCCGGTCGATCGCCCACATCATTGCCTGACGAACGAGCTTCTCAGACAGAATCGGGTGTGTGTTGTTCATCGGGAAATGGTTGACCGCGAGTGACGATGTGATATAGGTGACGAAATTGTCATCCTCGGCCAAGCGAAGATTGTCTTCTGGTGTCAATGGCCAAACCGACGAATCGGAATCACCGGTTTCGAGACCAATCGCCCGCACCGATGGCTCAGGCACAATGTCCTGGCGGAATATATCCAGATACGGTCGACCACGGAAGTGGTCTTCGAACGCTTCGAGCTCGGTGAACTCAGCCGCCCGCCATTCCTTGACCTTGAATGCTCCGGTCCCGATCGGCGCAGCCTTGTAGGCATCCTCGCCGATCTCGCTGTGATAGTGCTGCGGAACGATGAACGTCGTGGCAACCTGCGGGTAGAACGCGGCATTCGGATTCTTGAGATTGACCACAACGGTCAGCGGATCGGGGGCATCAACCGAATCAACACTGTCAAAAAGACTCGCATTGATTGCGGCGTTGTCCGGATTCATATACCACTCGTAGGTGTACTTGACATCCTCTGAATCGAAAGCTTCTCCATCCTGAAAGACGACACCGTCACGGAGGGTAAAGGTGTAGGCCAACCCATCGTCGCTGACCGCTGGCAAGTCGGCTGCCAACACTGGGAGGAACTGGAAGTTCTCGTCCATCTCCAGTAGCGCATTGTGGATCTGCGTCACGACGACCCAATGCACCGTGGGACCGTCATCGTCTGGGCTGAGACTGGCAACTTCCTGGTGGCCGGTGACAACCATGGTTCCGCCCTGAACCGGTTCGCCGTCCTGCGCCGCCCGGGCAATTCGTGACGAACTACTCCCAGGAGAAGCCGAAACATCGGAAACGCCATCTGCTCTCAAGAGAGCCAGAAGTGCCGGCGCCGCGATACCGGCTCCGGCTGCGCGCCGCAGCACCTCGCGGCGGGTGGTTGGCGTCGCCTGCTTCAGCATGGCGATAAGGTCGAGGTGGTTGCTCATTTCTCGGTTCTCCTGTCTTTATGGTTGGGCGAATGGTCAAAATTAGCGATCCGCCGCCCCACGTGTTGAAACCGACCAATTGATTGGTGTTGCCTTCTTATTCTTGCACAGGTTGGAGCGAAATGCTATTTCGCGCTTTCGGTCCGATACTCCTACGCAATCGACCGATACTATTGACCTCGAGCAAACCGAGAGCGGCCCAATGTCGAATTGCCGATCATCGAAGCGACTATTCATACGAGATGGTCGGTCGAACGTCCATCAGTAGGTGTTAGGAGATTGCCATGTCAGGTTCGATCACCCCTTGTCTCTGGTTCGAAAAAGACGAAGCAGAGGAAGCCGCGACCTACTACTGCTCGATCTTTCCCAATTCAGAGATCAAGCACATCACGCGGCATACGGAATCAACGCCGGGCGATGTGGGCGCCGTGCTTTTCGTCGAGTTCTCACTAAATGGTCAACCATTTCAGGCATTGAACGGAGGTGGTGACAATGCGTTCACACCAGCTGTTTCCTGGAGCGTGTCGTGCAAGGACCAGAATGAGATCGACTACTTCTGGGATCGGCTTGTTGACGGGGGTCAGGCAGTGCAATGCGGGTGGCTGGTCGACCGATTCGGTGTTTCATGGCAGGTTGTACCGGAGATGATGGGCGAACTCTTCGCGAAAGCGGATCCACAACAAACGGAGCGGGTGATGGCCGCAATGATGCCGATGATCAAACTCGATATCGCAACTCTGCAAGCCGCGTACGATTCCGAATAGACCTATTGCGTTTGAGAAAGGACCCTCAACTATGGCGACCGTCAGTACCTACCTCAACTTCGCACGAGAAACCGAGGCTGCCTTCACCTTTTACCGCTCAGTGTTCGGTACCGACTTCGGACCACAGTTCATGCGTTTTGGAGACATCCCGCCTTCGGACGACATGCCACCAATTGCAGACGGCGACACAAATTTGATCATGCATATCAGCTTGCCGATCCTTGGCGGGCACGTGCTTCATGGCACCGATGCACCGGAATCGATGGGGTTCACGGTCGAACGCGGAAACGGCCAGTACATCATGCTCGAACCCGACAGCCGCGAGGAAGCAGATCGACTCTTCGCTGCGCTGTCCGAGGGCGGCAGTCCCGAGATGCCAATGGCAGATCAGTTCTGGGGCGACTACTTTGGGTCGCTGGTAGACAAGTTCGGTATCCGCTGGATGGTCAATTGTCTGAACCAGGGCAATCCGGGCTAGGAAGGTCACAAGCTGAATCGATCAACTGATAGACCCGGCGCGAAGCATCGCGCCGGGTCTATCTTGGTGAGCTTTCGGGACTGGATCAGGAACCCGAGGCCGCAGCGTCGAGTTCACCAATGTCAATCTTTTTCATTCCCATCATTGCTTGCCACACTCGTCCGACCCGGTCAGCGTCGTTGTCGGTGAGATCCGAGTGTAGTTCCGGCTGGCTGCAGACTTCCTTCCGGATAGTGACCATCCTCCTGAAGATCTCACCAATGCCCCGCGAACTCCCTATACTCAGGACTATTGACGCGTCGTCGATCGAGAAAGGGATTTAGAGGCGTGGGTTCAACTAACTTCTATGACAATCTAATCTGGCGAAATATCGGCCCGACGCGAGGTGGCCGCAGCGTTGCGGTTTCCGGCGACCCGGTCGATCGAAATACGTTCTATATGGGCACAACCGGAGGCGGTGTCTGGAAAACAACCGACGGCGGCAATTACTGGCGCAACGTCTCCGATGGCTACTTCGAGCGCGCGTCCGTTGGTGCGCTGGCAGTCGCTCCGAGCGATCCAAATGTCATCTATGCCGGTATGGGCGAAACGACGATTCGTGGCAACCATGCCCACGGAGATGGCGTTTACCGAACGACCGACGCCGGAGCGACCTGGACCCATCTCGGCTTGGCCGAAACCCGCGGCATCGGTAAGGTGCGCGTTCATCCGTCAGATCCCGATCTCGTCTATGTGGCGGCGTTCGGCCACGCCAATGGTCCAAACCGCGAGCGTGGGCTTTACCGCTCCAGGGACGGCGGTCAGAATTGGGATCTGGTTCTCTTTGAATCTGAGGATGCTGGCGCCAACGATCTGGTTCTCGACCCTTCCAACCCACGCATCCTCTATGTCTCGTTCTGGGAAGCACGCCGCGGACCGCACTACCTCAGCAGCGGCGGCCCAGGCTGCAAACTCTTCAAATCAACCGATGGTGGCGACACCTTCACCGAGCTCACCCGCAATCCGGGCCTGCCGGATGGTCTCGACGGCAAGATCGGCATCACCGTCTCGCCGGTCCAGGCTGGTCGAGTCTGGGCATGCGTCGAAAACGAAAATGGTGGGATTTTCCGCTCCGATGATGGCGGCGCGACGTGGGAACGAACCAGCGACGACCGCCGCTTGCGTCAACGAGCCTGGTACTACTCCCATATCTATGCCGACACCACCGATCCGGACACCGTTTGGTGTCTGAACGTCGAGATGTTCAAGAGCACCGATGCCGGCAGGACGTTCAACGTCGTCCCGGCTCCGCATGGCGACAACCACGATCTCTGGATCGATCCCCACGACAACCAGCGGATGATCCTCGGCAATGACGGCGGCGGAACCGTGTCCTATGTTGGCGGTCGGTCATGGACCGAGCAGTACGGTCAGCCAACTGCCGAGTTCTATCACGTCACCACCGACAACCGCGTCCCCTACCGGGTCTACGGTTCTCAGCAAGACAACACGTCGATGTGCGTGCCAAGTCGTTCCGACCACGGCGCGATCACACGGACCGAGTGGTACTCCGTTGGCGGTGGTGAAGCCGGCTATATCGCGGTTCGTCCCGACAATCCGGATATCGTCTATGCCGGCGAGTACATGGGTATCCTCACCCGCTACGACCATTCGACTGGCCAGGTTCGCCTGATCTCAGTTTGGCCGGAGGAAAACTCCGGGTCCGGAGCGGAGAGTTACAAGTACCGCTTCCAGTGGACCTACCCGATCCATCTCTCCCATCACGACCCGAATGTGCTCTATTGCACGGGCAACCACGTTTTCCGAACCACCAATGAGGGGTCATCCTGGACGGAGCTCTCTCCCGACTTGACCCGAAACGACGCATCCAAACTCAAATCCTCGGGAGGTCCGATCACGAAGGACAACACCGGGGCGGAGGTCTATTGCACGATCTTTGCGTTTGCCGAATCGCCTCTGAATCGGGACGTACTTTGGGCTGGCAGCGACGACGGCTTGATCCACGTCACCCGGGACGGCGGCAAAAACTGGACGAATGTCACACCGCCCGATCTCGGTGAATGGGCGCTGATCAGCATCATCGACGCCTCGCCACATGCCGAAGGCACGGCGTTTGTGGCCGCCAACCGTTACAAGCTCGACGATTTCGCGCCATATCTCTATCGCACGGATGACTACGGTCAAACGTGGCGGCAGATTACGGCTGGTCTGACCGAGGACGTCTTCACCCGTGTCATCAGAGAGGATCCGGAGCGAAAGGACCTCCTCTTCGCCGGAACGGAAACGGGAGTCTGGGTGTCGTACAACGGCGGAGAAGGATGGCAACATCTCGGCGGTAATCTGCCGGTCGTTCCGATTCATGATCTGACCATCACTCGCGATGACCTCGTGCTCGCAACACATGGTCGTGCGTTCTGGATCATGGATGACATGACCGGCTTCCGCCAGTTGGCCGAGAGCGCACTAGAGGACGCAGCACCGCGCCTGTTCACACCGCGAGAGACAACGCGATTCACCGAACTGATGTCGTTTGGCCATGAGCCGGTGAAAGGACAGAACTACTGGTTCGCCGCTACCCAGATCCCGTCGTATGACTATTTGGTGACTGAGGACGGGCAGTCAGAGATCGACTTCCTCGATGCCGGCAAGAATCCTCCAGACGGAGTAATCGTCTCCTACTATCTCCCGGAGGCGACAATCGATCTCACCCTTACCATTCTCGATGCCGATGGCAACGAGATCCGCTCCCTTGCCCCGAAACCGCCAGAGGGGAAGAAAAAGGACGATTCCTTCCCTCCAATCGATGACCGCGATCTCGACGAGCACAAGGATCCAACCATCACCGCCCGAGTTGGGTTGAATCGGTTCGTTTGGGACATGCGCATGCCAGATGCTGAACGGATCATGACCAAGGGCGGCGACAAACCCGGGCGAAAGGGTCCGCGTGTGCTCCCCGGAACCTATCAGGTGCGGCTGAAATCAGGAGACTGGGAGGCCACGGAACCCTTCACGATCGTCAAGGATCCCCGTTCGGCCGTGAGCCAGAAGGCGCTGAAGAGCCAGTTCACTTTGGGCATGGCGATACGGGACACCCATGACCGCCTCAACAAAGGAGTCAACGAAATTCGAACACTGCGCGCAGCCGCAATCGATCGCGCTCGCTGGGCCAGCACGAAGGACGCCGACAGCGAGATCGTTGAGCTCGCCAAATCGCTGAACGATAGCCTCGACGAAATCGAAAACGGTCTGATGCAGACGAAGATCATTAGCGATCAGGATTCGCTCAACTTCCCTGTTCGGTTGAACAGCAAACTCTCGATGTTGGGAGCAACCCTCGAAGGTGATGACAGCGAACCAACCACGCAGTCGAAAGAGCTTTTCCAGGAGCTGGCGAAGCAGGTCGACGCTCTCCTCGCCCAACTCGCTGAGGTGAAAAAAACCGAGGTCAAAGCGCTGAATGCGGCGGTAAAGAAGTCCAAGCAGCCGGTAATCGGCGCTTAGCGACCCTCCGGCGAGACACCACTTCCGGCCCTGCGCGCAGGGCCGGAACGCCGCTTTTCCGAGTCCAGACTTCTGTCGTTCCGAGATTCCTGTCATTCCGGGCTTGTCAAGGAAACTCTCGTTCCTGGGGCTCGAGTTCCAGGTATTTCCTCGAATCAACAAGAGATGCCTCGTTCCTCAGCATGACCGGAACCCCACTGTCATTCCGAGCCTGTCGAGGAATCTCTGGTCACCGGCAATCAGGTATCGGCCCTTACCGCGGGTCAACAAGAGATACTTCGTGCCTCAGCATGACCCGAACCCCACTGTCATTCCGAGCCTGTCGAGGAATCGCTTGTTCACAACGGTCAAGGACCAGTCGATCGTGGGACCTGACAAGAGATGCTTCGTGCCTCAGCATGACCGGTGGACGCCGCGACAAGGACCAATGCCAAGCCGTCGCGGTCAGACAAGAGATGCTTCGCTTCCTCAGCATGACCCGAACCCTACTGTCATTCCGAGCCTGTCGAGGAATCTCTTGTTCACAACGCTCAAGGACCAGTCGATCGTGGGAGCTGACACGAGATACTTCGCGCCTCAGCATGACCAGAACCCCACTGTCATTCCGAGCCTGTCGAGGGATCTCTGGTCACCGGCAATCAGGTATCGGCCCTTACCGCGGGTCAACAAGAGATACTTCGTGCCTCAGCATGACCCGAACCCTACTGTCATTCCGAGCCTGTCGAGGAATCTCTTGTTCACAACGCTCAAGGACCAGTCGTTCGTGGGACCCGACAAGAGTTGCTTCGTGCCTCAGCATGGCCGGTGGACGCCGCACAAGGACCAGCCAAGCGTGCGGTCAGACGAGAGATGCTTCGTTCCTCAGCATGACGACGGTGTGGCGGAGGTTGTTCCAGGAACTCAGTCGACGAGACTGCTACTTCATCGACTTGAGAGCGGCCATCAGGTCTGAGGCGGCTTGCCGTTTCGGCAGACCGCTGAGTAGCGCCTTCATCCGAGCCTGTTTCTCACGTTTCGACCTGCCATCGACTGTGAGGTACTCATGCGCGGCGGCGGCCATCGTTTCAGGGTACTGCCCGAAGAGCTGTGGGCGTTCCTGGGCGAATGGTGCCATTTTTCTGATCTTTTTCAAGTCATCGAGAATGATCGACTCCTCCAACCGTCGCTTGTATTCCGCAAGAGACGCCGCGGAGAAGTCATTCCGCTCTTTCGCGGCCATCACTGTCTGAGCGGCCAGACGTCCAGAGAGCATCGCCAGATTGGCGCCTTCGCGATTGATCGGATTGACCAGACCAGCCGCATCACCCACCACCAAGACCCCGTCGGAATAGACCTGCGGCAACCGATCATAGCCAATCTCAGGAATGAGGTGACCGGAGTACTCGATCGTTTCGCCACCAGCCACCAATGGCGCAATCGCGGGATGCTGCTTGAAGCGGTCAAGCATGTCGTTGACATTACGACCAGATTCGATCAAATCTTCGAGCATCGCGCCGGTGCCAATCGAAATCGATTCTTTGTTCGTGTAAATGAACCCGTACCCAAGCAGTCCCCAGGTCGAATACCCGAAGATTTCATAAGCCGTACCGAGCCCAGTTGGAAGAGCGAACCGATCGTCGATAGTCGAAGCCGGAAGCGCTATCAGTTCCTTGGCAATCAAGGCTTGTTCAGAGGGTTTCCATTCGCGGTGGAGGCCAGCCTGCCGCGCCAACAACGAATTGGCGCCGTCAGCCAGAATCACGCAATGGGCCAGGAGTTCGCCGTCCTCCTCACCGGTCGTGACCCCGACGACATTCCCCTGATCCCAGACGAGGTCAGTAATCGTAAACTCGGGATACACCTCGGCCCCGGCTTCCTCGGCGGTCCCGGCATACCACTGGTCGAATTCCGCTCTGAGGACTGAATACGCGTTGTACGGTTGTTCGGCGAACTTCATCGAGCGATACATGCCGCCGAGCATCGCGTCCTCGGTGAGCATCAGATACCGCTGCTCGATGATCGGTCGCTCGAGCGGAGCACTTTCCTCGAAACCGGGCGCGAACTCCTCAGTTGGATGGCGATAGAGAATGCCCCCGGACACGTTTTTCGAACCGGGATACTGTCCCCGTTCGAGGACGACTACTGACAGACCAGCGGCGGCCAGATCACGCGCTGCGGTCACACCGGCAGGACCGGCACCAACCACGATAGCGTCGAATTTCTCATCTTCCACGATCTGGTCCTTCCTGGCCGCGACAGTCGCAAACGTTAGGTCGAAGCATTCAATTCAGCGATCAGAGCCGGAACGACATCAAAAAGGTCGCCGACGATCCCAAAGGAGGCGATGCGGAAAATCGGTGCATCGGGATCACGGTTGATCGCGACGATGGTGTCCGATCCTTGCATCCCCACCACATGCTGTACCGCGCCGGAAATGCCAACCGCCACGTAGAGGCTAGGTGAGACGGTGCGCCCGGTCTGACCGACCTGCTCATGATGGTCGCGCCACCCTGCATCGACAACCGCTCTGGATGCGCCAACCACGCCACCAAGCGCGGTCGCAAGCTGCTCGATCAATGCGAAGTTTTCGGGTTCCTTCAGACCCCGGCCGCCACTGACGATCGTTTTGGCTTCTTCGAGTTTGACCGACCCTGCTCCACTCTCCTCCCCGTACCCAAGCACTTCGACCCGCAAGTCGGACGGATCGACGGTGACCCCCACCTGGGTTATTGAGGCGGGGGCATTGTCGGCTGCAGCCTTGGAAAACGCACCGGGCCTGGTGGTCAGAATCGCGAAACCACTGTTCACCGGCACATTGGTCACGGCCTTCCCGCCGTAGACAGGGCGAGTCGCAATGACGCCACTCTCGCCAGTTGCGAGTTCCACGATATCGGGATAGGACACTCCACCCAGTCTGGCGGCCAAGCGGGGCGCATAGTCGCGACCAGAGGTTGTGCCAGCGATGATCACGCCATGAGCGCCGCAGGCCTCGACCATGGCTGCGGCCGCAGCCGTGGCTGGTCCAGTGGAAAAAGGCGCCATTTCAGCCTGATCAACGACCAGAACTTCATCGACACCCAGAGCGGCCGCAGCCGAGGCGGCTTCGCCGATACCACTTCCGAACAGTCCTAGAATGAGTCGCTCGGGCTCTATCGCTCGACCGGCAGCTACCAACTCGGCAGTCACTGGCAGAAGCGCGCCTTCGTGACACTCACCAATCAGCAGTACAGTACCTGGATTCATGAGGTCACCTTTCTCGCATATCTGCAGTAGAGGTCGGTTGCTGGGATCATCCGATCACCTTTTCTTCGCGCAACCAGGCCACCAGCTGGGCGGCGGCCTCCGCGGGAGCGACATCCTGGAGTATCACGCCATCGGCTGCTTTCGACTCGGCATGAGGATCACCCCAATCTACCGCTGGCGCGTCGGTGGCTGTCGGGATTGCTTCGACCGGCTTTTTCTTCGCGGCCATGATGCCTTTGAGCGAAGGATAGCGAGGATCGTTCAGCCCGGTCATCGCCATGATCGCGACCGGAGTCGAAACCCGCACCCGCTGTTTGCCAAACTCCGTATCTCGCTGGACGGTTATGGTGTCGCCATCACACTCGATCGCCGTCGCGGAGGTCACCTGTGGCAACCCGAGCAGTTCGGCGATCTGGGGACCAATATTGCCGGTTCCAACGTCATCAGACGACTGACCGGTCAGCACCAGATCGGCATCGACTTGACGAACCTGATCGGATAGCAGCCGCGCTAGGTCGAGTGACGTCAAGTGATCAGTGGAGTCGATCACGATATGGACTCCTCGGTCGGCACCCATGGCGAGAGCACGGACCAGGACATCCTTGGCCGAGTTCGGACCGGCGGTGATCGCGACGATCTCGCCACCGTGGGCTTCCTTGATTCGGATCGCTTCTTCGACCGCGTATTCGTCCGATGAATTCATCGCCATCTGGCCGCTCGTTGCCGGCGAACCGGTCGAGCGATCAATCCGGATTCCATTCGGATCAGGCACCTGTTTGACGAGCACCGCTATCTGATAGGTCATTGCTTACTCCTCGAATACTCAGGGACATCCTCGAACTTGGCGGAGCGTTTTTCAACAAACGCCCGCATCCCTTCTTTTTGCTCGCTCATTGCAAATGCCTGCCCGAACTCCTCGGCCTCGGTGGCGAGACTACTCAGCGTCGAATCGTTAAAGGCCAACCGCATCAATCGTTTGGCCGATCGCACTGCCAAAGGGCCATTATCGGCAATCGTTTCCGCCAGTTCGATCGACTGATCCATCAGCTCCGCTGAGTGGCGTGACCCGGTTCACCAGCCCAATCCGCAAGGCTTCCTCTGCCTTCACCCGGCGGCCACTGAGAATCATCTCCGCCGCCATACCCGGGCCGACCAACCGAGGCAAACGCTGACTCCCTCCCCACCCGGGGGGAATGCCAAGCGTGACCTCAGGTTGCGCGAATACGGCATTCTCTGATGCGTACCGAATATCAGCACTGATCGCTACCTCGCATCCACCACCGAGCGCATATCCGTTAACCGCGGCAATGACCGGTTGAGGGCATTCCTCGATGGCGCGAGTGGCCGCGTGACCCAGACGACCGAACTCGATGCCAGCGCGTTGATCCATTTCCGCCATGGCTTTGATATCAGCGCCAGCAGCGAACGCTTTCTCGCCTGCACCAGTGAGCACCACTGCGCGAATCTCACGATTGTCGGCTATGGTTCCAAAAACCTGTGCCAGTTCTCGCAGCTGGTCGCCCGTAAACGCATTCAGTGCTTCAGGCCGGTTCATAGTCACGATGGCAACGCGACCGCGCATTTCGATGTCGACCGCCATACCTACTCCTCGCTGATTCGGACCGGCTACTCGGTCCGCTTGCCGAGCAACGCGCGATAAACCGCCGACAGCGCATGATAGTGGTCAGCGCCATGGATCCGTGTTCCGTCCTTATCGGGACCAAGATCACGTTTCACGACGGCCGGCACTCCGGCAACGAGCGCGTTATCGGGAATCACGTCCCCCTCGCGAACCACCGCACCGGCAGCCACGATGGCACCCGCTCCGATGATCGCCCCGGTCAACACCGTGGCACCCATTCCGATCGTGCAGCCGTCGCCAATCGTCGCGCCATGGACGACCGCTGCATGCCCGACCGTCACGTCATTGCCGATTCGCAACGGAAAGCCGGGATCGACATGCAAGACCGCGCTATCCTGGATATTGGTTCGGTCACCGATCTCGATGGCGTCGCTGTCGCCACGGACAACAGCGTTGAACCAGACGCTCGATCTCGAACCGATCGTCGTTCGGCCAATCACCACTGCGCCTGGCGCCAGAAAGCAATCCTCGGCCAGGATCGGCGAATGCCCGTCGAAATCGAGCACCAGCGCGGAAGAGGTCACCTGACTAACCCGCGACTTCCAATACGATTGCATCACCTTGACCGCCACCTGAACAGATAGCCGCCACGCCGATCCCGCCGCCGCGACGGCGAAGCTCATAGATCAACGTCAACACGATCCGGGCGCCACTGGCAGCGAGCGGATGTCCAAGCGCGATTGCGCCGCCATTGATATTGAGTTTTTCGAGCGGCAAACCAAGGCGGCGCGCCGAAATCAGCGGCACACTCGCGAACGCTTCATTGATTTCCATCAGATCCACATCATCGATCGTCAGACCGGCTTTCTGAAGCGCTTTTTCGGCGGCAAGATGAGGAGTGTAAGCAAGATACGCCGGTCCCCAGGCTGCAGCAGCATGGGAAAGAATCGTCGCCATCGGAGTTTTGCCGTGCTCGTTTGCCCATTCCGAGCTGGTGACGATCAGGGTCGCCGCGCCATCGTTCAACCCCGGCGCGTTGCCTGCCGTGACGGTTCCATCGTCTGAAAAAACTGGTTTGAGCTTAGCCAGGGCTTCAGCTGACGTATCCCGGCGTGGCGCTTCGTCCGAATCGACAAGCGTGGTCGATTTCCGACTGGCAATTTCGACAGGGACGATTTCTTCGGCAAGCAAACCAGCGTCCTGAGCCGCAACCGCTCGCTCCTGCGATCGCAACGCCCAGGCGTCCTGCTCCTCGCGAGTGATGCCTTCTTCAGCAGCGACTCGGTCACCATGTGAACCCATCTGGACATGCTCGAGCGCGCAGAAGAGACCGTCGACGATCATCATGTCCTCGAGAACACCATGACCCATCCGGTAACCATTGCGACCCTGGCGCACCAGATAGGGAGCCTGGGTCATACTCTCGAATCCACCGGCCGCAACGGCCTGAAAATCCTCCACTTTGATCAACGTATCTGCCAGGGTCAACGCCCGTAGTCCCGATCCACAAACCCGATTGATCGTTTCCGACGTTACGGTTTCAGGCACACCGGCGGCAATCGCGACCTGACGGGATGGGATCTGACCAGCACCGCCCTGCAAAACCTGACCGAGAATGACGTGGTCAAGCTCATCGGGCGCAACGCCCGTCCGATTCAGGGTTTCGGACAGCGCAATCGCCCCGAGCTCTACTGCGGTTCTCGATGCAAGCGCACCACTCATCTTGCCAACGGGAGTGCGGGCGCCTCCGAGAATGACATTCTTGCTCATGCAGTCTTCTTTCTCAGGCCAAAACCTGTCCGACCCGGCGTGGCAGCGGACGCCGTGCTATTCAGCGGCATCGAATCCCTGCGCAGGTGGTTGCGGCATCCGGACCGGTTTGTCCTCACGATAGCCAAGCGCGTATTGCGCTTGCAGCAAGGTATGGATCTCGCGGGTGCCTTCGTAGATCACGGCGCCACGGGCGTTTCTCCAGAAACGTTCGACCGGATACTCATTCGAGTAGCCATACGACCCGTGAATCTGGATCGCGTCATCAGCCGATTGCAACGCCACATCGCAGCCATGCCATTTCATCATCGAAGTTTCGCGCGTGTTTCGGATGCCGCGATTCTTCAATTCGGCTGCTTTCATCGTTAGAAGAACCGAGGTTTCATACCCAAGCACCATTTTCGCGATCATCTGCTGAACGAGTTCGAAGCGCCCAATCTCCTGATCGAATGCGCGACGCTCGTTCGCGTATTTCACGCTCGCATCCAGACTTGCCTTGGTCAGACCGCAGGCGCCTGCGCCGACGGTGAAGCGACCCTGGTCGATACAGCTCATCGCGATTTTGAACCCTTCGCCCTCTTCACCGAGGCGATTCTCGACGGGTACGCGAACGTTGTTGAACGCCAGTTCACCGGTGTTTCCAGCGCGAACTCCGAGCTTGCCTTTGATAGTGCCGGTGGTGAAGCCTTCCATTCCGCGTTCGAGCAGCAACGCGACCAATCCGTTATGTTTCTTCGAGCGGTCGATCGATGCGAACACGAGGAAATGGTCGGCGGTGTCAGCCAGGGAAATCCACATCTTGGCGCCATTGAGAACGTAGTGATCGCCATCGCGGACCACGGTCGACTCGATTGCGCCTGCGTCGGAACCGGCGTTGGGCTCGGTCAATCCGAAGGTAGCCAGCTTCTCACCAGCTGCCTGGGGAACGAGCCACCTCTGCTTCTGCTCTTCGGTGCCCCATTGCAACAGCGCCAGACTGTTCAAGCCGACATGCACGCTCATGGCGACTCGGAGGAAGGTGTCGGCGTACTCCAGTTCCTCACAAGCGATCGCCAACGAAACGTAATCGAGACCGAGACCGCCATATTCTTCGGGAATCGGCAGTCCGAGGAGACCGAGCTCACCAAGCTTGCGCAACACTTCGGGGTGGAACTCACCCTTGGCATCCCACTCCTGGATATATGGCAGCACTTCGCGAGCGGTGAACTCGCGCACCATATCGCGAACCTGGATTTGCTCGTCTGTGAACTCGAAATTCATGCTCGGATTCCCATCTCTTCCGCAAAAAACGTAGATCCAAGGCAGGGAACGCGTCTCTCATGCCAACCGGCAAGTATAGGTGAACGTACACTTACTGGTCCAAAGCATTGACCCTGTTTATCGGTCGAAGTCCCTCCACAATCTCGTCCAACATCGAAAAGCACCGCTCTTCGCCATCGGGAAGTCGAAGCCGGAATCGTCCAAACGCATCGACGCCCTCGAACTGCCCACGAAATGTTTCCTCGCCTACGCGGATTTCGACGCTTGCTCCAACCCAAACGGCCCTTTCTGTCCAGGAACACAACAGCATTTCCTGGCACCCGGCTAGCAGATCGTTGTACCGCCGACTTAGGCTCGAGAGAGCCAATCTGATGAGTCGCTCTCGTTCGTTTTCGCTCAATCCAAGCGCAGCCGCTCCAGCAACCCCCGGCGGCGGCGAGCCACTGTTGATTCCGAACCCCAAGATAGCCTCGACCACCTGATCGGCAGACACCGTGGTCGTCACGAGGATCCCTCCCACCTTTCCACCATCGAGAAGCAAATCATTGGGCCATTTCAACGCAATCTTGTGTCCACTGACTGACTCGATCGCTTCCGCCAGCGCCACACCAACCGTCAGCGAAAAGAGAGAGAAGGCTTCGCCGCTACAGTGCGGTCGAAGGAGAACCGAACAAAGCAACGCTCCGGCTTCAGGCGATTCCCAAACGTGATCAGCTCGTCCTCGTCCGGCGGTCTGGATACGAGCGACAACCGTCAACCCTTCCGGTTGACCGTCTCGCCGACGCTCAATGTCGAGCATGGTCGAATCGGTGCGATCGAGAAGAATCAGCGGTTCGCCAAGTACCCGCGGCCTACTACGCGGCTCGGTCATACAAAGAGCGCGCTGACGGAGAGATCGTGGTGAATACGGCGAATCGCGTCGGAAAGCATCGGCGCCACCGACACTGTTTCGATGAAATCCATCGCCGTTCCTTCTGGGGCCGCGATCGAATCGGTGGCGAAAACCTTCGAGATTCCTGACTCCCGAAGTCGCTCAACAGAGTCGGCGGCGAATATCCCGTGAGTGGCGGCGGCGTGAATCGTTGACACGCCACGACGCTGCAGAAGCTCCGCAGCCACACAAAGCGTCGAACCGGTCGAAATCATGTCGTCGATGATGACCGCGCGTTGACCGGAAACATCACCGACCATTTCCAGAATCTCGGGATCGTCGGCAGTCGGTCGTTGCTTCGAAATGATCGCCAGCGAACCGCCAACCCTCGCGCGGAATTCTTCGGCGCGGCCTACACCTCCGGCATCCGGACTGACCGCGACGACCGGTGTTTTCTCGCTGGTACGGTAGCGCCGCGCCAGGAGAGGCGTCGCGCGGAGATGATCAACCGGGATGTCGAAAAAACCTTCGATCGCCGGGGCATGCAGATCGAGCGTCAAGACCCGGTCGGCGCCAGCGACGGTAATCATGTTTGCCACGACTTTGGCAGAGATTGGTTCCCGTCCCGACGCCTTCCGCTCCTGGCGAGCGTAGCCGTAATACGGAATCACGGCCGTGATCCGGTCCGCTGACGCACGTTTGAACGCATCGATCATCAGAAGGAGTTCGACGAGGTGATGGTCAACGGGCACGGACATTGACTGCACCACGTAGATGTCACATCCGCGGACGCTTTCCTGCAACTGAATCCTGGTTTCACCATTCTTCCAACTGCTGACGATCGCACGCCCCAGGTGAACCTCGAGTTCTGCCGCAATTCTCTCGGCCAGCACCGGATGAGACGTTCCCGAAAACACCATCAGTCGTCCGTCGGAACCCATCGTTGCTGCTATCCCTCCGCCTCAACCCTGGTTGATTTGCGGCGAATCGGTCGCGCGGGGATACCAACAACGGTCGCGCCCTCGGCAACGTCTTTTGTAACCACTGACCCCGCTCCAGTACGCCCGCCCTCACCCACTGTCAAGGGCGCGATCAGCATGCTGTCGCTACCGATGAACGCGTTGTCACCAATCGTCGTCTGGTTTTTATCAACCCCATCGAAATTGCAGGTCACCGTTCCGGCGCCGATGTTGACGTTCCGACCAATCGCAGCATCGCCGAGATAACTGAAGTGACCAGACCGCGATTCGCTATCAAGTCGGCTGTTCTTGATCTCGCCGAAATTGCCGATGAAAACATCGCTGGCGATCACACTACCAGCGCGGATATGGGCATACGGACCCACGTGCGAGCGGTCACCAATCTGCGAATCGCGAATCACCGATTGCTCAGCCTCGACATCGTGGCCAAGGATGCACGACTCGAGCATCGTTCCCGGTCCGATCCGGCAACGGTCGCCAATCGCGACGCCTCGATTGATGACGCAATTCGGCAAGAGCACCGTGTCGACGCCAATCGCAACATCGATATCGATGATGATGCTTTCAGCCCCGATCATCGTGACCCCGGCCAGCAAATGCTCCCGGCGGATTCGGCCGCGCATGATCGTATCAACACGCGCGAGTTCAGCCCGATCGTTTACGCCAAGCAATGTTTCAAGTTGTCCCGTGACGGTGGAGACGCTCCCTGGACCGTCAGCCGCAGCGGCAGCGACCAGATCCGTCAGGAAGTACTCACCCTTGGCTGGATGCGGCGGGAGTGATCGCAAAACGGATTCACCCCAGACTCGATCGAATACCATGATCCCGCTGTTAATTTCGATCACACCAGTCCGCTCGCTGGGATCGTCATCGACCGCTTCGACGATCGCCTTGACGCTGCCGTGGTGATCACGGACGATCCGACCATAAGCCGCAGCATCTGGCAGCAAACAGGTCAGTAAACAGACTTTTGACCTGGTCGTTCTGGCTGTTTCGACAAGCGTCAGCAGTTCCGCTGAGGTCACCAGCGGGTGATCGGCGTAAACCACCAGGACAAGGTCGGCCATCACGTTCTGATCAAGACCTGTCATGACGGCGTGCCCGGTTCCGAGTGGAGGATCCTGAATGACAACCCGAACCGCTGATTCAGCGACACCAGCGAGGGAGGGCTCGATTGCTGGACTGGCGATGATGGTCGTGGTTTCAGGTTCAAGCGCCGCAACGGCTCGCAGAACATGCTCGACCATAGGCAATCCGGCGACCAGATGGAGCGGTTTGGGGAGCGCCGATTTCATCCGCGTGCCAGATCCGGCCGCGAGCACCATCGCGCTCACAGAGGGAGGCGTCGACGAGTTCTGTCGCGATACCGTCATCTGCGCTCCCATGCGTTTCAGGGAAAGTTCAACCGGCTGGCGGGCCAGGACTCGAACCTGGAACAAGGGATCCAAAGACCCTTGTGATACCTTTTCACCACCCGCCAATACGAAGTCAACGTCGAATTGTCCGCCAGGCTGACGGAATCAGGCGCCGACGCTGAAATGATAGCATCGGCTCCGCGGCCGCCATCCTTGTCGCCGCACTCGACTAGACGCCGAGTGCGTCCTTCATCTTGCCAAAAAAGCCCTTGTGAACCGGTTGCGGATTGAGATTGCTGCCGAGTGTCTTGCCGAGCGCCTCGACCAGATCACGTTGCTCGTCGGAGAGGTCCTTCGGGATGACGACGTGGATGGTTGCGATCTGATCACCACGGTCTTCACCGCGCATCGCCGGCACACCCTTGTTGCGGAGTCGGAATTGCTGACCCGATTGTGTTGCCGGCGGAAGTTTGAATGCCACGGGACCATCGAGGGTTGGCAGTTCGATCTCGTCGCCGAGGATTGCTTGCGCGACATTCACGCCGACTTCGACCAGCACATTGTTCCCCTTGCGGGTGAAATGCTCATGCGGTCGGATCTTGACCTTGACGAAAAGGTTCCCGGCTGGACCCCCGCTCGAACTCGCTTCGCCTTGGCCTGAAAGTCGGAGAGTTGCCGATTCATCAATCCCGGCCGGGATCGTGACCGAAATCCGGCGCACCCGCGTCAGCAGCCCCTTGCCCCGACATCGCGGGCAGGGATCGGTGATCTTCGTTCCAGTGCCCTGACAAGCAGAACAAGGGGCCGAGGTCATGAACTGACCAAGGATCGTCTGCTGGACCCGACGGACTTCACCCGACCCACCACAGACATCACACGGAGGCGCAGCCTGGCCGTCCTTCATCTTTGTGCCGTTGCAATCGTCGCAGCGCTCTAGCCGCGTGACCTCGACCTCTTTTTCGGTTCCGAAGATCGCTTCTTCGAAATCGATTTCGATAGAAACCTGGAGATCCCGACCACGAGCAACAGTTGGTCGCCGTCGACCTGACGACTGGCCACCCCCGAAAAAGGTCTCGAAGATGTCGCCGAAACCACCCGCTCCGCCAAAGCCGAATGGATCCCCGCCCGGACCAGGCATTCCTGACGCCGAATGACCGAACCGATCGTAACTGGCCCGCGTCTTGGGATCGGAGAGGACTTCGTAGGCTTCGTTGATTTCCTTGAAACGTTCTTCAGCTTCCGGCGCTGAATTCAGGTCAGGGTGAAACTCGCGCGCCAACTTGCGATAGGCACGGCGCAAGTCATCGTCACTGGCGCCTCGACTGACGCCGAGTACCTCGTAGTAATCGCGTTTCTGGGAAGTGCGGGAACTCAATGCACGAACTCGTTTGCTTTTCAGGTGGAAAACACGGTGCGAGGTTCAAAACCAGCACGCCCGTTATCGACGGAGCGTATTCGCACTGCGTAGTATAAGGATTTACTCGCGCGAGTCAACAGCCATTGGCACTCAATGAAGCAGAGTGCCAACACATCAGGGCGTCGTCACCGGCAGGGATGGGTAGCGAAACTGGATAGTGCGATAGAACCACGGTGATGCGAGCAGAATGTAAACCCGGCCTTCGAGGTCGTCGATCCATCGTTGCGGAATGGCCCCGGCACCGAGGAACGCCCCAACAATTGCGCCGGTGATTGCGGCCCGGCTATTGGTCGCTCCACCCCAGTCAACCGCAGCAAAGATTGCTTCCATCAGACCGGAACGAGCGGAAGCCGTCAACAGCGCTGACACCGCCACCGAGGTCGCCGTGTCCGCCGCACCGACAGCGTTCAACCAATCGGCAGTCATCTGGCCATCGGTTTTCTCATGGATCATAAGCATTTGAGTTGCCAGAGCGGATTCTGGCAAGGCCGCCGCTACCGCTGGCACCAGACCCGAGAGATCTTCAATCTCCCTGAGTCCAGCGATTCGGACCGCGGTCGCCACCAGCAAGGCCGCTTCGGCGGCGAGTGGACCAGCATGGGTCACGGCTGCGACTGATCGGGACTCGTCCCTGACCGACTCAATCGAAGCGCGGGGGTTCGCATGAACCATGCCGATCGGGATCCCTCTCGCAGCGATATCACCCATCGGCAAGAGGTCCAGTCGTCCGGTGTCGGTTTGGTCGTCGGCGAGTGCATCGAGCGCCAGCGCAGTGCTCGGAGTCATCCATCTCCGCGAAGCACCACGTGAAAGCATTTGCATCCGGGCTTCGATGTTGTCGAGATCCAGTTGCCCATTGTTCGTCGTGAAAGACTCAACAATGCAGAGTACGCCCTCCGACACACCACTGAACTCTCCGGCCGCGAGCTCGGCTCCGTCTTCGAACTCCAGCGCGCGGAAACGGTGCCGCTCCGCTTCCGGAAGCGCGAGAAGAGACTCGGCTGACTGTCCCTGCAGCGGCAGGCCAAGCGAATCTCCGATCGCCATGCCGAGGAGGCTGCCCGTCACCTGTTCCTGTGTCATCCGGTGTGCCATTGCTTCTCCAGTAGCGAGTTAGATCGGCACTCGCCCGTTGTCCCGTAGTAATCCTGCCTCAATGGCCGAAAATGGTCCGGAATCGGATCACACACGCCTCCCGGGCTAGTCGGTTTATGATCAGGCGGAGAGCTGAGGTGCTCCCACATCGCGACCAACAGTAAGGGCGACAGGATCTGATGGACAACAACCCTTCCGGTCAAGAATGGCCTGGCGGCCATCGCGCCGCGCTTTGCGTCTCTATCGACATTGACGGTCCCTGGGGCGAACTGAACGCTCGCCCGGATGACACCTATTGGGTGTCACAAACGGCATACGATCAGGTCGGCTTGCACCGACTGCTTCAGATCATGCTTGATCGAGACGTCCGGGGCACCCTCTTCTGGGTAGGGAGAGACGCTGACAACCATCCTGAAGCGGTCAGGAATGCCTCAGCCCACGGCCATGAACTCGCGGTTCATTCCTGGGACCATCGCTGGTATTCAGTGATGACGGAAGCCGAGCAACGACAGGACATCGAACGGTCGATCGCGATCCTGACCTCGCTGACGGGTGCGCTTCCGACTGGTTTCAAGAGTCCTGGCTGGCGATTCGACGGCCAAACCCATCAGATCGCCGCCGAGTGTGGGCTCGAATGGACCATGGATATCCCGAACGGTGATCTACCCAGCGAACTCGACAGCGGTTTGATCAATCTTCCCCCATCTTGGTTGGCCGACGATTACAGCTATTTCGTCGATCATCGGATGACCCCCGAAAGCGTCTTTCAATGCTGGCGCGATGATCTCGATGTGTTGCGCGAAAGTGGCGGACTCCTGTCACTGACCCTGCACCCATTCGTCAGCGGCCGACCGGGTCCTTCTCGCGCGCTCGCCTGGCTGCTCGACTATGCCATCGATCTGGGCGATATCTGGATTGCTCCCGGCGACCAGATCGCGAAACATTGGCGCGGCGTCAACCGGTTTCGGTAACATCTGAGTTGATTGTCTTCTGAAAAGGGTGATGACATGAGCGGAAATCTCGCGTTGGTCCGTGGCAATGTCCTGACAATGGATCCCGATATGCCCCGCGCGACGGCGATCCTGATCGAGCACGGCAAGGTCACGTTCGTGGGCAGCGACCATGATGTTCTCGCGATGAAACGACCAGGCACTGAGGTGGTCGATCTTCAGGGCAGAGCCGCATCTCCGGGGTTAAACGATGCTCATGCCCATCCGATGGCGCTCGGTTTTGCGCGCGGTGATCTTGATCTGACGCCAACTGCCTGCTCGTCGATCGCAGACATCGTCAGCCGGGTGGAAGAAGCGATTGCCGACCGGCCGTTCGGTGCCTGGATTGTCGGGCGGGGTTACGATCAGGGACGGTTGACAGATCAACGTCATCCCACTCGCCATGACCTCGACGCGATTTCCCCTGACAATCCCGTTTTGCTCATCCGGGCCTGTCACCATATCGCCGTCGCCAACTCGAAAGCACTCGAACTTGGGGGTGTTGATCGCAACACGCCAGATCCGGAGGGTGGATCGATCGATCACGACGAGGCAGGCGAGCCAACCGGGGTTCTGCGCGAAACAGCCTATGAAACGGTCCGCGCGACGATGGGCCAACCGACCGAAGACGATATGGTTGACGCGATCAAACGGGGTGGCGACGCGTTTCTCGCTGCTGGGGTCACCAGTGCGGTGGAAGCCGGGATCTATCGGTTCGACGAACTTCGCGCTTACCAGCGACTCTGGCGTTCCGGTGAGCTCCCGATTCGCACCTACCTGATGATGATCATTGATGAAACGCTCGATGAGCTAATCGACCTTGGCATCCAGACCGGTTTTGGCGACGCCCATCTCAGGATCGGCCCAGCCAAGCTCTTCAGCGACGGCAGCATCGGCGGACACACCGCCCGAATGTCACAACCATACGAAGGAACGACCGACGGTTACGGTCTCTGGATGCAAGAACCGGAGATGATGAAGGCGTCGATCAAACGCGCGCACAACGCCGGTTTCCAGGTTGGGATCCACGCCATCGGCGACGCCGCGATCAACCTCATTCTCGATGGCTACGAAGAAGCGCAGACCGCGTCTCCACGTGAAGACGCTCGCCACCGGATCGAGCACTGTTCTATCGTCGATTTGCCCACGGTCGAACGGATCGCACAACTCGGTGTGATTCCGATTCCCGGCACCACCTTTCTCTACGACTTCATGGACTCGTATGTCAACAATCTCGGCATGGAACGCCTTCGCTACGCCTATGGCATGCGCACGTTTGCCGACCATGGCATCGTTGCCGCTGCCAGTACCGACGCACCGGTCGTCAATGAAAGCGCGATGCTGGGGTTGCAAACAATGACTACCCGGCGTGATGTTCATGGTCGTCCGATCTGGGAAGAGGAAAGGGTCACGCTTGACGAGGCTCTGCGGGCATACACCGTCAACGGAGCTTACGCCTCCTTCGAGGAATCGACCAAAGGCTCGCTCGAACCTGGCAAACTCGGCGACGTGACGGTGTTCGAAACCGACATCGAAGCAGTCGCTCCGGCAGAACTCGGCACAGTCGCCATCGACTTGACGATTCTGTCTGGCAATGTCGTCTTCGAACGCTAGACAGTCAACTCAGGAGCAGAAACACAATGCAGATCGAATACATCGGCCATTCCGCGTTTGTGCTGACGCACGAGGACCAAACTGTATTGGTCGACCCGTTCATCACCGGGAATCCAGTGGCCACAAAAGCAGCGAGTGAGTTTTCGCCGCAAACGATCCTCCTGACCCATGCGCACAATGACCACGTGGGCGACACCGTCGAGATCGCGAAACGGACCGGCGCGATGGTCATCTGCACCTTTGAACTCGGGGAATGGCTCGAAAGCCAGGGTCTCGACAACATGAACTATGGCAATCATGGTGGCACGATGGAGTTCGACGGCGGAACCTGCAAGATCGTCCCGGCTTGGCACACCTCGTCGTATACGTTGTACGAGGGAGATGGCAGCACGGTAGCAATCGGGGTTCCGGCCGGTTTGATCGTCCGTTTCAGCGGGAAGACCCTCTACTTCGCTGGCGACACCTGCCTCTTCGGCGACATGCGCCTTATCGGCGAGGAAGGAATCGACGTGGCCGTGCTTCCGATCGGGGATCACTACACGATGGGACCTTCTGACGCCGTCCGCGCGGTTCGCTTTGTCGACCCGAAGATCGTCATTCCCTGTCATTACAACACGTTTCCGCCGATTGCTCAGGATGGCCAAGCCTTCAAGGAGCAGGTCGAACGCTCAACCGCGGCACGTTGTGAAGTGCTCGATCCCGGGCAAACGCTCGATCTCGACTAAGCACTGGGAACTCAGCCATGGATCTCGAAACCATCAACCATGAAATGGCAAGGACCGCCTATCAGAAAAACGCGGTCAGCAAACTCCCTCCCGAGGAAGTGCTGCAGCTGGCCATTGCATTCTTCAAGGAGCATGGTTACCGCGCGAATTTGACCGGTCGCCCGAATCAGATGGTAGTTTTTGGCGGGCGCGAAGGGAGCTTGCCGCGGGTTACGGGCGAGGTCTTTGCCCGTCCTGATGTTGGGAAATCGGGAACGACCCTGGTGGCGCTCGATGCAGCTGGAGAACGGCTTGGTCCGACGATGAAAGCGTTCTACGACCACCTCCGCAGCTTTCGTACGAAGTCACCCGGATAAGGCCTAACGCGATTTCGGATCGAGCGCGTCACGGAAACCGTCACCAACGAGATTGAAGGCAAGCACCGTGATCAGGAGCGCCATCCCTGGCGCCAACGAGTAAAGCGGCACGACGGTCAGATAGGTCGTGCCTTCGCGGATCATTTGTCCCCAGGTTGGCGTGGGTGGTGGAACACCCAGACCGATGAAACTCAGGCTCGCTTCCAGGCGAATGGCCGATGCTGTCCAGAGGCTGGCAAAAACCATCAGTTCTCCAGCCAGGTTGGGGATCAGATGGACGCGCAGGATGCGGCCATCCCCAACACCGACCGTTCGAGCGGCGTCAATGAAATCGCGGTTCTTTAGAGAGAGGGTTGGTCCATAGGAAATCCGGGCAAACCGGGGAGCGATCGTCAATCCGATCGCGATGATCATCTTCGACATTCCTGGACCAAGGACGGCCAGAACAAGTAGTCCGGTGATCAAGTCGGGGAACGACAGCAGGACGTCCGTGATTCTCATCAACGCGGTATCGATCTTGCCACCAAAGTACCCGGCTGAAACACCAATCACCGTTCCGAGCGTTCCGCCCAGCAGCACCGAGAGAATACCAACCTGGAGCGCGACCCGAGTTCCGAAAATCACCCGCGACAGAATGTCGCGCCCTTTGTCGTCTCGGCCGAGCGGATAGTCCCAACTCGGGGGCGCCAATCGGTCTCGAACGCTGATGTCGTAAGGGTCGTGCGGTGCAATGACTGGAGCGAAGAGCGCCGTCAGAACGATCAGGATGATCAGCCCCATACCGAGCACGGCGGTCTTGTTGCGCATAAACGCCCGGAGAACGCGCTCCCGCTGCGAAACCTGCTTTGGAGCCTTCGGTTCCGCGGCTGCAGTATCGATCGTCACGGATGGCAAAGCGGCACTCACGAAACACGCCTTTCAGAAACGAGACCCACGGGTAGACACAGCATTGCAATAGGAAGAAGAAGGTCCATTAGTAGCGAACTCGCGGGTCGATCCACGTATAGAGGATGTCGACGCCAATGTTGATCAACACGATGATGAAGGCATAGACCACCATGATCGACTGCAGTGAGGTGTAGTCCTTTTGTTTCGTTGCGCCAACCATCAATTTCCCAAGACCCGGTCGGGCGAACACCTCTTCCACGAGCACCGAGGAGCCAATCAGACCGATCGCAAAAATACCGATCAGGGAGACGATTGGTAGGAGACCAGCCCTCAGTCCATGTTGGGTGAGCACAATTCGTTCGCGCAGGCCTTTGGCGCGAGCAGTGCGGATGTAGTCATCCTCCATCACGGCAATCATGGCGGACCGGGTCATCCGGGAGATATAGGCTGTTTCGATCAATCCCAGCGTGATCGCGGGCAGAACAAGCTGCTGGAGGTTCTTCACCGGGTTTGAAAACGAGGAAGCCCCGACAGCTGGAAACCAGTCGAGGCGCACCGCGAAGAAGTACATGAGCAGAATGCCGAAGTAGAACGAAGGCAACGAGAGTCCAACCAGCGAAACGATTCGGCCCACGTAGTCCGGCGCCTGATTTCTCTTGACCGCCGTGATGACACCGATTGGGATACCTGTCACGAGTCCGATGATCATCGCAGCGAAGGTCAACTCGAGCGTGTGCGGCAGCGCGCTTCGGATCTGGTACCAAACCGGCTGACCGGTTTTCAAGGAGTTGCCAAGGTCCCCCTGAGCTAAGTCGGTGAGGTAGTTCGCATATTGCTGATAGATGGGGACATTCAACCCCATCCGTTCGCGCAATGACTCGACCGCTTCCTGAGAAGCGGCATCACCGAGCATCGCGGTCGCGGGGTCACCAGGAGCTACGCGGACGATGATGAAAATGACAGTCAGAACCGCCAGTAGAGTTGGAATCGCCAGCAACAGCCGGCGGATGATGTGGGAAAGCATAGAACTTTGTCCAGGAATCGCGAGTCGTGGCAATAAGACGTTTCGAGATCGAAACGTCGCGTCGGCGACATGGGACCAGCCGGGCCAGAGATGATCTCCGGCCCGGCTGTGGGTTACACCCTAAGACGAGATAGTGGTCGTTTCATCGATTCCTGGATAGAGCGCCAGGACCGAAACGAGCTCATGGCCATAGTCGACGTTCATCGACCGGGCGTATGTCTGATTGTCGTACTCCAGCGGAATAGCAGCGACGTCCGTCAAGATCTGGACGTTCGCATCCTGCCACATGGCAATCTGGGCATCAGGATCAGTTTCTGCGCGCGCAGAAGCGATCAGATCGTCGATGGCAGCGTAGTGGCTGAAATTGGTCACCGGCGACGAACCAGTCACGACGATCGAGCTCGACTGGAAGAACTGGGTCAGATAGACATCAGCATTCGGTCGGAACGCGACATAGATCGTGATCGGGTTCACCCCTTCGCGGATCTGGGCATGCATCGTGGCGTGATCGACGATCTCGACGTTCAGTGTGATCCCAACATCGGCCAGTTCAGCCTGGAGAATCTCATACTGATTCTTGTACGCCGGCATTTCACTCGAAATCACGTCGAGCGAGAAGCCATCGGCATACCCTGCTTCAGCGAGGAGTTCCTTGGCTTTCTCCGGATCATAGGCATACAGCACACCAGCAGCCTCAGCTTCCTCCATGGTCAGTCCACCGGGCATCAGCGCGGCTGGCACGACCGAGAACACGACTTCGGCAACGGGTGATCCAGCAATCGACTGGTGCTCGGTGGGGTCGACTGCATAAGCGATCGCCTGCCGCACGAGCGGATCACTGAGATACTCGTTTTCGATGTTCAAGTTGATGAAAGCAACTTCGCCGGGACCGAAAACATCAGCCTGGAGGTTCCCTTCGGAGTTGATCCGTTCCACCCACTGAGACTCATTCAGACCGTCGATGACATCAAGCTCACCCGACTGCAGCGCCAGTTCTCGACTGGTGACGTCGGGCATATAGCGTGCTTCGACACCTGCAAGCAGCGGCGCGCCGCGGAAATAGTTGTCATTCGCGGTCAGGATCACGGCAGTCTGGGGTTCATACGACTCGAACATAAACGGGCCAGTGCCAACCGGATTGGTGGAAAACCCTTCAAGTCCAAGCGCCTCGACAGCCTTCGCGCAGACGATGAAACCGCCTGCATAGTTGGCCACCTTCGGCAGAAAGAGCGTTGGCGAGAGCGGAGTCTCCGAGCTGATCTTGACGGTGAGGTCGTCGACCTTTTCGAAAGTCAATCCGGCGTAGTCAGCGGAAAAACCAGACGAATCCGGATTGGACGCCTTGGAGAGCGAGAACACCACGTCATCTGCTGTCAGCGCATACGACTCTCCACCTTCCCACGGATGGCACATGGCGTCATCGCGGAGGGTGAATGTCCAGGTCTGCACGTCACCTTCCATTGCTGGTTCAGGAATAGCAGTAGCCAGGTCTGGCTCGATCACAGATGCATCACCAGGCGAAAACCGGACTAAGCCATTGAAGACCATGTCGACAACGGTGCGATCCTGTGTTCCGGAGGCGAAATGCGGGTCGAGCGTGTTCAGGTCAGCCGCATCGATGCCAAATCGGAGGACCGGACGATCCTGCGCGACCACCGGGTTCGAAAACCCTGCGACCTGCACCATCATCATTAACGCAGCGACGACGGCCAGCGCCATCGCCTTGGATCGGGATGTTTTCATTCGATTTCCTCCTGCAGAACCCAACTCGTTGCAGCGAGTACGCGTTGTCTTCGTCGAAACGCTTACCCTCCCCCGGTCACGCTGCGGTCGGGCTTCCAACTAACAGAACACTCGGGTCGCCGTTGACAGGCGATCGATGGTTGACCAAGGGCAACACCATCCTACCACTTCGCTCTGGTCTTAGCCGTGAAGGGTCGGTCGCTCCTGTCCGGAGATCCCGGCGAACCGATCGAGTGCAAATGCATCTATCGGCAATTCGCACCCCCCTCCCATGACCAGATCCGCCAATATCTGACCAGTACTCGGGCCGATCCCGAATCCATGGCCGGAGAAACCAGCCGCGAACACCAGCCCTTCGGTTGACGATAACCGCTCAAAAACCGGCAACGCGTCGGGCGTAAGATCGATCAGTCCTCCCCAGACTTTGGCCAAACGCGCCTCGCGAAAGGTCGGAATCACCCGAATGATTCGCTCGAGTGCATCGTGGATCCGGTAGGCAGGAGGTTGCACAGCGTCAAAATCATGTTCAATGTCAGCCAGTGTGCCCGCCCAGGGTTGACCACCGCCCGTCGCGCGAATCCGTCCATCGGCCTGCTGCCGCAACGCCAGATCCGCACCAGCGACACCGAGCACCTGATCGATCAACCGTGGCATTGGAACGGACTGAATGGCAGGCGTAAACACGATCTGCAAAGGAAAGTCGATCCCGAGCGGAGCGAGCAGCGTTGGCGTATAGATTCCAGCGACAACGACGACCACGTCAGCAGGGACGCGACCGCTGGTGGTTTCGACACCCGCGATTCGTCCACCAGACGTCGCCAAACCAGTGACCTGGACTCCGGTCCGAATGGTGGCACCATGGCGTTTGGCGGACTCTGCGAACGCCGAAACCGTTGCAGTCGGATTGGCGTGGCCATCGGTCGAGCAGAAGGACGCTGCCGGGATCGATTCACTCAGCGCCGGGGCAACCGCCCGAACCCGGTCGTTCCCTTCCAGGAACTCGATCGTGATGCCGGCGCTCGCAGTCGCGGCGACCACCTTCTGAATCTCCGGGATTTCGTCTTCTGTGCGAGCAAGACGGAGGTTCCCGTGCTGCCGATACTCGATATCAGCACCAAGCTCCTCCCCCAGTGTGGGCCAGCGATCAACTGCCGCTTTGGCGAGAGGGAGTTCGGCCGGATGCCGGCCAGACTGCCGCACACCGGCCAACGTCCAGCTCGAAGCCATGTTGGCCAGGTCGCCTTTTTCAAGGAGGGTGACCTTAACCCCTTGCACCGCGAGTTCGTACGCTGTAGCTGCGCCACTGATTCCGCCACCGACGATGACAACCTCAGACGTTGCGGTCATGGTGATACTCCTTTGCCGGTCTCCCTCGCCAGACAGAGGTCGTCAAGGCGAGAGCACGATAGTTTGAACTCAATCAACGGTACCAAATGCCGAAACCGCAGACGGCAGCCGCGCCCGATTGGCTGACGGATGGACTGCTAGAATGCATGGCTGTGCGCGGCTAATACTTAACGGCTCAGGCCAAGTCGCAGTTCGCGCCCCAGTAGCTCAGTGGATAGAGCAACCGCCTTCTAAGCGGTAGGCCGCAGGTTCGATCCCTGCCTGGGGTACCAAGGAGTAGGACCCGGAGAGGAACTCGACTGATACTTGCCACTTGTTTGCATCGCGCACAATGTCCGGATTCGTATCAATGAAGCAGGCGCAGAAGCGACTGCCGGAACGGCCCTTTGGATTGCGCTGGGTTTGGGTCCGCGAGACCCGATCCAGCTCCGCATCGACCGACCGTTCATCTTCGCCATCCGGGACACAGTCACTGGCACGCTACACTTCCTGGGTCGAGTCATGAACCCATCCGGCTGATTCTACGGCCAGTTCACATTGCACAGCCCAAAAGTGAGCGATCTAGCGGACAATTGCCGACGCCATCCCTGCCAGAACGAAATCGCCCATCCATTGTCTGCAGAAACAGATGCCGTGGTTCCGCTCGGCGTTCGAAGACCGGCTCGGACTCAAGGTGATCACCAAATGAGCATCCGGCTTCGAGCTCAGAACCGGGTGGGGGCTCTCATTGCCTTCTGGATCACGGTGTGCGTGGAGTATCTGTTCCAGCGAATCTCGAGACTGACGGTGCTAATGCGTTAGCGGCTTCCCGCTGCTGGAGTAGAGTCATGAACACGTTCAATTCCAGAGCTTGTCCTTTGAAGGTGATGCTGACCCTGCGCGCGTGCCGCCAGTTTCAAGAAAGGCTCGACCAGCCAAGAGTCGAAGGTTGACATACTGCTCCGGTCATGATTGGATGATTTCACCGACAGTTCATCCGGGCAAGAAAGGAAAGGCCAATGCTCCTTCACTCCAGATCGAATCAAGCCGCGCTGACGAGACGAAGTCTTATGCAGGGAGCCGCGGCAGCTGGGGCGATCGCTGGTCTCGGGAGGATCAACAACGCTCCTGCCAGCGTCAGCATCGCTCATCTTCAGACTGATGACGCGAAGACGGGCGGAGAGATCATCCTCCCCTTCGCAAATTTCCTCGCGAATACGATTGTGCCAGATGGCGGCGTTACATACGGCAGTGGACAGGTGGTCTTTGACCTCGATCAACTCGTTGAACAGGGCGTGATTGCGCAAGAGGTTTTAGACATCTACCAGAACGCACAGCTCGCCTACACTCAGGCAACCATCTATCCAACTGGAGACACCTGGACAAGGACGGATTATACGACCGCCATGCGCTTCAACACGCCGGCCCGCGCCAACAAGGCACTCGAGGATTTGAAGGCGTCGCCCGTTCCTCCCGGGACAACCGACCAATCCGATGCAGCCACGTTTTCCTATTCCTTTGAGAGCGACCTCGGTGGGTATCAAGGCACGGTACTCAACGCAACGGCTGTCGGCGGCCGATACATCGTCAACTGTCAGGAGATTCTCCCGCTCGTCGATGCGGGCTCGGACGAATTCCAGCAGTTTCTCGGGTTTGTGAGCTCAGTTGCCGGTGCCTACGACGCGCTTATTGACGCGCCGGTTGAAAACCCGCCTCTCTTGTTCCGGTACGGAGAGAACCCGGTCGATGCACTGAATGTCGTGAAATACCAGGGCACACTCATTCCTGCATACCAGCTGCCACCGGAACTGGATGCTCTCCTGGCGAAGGCGCTCGCCGACATGTTCAGCGTCTACTCCCATCAGGGGTCGGTTCCCGGGACCGACAACTACGTGTTCATCGACGAATACCGGTTCGAGAGCGGCGCCGCTGCCGATGCCTTCGTAGCGAACTACCCATCCGAGAGTATGGTCGCCTTCCAGGCAGCGAGCGGGATCGAGCTTTTCGAGTCCAGCGCTCTCGAGAACGGCTCACTCGTGACCTGGACTCAGAATGGGCAAGTGTTTGGCGGCGTTCAAAGCATATTCGCCGAAGGTTCCAGTGTCCTTAACGGGACCATGTTCGACACGAATCAGGATGTCACTGGTCAACAACCGGACCCGAATAAGTCACCGTGGGCCGAAGTCCTGGACGACCTCAAGAATGCCCCCCTCACCGCTGAGGAGCAGGAAGCAGACCGCTTCGCGAATAACTTCTTGTCCGGCTTCGCTGCTCTTGGCATTGGCAACAGTCTCGTTCCGGAAGATGAAACGGACCTAGAAGAAGCCACTTTCGAACCCGAGGAACAAGGAGATACGGACTAAGTAACGCGCGTTCGTTTTGCCGCGGCGCCAGCGTTCCAGGGCAGCATCGGCACGGCACGGATTCCAGAAGCTTCGAATGGCGAACCACACTCGGCGCCGATGCACTTGAATACATCACGGGTGAATGGTCAAACGACCGTAGCGTCCGGTGTCCGTACTGGATCCTAATTGGTCGGGTACTCGAGCGGACGGCGCGAATCAGGATCAGATCTAGGCTCGCACGCCTTGGTCATCTCATCTTCGGGGCAGTTGATACCTTCAGATGCATCCCTACTCTATCAGCACGGAACGGAAGAACCTCGCAGCGATTGTGGGTAGACGGACTGCTGGTTTGGTTGGCGGCGCACAGCCGAAGTGGTACGGTTCGCGTCAAGAACGGGTTGAGACCAATTAGCGAAGCTCCAATGCTGAACGGTCAACCACCACTAGCTTTAGCCATCCCTGCCAGAACGAAATCGCCCCTGCATCGAATGGGTAAACAGTACCGACGGGGTGAGTTGCGCAAGCGGTGACAGGTCCACTTCTTGACGCTCATGCCCTCTACTCCCTCGCTTTCCAATGAGATATCCGGCGACACAGTCGAACCGACCAGAACAAACTCCCGGCCGATCGATTGTCGGTCGTGCCAGGCAAACTCGTTTCGGCATCCAGTTCCGCAGTGCTCATTCTCGGGTTCACAGTGTTTTCGTCGTGGTTCATCGATTGCATGCTCGCTGAATTGATTTGATCGGAATCCATTCCGGACCTGTCCGGAGCATCCTCGGAGGCGTCCACCTGAGTGAGCCCACGATTGTGGTATGCCTGCTCAGCTTCATGATTCAGGATCCGGGCTTCCAACTGACGCAGTTCCAGCTGAATTCGTTCCAGCTCCACCCGCCTAGCATCGGCATTAATGCGGTCTCGTGCGGATGGATGAATGATGGAGAGGCAAACCAGAGGCGCGCAACGATCATTTTGGGTCTTGGGCATCGGTCTATCCTCCAAAACAACATCAGGCTTGATCAGATTTCGAATTCCGGTACGACCGCTGGGCCTCACCGATCAAGTTAAAGACTTCTTTCGCACAGGGGATGTTGTCAAACCAAACAGTGCAAGGTGAAACGGACTTCGTCAACCTCGCTCTGGTTCCCGGCAAATCACTACAGGCAGTAACATTTCGCCAAACCCCTCCGCTTCCATCCGCTGCTACCATCCTCAACGCTCCGGCCATACACCAAACACCCGGTGTTGCGTTTCGAGTATCGGCTTTGAATTCGAAATCCTGGAACTGGTCCCAACTGTCGATGAACCTAGCGGTGCTCTCACTGATTAGTCTCCTCGCGACGAATCACTCCCCCAACGTTCAATCAACCTGCGAGCCTCACCGACTCCGTCCACGTCGATCATCAGGAACCCTGTGAAGTGACGCTCTCGCCTGCCACCGACGGTGTCGATGTAGTCGCTTGCGCATCGCAGCGACCCACGGTCACCCCCTCTTGCCACAACCGATGTCGAACGGATGCAGGAAATGGGAATGAATCGAGTCCGTGACCATTCCTCGATGATTACACGCTCGTCCGTCACCCAGTACGTGGTCGATCGACGCTGGAACCATTCGATGAGATGTCGAATGATCGACACGTATAGTCCGTAAGCAATCACCGAGGTTGCCGCAACAAGGAAAAGCGCATATTGCCAGTCTTCAAGCGCTCCGGTTCGTTCGTTTCGCGGGTCACGGCGTTCTTGCACTTCGATCACGAGCAACCAAACCAAAATGACCAACAGCGCGGCGAGAATAGCGGCGAGAACATCATTCCACGCAATGCCAGGAGACGGATGAGGCTTGCCCGTCCACAGCACTTGTTCAGACCGGAGTAGCCAGCGACGGAGCGATCCGGCTCCTGTCGACCAGAACGGATTTCGATGACCGAATCGCTCGATAGCGGTCCGTCTATCCAGCTGGTTTTGCGCGTCCCCCCACCTCGGCTTAGTCGGTCGCGCCATCGCGATCGGCATAAGCGGGATCAACGCTTCCGGGTTCCGGACGTACTCGAATATCGGGACCTCGGTCTGATCTGATTTTATTCGTCCGTTGAGAGACTTTGGTTGGCACGTGCAGAGCAACGTTCCCGTACCATCCTTGTGAAGCAAGAGTTGCAGGTTGGATATCGAATCAAGGGAGCACCACAGATTGTAGCGGCCCGTTGCAATCAACCTTTGATTCGTTATTCCGTATTGTGATCGTCTGCGCTGTGCCGCATCTGTGTAGTGTCTGGTTGCGAGGGCGTGGAACCCGAACAACAACAAAGGGACAACCACGATCGCGATGTGGCCGCCTATATCTTCAGATCCCAGCACGAGCATTGCCAGCAATACCGCGAGCCACATGATCAAGAAGATTGAGCCGAGGAGGTCCCCCTTTCCAAACCGAATCCCGGATTCCGGTCCTCCGGTCCAGACCACCCTCTCTCCGGGCTCCAGGTAATCCCATATTTCGCACTTGTATTGATTCATTGTCGTGATTCCCGCGGCTTCCTCAGCTTCGATTAACAGCCCCGCCGCGCATCCCTTGTCATCCGCATTGGATTGCGAGGTTTTGTCTACGGATTGCTGCCAGGATTCCTGAACGGCGTACCCGCGGTGACAGCTGTCACCGTTCTCGCCTCGTCCGAGCCTTCGCTTATGACAACTAGTGGAAGACTGCAACGATCAGAAGTCAACACACCGCTGCCAGACCCTCCACGGCAGATAACGATCATCCGCCCGATACTTTCCTCTCATTCCTCATAGCGCCAATCCTGCAACTGCTAGAGGAACACAAAGGATGACAACGACGATTCGCTCTCCGTGAACGCTATTCCCGCCGACCATTCGCCTTTCCAGTTCGATGTCCTTCGCGCAACCTCGAGCGATACTGGGAAACTACTGAATCAGGAATCACTGGTGGTCTCGATCTCAGTTTCCGGAACGTCCTCCCTTGCTGGCGTCCCTGGGGTCGCTGGCGTTGCAGCTCCGGATCCGTCGCCTTGATTCACTTCGGCGGAAGTTGATTCCGGCGCATCGTCTGCAAGCGGCCCTGCCACTCCGGCACCTGCTTGTGAAGAGTCGGCGGTAGGCGTCGTTTCCCGTTGCTCGCCCGACGTGCTGACCGCTTCTCGCAGGTATTCGCCTGCTGTCCAGCCGCTCCCATACCCCTGCATGTCGACGGGGTACCACGTGTAGCCATTTGCCGAAACAGGAGCACCGGTAATGACACCGATCGTGCCCGTATCCATCGTGGCCAGGGTTGCATAGGTCGTGCCAGGACCGCTGCGAAGCCGGAGTCGCGCACGATTCTCAACCGTGGTTCCTGGAGCAAAACCATCTGCGATCGCTGTTGGTGTGGCGGTGGCAGGTATTTGAGAAGTCCCGGTCGGTGTGATCGATGGAACTGCCGTCGACGTCGGACTCGAATCTGATGGGATCAGATACTCGCCAGCCGTCCAGCCCGCTCCATACCCCTGCATGTCGACGGGGTACCACGTGTAGCCATTTGCCGAAACAGGCGCACCGGTAATGACACCGATCGTGCCCGTATCCATCGTGGCCAGGGTTGCATAGGTCGTACCGGGACCGCTGCGAAGCCGGAGTCGCGCACGATTCTCAACCGTGGTTCCTGGAGCAAAACCATCTGCGATCGCTGTTGGTGTGGCGGTGGCAGGTATTTGAGAAGTCCCGGTCGGTGTGATCGATGGAACTGCCGTCGACGTCGGACTCGATTCTGATGGGATCAGATACTCGCCAGCCGTCCAGCCCGCTCCATACCCCTGCATGTCGACGGGATACCACGTGTAGCCATTTGCCGAAACAGGCGCACCGGTAATGACACCGATCGTGCCCGTATCCATCGTGGCCAGGGTTGCATAGGTCGTACCGGGACCGCTGCGAAGCCGGAGTCGCGCACGATTCTCGACCGTGGTTCCGATCGCGAAGGCTCCCGGGACAGACGTCGGCGTTGCCGTCGCTGTGCCAGTCGGCGATTGTGTCGGCGTAAGCGACGGCTCTGACGTGGCTGATGAGGTCGGAGTCAACGACGGAGCGATTGTCTGAGTCGGCGTAGCAGTCAAGGACGGTGCTGGTGTCCCTGACGGCGTCGGCGTTAACGATGGCGCAGCTGTCTGGGTTGGCGTCGACGTTAGCGAGGGAGCAAGCGTCGCAGTTGGTGTCGACGTCTGTGTCGAAGTAAGGGTGGGCGTCGACGTCGCAACCGTCGTAGCGGTCGAGCTGGCTGTTTGGGTCGGTACCGGCGCGGCGGATTCGAGTGTCACGTTCGCCATATACCCGATCTCGTAACCATACATTTCGACCCGGTACCATGTGTAGCCGTTGGCAAACGTTGGAAACCCAATCACCTGCCCGGGGCTTCCTTTTGGAACAACCGCGAGGATGCCGGCGCTGGTGGAAGGTCCTGAACGGAGGTTTCCATTGACTCTGGTTTGTACGGGATCTCCGGGAACGAACCCTCCCGGAATCGGCGTCGGCGTGGGAGTTTCGGCGCCGGTCAGCGTTGGAGTCGGCGCATACGTCGAGAAATAGCAGGCATCTTCGACTCCGCCTCCGATCGCAGAATTGTCGTAGTACTCCATATAGACGAACGCGTCACCGACTACCTCGAGCGACTCGTCGAACCATTGGAAGTACAGCGTGCCAAAAACGATGCCGCTCCAGCGGGCATAGGTCACGAACCCATAGCTGGGATCACCCAGATTGATGTAACCAAGATTTGGATCGATGGTTCCTTGTTCCGAGACCCCATCGATGACCGTTGATTCGTTTGTCTGGGGATCGTAACTCCAGCTTTCCGCGAAAACCCGGACAAACTGTGCCGAGCGCCCCGGAGCGGCCTCGATACTGACCGGTGGCAAGGAAATGAACTGGTCCCCGGCGGGGCTGTAACCGGGAAGGAGCCAGCAGAAACTTCCCGGATACTCGGGAGTGTCATAGAAGTAGACGTTTCCGGTTTCTCCGTTGGCTTCAATGAGAACCGCGGCCGCACCAACCTCGTCCCCGCTGGTCCCACCGTGGATGTCACGATCTGGTGGATTCGTTAGGTCATCCTCGACCACTTCGACAGCGACCGGAGATGCGAGATCCTGGGCGCTCGTAGCGAACGACCAACCGCAGGCCATAAGAGCGAGAACAATCACAAGCGTCATTCGGATGAATCGTGAACTTGAAACCATCCCACATTCTCCTTTTCCAGTTGCGGAGGTGCCTGCGTGGCAGCCCAGATTGCGGCCAAAGGGGACGATGACTGGCGGACGCTGTGATTTGCGGCCTTGGAATTCCAGCGCTTCAGGCGATGAATCCCTGTTTTCCGAAGTTCATGATCCAGGATGAGGAGCAGAACGCCATCGACCCTGCCTTCCGATTGATTGGAATGAGTCTTATTCATACGACGGTAATCTGCATCCGTAAATCTACGTAAAACAATGGATTCTGCATCGGGGCGCCGACGGTGAGGTCGTCCTTTGAAGGAGGCTTGCCCAGGCTCCAGCCGTCCTGTCGGCCGTTATCGGTAGATCCCGACCCGAATCAAGTTACGTAGAGTTACGGTCGACCACGAACCCGATCTTCGCTACGTTTGAATTGTCCCTGGCCCGCAATTTGTGCCAGGGGGATCGAAAGGAGTGAAGTAATGCCGAAGTGGTTGATGCTTATCATTGGTGGAATCTTGGTCTGCGTCGTACTGGCGATAGGTGCCGGTTGGTGGTTCTCCGAGAACATCAAGGTCGATGGTCCGCTTGAGGAAAGCATCGCGGCCGCGGTCAGCAACTCTGTTAGTCAGGCAATTGCTCTTCAATCGGTTCAGCCCGAACATCTGAGGCTTTCGGCCAGCAACATCGACATCAACACCTACGATTGCGTGGAGGGTGAGCAGACCTTTACCACAAGCGAAGACACCGCCGAGATCTGCGGCGCCACGACGACGATTTCAGAAAGCGGGATTGAAGTCGAGCTTCTCGGGACGGTCTACCTCGGAATGCCGCAATTGGACGGCGACGAGATCGCCGTCGAAGAGGTCTCGTTCGACAAAGGTCTTTTCGGCCTGATCGCGAGCAGCGATTCCTTCGAGCGGGGCATAGAACGTGGCATCAATGAAGCGCTGGAGGAGTCAGGCCTGAAACCAGTCGGGGTCGCGATCGAATCGACCATTGTCCAGATCGACACCGAAAAGGTCGAACCATGAACCGTGACGACATTCCCGAGGTTGCCCTCTGGCTCGCTGGTTGCTTTCGCGAGGCGTTGATCGCTTTGGCCGTGTTGGTGATCGTTTTGACAATTCTGTCAGTCCTCCTAAGGCTCTTCCTGCCCCTGTGTTGCTAGAATCGAGCGGCGAAACAAGGATGCCTTCACAATCAGCTAGCTGATTCGAAACCAGTCTTTGCCGCAGCGGAAACCGGTCACACGCCGCCGACGAAGCCGGTAAGATCTCTCATCGGGTCATCGCATTTCTGGGATTGGCTTGGAAGTGGAAGGGAGTCCTGGAGAACTTGATCAACAACGGTCCCAGTGTCGGACCTCGCGGCGCTTTGGACCGAAACGTTGACGTGCTGATCGGTTTCAACGGAGCAACGGTCTCCATCGAGCCGGCAAACGATCTAGTCGATTACTCGAACTCAGAACCGATTCATCGAGCGCTCTCTGCGAGCAACCCGCTCTCCAAACCTGCGCTCATATGGCAAACAACCATCGTCCCGCCCAATCGGTCATGGAGTGTCTGGCGGCGATCGTTTCCAAGCATCCAGAGAACGTCGATCCACCAGAACGCGAAAGCGACCAGCGAGGCAGCCGCGAGGACCAGGAGCCCGGTCATGAGATTCGTGTCAATCATCAGCGCGCTCACCAGAACGACTGTCGGCGCGAAACTGAGCAGGAAAGGCAAAAACGTCCGACGGGTTGCTCGGCGAAGCCCTGGTGGCGAACCATCACTGTCGACAACTCGAATGCCAACCATCTGTTTCCCGAGGGTGGCTCCAGTGGCGGTCAGACTGACGACATAGACCCATGGACCAAGAAAGAAAACGATCGGAGCAATCAATCCGGTTCCGACAGCATTGTCAGCTGGAATCAGTCCAGAAAGAACAGAGACCGCAATGCCGATCACCAGTCCATCCAGCATCGAGGCGGCCACACGCCGCCAAAACGAGGCGAAACGAACATCCGGTTGAGCGAGTGTCGACGTTTGATAAGTGTTCATTTTGGGATCGACCTCCATTCTCGCTTTTGTTCAGAAGTGGCTGCAGAAGCCGTCGCTCAGGCAGCGAATCGGCTTCGACCCACCAGACCAAGCTGAATCGCGATGACGATATCCGCCACCACGTCATCAAGCGAAAGCCGCTTGAGTTCGAAGATGATTCGATCGACATGCCGTTGAATCAGGTTCGGGTCGATTGCCAGTTCCCGTGCAATCTCGACATCGGAACGTCCCTCAGCCATCAGCATGAGGACATCGAGTTCGGTCCGTGTCAGCTTCATCGTCTCTGTCCTTTCCGACGAAATGAGTCCAGTGAGGACATCGTCGGACATGGCAGACTCGGTGACATCGTAGGAACTACGTAAACCACGTGAAACGAACTACGGATCTCAATCGGCCGTATCACCGTTCTGGCAAAGACCGTTCCGAAAAGCCCAAGCTAGCGCCGCAGCTCGATTGGAAACGCCCAGCTTCGAGTAGATCTTCGTGACATGACTGGTTACCGTTCGGTAAGCGATGAAATTCATGTCTGCGATTTCCTGATCTGAAAGCTCCAGGAGGCAAAGAATCTCCTGTTCTCGCTTGGTCAGGCCAGCTTCCTTTGCTGCAGCCAGTTCAGTGGGAGTATTAACCTGATCAGTGGACTCCACCGTCGGAGCAACCTCTCCTGAGTCGGGGTGCAGGATCATGCTGATCGAGCGTTCAACGATCTCAAAGAAATCCAGTTCCGGTTCCTGTGCGATCCGGATCACAAACGCGTCGATCTCGTCTGCCGATAGAGCCTTCTCGAGCCTCGACCTCAACGCCAAGAAGTCAATCTCGATGACTTGTGCGCCCGGCGTGTGAGCGCTATCGCTCAGGAACTCGCTCGCTCCAAACAGCTCGGCGGCAAGATGGACGTGCCCAGCTTCGAATGCAAGCTCCGCCAGACCCGCGAGTCCTTCCGCAAACGACACCATGTCGCCGATTTCATAGAGAAGCGGCAGACACTCACTATAAAGATCAAGGGCCGAGTCGACATCGCCACGCAAATACGCGAGTCGAGCAAGATTGAGTTTGGCCAGACCGATGCCCCATTTGTCACGCCGCCTGATCCAGATCGTTAGCGCCTCCTGCGCCCAAGCATCAGATCCTTCCGGATCACCCAAGGAAAGCTGGGCCGTACTCAGCGCCACCAGAATGATTGCCTTCGTATGCTCCACATAAGGGTTTCTTGGTATGAGGGAATCCATCACCGATACAACCAGGAGATAGTGGTTGGCCGCTCGTTGATAGTCGCCTTCCTGAGCCGCGGCATGGGCTAGCACGCTCAAACAGCCAGCCTGCCAGAGTGGATCGTTCAGCTTTTTGGCGATCTCCATTCCGATCTTTGCATGGTGACGCGCGCGCGGCAAATCTCGGTTATGCAGGGCGAAGGAAGCGGCCGCATAGCGAAGCTCCGGATCTGATTCTTCAGGATTCTCGGCATCGGTGAGTGAGAGAACGGCGTCGAGTGTTTCCCGACCCTCGGCTATGTAGCGTCGCACGACCAGGAACTTCCACATCGACAGCGCGAACCGACTTGCCAGATACCTCCGGCCTTGACCAAGCAAAGTTGCCATCGCGACCCGCAGGTTGGCATGTTCGAGCTCGAACCAGTCGAGCACTTCAGGCCCCCGTTCTCCTTCGATCTCGGGACGGAGTGACTCTGCCAGGGCAAGGAAGTGGCGAGCATGAGCAATACGAACCGCCCGTTCATGACCTGATCCAGCCAGAAGACCGCGGGCGAACTCCTCTACCGGCGGGAGCAGCGTATAGCGAGTCACGCCGTTCTCCAGGTCTGTGCGCTGGACCAGACCGTGATCGATCAGTGCGTATCCAATCACGTCCAGTGGATTGACGGTGATCTGCGGTGGCGCTTCTGCAAT
The DNA here is from genome assembly GCA_963712055.1 of uncultured Chloroflexia bacterium. Classification (GTDB taxonomy): domain Bacteria; phylum Chloroflexota; class Chloroflexia; order Thermomicrobiales; family UBA6265; genus JAHBVL01. The sequence goes on along the minus strand of CAVQGN010000004.1, from coordinate 461,266 downwards.
CGCTTTGACCGCGCCCAGATCGAATCCTCCTCTGAAGACTGATAGCCGTGGCAGGACTTGCTGCCCGTCCGGCGGCAGGAGATCGTAGCTCCATCGGAATGTCTCTTCCATAACGGCCGTCGGTTCGCCAGTGCTGGGGTCCTCGTCGGTCAGTACCGGCAACACCGCGTCGAGTTGCTCGAGAATCGACTGAGGTGACGCATGGCGGACGCGGGAGGCTACGAGCTCGATGGCGAGCGGGATACCACCGGTCCTCACACAGATCCTCGCGACTGGCGGGCTCGTCAGGTCAGTCAGAGCGAACTGCGGATGGGCCTCAGTAGCACGTTCCGAGAACAGCCGTACCGACTCGAGTTGTGAGAGCTTCTGGCAGCTGTCGATTTCGTGCTGAGTGGGAAGCTCCATGGGAAGCAAGTGGAAAACATGCTCCTCGGCCAGGCGGGTCGCCAGACGACTTGTGACCATTATCAGAAGTTCAGGGCACTTCTCGAGTAGTTCGGCAATCACTGGTGAGGCACTAGGTAGAAGATGCTCAAGGTTGTCGAGAATGAGCATCGACTTGCGAGCGCTGAGATCTGCAGCCAGCTGATCGATCACCGGATAGGTTTCGGCAAGATCGAGCCGAAGCGCAAAAGCAATCTGACGCAGTAGGAGGCTGGGCGAATGAAGCGGCATGAGGTCGACAAAGGTCACAGTCATCGAACCTCGGAAATAGTTTCCAGCTTGAAGCGCTAGCCGTGTCTTCCCAATTCCGCCAATGCCAGTGACAGTCAGCAGCCTGGAACCCTCCTCGATCCGCCGTACGACTTCCGCCAGCTGCTCGGTTCGACCGATTAGCGGCGGAAGCGGACCAGGAAGGGACGATGATCGGCGAGGCTGTGCCATAAGTTCACCAGTGGCGCACCAGGAGGAGCTGGCTTCGCGACGACCACGCGCACTCGCGATGCGACTTTTTCAATTGGAGTATCTCGCGTGACTTTAGCAATCCTACCATTTTACGTTCACGAGCAAACTCACGTGTTGGGAGGTGCCTTGGGCGCTCCAGGCTGCTAGCGGTCGTTCGTCGAATCGACCGGACCGATCGAGTAGAGATTCTGAGTCGCCACTTCTGGCGTCTTTCCGACCAGTTCTTTGAGGGCACGGAGCTCCTCTTCGATTCCTTCGTCCTCGAGCGCGTCGAGTCGGCCCTCCAGCGAGTCCATCTCCAGGTGGACCTCGATCGAAGCCTGTGCACGGGCCTCTTCTTCACGGACCTTGCGCGTCATCCGCCCAAACTCGCTATCAATCGACGAAATGGAGATCTTGCCGGCGGTCTCGGCGAGCACGACCTGTGCATCCGCAATGCGTTTCTGCGCAACGAGACGGTCCCGCTCCTGGTACATGCGGCGCATCTTGTCGTCGACCAGAGAGAGTTGGCTCTTGAGTCGCTCGACCATGATCTGCTGCGATTCCGCTTGCTGGGAAAAGATCTCAGCAGCTTCAAGAGCATCCTTGCGTCGCCGCAACGCTTCTCGCGCCAGTTCGTCGTCACCCTTTCGAGCCGCGGCTTCTGCCTGACGTTGTGCCTTGACTGCGACCTTTTCTTCGCTGTCCGCTTCAGCGGAGATCCGGTTTCGCTCGGCGATCACCGCCACCAGCTGCTGGCGGCCAGCGACTCGTCCCGATTCGGCGTCCCGTATCAGAAGGTCAATCATCTTCTCAGGATCTTCTGCACCGTCAAGCGCGGCATGAACATTCGCCCGCAGCAAGCGGGAAAGGCGATCGAAAATTCCCATTGAAAACACTCCTTCGATGTGTGTGGAATCCTGATCGTGCGGCTCTTCCGAAGGCGACATCGCCTTGCCCGCTTGATTCCCTGACATGACTTTAGTTTCGAGGCCGACTCCCTGAAATCCGTAGAACTACGGATTTCCCTTCGCGGCGTCCACCCTATCGTTAAGGCAAGGTTTTCATTTCACGTGCATACTTGGGTGCACAGTGACAACACTCGGAAAGGTGCTGAGTCATGACCGACTCGAGGCGACCAATCCCCGGATTCGCAAATGTCAGAGACTCACGGAAGAGTCGAAGGTACGCTTCCGCGATCCTGGCGCTTGTGCTGTTCACCGGATTTCTGGCTGGATGCAGCCCGGATCCCGATCCAGAGCCACCGGGTCTTTCGTTTTCGATTCTCACGGGTTCAGAGAACCGGATCCTGTTCGACGACCCATCCACCGATGAACCCACGTTGATCGAGCGATTCGAGGAAGCTGAAGGGGTCGATCTGGTTCCTTCTTTCCAGGGATCGGTCGATACCATGATCGATATCCAGGAAGGGGCGATTGGATACGACGCCGTCTGGCCGGCCAGTTCCGTCTGGATGAATCTCGGCAACGGCGAAGGCGTGGTTTCGCAGGTCGACAGCATCATGGGAACCGCTGTCGTGTTCGGAATCAAACGCAGCAAAGCCGAGGAGCTCGGCTGGATCGACCGTCCTGTGACGGTCGAAGACATCCTCGCGGCGGCGGAATCAGGCGATCTCCGCTATATGATGTCGAGCGCAACTCAAAGCAACTCTGGTGCGATGGCCTACCTCGGCTACCTTTATGCCTTCGCTGGCCACCCCGAGGTGCTGACCGCAGAGGACCTACAAGATCCAGAGGTCCAGGACAAGGTCACCCGTCTTCTTGGCGAGGTCGACCGGACTGCTGGCGCATCTGGCTTTCTCCGCGATGTCTTCCTCTCGAACTACGACTCCTATGATGGCATGGTCAACAACGAGTCAGCCATCATTACCGCAAATCAACGCTTAATCGCAGAGGGTGAGACTGATCTCCTGCAGGTGATCTACCCGATCGACGGTCTCGCTTTCGCAGATTGGCCCCTGGGTTATGTCGACCGCGGTGATCCTGAGATCGAGGCCATTTTCCAGAAGTTCAAGGCCTACTTGCTGACTGATGAGATTCAGCAAGAACTGGTCGACCAGGGTCGACGACCGACGAAGATCGGGTTCACACCAACATACGACCCAGAAGTGTTCAACGCAGATTGGGGCGTGGACGTCGATCAGCCGTTCACCTTCATCAATGTTCCCACCGGCGACGTCGTCTTTGACGCGCTTCACCTCTACCAGTCGGAGTTCCGCAAACCCGCTTTCACGGCTGTCTGTCTGGACTACTCGGGGAGCATGAAGGGTTCTGGTGAGCGAGATCTTGAGTCAGCGATGGAAGTCATGCTGGAAAACCCGAGAGCTCAAGAATATTTCATCGAGCGGGCCACGTCTGACGTCACCGTCGTGATTCCCTTTGACAGCGATATCGACGGCATCTGGCGGGTCAATGGCAACGACCCGGCGGCACTTTCGGAGCTCCTGACCAAAACCAAGGAAAAGAGCGCCAGCGGCGGCACCGACATGTATCGCTGTCTCAACACTGCCATGGACCAGTTCGACGAGTCGCTGGACGGTTATTCCCCATCAATAGTCGTTCTCACTGACGGGAAATCTGACGGTTCGATAGATAGTTTCGCGGCGCGCCAACCGGCAGTCCTCACAGACCGTATACCGGTCTATTCGATCATGTTTGGCGATGCCTCGGAAGAACAGCTCACCGCTCTCGCCGAACTGACGTCGGGCGCCGTTTACGATGGCCGTGAAGGTCTCATCGACGCTCTGCGGAAATCATTCGCGAACACGTCCTAGGAGACCAAGACATGCCGAAGGGAACGACAGAGGAAACGGGCGTCAATCGGGACCAGCGCATGTCCACAGTCGAGAGTGACGTTTCACAGGTGGTGGAGTTGGGACGGGATCGCATTATCAAGATGAAAGCCTCACCGCGGACGCCGCTCGCGATCGGTTCCGCGCTGGTCACCTTCCTGGTTGTGATGGTCCTGGGTGCAGGATTCTGGATGGCGCTTGGATTGTCGGCAGTCGTCTTTTCCGGAGTCTGGTTGCTGGTCAAGGAGCCGGCTCCTGAACCGTTGATGCCCGAAGAGATTGCCTACGCACGGGCAAGAGCCAAACTCAAGGAAATGCAAGATTCAATTGGCAACATTCCGAAATCGTCGATGCGCAAATGCGTCACGAAACTAACAGATGAGATCGCTCGAATGCTTGACGCCATCGAAAGCGACCGGGATCGAGGAAGCATGATCGTGGCTCCGGTCTATGAATCGAAATTGGTCGAACCCTTTTCAGCGTTGCTGAAACAAACTCTTTGGTTGGTCGAACGAAAGGTCAAGGGTGCAGAGAAATACGTCGATTACATCGACACGACCGTGTGTCCGAAAACACTTTATGCCGCCGATGAGTTCTACCAGCAGTATCACCAGCAGGATGTACTCGACCTGGCAGCGCTGAGCGAGATCCTGGAAGAAACGGTTGACACGATCACCGCCGCATCTGCCAACGGCTTCGACGATGACGACTTCGAGTGAGCGGAGCCGGCCAGCGTATTCGAACGGCCCCGTTTCACGCCGATTGGAGTCCTGGAGTAGAACATGACGAGGATCAAGAATCTGGATCGAAGACAGAAGATAGGACTGGCGCTTCTGCTTCTCGCGCTGATCCTGCTGATATGTGTTGTTGTGGCCAGGACCAGATCCACCACCCCCGCCGACCCCCACTCCTGGACCTTCGCCAACCGCAACGCTCGCTCCAACTGAAGTACCGGAGGAGCTGACCGTCACCGGTTATGCGAGCCCGCTCAAGGTCGAATTCCTCAAGGATCCCGAAGTTGCATCGATCCTCCTCAATCGCTATGGCTTGACTGTCGAGGTCGAGTCGCGATCAACGCAGACAATTCTTTGCCAGGTGCCGATCGAGGACAGCGATTTCCTCTGGGTTGGTGATCAGACGCAGATCGAAACTTATGAAGGCTGCCGAAATCGGAGCGACGGCTGGCGCAACGTCTTCATTTCTCCGGTGGTGATCTACTCGTGGGCTGATACCACCGATGCGCTTATCGATCAGGGTGTTGTTACTGTCGCGCCTGATGGAAGCTACCGGGCAGATATGGTGAAGCTGCTCGAGATAATCGAGTCTGGAGCCAAGTGGCCCGAAATCGGTTTGCCTTCGATCACGAGTCCAGTGATCGTAGAAACGACAGACCCGAATCGAAGCACCTCCGGAGGTCACTTTGCCGCTCTGGTTGCCAATACGATGAACTGTATGGACGTCGTAGGTATGGAAGATGTCGACCGGGTTCTTACTGACATTCACGCCTACTTCGAACGGCTCGGATTCATGCCAACGTCTTCACTTGAACTCTTCAAGCTCTACATTTCCATGGGCAAAGGGAGTTATGCACTCGTCGCGCTCTACGAGTCGCAGATTGTCGAGTTCATCCTCAGCAATCCGCAAGTCGTTCAGGCTGTTCAAAACGACCTACGCATGATCTACCCGGAACCAACAGTCTGGATCACACATCCGATCATCACGCTAACTGATGGTGGTGTTCGCTTGCGCGATGCGCTCATGGATCCGGATCTGCAGCGATTGGCGTGGGAAAAGAATGGCTTCCGACCGCTCGAGCCAGGTGTCCGGCCAGACTTTGAAATCGTCCCGTTGCCGCTCCCTGAAACATTGACGGCAGCGATTGACGTGCCTTCGAACGCTGTGATGGACCAAGTGTTGGCCGCGGCAGGACCTGACTACGTTCCCGATCCCAACGCTCCACCCCGCCGTGAATGTCCTCCCAGTTCTCCGGATTCTCCAGGAACCGTTCCTGCCAGCCCGGTGGCAGTGCGGCAGACGGCCATCACACTGACGATGCGGACCCGCACTGGCAAAAGCAAGCACACTCCCCCATCAGGGACTCCTGCTCTATGCGTCCGACCTGACCGGAGTATGACGTGGGCGCCTCACGTCTCTCGCGCTGAAATACGTAGATTTGCCGATGATCCGGCCTGATCTCCCGAGATAGCGTTTCCTCAAGCGGTGAAGTGTCGCCTGGTCAAACCAAGCAGTTGTGGCACTCGCCAGAGAGCCACCGGTTCCCAGATGGGATCCCGGGGCGAGGAGGAATCAGGATGTTGGCAGGCAATCGTTCCTCATCGGTCGTTGTTATCCTCTTGGCGATGATCGTTGCGCTCGCAACGCATCACCCGTCAATAGCAAAAGCAGAGGTGGACGGCAACACCTACATCAGTCCCAACTATGGGTATACCCTGGAGTTTGGACCGTCCTGGGTGCCTCTCGAAGACAATACCGAAGCCGGCGTTGACTATTTCGCCGTGTCGGACTTCGAAACAATCGTGATCGTGGGAGGTGGACCGGCGGAAGGCTCTCCAGCGACGGAGCTTTTCGGTCGTTATCACCGGCAATTGCGCAACTGGTGGAGGTTGTCGACGTGCAACCCGACACTGGACGAAAACGGCAACCCATACGCATCGTCAGCGACCAGTATGCGTCTGCGCTCTATACGCAGACGATCGATGGCGATGATGGACTCGACTATTGAAATCCAGGTGCATTTCCAAGTCATTTTGATCGAGTCGGACGTGAGCGTAGTCACCATCGCCTTCATCCCAAGCAGATACCTACGCATCCACCGTCTTGACCCCGATCGACGAATTGAACGATGGGTTCCGTGATCAGTACGGCAACCCATTTCCCTTCGGTCAGCCGTCGCCGGATTCTGGTCCAGCCCCTGATCCTCTTCCGCAACCCAGCGGAGGAGAACCGGCCCCGGTCATCGTGAACGACTTCTGGAGGATTTCGATTGCTGAAAGCGTGACTGGCGAGGCGATTCCGGCTCTCGGTCTCGAACCCAAGGATGGGAGAACCTGGGTTGCAATCGTTGCCGACGTCACGAACTGGTCGGAGGTTGACGCGGAGTTCAGTCTGCGCGACCCACTGATCCAGACTGCTCAAATGACCGAACCGTGGGATATCGCGCCGAGTAGCACCCGGCAAGTCGCCCGCCTCCTCGGCTACACCGCCCAGGGAAACTCGTCAGCGCTCATCGCGGCTGGCGAAACGACCCGGATCGTCCTCGTCTACTCGATTCCTGCGGGAGGAAGTGACGCGACATTACTCCTTGGCGACACTGGCATGGGAATCGAACCCTTCCTCCAGTTGACGATTGACCCGGCTTTGCTGCCCGAGCCAGTCCCTCCACCAGCCAATCAGAGCGGCACCGTCATCGGTGTGACAACAGACAGCTTCGGGCAGGTCAGCGTTGAGGTAGAGGGCGTCGGACCGGATCTTGTGCTAATTGGAGTCAATATCCCTTCGATCGGCGCTTGCTACGCCGAAGCCGCGCTCGAGGACGTGATTGCAGTCATTGGCACAAACGTCGAAGTGGAATTCGATAGCGCGATCGGTAGCGATAGCGCTGTCTACCTTTGGATCGCTCAGTCTGACGGGTCCCTGGTGCAGCTCAATCAGCAATTGCTCAGCCAGGGCTCTGCACGCTATGCAGATGCGCCGTCTGACTCTCGTTTCGCGGCGTGGCTCGAAACCAGTGAGGTTCTGGCCAGCCAGCAAGGCGTCGGGCTTTGGTCCGTCTGCGCGAACTAATTCGCCGCCAACCTGCCGGAAGGGGTAATCATGCATGAACCCGCGAGTCGAGAGACTCGGCATCGAACAGACTACTCGATGGTGCGATGGGCAATTGCGCTGGTCATTGCGCTGGCTGGCCTGCTGCCAGCCAGTGCTCCCCTTCCGTCTGCTGCCCAGGAGACCAGATTTGATTTCGACGCCACTGTCCCAGCCGACGAGCTCGTGCTGGTGGCCGAAGGAATCAGACTCGCAGAGGATTTCTTTACGCAGGAACTGGGTTACACCGCGATTCGACCAGTCCTGGTTTCAGTGGACAACGAAAGTCACGACACTAGCTCGGTCATCGCGTCTGCAATGGGACCAAGCATTTTCGTTTACGCGGGCTCGCTTGGCTGGCGAGCCAGCAATCCAACCGAACAGCTGCGATCCGTCCTGCATGAGTTCACGCATGTCTATCAATACATGTCCACAGGATCCGTTTACTCAACTTCGGCCGCCTGGTTCGAAGAGGGACTGGCCGAATACCTCAGTCTCGAAATCCTGGCACGACTTGGCATCGTTCATCGTGGAGACGTGATGGACTACTGGTACGGCGCTGCTCAGTTCATGGGAGCACAGCTGGATCTGGCCGATATCTCTATGCTGGAGGACTTCCAGGCAGCCGGCGGTGCAGTTTATCCGCTGGCCGCTGTCGGGGTCGCGTCGCTTCTCGCCGATCGGCCAATCGAAACAATCAACACGTACTATGGCTCGATCTCCTCAAACGAGAGCTTTGCATCCGCGTTCGAGACGGCCTTTGGGATTCCGCCGGAGACCTTCTATCGTCAGTTTGAACGTGATCTCGCCAGACTCACCGGATCGATTGGATTGCCAGACGATTTTGAAGGTTGGTCCGGAGACCGTCAGAACAATGTCGTCAAACTCATCCGTGCCCCCGAGATTCTCGAACCAGGCCAGCAGTTGATCATTCTCGGCAAGACGGACGGAGGAGACACTTGTACGCTCACACTTTCAGAACCCGGCCAGAACTTTGAAAAGATCGAACGACACTCAGAAGCTGATCGGTCCGGAGAACTCTTCTGGCTGATCTCCATACCCGAGAGCTGGCCAACTGGCAAGGCAGCGATAGTCGTGGAATGCTGACCAGCTACCGCGATCCACACTGTTGAAGCAGAAAGCGCTAGTCTGGCCTGAAATCAAGCGCGAACCCGCCAACTCTACCTTTCCCGAGGATTCACTCCGTTCCGTTGACCGCGACTCGAAGCAACGGCTAGAACCCCTGAGTCGGTCAATAACTTTGGGTAACGGTGCCTTGCATGTCAATCGACGTTACCCGATCGCGAGATTCGAAAAGAACCGCTCTGAGCTGAATCGCCGCCCGCTCGCCTGGTTTCAGCGTCCGTTGCATCTGGGTCTTTTCGGACATGGCGGTCAAGCCATGACCAGGAAAACTCGTGTTTGGTTCGATCGCCATGACATAGACGCCCTTGTAGAACGGGAAACCAGCGGATGCGTTCATCTCCTGCCAGAGCCAGGCGCAGGGCAACGCTTCCCGCTTCCAGGCCAGACCGGCTCCAACACCCAACGTCGGGTTGGAAATCGCATACCACGCGGTCGGATCGCGGAAGTCGTGGAGATAGGCCATCGTCAGATGAGACTCGTCTGGCCCGGGAACCGAACTCAGATCACACTGCTGGTTCACTGGTCCGACCATTGGCCACTCGAAGGTCTCGCCGGGACCGGCAGGGCTGTCCGGGCCGGTGGTCTTTTCGTCGTAGGTGACCCTGGTCGCGTTGGTGTCGATCCGGGTCGATGCCGACAGCAACGGTTCGCCATACGCAGGGTGATGACCCCACATATAGTCCATCGCCTCGCCGCCTTCGTTCGTTACCGACTCCTCCAGCAGAAAACTCGACGATCCTGCTTCCAGAGTCATGGTCCGTTCGATCCGGAACGGACTCCTCGCCAGGCGACTCGAAAGCACCAGAATCGCTCTCGCTTCATCGGCTGCGAACGTGTCGACGTCCCAAGCCGTGACCGATGCCTCACCATGAAAGTTCAGTTCGACGCCCTTGTACTGCGATGGCCCGCCTCCGCTCGGAAAGAGAACCTGCCAGCCTCCCTCATAGCCGTCCATCCAGGCAACCTGGGTGTTGGTCGCCGTGCTCGGGTTTTTTCGGTGCCGTCCCAAACCCCAGGGACTCTTCCACATGACGTCGACACCGGTCGGTTTGTGAATCCATTCGTAGATATCGGCTCCCTTTTCCGGAATCACCGTCAACCGCACCTGTTTGTTTTCGAGCGCGTAGATTGCATGGCCGTTGAGCTCACTGGTCGTTGCACTGCACGTTTTCATGGGATCTGACTTTCTCTGCTTTTCTCGAAGAAGAATTCTCATCTGGTCATCGAACTTGCCGCAGTATTCCAGAAACCACCCCGAAATGGACGGAAAGTGATTTCCTTGGTCTCGAATCGATGCTCGACCTCAGCGATCGTTCAGACCCTTGCCAGCGAGAATCCTCGGCACGGCCTGCTCGATCCGGGATTCCCGCGTCTCGGGTCGCTTGGCAGAAGAGAAGTGGAGGAGATAGCCACGCTGTCGACCAGGCGTCAGCGCGTCGAAAGCGCTCTTGAGGTCCGGATCGCCATTGAGTCTCCGCTGGAGCTCCTCCGGAACGTGAAACTCAGCAGTCTCCTTCATCGCCACGGATTGCCCGGATCGTTCGACGTCGATAGCGCCCACGATCGCGGCTCGCACACTTGGTTCCTTTTCCAGCACATCGGACACACTGGTGAACCGAATCTGGCGAGCAGCCTGTACGTTTTCGGTTTGCTGCACCAGCACACCGTCGGGATCCTCCAGCAACGCCCCTTTGAAAAAGAGTAGCGCGCAGTAGTCATTGAAGGAATGGATAAGGACGATATTGCTCCCATCAAGCGTGTAACACGGATGTCCCCACTTCACCTCCTCGGCGAGACCCGAGTCGAGAGCAATCTGGCGGAGTTCCTTCATTTCATCCTGCCAGGCTGTGGCCCGTGCGAGATAGGCGTCGACCTTAGGATTGGGATTGGCTTCGCTCATAAGGAAATCGTCCCCTGCTCGTTCCTTCTCGATCGGACCATTGTAGCGAGAATCTGTGAGCGCTCACGAACACCGCACGCTGAAACAGGCGTCCCAGCCAAACCCATCCCCGCAGCCAGCAACCACCACAGTTCAGTTGACGGAATCGAACATGTGTTCTATTCTCCACCTACACGATCCCAGCGGACAGGTCTGCGGACGGCGCAGCCATTAAACGTGTCCGGGCTGGTAACCCGTCATCCAAACTCGGCGCCGAATCCCGGAATTCCCCAATCGATCTTGTAGGGTCAGACCCCCGTGTCTGACCTTTCCAATTGGGGGCCTTCGTCTTGGTCGATTCCGCCGCTCGTCACAAACCCGTAGCCATCGGACCTGTTTCGGCGGACTACCAATAAAGAAAGGAATCCAACAAAAGAGCGCAGTTGGCGCAATCAAAATTGGTATAACTCCTGACAACGAGACGCAGCGCGTGGACTTGCGCACTTGCCGGTATCACCACCTCCATGCCGGCATCAATCTGGGAGAACACTTTGGATACGAGCCTGAAGAGCAAGGTTGCGCTGGTGACTGGTGGTGGTTCCGGGATCGGGGCAGCCGCAGCCCACGCGCTGGCCGCGGCTGGCGCCGCAGTCGCGGTGGTCGACTATCGACCGGAAGCTGCGGAATCCGTGGCCGCAGATCTAACGGGAGCAGGTCATCAGGTCAAAGCCTTCGGTGCCGATGTTCGTGATGAAGATGCGATGGCTGCCGCCATTGCCAGCACGGTCGAGACATTTGGTGGGCTGCACATCGTGTTCGCAAACGCCGGGATCAACGGGATGCAGGCACCGATCGAAGAATTAACGGTCGAGGAATGGGATGAAACCCACGGTGTCAACCTCAAGGGCACCTTCATCACGGTGAAGCACGCGATCCCTCATCTTCGCGCGGCGGGCGGCGGATCGATCATCGTCACCGCATCGATCAATGGCAACACCCTCTTTTCGTCGCCAGGCTACGCCGCCTATTCATCGTCCAAAGCAGGTCAGGTCGCCTTCGCGAAGATGGCCGCCATCGAACTCGCGCGCTGGGATATCAGGGTCAACTCGATCCTGCCTGGTAGTGTCACGACCAACATCGGAGAACGAACCTTCCGTCGCAACCTCGACGCGGTTACCTGGAAACAGGATCTACCGGAACGTTGGCCACCACTCCGAAACGTCCCAGCCGATGCCGCCGACATAGCCAACATGGTCGTCTTTCTCTCCTCAGAGGCAGGTCGGCATGTGACTGGCACGGAGATCGTCATCGACGGAGCCCAGTCGTTGCTGAGGGGGTGAACGCCGCTCGTTTCTTCATCGCGTCTACCGCCGCATTCATCGCAAACTGAGTCGGGAAAGTCGTCACTGGAGACTCGAACCCCTGAAAGGTACATCCGTAGTCATATGATTCTGAGTCGGTAAACGGAGAGATGAATCAGACGTCGGAGCGAGCATCAAATGCACGAATCGGAACCGACCAGCTGGTGAACCCGGCCGCCGACGTCGTCGGCCCGCTATCTCAGAACGTCACCGCATCCCAGCCTTCTGATCTCCCGAAACTGAACGTAATGTCGAGTCGTTTTCTGCATCCCTATCATCGCGAGCTCTACGGTCAAATGGCAGATCACGTGATCGACTTCCCTTTCCCGCAGGATGATTTCCAGAATGCTTCAGACAAGACCTCATGCTTTCAGCAGATCGACATCTTTCATATGCATTGGCCTGAGCTGGTCCTCGATGCTGAGATCGCTAGTCACACCGAGCTCATCCAGACGTTGAAGCACCTTGGAATACGCATCGTCTGGACCCAACACAATCTCCTGCCACATCGGGATGCACCTGTCTGGATCGACATCTACCAAGCCTGGGCTAATGCAGCCGATGCCGTCCTTCACCACAGTCATTGGGGCAAGGAGCGGGCACTGTCGTTTCGCGGCTACGCCCAGGAAGCGATTCACGCGGTCATTCCTCATGGGCACTGGGGAAACCTCATCGAAAACGAGGGACTCGACGATGGTGCAGAACCAGGAGCGGAATGGATCGGAAAGCGAGAGAGAATTCAGCTTGGGATCATGGGGGCGCCTCGAGAACCAAAGAACGTGTTCGAGGTTGTCGATTCGTTTCTTGCCTCGGATCGGGCCGACCTGGAGCTAGTGATCTACTCGCTGCGTTCAGACGAGGAGATTCCACCCCATCCGCGCATCTACGCAACGCGCTACCGCCGTGGTCCCAGACCGGTCTACAACCGGCGGTTGTCGACAATCGACGTGCTAATCCTGCCCTTCGGAGACGGTGGAACCATGCTGACGACTGGTCTGGTTGGCGATGTCGTCGGCATGGGAATTCCAGCTCTGACGTCCAATTGGGAGTATCTCCACGAGATGCTTGGTGACGCTGGTATTCCATTTGGACTTGATTCCGGCGACCTGACCCGCTGCCTCAATACGCTGACCCGCGAGCAACTTGAAACCGCCGCGACCGCAAGCCGAAAGCTGCAAGAAGACTATTCCTGGTCGAAAATAGCAGCGCAAACGCTTTCGTTGCTGCAGCACGTCGCCTCACGTGACAAAGGCTCGTGAACCGAGCTTCGTACCCTGACCGACAAAGCGAACACCGAGATATCGCAGATTACGACATAGGATCGGAAATGACCCAGCTTCAATCCAAAGCGCTGCACGACATCCGCTTTCTCTACGACCAACGCGTCCCGATGCGCGACGGTATCACCCTTTCGGCTGACATCTTTCTTCCCAAGGGCGGTGGCTCCTGGCCGACGATCCTGTTGCGAACGCCATACCAGAGTCTCTGGAGTCGCTGGATCGATATCGCCATCTGGTGGGCGGAAAGAGGCTATGCCTTTGTCATCCAGGACTGTCGCGGCAAGTTCGAGTCGGAAGGCTCCTTCTATGCCTATGTCGATGACGGTGTCGATGCATTCGACACACTCGAGTGGATCGTCGATCAGTCCTGGTGTTCGGGCAAGATCGGAACCTGGGGTCGGTCATATGGCGGTCTCTACCAATGGCTACTTGGACCGCTGCAGAGTCCTCATCTGACCTGCATGGCGCCCCATGTCATCAACGACGACTATTTTCGCGACTATCACTATGTCGGTGGCGCGTTCCAGTTGACCCTCTCTATCATGGCCGCAATTTGCTTTTCGGTGAATGTCGACATCACCCAAGGTGGCAGTTCGAACTTGTTCAACAACACCCGCTTTATCCGCCAACTTCCGCTGATCGACATGGACGTCAATGCGATCGGCCGGAAGATCCCATTCTGGCGCGACTGGCTCGAACATGATCGCTACGACGACTACTGGCGGGCGATCTCGGCGGTCGGAAAGCATCACCAGATCACCGTGCCGACCTTTCAGCAGGGCGGCTGGTACGATGCCTATCCCGGCTCAACGCTCCGCCATTGGCAAGCGATGACCACCGAACCGGCGTCGGCGGAGGTGCGTTCAGCACAGAAAGTCATGATCGGTCCCTGGTCCCATGGGATTCCGAAAAGCACCCGCTTAGCGGATCTCGATTTTGGTCCCGCTTCGTTGCTCGACGTTCGCGAAGAAGAAAAACGCTGGTACGACCATTGGCTCAAAGGCGAAGACAGCGGCTACTTGGACGAACCGCCGCTGAAGCTCTTTGTGATGGGCGCCAACGCCTGGAGATACGAAAGCGAATGGCCATTGCGCAGAGCGGTACCAACACCTTGGTTCCTGCACAGCGGAGGACGGGCAAACACCCTCTACGGTGATGGCACCCTTTCGCAGGAACGCGCCTGCCGCTGAACCGGCCGACCGGTTCACCTACGACCCGGATGATCCCGTGCCGAGCATCGGCGGGAACAACTCGACCCAGGACTGGTCGCAATCAGCCGAAGAACCGATCGTTCCCGGTCCCGTCGATCAGCGCCGCGTCGAGCAACGCAACGACGTTCTTGTCTACACAAGCGAGATGCTCGAGCAGGATCTCGAAGTAACTGGTCCGATCGAGATGACCCTTTTCGCCGCTTCCAGCGCGCTCGACACCGACTTCACCGTCAAGCTGGTCGATGTCTATCCGGATGGTTCCGCGATGAACATTTCCGAAGGAATCATTCGCGCTCGCTATCGCAACGACGACGCAAACCCTGAGTTTCTCGAACGCGGCGAAGTGGCCGAGTATCTGATACCGCTCTATCCAACCAGCATGGTCTTCAAATCCGGGCACCGGTTGCGAGTCGATGTATCGAGCAGCAACTTCCCCCGCTTCAGCCGCAATCTGAACACCGGGGACCCAGTCGCAACCGGAACAACCATCACGATCGCCCGCCAAACCGTGCTCCATTCGACAGAGTATCCATCGCGGATCGTGCTTCCGGTGATTCCCACATCATAGGACGGCACACAAGATAGTCCGCATGGATTCACCCCGACACGAGTCTCAACCAGAAGCAAGACCAACGGATGAGCCCGCAGGGGTTCGAACTGTCAGCATCGGGGTTCAACCCGTTGCGCTCAGTCAACAGAATCAAATCAGAATCAGCCGACCCACAGCAAGAACCGCCCGTCCCAGAGCGACCGGACGGTTCCCGCAGCCAAAGACTGGACCATCTGCTAGTCGAAGAACCCAGCATCCTCGTCGCGAAGATAGGTCTTCGCTTTGGCGACATCGAAGGTGATCCCAATTCCTGGATTGTCGAGCACCTCGATGAAGCCATCTTTCACGATCGGATTCGGCAGCCCATCAACGATGTCATACCACCAGTCGGGTCTTCCGGTTGTGTACTCGAAAGCGATGTAGTTTCCTGGCAAGGTTGCGCAGACCTGGACCATGGCCGCCAGACCGACGAGACCATTGCCGGTGCCGTGCGGCGCCATCTGGATGCCGTGCAGGTCTGCATACTCGGCCACCCACTTCAATTCGGCGATGCCACCAATATCACATGGGTCAGGACCGACGACCCGGACGGCATGATTGTCGATCAACTCTCTGAAATTCTGACGGAGATAGATCTGCTCGCCGGTGTGGATTGGCGTCGAGGTGGCTCGGGTGACTTCCCGATAGAGATCACCACTTGCCCACGGGGTGTAATCGCCAGCAATCGTATCCTCGATCCAGAGCAAGTTGTAAGGCTCAACAGCCTGGGCGAATCGGATCGTGTCCGAGATCGTCCAGCCAGGACCGCAATCGAGCGCGAGTCCCACATCGTCGCCCAAGACTTCTTTCATGCGAACAACGCATTCGACAAGGTGGTTGAGTCCTTTTTCGGTGAGCGGTCCGCGGGTCAGGTAGCCGGGCAACGTACTCGTGCGCTGATCGCCATACGTGAAATTCGGGATATCAGATTTCATTGCTGTGTGATACGCAATCGCTTGCTTGATCATCGTGAAGCCTTCCGGCAGAGCTTTCTGCCAGGCTGCGTCCTCGGCATACTCGTCGGGACTGTATGTGTACATGTATCCCTTGGACGGACGACGAACCGCTCCGTTATAGGTTCGGACTCGATCGCGAATCTTGCCTCCAAGGAGTTTGTGAACAGGCATATTGGCTGCTTTGCCAGCAATGTCCCAGAGCGCAATTTCGACCGCGCTGACCGCACTCCCCCACGGTTTGAACGCACCACGATGCCGAATCCGGAGCATGCAATTCTCGACATTCGTCGGGTCCTCACCCTCCAACGCCGGCAACAACTCCATCACATGCGGTTTCAGATACGGTTTGGATCGTTCGATCGCTCCGTATCCATCGATGCCTTCGTCGGTGGTGATGCGAATCAGCGGGCTTTCGCCCAGGACTGCAAACCGAATATCGGTGATTTTCACGTTCGTTTCCTCTCCCATCCAGGTCATCCGAACAGGAACAACTCCCACCCGACGTTGACTCCAGAATGTCCTTTGTGATTCTACCGGATTGGCGGCACCTTCCTCCTCTGGTTCTGGCCTTGCAGGGGCGTTTCGTCCCGCTACACTTGCGTTTGCAGCAAACCGGATCCATCAATATGGAAAGGGCGCGATCCATGGCCTATGAGCTCAAGACCAAGCAGAACGATGGCGACGTGGAAGCCTTCCTGGACACCATCGAACCTCAACAGAAACAAACCGATTCGCGAACGATCGTCGAGATGATGGCAACGATTACCGGCGAAGCTCCGAAAATGTGGGGTGAAAGCATCATAGGATTCGGTTCCTATCATTATCGATATGCTTCCGGGCAGGAAGGCGACTGGATGCTCGTGGGATTTGCTCCCCGCAAGCAAGCGCTTACGCTTTACTTGATGTCCGGATACGAGGATTGGGACGACCTCACGGCCAACCTTGGCAAATTCAAGACGGGCAAATCCTGCCTGTACGTCAAACGCTTGGCAGATGTCGATCAGCATATTCTGCGGCAGATGATCGAGCGGTCAGTCGAACAGATGAGAGCCTCGAATCCAACCTGATCACGTTTCGATGGGGAACGAAAACATGATGAAGCGAGAATACGCCGACGAGATCGATGGGAACGAAATAGAGCGTATTACGCTGGCAGTCGACGACGGAATCGAATTGCGGTTGCTGACCCTTGGAGCAATTGTTGAGTCGCTCTGGCTCCCCACCGCTGACGACTCCGTCAACGTGGTCCTGGGCTATGGAGCGCTCGCACGCTATCGGCACAACTCTACCTACTTTGGCAGCGTCGCCGGACGCTACGCCAACCGTATCGCCGGCGGCTCATTCGAACTCGATGGGGAGCGATATGAACTCGATCAGAATGATGGCGACGGCACGCTGCATGGGGGTTCGGAAGGGTTCAACGCCAGGGTCTGGACGCTCGATTCGGTCGACGAAACGCATGTCGTCTTCTCCCTGACGAGTCCGGACGGAGACCAGGGTTTCCCGGGAACGCTAGCCGCGTCGGTTCGCTATGAAATCGTCGCCGCGAACCGGATCGAGATTTCCTACGAAGCGACGACTGACAAACCAACCGTTGTCAACCTCACTCAGCATACCTATTTCAATCTTGCAGGAGAAGGGAGCGGCACCGCGCTCGACCATATGCTGCAGCTCAACTGCCGTCACTTCACACCCGTGGACAGCTCACTCACACCGACAGGGGTGCTGCAATCAGTCACTGGGACGGCGTTCGATTTCACTACGCCGAAGCCAATCGGGCGTGACATCAGAGTAGGCGAGGATCAGCTGCTCATGGGGCTCGGCTACGACCATAACTTCGTGCTGGATCGGACGGAGGGTGCCGCCGCCGACCTCATCCTCGCGGCAATTGCCACCGATCCCGGTTCGGGAAGAACAGTGGAGGTCTCCACTACCGAGCCCGGCATTCAATTCTATTCCGGCAACTTCCTCAATGGATCAGATGTTGGCCCAACCGGTCACGCATATCGGCAAAGCGACGGTTTCGCCCTGGAAACACAGCACTTTCCGAACTCCCCCAACGAGCCTTCTTTTCCGAGCGTCATCCTGCGCCCTGGAAGCACCTATCGATCGAAAACCGTCTGGGAGTTCGGCTGGTAGGCTGCAAGGGATCGACCACTACTCCCGCCGTTTCTTTTTCGGCTTTTTGCGATTGGCTTCGACGAGTTGGTCGAGTTCGTGCACGAACCGCTCTTCGTCCTTGAATTCGATACGATAGAGCGAATCGTCCGTTGTCGGAGCGACCGGCAGGATGATTTCAATCCATCCCTCCTCCGCTCCTCGGCATACCAGATCCGTCACTCGCGCTTCGAAACGGCCATAAGTCATATCGGGTTCGAGTACTCGAAAGTACTGCTCTCCGGTGCCATTGCGGGTCCAGATCATGCGAACCAGCTGCCGGTGCTTTGTGCGAAGATCGGAAGCGACCATTTCCGTGGCCATGATCCCGCGCAGCACTGCGGACATCTTTCCCATTTCTCGCATCGGTGAATCGCAAATCGGACAATGACCGTCCGGAGCGTCACCGTGGGTGAAGCTTCGCCGGCAAGGATCGCACCAGAGATACGTGCTTTGAGGGACGTTGTCAGTCACGCGCTGAATCTCCAGCCGGAAAGCAAAACGCCCGGGTCTGTCCAGACACCGGACGCTTCAAACGATCGCATCAGGACGGTAGTCAGGATCTCAGCCCTGGATCTTCGTATTGCTGGGCACCACCGCCTCGACCAACATTGGCCGCCGGCGCCACCTCGCCGCTCTTGTCCGCCCACTTCTGAATCAGATACGTGAGCAGAATTCCGCCCAGCATCATGGCAAACGCGAAGATGACTTCGATCGTATCGGCAAGCACGCCGAAATCCTCAGCGAGGTTGTCGACCCGAAATCCACCGATCCAACGAAAGAAATCACCCATTTCTCAGAACCCTTCGTGCTTCGTCGCGCCAATACCAGCGCTCGAACAGAACTACTCGACGATCAGCGTACCCACCATACCGGCTTCGCGGTGGCCCGGCACATTGCAATAGAACTCGTACTCTCCCGCTGGCGCATTGATGATCGACTCATAGGATTCGCCAGGCGTTTGATCGATACTGATGCCCAGTTCATCGATCGAAAAGTTGTGCGGGGCCGCTCCTTCATTTGGAAGGACAAACGTCACATCGGTGTCGGCTGAAATCGTGACCTCGGTCGGTTCGAAATAGATGTCGTGCGACACTACTGTCACAGTTTCACCAGTCGCTTCAGCAGGTGCAGCGTCAGCTCCTGTCGCTTCGCTGCTTGCCTCGGTTGCTGCGGAGCCTTCGCTGCCAGAATCTGAGTTTGCTGCCGGACCTTCGAGTCCCTCAGTCACCGTGAGCGTGCCCACCATCCCGGCTTCCCGGTGACCAGGAATGTTGCAGTAATACTCGTATTCGCCAGCTGGAGCATTGATGACAACCTCCAGGTTCTCACCCGGAGCCTGATCAATGCTGATCCCCAAGGCATCGATCGAGAAGTTGTGCGGCGCCATGCCAAGATTTGGCAGCGCGATCGTTACATCCATGTTTGCCGGAATCTCGAGCGTATCGGGAGTGAAGAAGATGTCGTGCGACTCGATCGTATAGCCAGCCGCGCTCTCGCCGTCCGCGCCAGTTCCCGTATCTGGAGCTTCGGTCGCCTCGGCAGCGGCACCGGGAGGCGGCGTGGGGAATCCGCCGGATTCCTCGACCGCGAGGTTATAAACCTGGTTCCAGTCAGCGTTCTGAATCATCACCACGAGTTCGTCGATCTGCGCATCCGTCAGCGATCCGCTCGCGCCACCAAACGCCGGCATCCGGTAGGTCCCATCGGGGTTCTTCAATCCGTTGTAGATCGTGTCATGAATGATCTTGGCACGAGCTTCGACGCCGCCCGGATATGGCGTGCCGGCCGCGTTGATCCCTTCTTGGTTCAGTGAAGTATTGATTCCGCCTAGTGGCGCGCCGATTCGTCCGGTGCCTTGCGAGCCAGGTTCGGTATACCCTTCGCCTGCCGGTCCGTGACACTGCAAACAGAGCGCAATGTAATTCTCTTCGGCCCGAGCCACTGCCGCCGACTGGTGCTCCTCTCCCTTGACGTCGATGCGGTTGTCCTCATCGCCGAGATAGAGAAAGATGATCGTCGAGAGCGCGACAAGTCCTACGATGACAACAGTTGCCAATTTCTGTACGGAACCCACGCGCTACTCTCCTCGTGAAGTGTTCATCGATCGATACTTCCGGTCTGTTCGCTCATCCATTTCAGGCCGGGTATGCCACGGATTGAGAAGGATCGTAGTCAGACCGGGTGATGATCGTGCCAGTATCAACCTGCACATCCCCACTCGGTGTAACGGTCACCGGGAAAATATCCATTGGTCGCGGCGCTGGTCCAGACTCCTTAACGCCGTCCCGGAAGAAAATACTGCCATGACACGGGCAATGGAAACGATCTTCGCCCGGCGTCCACGGAACCGTGCACCCGAGGTGGGTACATTTCCAATAGATCGCCATGACGCCGTCTTCGTTGTGCATCAAATAGAACTTTCCGGCCGTGTTTCGGTACGGGTCACCGCCGAGCGCGGGCACCTCAGGACCAGGAACCGTAATGACTGATCCAAATGCACCCGTCTTGTTCGGCCAGAAGAACCGGACGAAACCGAGCGCAAGCTGCCCAACCACAATCAGCACCGACGCCAGCGCGGCGTTACGGACGAAATTCCGGCGGGAAACGGTCTTGACGGCCTGCGGGGCTCCGCTCAACCGACCAAAAACCCAGACCGCTAACGCCGCCGCGGATCCTAGAATTGCTCCTGAGCCTGCTCGGATCACAGATTACCTTCTCCGACTCCGCGCGTGAGCGCACTTCATGGCCACCTCGACCATGTCTTAGGGATTAGTGATGCTCCAGCGGCAGGTTCCATGGGAAGGTCAGATCCTGGCCTTCTCCGCGGAACGATGTGCCAAAAATCGTAAGAACGAAGAACGTAACGTAGAAACCGGTAAACAACGCGATGATCATCTCACGTCGTGTTGGTTTGAAGATCATTTGTACCAAGGCCATCAGCAAGCCAATTGTAAGCAATATGACAATGGACGGCAGAATGATCTCCGTGACCTCGCGCGGGGCACCTTGCTCCTGCAACCATGTCCCCAAGCCAAAGACGGTGCCTCGACCGCGAGCCTCGTCGGCGATGACCATGACGACCAGTGCACCAATGGTGAAGATCGTCGTGAAGAGAATGATCTTTCGGCCTTTTGAAGAGGTACCAAGAATACCGACACCCAGCGGACTGCGATCGATGTATGGAATCGCCGCGATCCCGGTCAACGCGATGGTGGGAATGATCACCCCGGCCAGACCCGGGTCCATGTGCAGCAGCAGTTCCTGCAGGTTCAGGAAATACCAGGGCGCTTTTGAGGGATTCGGCGTCCGGTTCGGGTTCGCACGCTCCAGCAACGGCGCGCTGACGAAGATCGAGAGGAACGTGAGAATCAGCAGGAACACTGTCGCGCAAACCGCCTCAACAACGACGAGTGACGGCCAGACCATGACCTCGTCGTCGGCAATATCAGTCGGGCGAGCCAGTGCGCGGCCACGGACGAGTTCGAGAAGCTTCTGACGTTTCGCTTCGTCGATCTGCCGCTGTGGCTGTCCTACTTGGCCCTGTGCGATTTCAGCCATCTGTCTTCTCCCACGTCGTTCGTCGATGTTTCATCAATCGTGCCGTCACTACCGCGAGGAATGAAGCCTACAGCGGGCCTGAAATACCGCCGTCCTTGCGGATGCGCCAGAAATGAACAGCCATCAGGAAGGCCGCGATCAATGGCAGGAAGATCACATGTAACGTGTAGAAACGGATCAGCGTCGGCTGACCAATCTCGTTTCCACCCTTGAGCAGGAAATCGACCTTGGGGCCGAGGATAGGAGCCGCTCCGCCGATCTGCGTGCCGACCGTGATGGCCCAGAACGCCAACTGGTCCCATGGCAACAGATATCCAGTGAACGACAAGCAGGAAGGTCACAACCAGCAACAGCACGCCGATAACCCAGTTGAACTCCCGGGGAGGCTTATACGAACCCGTGTAGAACACTCGACCCATGTGCAAGAAGACGGCAACAACCATGCCCTGCGCTGACCAGCGATGCATATTCCGCATCAACTGACCAAAGGTCACGCTCGCTTCGATGTCCTTCATGCTCTGGTACGCCAGATCAGAGGACGGAACGTAATAGAACATCAGGAGAACGCCCGTAAACACCAGCACGAGAAACATGAAGAACGAGAGTCCGCCCAGGCAGAACGTGTACGTCACCTTGGTGGCATAGCGTTTGATTTTGACCGGATGGATGTGGAGGAAAACATTACTAGCGATGATCAGCGCTTGGTTGCGCTGATTATCCGGATATCCGTGGCGGACGATCGATCGCCAAACTGACGAGCCAGTGATGCGATCGGCCAGCGTCTGCTCACGCCTCATGCGACATCCTCCTTGACGAGGGGCCTTCGATCCACACTCGTCCTTCGATCAACCATTTCGCGTCGGCTGGAAAACGTGTTCATCTTCACGCGCTAATTCTCTTCCCACAAACGCCGTGGGTCAAGGTGTCAACACATCACGCTACAAACTCGGCTGTAGCCAGCCACTCACAACGACACGAAACATCCGTGCCTTCTGCCCAACTGAACGGTGGGCGCGACAGGACTCGAACCTGTGACCTCACGGATGTGAACCGTGCGCTCTAACCAGCTGAGCTACGCGCCCCTCGGCGGGCCGGATGATACCACAGCCCTTTACCGCGCTCGACCTGACCTACTGACCATCGGATCGCGTCTACTTACGACAATTTCGCTATGCATTCTACTTCAACGAGAACGTCCATCGGCAGCTTCGCCGCCTGCACCGTCGATCGAGCTGGAGGGTCGGCCGAGAAGAATGCGCCGTAGACTTCATTGAAAACTGCGAAGTCCCCGAGGTCCTTCAGAAAACAGGTCGTCTTTATCACTGCTGATGCGTCAACACCGGCGGCCGCGAGCACCTCGCCAAGATTCTTCATCACCTGCTCGGTTTGCTCACGGATCCCACCCTCAACCAGGCTCTTGGTCGCAGGATCGATCGGAATTTGTCCGGAGGTGTAGAGCATTCCGTTGCACGACACTGCCTGGGAATAGGGTCCAATCGCGGCTGGCGCGTTTTCGGTTGAAACGATGGTTTTGGTCATTTCGCTCTCTCCTATTTAACATGCGGACAACTCGGCTCAGTCGCCGACAGCCGGGTGAATGCCAGACACTGAGCATTCTCTCACGCTACCGCCAGACAACGAATTGCTGGGACAGAGGATTGCCAAGTCTGTGCATTCTGACTAGAATCGGCCAAATCCGTGCGCTGGTATGTCAGATGCACCGGCCCGAGTCACGATCGATTTGCTCACCAGCTTTGCGTCGATCCAAGGAATGAGTCCGTGTCCGACAGTCCCAATCTCGTCACCACCCCGGACCCTTCCCTGCCACCAATGCTTGCTGACTCAAACCACGTTTCCAACCAGCTCGACAGCGTTGCTCGATTAGCGAGATCACTGTTCATCATCGCGCTGATCGCCGGCATCAGTCTGATCGCTGGACTCGCCGCATATTCGGCCAGCCATTCCAATCGAATCTACCAGGGTGTCGCTATCGCCGGTATTCCAGTGGGTGGTCTCACGAAAGCCGAAGCCCGAGATGCAGTTCGGGCCGATCTCACGACCGTGACAGAACCCCCGATCGTGCTGACGGCGGACGACCAGGAGTTCGTAATCGATCCCGAAGCTGCCGGTATCACGGTCGATATCGACGGGACAGTTGACGCCGCATACGCTTACGGGCGGCACGGATCGCTTTGGCAGCGATCAGGCGACTGGGTTTCTGCCATCATTTCTGACCGTTCCACGGATGTCAGGCTCAGTGTCGATATGGACACACTCGACGCGACGCTTCGCTCGATCGCACCGATGGTGACCCGACCAGCCAAAGATGCCTCCATCAATATAGAAGATGGGGAGCCAGAAATCGTTCCAGAGTTGCCGGGTTTTGCGTACGACGCAGTGGCGACCCGGAATCTCATTCTGGCTCAGCTCCAATCGCTCGACAACGAACCGATCGAGCTGGTTCGACCGATTCAGAACGCCAACGTCGTAGTTGCCGATCTCGAACCAGCGCTCGATTCGGTTTCCACCGCGCTAGCTTCACCTTTGGTCCTGTCGGGACTGGACCAGTACTGGGGTATCTCACAGCAAGATCTCGAGCGAATCATCAGCGTCGACGGCGATACCAACGAGATTTCCGTCGATCGCGATGCCGTGGTCGGATTCGTCGATGCCGTGGCGGACGAGGTCGAACGCGATCCGGCGGACGCCTCGATCGCGGTGAACAGTTCCGGCATTCTTGCCCCTGTTCCGGCGGTTGAAGGGATCACCGTGGATCGTGATGCGGTCACGAATGATATTGTCTCCGCGCTCTCCTCCGGCATCAGCGGAGTGACGCTCGTCTACACAACCCAGGACCCGAAGATCAGCGACGATCAGGCAATCGCCGCTGCTGATTACGGCGAAACGATGTTGAACACTGGCGTCACGGTAACCTGGCCGGAGGGATCCACCACCCTGTCCCGGGGCGATCTCCTCGCAGCGCTCACAATCAAGATTGATCCGGAAAGTGAGGAGCCGTTTACGCTCGGTTTTGATACCGGAATGCTCAAGAACACGCTTGATTCCACGTTCACCTCGGTTTCGACATCCGTGGTCGAACCCCGGCTCCGCCTTGTCGATGGAGAAATCAGCATTGCCGTCGAAGGCAAGGACGGTCAGGTTGTGAATGCCGACAAATCGATTGACGCGATCGTGGAAGCGGCGTTGGACGGTACTGGTGAAGCTGCGCTGGTGATCGAAACGAAGAAACCGCTTCTGTCAGTGCCCGTTATCGATCAGATTCAGCTCGATGATCTACTCGCGGAAGCGTCGACGTATTACGGCGATTCAAGCGACGCCCGGCGACACAATGTCGAACGTGCTGTTGTCCTCGAAGATGGCTGGCTGATTGCCCCTGGCGAGGAGTTCTCCTACGCTGAGTTCATTGGTCCAGTCGATGAAGAAAATGGTTTTGTCACCGGTTTCGGCATCATCGACGATCCGAGTGGATCCGGGGTGACAACAGCCCCTGTTGTTGGCGGTGGGATCTGCCAGGTCTCGACCACGATCTTCCAGGCCGGTTTCTGGGCTGGGCTGGAGATCGTCGAGCGATACAGTCATCCCTACTGGATTCAGTCCTACGGCGAACCGCCTCGCGGAATGCAGGGACTGGATGCGATGGTGAACATCGAACCAACCGGTTCGCTCGACCTCCGCATGACAAATACCACCGGCAACTGGATTGCGATCGAGGTCGTTGCCGACGGCACAACGGTCACCGCGAGGGTGTACGGCGTTGACCCGGGTTGGACGGTTGACGTTGGCCAACCAACGATTTCTGCAATTACCGATCCACCAACGGAAACCCGCTTCACCGACTCTCCGGAACTCGCCGCCGGCGAGCAACTCCAGGTCGAGTACGCGCAAAAGGGTTTCACCTCGGAGATCACCCGAGTGATCACCGATTCGAACGGCACATTGCTCGATTCCACTTACGTGATCAGTACGTACGCGCCATCACAGAACACGATTCTTACAGGGAACTGCTGGCGCTCCGGCAGTCGATGCAGCGACGCCGGAGAGCTAGATACCTGTAGCCTGGCGGGGCTCGGGAACGACATGCCGAAATCAGGTCCAAATTCCTTGACAACCTCTTCGCGAGGGTGGTAAATTCTGCGGTCCCTCCTGAGGAGGGAACAACACGTTGAGTGTTGGTGCACCTCGACAAGATGGTAGAAGCGGACGCGCGGACTGAAGCTGGGGGGAGACTCCTGGGGGAGGTGGGGTGGACTGGCGACTGCCGAAGATGGAGAAGCCGTTCAGAGAGCGCTGGTTGGTGAGCTGGTGGGGGAGACCCTGCTGGTGGGCTGACTGGTGACTGTGGACGAAAGCGGGTACCTCGAGAACAGACGCGTCGAACCGGAGCTTTGGTTTTGGGAAGAGGCGCGAACAATTGGTGGAGAGTTTGATCCTGGCTCAGGATCAACGCTGGCGGCGTGCCTAATGCATGCAAGTCGAACGTGGCTCCTTCGGGAGTGCGCGTGGCGGACGGGTGAGGAACACGTGGGAAACCTGCCATTCGGTAGGGGGTAGCCCTCGGAAACGAGGGGTAATTCCGTATACGCTCAGGAGACGAGAGGTTTGCTGAGGAAAGGCTCTTCGGAGTCGCCGAATGAGGGTCCTGCGGCCGATTAGTTAGATGGTGGGGTAACGGCCTACCATGGCGATGATCGGTAGCTGGTCTGAGAGGACGGCCAGCCACAGGGGAACTGAGACACGGTCCCCACTCCTACGGGAGGCAGCAGCAAGGAATTTTCCGCAATGGGCGAAAGCCTGACGGAGCAACGCCGCGTGCGGGATGACGCCTTTCGGGGTGTAAACCGCTTTTCTGCGGGAGGAAGATTGACAGTACCGCAGGAAGAAGGCCCGGCTAACTACGTGCCAGCAGCCGCGGTAATACGTAGGGGCCGAGCGTTGTCCGGAATTACTGGGCGTAAAGCGCGCGCAGGCGGCTCTTCAAGCCTGACGTGAAAGCCCCCGGCTCAACCGGGGAGGGTCGTCGGGGACTGAGGAGCTTGAGGGCGGTAGGGGCCGGTGGAATTCTGGGTGTAGTGGTGAAATGCGTAGAGATCCAGAGGAACACCAGTGGCGAAGGCGGCCGGCTGGGCCGACCCTGACGCTGAGGCGCGAAGGCGTGGGGAGCGAACGGGATTAGATACCCCGGTAGTCCACGCAGTAAACGATGCAGACTAGGCGTGGGGGGACTTGACCCCCTCCGTGCCGGAGCTAACGCGTGAAGTCTGCCGCCTGGGGAGTACGGCCGCAAGGCTAAAACTCAAAGGAATTGACGGGGGCCCGCACAAGCGGCGGAGCGTGCGGTTTAATTCGACGCAACGCGCAGAACCTTACCAAGGCTTGACATGTCTCTGCAGAGCCGTGAAAGCGGTTGGCCTTCGAGGGTGAGACACAGGTGCTGCATGGCTGTCGTCAGCTCGTGTCGTGAGATGTTGGGTTAAGTCCCGCAACGAGCGCAACCCCCGTGGTTAGTTGCCGATGTTTCTAGCCAGACTGCCGGTCCATGCCGGAGGAAGGTGGGGATGACGTCAAGTCAGCATGGCCCTTACGCCTTGGGCTACACGCACGCTACAATGGCCAGGACAATGGGCTGCCAAACCGTAAGGTGGAGCGAATCCCACAAACCTGGTCTCAGTTCAGATCGAGGGCTGCAACTCGCCCTCGTGAAGGCGGAGTCGCTAGTAACCGCAGGTCAGCAATACTGCGGTGAATACGTTCCCGGGCCTTGTACACACCGCCCGTCACGTCATGAAAGTCGGCAACACCTGAAGCCGGTGGGCCAACCCTTCGGGGAGGCAGCCGTCGAGGGTGGGGTTGATGATTGGGACGAAGTCGTAACAAGGTAGCCGTAGCGGAAGCTGCGGCTGGATCACCTCCTTTCTAGGGAGTCCTCTTTCGGGAGGATCTTTCCAGGTCGAGCAGGGTGTGATGAAGATGGTGCTCTGGCGCCAGCTCCGGGGTGGGGCATCCCGACGGGATGGGACCACCTGGCAGGAGCGCAGAACAGCATGGGAGCATCCTGAACGGTCCACGTTTTCAGACACAGGACCTTGTCTGAGCAGCTTCTCCATCGTCGGCGGATGCCGGGGAGAGATCCCCAGCGCAGAGCGGGCGGGCGCGTAGCTCAGTTGGTTAGAGCGCGGCCCTGATAAGGCCGAGGTCCCTGGTTCGAATCCAGGCGCGCCCACCGGTCCGGGGTCGTAGCTCAATTGGGAGAGCGCCGCCCTTGCACGGCGGAGGTTCGGGGTTCGAGCCCCCGCGGCTCCACCGCTGACGGCCAGCACCTTGACAAGTGGAAGGGCGTGAGAACCACTCACGCGCCAGCAAGAATGAATGATGAGAAGTGATCTGCGCACACGAGTGGGTCCCTGAGGGGAACGAGGCACGGTGTGAGCGAGCAGACCGGAATGATGGGCACACGGTGGATGCCTAGGCGCTGGTTGCCGATGAAGGACGTGGCCACGCTGCGAAAAGCCCTGGGGAAGCGCTGGCCGCTGGTGATCCAGGGATGTCCGAATGGGGCAACCCAGCTGGTGTTGTAGCCAGTTATCCTGGAAACAGGAAGGGAACTGGGGGAACTGAAACATCTCAGTACCCTGAGGAAAAGAGAGGATACCCTCAGTAGCGGCGAGCGAACGGGGTAGAGCCCAAACCAGAACGGCGTATCGAGGCTGTTGCCGCTGCCGTTGTGGGGTTGGACGGGTTCATTGGAGCGGGCAACAGACCGCTCGCATTGGCATGATCTGGCAGCGGAAGGCTACTGGAACGGGCCGCCGGAGAGGGTGAGAGCCCCGTAGGCGACGCCAGGTGCTGTGATGTGAATGAACTGCGTGAGTACTGCCCGACACGCGAAATCGGGTGGGAAGCTGGGGGGACCACCTCCCAAGGCTAAATACGACCAGCGACCGATAGGGAACCAGTACCGTGAGGGAAAGGTGAAAAGCACCCCGGCGAGGGGAGTGAAAGAGAGCCTGAAACCGTGTGCCTCCAGCCGGTCGGAGCCAGATGCAAGTCTGGTGACGGCGTGCCTTTTGTAGAATGAGCCGACGAGTGGTTTGGCGTAGCGAGGTTAAGGCAGCGACAGCCGGAGCCGCAGGGAAACCGAGTCCGAAAGGGCGGATAGTTGCGTCAAGCCGACCCGAAACCGGGTGATCTACCCATGGGCAGGGTGAAGCGCGCGGAACACGCGCGTGGAGGCCCGAACCCGTGTCAGTTACAAATGGCAGGGATGACCTGTGGGTAGGGGTGAAATGCCAAGCGAACCCGGAGATAGCTGGTTCTCCCCGAAATGCATTTAGGTGCAGCCCCTGGGAGGGCACCGCGGAGGTAGCGTCACGGATCGGCACGGGGGCTTACCGCTTACCAACCCGAACCAAACGACGAATG
Source organism: uncultured Chloroflexia bacterium (assembly GCA_963712055.1). GTDB lineage: Bacteria > Chloroflexota > Chloroflexia > Thermomicrobiales > UBA6265 > JAHBVL01. Next base: position 432,167 of record CAVQGN010000004.1, on the reverse strand, counting down.
CCGTGGTGTAGACCAGGGAGTGAGACTGTGGGAGCAAAGTTCCATGGTCGAGAGGGAAACAGCCCAGACCGCCGGCTAAGGCCCCTAAGTCCAGACTGAGTGGGCAAGGGCGTCGCGGCGCACAGACAACCAGGAGGTTGGCTTAGAAGCAGCCATCCTTGAAAGAGTGCGTAATAGCTCACTGGTCGAACGTGCCGCGGCACCGACAATCCACCGGGGCTAAGTCTGGCGCCGAAGCCGCGGATGCAGGATTCATCCTGCATGGTAGGGGAGCGTCCCCAGCAGCGGTGAAGGGAAGGCGGAAGCCGACCTGGAGCGCTGGGGAGTGAGAATGTCGGCACGAGTAGCGCGAGAGAGGTGAGAATCCTCTCCACCGAATGCCCGAGGGTTCCGCAGCCATGCTGATCAGCTGCGGGTGAGGCGGGCCTAAGCCGAGGCCGGAAGGCGTAGGTGATGGACAACAGGTTAGTATTCCTGTCCCGCTGCTGGCCGTTATGAGCGATGGGGGGACGCAGAGGGATAGGTCCCGGGCCGCGAGGCCTCCAAACCGGTAGGGAGCTCCGATAGGCAAATCCGTTGGAGCGATGACTGAGAGGTGATGGGAAGGCGCGGGGTACGCCCCAAGCCGCAGGGATTGAGTCCGAACTGCCGAGAAAAGCCTCTAGCCAGGCCAGGAGTGACCGTACCGCAAACCGACACAGGTGGGCTGGTAGAGCATACCGAGGTGGACGGGAGAACCTCCGTCAAGGAACTCGGCAAATTAGCCCCGTAACTTCGGGAGAAGGGGCGCCCCGGTAGGGTGAACATCCATGCGATGGGAGCTCGAGGGGGCCGCAGAGAGCAGGCCCAGGCGACTGTTTACCAAAAACACCGGTCCCTGCCAACGCGAATGCGTGCGGATGTATAGGGGCTGAGACCTGCCCAGTGCCGGAAGGTTAAAGGGCGCGGTTCACGCTGCAAACTGAAGCCCCGGTAAACGGCGGCCGTAACTATAACGGTCCTAAGGTAGCGAAATTCCTTGTCGGGTAAGTTCCGACCCGCACGAAAGGTAGAACGATCTGGGCACTGTCTCGACGGGGGACCCGGCGAAACTGAAAGACCGGTGAAGATACCGGTGACTCGTGGCAGGACAAAAAGACCCCGTGGAGCTTTACTCCAACTTGCCGTTGGGCGAGGGTGCGACCTGTGTAGGATAGGTGGGAGCCGGAGAAGCGGTGGCGTCAGCTGCCGTGGAGGCGTCCTTGAAATACCACCCTGGTTGTGCCGTCGTCCTCACTCGAGACCGTGAAACCGGCTCGAGGACCGCGGCTGGTGGGGAGTTTGACTGGGGCGGTCGCCTCCCAAAGAGTAACGGAGGCGCCCAATGGTTCCCTCAGGCCGGATGGCAATCGGCCGGAGCGCGTAAGGGCAAAAAGGGAGCTTGACTGCGAGGCTGACACGCCGAGCAGGGACGAAAGTCGGGCCTAGTGATCCCACGGTTCCGAGTGGAAGGGCCGTGGCTTAACGGATAAAAGCTACCCCGGGGATAACAGGCTGATCCTGCCCAAGAGTTCACATCGACGGCAGGGTTTGGCACCTCGATGTCGGCTCGTCGCATCCTGGGGCCGGAGAAGGTCCCAAGGGTTGGGCTGTTCGCCCATGAAAGCGGTACGCGAGCTGGGTTCAGAACGTCGTGAGACAGTTCGGTCTCTATCCGCCACGAGCGTTGGGATTTTGAGGGGGGCTGACCCTAGTACGAGAGGACCGGGTTGGACGAACCGCTGGTGTACCAGTTGTCGGGCAACCGGCACCGCTGGGTAGCTACGTTCGGACGGGCGAACCGCTGAAAGCATCTAAGCGGGAATCCCTCCCCAAGACGAGAATCCCCATCTGAAATATTGAGTAAGGCCCCAGGAAGATGACCTGGTTGCGAGGCGGCAGGTGGACGGCGGGCAACCGACCGGAGCCGAGCCGTGCTCATGGCCGAGGACGGTCTCTCCCTCACCCGAGCCTTGTTCCCTTCAGCGATCTACCCACACCGCCGATCGCCTTCTCTCCTTCATCCCGCTGGCGCATCCCATGCCCTTCCCCATCTGCGATTCCCCCAGGAGTGTCTGGTGGGCTCGTGGCCTAGAGCGAGGTGGACCCACCCGGTCCCATCCCGAACCCGGTCGTGACCCACCTCAGCGCCGGAGAGTACTGTGGACCTGGTCCATGGGAGGCGAGGCCGCTGCGAGCCCTCCCGACCCTCCTGAAGGGAATTGCAGACGTCAAGGCGGCATTTACTCCCTCAATTCGGAAACCGAAGCACTGATATCTTCATGATTCTTCGTGAATGCAGTAGCATTTCCTTGCTGGTGCGTGCGCGATGCATCGCTCCCCTCCTCTTCTCTCATTTTCATCAAGGAATCCATGTGACAACTGAATCTCCATCGCAAACGAACTCGAATCGGAAAGCCCTGTTGGTCTCCACCGGTCTTGCTGCTGGCGCTGTCGCCGGTGTGGTTCTCTCCCGCCGCTACGCTGATCGGGAAGAAGCAGTAGTCGAACCATCCCTCGATTCCGCCACAAGCGGAGCTGTCGATTGGGAAAAAGCTCGCTCGATCGCGGTCAACATGAATCGCGGGTCGTCGCTCACCCTGGCCGAACGCAATCGGCTCGATGCCCACTTTCGTGAACTTCAGGCCAAAGTCATCCCCGTCGTCGGGAACTACATGCAGGCCACGTTGCCAGACGACGTCGGCGTGGCGCATGCGTTCGACCGCGTCGATTGGATCAACGCCAACATCGAAGCATTCCGGCATATGCTCTCGCCGTTCGAGCCATTGCTTGCCGGACCGATTGCCAACAAGCAAGGCATCTGGCCTGGCCTGAGCCAGTCGTTTGTATCGGTGGAACTCGGAGTTCTGCTCGGCTACCTTGCCCGACGAGTACTTGGGCAATATGACGTTGCCCTACTCGGTCGTGAACCTCTCGACGCCGGCAAGCTGTATTATGTCGAGCCGAACATCGCCCATCTCGAAAAAACGATGAATCTTCCACCCGACGAGTTCCGCACCTGGTTGGCGCTCCACGAAACAACCCACGTCTACCAGTTCGAAGCGTTTCCATGGCTGCGAGAGCATTTCAACGCACTCCTCGAGCAGTATTTCGAATACCTCAAGCAAGATGCCGAGCACCTCACCAAGAGCGTCAAAAACATGCGGATATTTCTGGATCGCATTCGAAGTGGCACCGGAGAATCAGGCAGCTGGATGGAAGCGATCATGAACGCCGAACAACGGGAGCTTTTCTCGAGGATGCAGGCAATGATGTGCGTGATCGAAGGCTATTCAAATCACGTCATGAACGCCGTAGGCAAAGATCTCCTTCCGTCCTACGACGTCATCAGTAAGCGATTTGAGCAGCGGCAGCGAAATCGCAGTCAAGCGGAACAACTCTTCGCCAAGATCACCGGCCTCGATGTCAAGATCGAGCAGTATCGCGCCGGCCAGCAATTCGTCGATCGAATCGTTGCTGAACGGGGCCACGATGCCGCACTTCAGCTCTGGAGCGGCCCTGAATCGCTTCCATCGATGGCGGAAATCAAAGCCCCAGAACTCTGGATGGCCAGAGTTCTGGGTCCTGCAACCTGATAAACGCGATCAGTGTCGAAAGTGGCGACGACCGGTCAGCACCATTGCCACGCCGGCACGATTGGCGGCTTCGATGACCTCTTCGTCACGGACTGACCCGCCCGGCTGCACAATCGCGCTCACGCCAGCAGCGACAGCGGTCTCAATACCATCGGCAAACGGAAAAAACGCGTCACTGGCGAGGACTGAGCCGACGACCCGATCACCGGCTTTCGCGACCGCGATACCGACGCTCTCGAGTCGATTCGGTTGCCCACTACCCACGCCAAGCACGGCCTGATCCCTGGCAAGCACAATCGCGTTGGACTTCACCAGCGCCGCAGCTCGCCACGCGAACGCGAGATCAGCCAATTCGACAGGTGTCGGCCGTCGCTCTGTCGCGACCTGCCAGCTGGTAGGGTCATCGGCTTCAGCATGGTCATGCTCCTGCATCAGAAGCCCACCCCGGATCGAGCGCACGTCGAACCCGCATCGTTGGGTCGTCGAGTCCATCCATTTCCAACAATCGAAGTTGCTTTTTCTTGCCCAGCACTTCGATCGCTTCGAGCGAAAACGAGGGAGCAAGAATGATCTCGAAAAAGATCGCTCGCATCCTCTCAGCTGTCACCAGATCGATTTCTCGGTTGGCGGCAACGATCCCGCCGAAAGCCGACACGGGATCACCCAGGAGTGCAGCATCGAACGCATCCGCAAGCATTGGACGCAACGCCAACCCGCAGGGGATGGTGTGTTTGACTGATCGCGACTGCCGGTTCTGACCAGTGCTGAACCGCGTTCCAGGCGGCGTCGCCGTCGAGCAGGTTGTTGTAAGAGAGTTCCTTGCCCTGCAACTGCTTCGCCGCCAGGAGCCCGGATCGACCACGCTCGAGGGAGATCGCTTCATAAGCCGCCGCCGATTGATGAGGATTCTCGCCATAGCGAAGATCAAGCGTTTTTCGACCAGCAACAGTCAACTGAGCCGGCCATTGCTCCTCACCGTTTTGACGCAGATACGCCGCCACCAGACTGTCGTACCCGCTCGTGTGCGCAAACGCTTTCGCGGCGAGCTCACGGCGAAACTCTTCGATCGGTTCACCCTCCGCAAGCTCTTCTAGCACCCGGTCATAATCGGCTGGGTCGATGACGGGAAGGACGTAACGGTAGTTCTTTGCCGCCGCACGAAGCATCGCCGGACCGCCGATGTCGATGTTCTCGATAATGTCAGCATGGTCCACCCCGTCCCGTTGCACCGTCTGCTCGAAGGGATAGAGATTTCCAGCGAGCAATCCAATTGGGACGATCTCATGCTCGTTGAGCTGGTCCTGATCAACTGGGTTGTCTCCACGAGCGAGCAATCCACCGTGAATCTTCGGATGAAGCGTTTTCACCCGACCGTCGAGTATCTCCGGAAAACCGGTCACATCGGCTACTGCCAGAACGTGAACGCCAGCCTCGACGAGGGCCGCATGGGTGCCACCAGTTGAGACAAGTTCCCATCCGAGATCGATCAGACCCTTCGCGAACTCGACGATCCCGGTCTTGTCGTAAACACTTAGGAGAGCACGCACAACGTTTTCGTTCCCTTGCTGAAAGACGAGCGCCGTGGCGAAAACCAGACCGGATGATGATATCAGCAGCCTACCCCTCCAACCGCCCGGGATCGGGATTGACGCGGCCTCCGTGGATCCCCTGAGAACGCTGAAACGGGGACAGAAACCGGTCGCAACCGTTCAGAAGAATGAACAGGTCAGATTCCACCTCAGCGCGGATGCCTACGCGGAGATGTCGGACGAGGCACTGGAACGGAACGAAGTCGATTTTTCGACAACCAACCGTTTCGTCGGACCGATCACAATCGCTGGGGCGAATCCTGGCGATGCACTCGGGTTTTCAATCGGCAAGATCGAGGTTGCCACCCACGGTTATGTTCTTTTTATCGCCAAGTGGGCTGCCAGCCACGTTCCTGACGAATCCTCCTCGATTCGTCGTTATCCGATCATCGAGGGTCGAATCATTCTCAGTGAAACGGTCTCGATTCCCGTTTCACCGATGATTGGGTGGCTCGGCGCCACACCCGCCCGTGGCGCGTTGCCATCGCTCAGTCCGTCTGGCAGAACGGGCGGCAATCTCGATCTGCGGGAAGCGCGCCCGGGTGCGACCGTCTGGTTGCCAGTCGAACTACCCGGAGCTGGCTTTGCGCTTGGTGATCTTCATGCCAGAATGGGTGTCGGAGAACCGATGCTGGCTGGGGTCGAATGCGGTGGTGTGGTCGACGGCCACTTTCTGCTGGAACAAGCGTTCATCCTGACAGGCCCGCGGATCGAGAGCCACGACCGGATAACCTTTGTTGGATGTCATGCGAATGATCTCGACCGGGCGGAGTCAATCGCCTTGGCATCGGCCTGGCACTGGTTGACGATCGAGTGCGAGCTCAGCGGGACAGACGCCAAAGCCATTGCCGCTTCTTGTCTCGACCTCGGCTACGGTGGACCCGCCGGAAACAATCGGACGGCCTCCTTCGATCTCGAGCTCCTCCGGAAAAGTGGAATCACCCCACAGCTCCTGGTCGATCGCCAATAGCATGCAGATGGAGCAAAGAACCGCATGAACGACCGCGCCGTCGCTGAGTACATCGCTGAGGTGGCCGCGCCGACTCCCGCGCCGGGAGGTGGGAGCGTCTCGGCAATGATCGGCTCGCTTGGCTGCGCGCTGGGGGAAATGGCCGTCGCGATATCTTCCCAAGGAAAGAGTGGCGATCAGGCTGGCGAGTTCGAGCGAGCTCGACGTGACCTGGAAACGACTAGAGCGACCTTGCTCCGTCTTGCCGGCGAGGATGAAACCTCATATCTCGCGTTCAGATCAGCCCAGGCCCTGCCCAAAGGCAACGAAGCTGAAAAAGATGCTCGCCGCCTGGCAATCGACCAAGCCTTGGCAAACGCGACGGTCGTACCGCTAAAAATGGCCGAATCAGGTCTGGCCGGTCTGGCAGTGATCGAGCGGATCGCTGAGCAGGTGTCACGCTATGTTCTGTCTGATCTTTCGACCGCGACCTACGCGCTCGAGGCATCGATCAAAGGGGCTCTGGCGAACGTCGCAACAAACAGCGCGATGATGCCGAAAGACGAAGAACGCGCTCGTTTTTTAGAGCAAAGCAAAGCGCTGGATGATCGACGAGAAGCCTCGGTTGGGTCGATAACGGGATTAATTGCCAGCAGAACGTGAGCGCTGGTCTTTGTTACTGAAGCAGGGCTCGCGGCCGGTACTGAAGCGCTTCGGCGATATGCGTCGGCTGGACGGCGTCCTGCTCGTCAAGATCAGCGATCGTCCGCGCGAGCTTCAGGATGCGATGGTAGCCACGTGGTGAGAGATGCATCTGGTTGACGGCGGCTTTCATCAGCGCGTCGCTGGCAGGATCGAGCTGCACGAACGCCGACAATTCTCGCGGTCCCATGTCGGCATTGGACAGCATGGCACTGTCCTGCAGGCGGTCGGCCTGTTGGCGCCGCGCTTTTTCGACGCGCTGCCGGATCTCGCTCGAGCGTTCAGCAATCCCTCTACCGGCGAGTTTCTCGTACTCCACCCTCGGGACCTCGATGTGGATATCGATCCGATCGAGCAGAGGCCCGCTGATTTTCTTCTGATATCGCTGCACCGCCGTCGAACCGCACCGACACTCTCGCACGGGGTCTCCATAGAAGCCGCACGGGCAAGGGTTCATCGAGCCAATCAGCATGAAATTCGCGGGAAAGGTTAGCGTACCTGATGCCCTTGCCACCGAAACCCGCCGGTCTTCCAGCGGCTGCCTCAGCATCTCGAGTGTGTTGGCGGCGAACTCCGGGAGTTCGTCCAGAAAGAGAACGCCGCGATGCGCGAGACTGACCTCCCCAGGTCGCGGCCACGATCCGCCGCCGATCAGGCCGGCATTGCTGGTGCTGTGGTGAGGCGCTCGAAAAGGTCGCTCGCGCAGCAAAGGCGTTTCCGGAGGCAGGAGACCTCGCACACTGTAGATCTTCGTGACCTCGAGAGCTTCGTCGATGCTCATGGTCGGTAGGATCGTTGGCAACGCTCGCGCCAGCATCGTTTTTCCCGAACCCGGTGGACCTGACATGAGCACGTTATGTGCACCAGCAGCCGCGATCTCGAGCGCGCGTTTCACATGCTCCTGGCCCCGGATCTCTGCGAAATCCGTCAGGGAATCGAACGAATGGTCGGTCTCGGCTTGAGCAGGTTCGTACCGCTCGAGCGGCATCTCTCCGGAAAGATGGTTGACCAGGTCGGCGAGCGTCCGCAGCCCATACACATCGATCCCTTCGATCAGCGCCGCTTCCGGAGCATCGTCGATGGGTACAAACGCTCGCTCCATTCCTTTTTCGGCAGCGAGCGAGACCATCGACAAGATGCCCGGTGTATGGCGGACGATGCCGTCAAGCGAGAGTTCGCCCACGATCAAGGCATCACGGACGTCGGCCACTACCTGCCGCGACGACAGCAACACGCCGAGCGCGATTGGCAGATCATAGGTTGGCCCGGCTTTCTTGATATCCGCCGGAGCGAGATTGACCGTGACCTTGCCGAGTGGAACCCGGCCACCAGAATTCCGGATCGCCGACCTCACCCGTTCACGGCTTTCCTGAACGGCGGCGTCCGGCAATCCCACGATAACGATGCCCGGCTGACCCTGTCCGGCATCGACCTCGACCTCAACCAGCACTCCGTCCAGACCGACCAATGCGCAACTGAAAACCTTCGCCAGCATGTTCCGAATCCCCTACCCGGTCCCGCGTCCGCCCTGACTACGCCTTGCCTTGCTCGACCAGGCGCATAAACTCCTCGGCATCAACATGGAGATCGAGCTGATGGACTGCGGGCAACGTCGATCGTTCATAGCGATTGCCCGTCGATAGCGCACTCATCTCGACAATCGCTTCGATCGAGCGAGAACCGTGAAAATACTTAGGCGCGTCGAGAAATGCAGCCAGGATCCCGGGATCGATTTGCATCTCAGAATCCGCAAACACCTGGGGAGCATGTCGACTCAATACCGCTCGCAGCAACATCGCCCGGCGCAAGGTGTAGGTCAGGTCGTCGTTCTCGTCCGGATTCGGCCCAAGAATATTGACGTAGCCTCGCAGTCGACTCAGAAAATCTGTCGCTTTGGCCGATGGCAACTCGAATGCTCGATTGCGGAACGAATCCATAGTCGAGTGCGTGCCGCCAGCGAAAACGAAGATCGCTGGGCCAATCGGTCTTGCGACCCCGTCTTCCATGAAAGCGCCATCCTGCATGGGTGCCAGGAAGTTGACCAGCCACCCCAGTTCACGCCCTTCGAGCGCGGAATCGAACTCATCCCAGAACACTAGCGGCAGGGATTCTTGCACCGTTTGGTCGCGGACGCGCTGCAGAGCCGCTGGCAACTCGCTGGCATTGCCAAACTGCGAGAGATTGAACTCGAGAATGTCCATCCGCGTGGAACTCGAAAGACCTTCCTTCGCCATCTGCTTGATCGCAAACGACTTGCCCGAGCCTGGAGGTCCAAACACAGCGACGTTCAGCGGTCGTCCTTTTCGCGGTGACGCAAGGTATTCGGCAATGATATTCCGCAGGCTACGCATGCTTTCGATTTCGATCCGGTCAACCGAGGACCAGGCTCCCATTCGTTCGATCGGAATCTCTTTGCCGGCTGCGCGTTCTCCGTGGAGTGCAATCTGGGCGGCAGCCTCCCGGAAACTGCCAGTGAAGGCCGTTTCAAACAACCTCCACCCAACCTGATCCTGGATCTCGGCAATTTGCAGACTGGAGTCGGCTTCGTCAATTCCGCCGATGATTGGCGCAATCCGGGAAACTGGAAAGCTCAACCGCCAACCGCCGTTCTCGCTTTCCGCGTCATATCCGCTATCAATCAACGATCGTGCGGCGGCCACGCCTCGCTTTGTGGCTCTGGCGAAATCCGGCGTTTCAGGATAGCAAGCCGCTTCATCCACGATCGCCGCAACGCTGCATGATCCAGCGCCAAAACCGATGCCAGGACGATTTCGTTCCCAGTCGCCTTCCTGATTGAATGGATCGAACACCAGAACAGACGGCGAATCATGGTGAACGATGACAGCACCAGAGGTACTCAGCAAGACGATCACACGATGAGCTGCCGAGACACTTGGATGCGATTTCACTGTTTGAACGATGTCCTGGGCAATTCTCTCCCAGGAAAGTGATTTCCCGACCGCCGCGCCTTCCCGGCGCAAATCACCGACCGCGCAAATCAACGTGGTCCGATCAGCCCATTTTTCCAGGACCCGTTTCCAGAGCAGGCCCTGACCAAGACCACCAGTTTGGCGAACCACAACCTGCTTCGCGCCCCGCTCGATAGCATCCTCCCAGGCAGCTGGGGTATCCCGGAAAAGCTGGTTTCCGTCCTCGAAAAAGACACAATCGAGTCCGTCCGTGACATCGAGCTCGCCAACCGGATAGATTGCGGACACAGCCGGGTGGAGCCCGTTGAATGTGCTCATCCGCCAGACAAGGTCCTTCGACCCGAGGGTGCGGGGAAAGAGTTTCCAGCCCGAAAACATCCGGACATAGTCGGGATGGTTAGGATCGGATAGAGCGATTTCCGGAACCTCGACCCCAGCTATCGCGACGTCGACAGCTGGGTCGAAACTCACTGCTTCCGCTACGAGTTCGCGAACGAGGGCGGAGCCGCCTGCTTGTGCCGTCAGGGTTGGATAAGCCTTCGCTGCCCACCGGGCGGCCATACTCAGATTCTGATCGGAAGCTGTTTCCGTCATCGTCAAATACCAGTCAATCGTGGCATCACCGAGAATCAAGGCAGTTCGTCTGCGGCGATCAACGCTCGTCATGAATTTCTCAGACCTCCAGCAATCGCCGCCGAGCGGCTAACGTCCGTTCGAAGTGGCTACGTTTTGACTAGAATACTGGAGCACTGTCGTCTCTCCCACCATTCAGTCAGGGACCGATCGTGATGAGCCGAACAATTCGCGTTCCGAGAAGGCTTGGCTGGACGAACACATGAGGTACAACGAAGGAGCTTTTTCGATCCGGGTTGGCGCGGCAGGTCACCGGCTCGATCAGCTCGACTCGGTCAAATCGCGCGAGGTAGCCGAACGAATTGCCGTCGTGCTCGCATCGCTGTATGAACTCGAGGATGATCCCAATGTCGGCGAAGAACCGATTTCGATCGTGACCTCGCTTGCCGAAGGAGCTGATCGAATCTTCGCGTCGCAAGCTATCACGTCCGGGATTCCGGTGCACGTCCTCCTTCCAGCTTCGCCACGATTTTTCAGGAGGATTTTGGCAGCCTGGCCTCCCGGGTCGAATTCCAGAACCTCCTCGGGAAAGCAACTTCCATCCAAATCGTTGGAGACGATGGATTGCCCGTCCAGAATGGATATGAGGCCGTCGGGCAGAAACTCGTCGAGATGGCCGACATCATGCTGGTGGTCTGGGATGGCCGGATGGGGCGAGGACCGGGCGGAACCGCCGATACGATCGAACAGGCGCTGGAAGCCGGAAAGCCGGTGATCTGGATCAGTTCAACGCGTACTGGCGATATCAGTCTGATCGTGCCGCGCACAGGTTTGCCAGATCGATTTCTGCAGCTGGAAAACTGGTTCCCGGTCAGTTCCCTGGTTCGCTCCGGAATCTCCGGCAAATAGCCGTCTCGGATTTGCGAAACGTCGCCACGAGGAGAGTCTGCTTTGGTCAACCGAGACAAACCCTATGTCTTCATCTCCTATGCCAGCGTCGATCGCGCGCGCGTCCTCGAGGTCGCTACGGATCTCGACGCCATCGGCGTGGAGTACTGGCTCGACCAAGCCGATATCCCCGGCGGGACGTCCTATGGACCTGAAATCGTCGACGGAATCAAGAACGCCGCTGCTCTCGTATTGATGTGTTCTGCGGCCTCGCTGGCATCGCGCAATGTCAAACAGGAAATCCAGCTCGCCTGGAAGCATGACCGACCCATTCTGCCGTTGATGCTCGAGCAGATGTTCTTTCCCGATGACGTTTCATATTGGCTCGAAGGCGCGCAATGGATCGAGGTGCTGAACAAACCAGCCTCCGACTGGATCGATTCATTTCGACGGGCTCTGGCGCTGACTGGCTACCGGATCTTCCAACCGGCAGGAGACTAGCGCTCCGGAAACGCGACCCGATATTGATCTGCCGCCAAACAACTTGCCGGTCGGATCCTCCCCGCTGATCGGGCGCGACCGGGAACTCCGGCAGGCTCTTGCCTATCTGCAAAACAGCAGGCTCCTGAGTCTCACCGGAGCAGGTGGCACCGGAAAAACGCGTCTCGCGGAAGAAGTCGCACGGGCGATCGCGCCGAGATTTCCGGACGGTCTCTGGTTCATCGACGGCGCGACGTCACGAAATGGAGCGGATCTCCTTGAGTCCATAGCCGCCACGCTTGGTGTCATGGAACGTCCTGGACAATCGCTAACCGAATCGATCGTCGACCATTTGTCTGGCGCCCAAACGCTGCTCCTCCTCGACAATCTCGAACAAATCCCCGACGCGGCGGCTGTGATCGAAACCCTGCTCGCCTCTGAAGGGACGACGGTCCTCGTCACCAGTCGACGCGCACTTGGGTTGCCTGCGGAAATCGTTTTTCCGGTTCAACCCTTTGCCGCCCCTGAGAATCCGGCGGGTCAATCAACGTCCGCACTCGCTGAGAATCCAGCGGTTGCGCTTTTTGTTGAGCGGGCGAAAGACGCTCGACCCGATTTTCGTCTCACCGATGGCAATGCCATCGATATCGCCACGATTTGCGCGCGCCTGGATGGATTGCCATTGGCTATCGAACTCGCGGCCGCGCGCACCCGGATGCTGAACCCTGGCTCGATTCTCGAACGCCTCGACAGCCGTTTCTCATTGCTCAAGCGCGGTTTGGGGGGTGATCCGCGCCAGCAGACCCTGAAAGCGGCGCTCGATTGGAGTTACGATCTCCTTTCGCCAGTCGAGCAATCGGTCCTGCGCCGCTTTGGCGTCTTCAACGGTGGCGCTACTGTGTTCTCCGCCGAAGCCGTTATCGCCACCGACGAAAGCGGTGTCGATCCATTCGATGTCCTTGATAGCCTCGAATCGCTGGTCGATCACAACTTGCTCGCCCTCGACACCCGGTCACCCGCAGCGGGAGAGCAGCGCCTCCGCATGCTCGAAACGATCCGCGAGTACGCGCTCGATCGGCTCGACTCGGCTGGGGAAAAAGAAGAGGTTTCGCAGATCCACGGACGCTATTTTCTCGATCAGGCCATTGCCGTCGAACCGAAACTGACGACCGGTACGCAAACCGAAGCACTGGCGGTGCTCGAAGCCGAAGAGAGCAATCTCCGCGCGGCTCTCGGTTGGTCGCTCACTCGTGATCAACCGGATTCGCTGGAGATTGCGACGGATTTTGCTGGTGCGCTATGGCGCTATTGGTGGATGCGTGGACATTACGCTGAGGGGGCTCGGTTTCTCGACGCGATTCTTGCTTCAACAGTCGATCAGCGCACGATTGGCAGGGCACGAACTCTCAACGCTGCCGGAGTGATGGCGTATGCCACCGGTGATCTCACCGCCGCTCGTGAATTCCACGAAAACGCGCGGGTCCTGAGCGAGGAACTCCAGAACGCGGACGAACTGGCGACCTCGCTCGACAATCTCGGTATCGTGGCCGCGACAACGGGTGACAATCAGGAAGCAGTCGACCACTTCTCGGCCTCGCTGGAACAACGTCGTCGCGACGAGGATCAACGCGGGATGGCAATCGCGCTCGAGCATCTCGCCTATGCCCTGACTTCTCTCGGCGATCTCGACCAAGCCAGGGAAACGGCTGCTGAGAGCCTCGCACTCAAACGGAAACTGGGCGACCAGCAAGCCATCGGTCAAGGACTACAGCAACTCGGAATCATCGAGATGTTCGCCGGCGACTATGCAGCGGCCCAGGATTCATACCGTGACGCGATCAGTCTCGCCGAAGCGATCGAGGACCGCACCAGTCAGGCCAACGGCTCCCTCAATCTCGCTTCAGCTACCGAAATGGCTGGAGACCCAGAAGCGGCCCGCGATTTGTTGCAGACAGCGCAGCGGCTTTTCGACGAACTCGAAGATGGATACGGGTCCGCCTACACGACCTATATGCTCGGGCATGTCGAACGATCGTCAGGGAACCCCGACGCGGCTCTCCCCTTACTGGTCGACGCGCTCCAACGTCTCGACACGATCGGCGCGCGCGATTCGGTGGCGCTTTGTCTTGAAACGCTGGCTGGAACGCTCCTTGACCTCAGCAAACCGGGGCAAAGTGCCATGCTCCTTGGGGCTGCAGACGCTATCCGCGCCGCAACCGGTGCGGCTGTACCTGGCACGCGAACCGCCGAACTCGCCCGCGATCGACAGAACACATTGGGAGCGCTGGGTCAGCCCGACTTCGACCTGCGGTACGAGACCGGCGCTGATGCCGATCCGATCGAACTGGTCGCCAAACTCGGTCTGACGCCAACCGAATAGCTCGCTATCGCCTTCCCCAGGCGTAAATCGACGTGCAGGTCGTATCCGGAACCCCCCTGCAGTATGGGTTACCGTCGCACGAGTTTCCGGCTTCCTGAGTGGCTCCACAACAGTCCCAATACGGCCCTGGCGCGCCTGCATCCTCAGCGTCTTTGTTGCGATAGGCTCGATGTGGCGGACAGCAGGTGCCAGTTTCCCCGCCAGCCGTCGCGCAGATTTCGAGTTCGAGGCAATCGCTCTCCTCCGTGCAACTGACGTTGGCTGTGACGCACGAACCGCTCGAACAGTGCGTTCCAGGTGAGCAGCAGACTCCTCCGCAGCATGGCGTGTCACAGACGACCTCGCCGCTGCAAACGTATTCGCTGATGACGAGTCGTCCGCTCACGCAGGTGTACCGATTCGGACTGTAGCATTGGTCTCTGGTCCAGTCGCCGTCAGGGCTCTTGCAGAGCAACGTGCCATTGTCACCGCAGCAGAAGGGGCTGCCATCCCTGTCGACGAAACAATCACAGCAGCCAGCAGGGCAGCACGAGAAACCCGGGTTTTCGGCAGTCGGACTGCAGCACGAATCGGTGAACTCACAGAAGTCGCCAACCGGACAGCAACTCGAATCGTCGTTGCAGACGCCCGAAGGACAATCTCCGTCTTCGCTGCATGTGGTCGAACACGTACTCCCAACACAGGCAAATGGAGCACATGATCTCGCGCGTCTCCAGACAATTTCCCGCTCCGTCACAGGCGTACGTCAAGGCCGCCGAGGAGTCGCTGGCGCAGAGCGGACTCCCCACACGATACCGATTGATCGGGATAGTCGCAGGCGCCCGTCGTCCGGTTGCAGACCCCAGCGCAAGGTCCTGAGCCAACACAATTCCTGTCGCTGCAGCAGGACGACGCAGGGATGCAAACTGCGACTCCGTCGTCCTGACAGCACTGCTCTGAGGTCGGATCGCAGCAGCGGTCGCCACAGTACGCGGACGATTCCGGCAGGCAACAATATTGATCGTCTCCGAAACACTCGCCTTCGCAGCAACCATCGATCGAACAGCAATCTAGTCCGGCGGCACAACACCCGTCGCCGCACACTTGCCCGGTATCTGCCTGGCAACAGGTCTGACCGCCATTGACGCAAACGCCGGCGCAACAGGAACCGTCTCCGCAGCAAGTCTCGCCCGCGTCGCAACACGACCCGTTGCACACAACGTTTCCGGTCGGACAGCAGAGTTCCTCGCCGAAACAGGTACCGTCACAACATTCGCCGTCGCAGCACGATTGTTCGGGACCGCAGCAATCGGCTCCACAGACCGATGTGCCACCTGGGCAGCAAACCACGCTGTTCCAGCCGCATTGCTCCTGCGGACAACAGGCTCCGCCGCAGCATCCCTGACCAGCAGCGCAACAAACTCCGTTGCAGCACGCCGAATCGGCACCGCAACACGCGGCACCACAGACCACGCCTGGAGCCGGGCAAGCGGGTGCCGGGGGGTTCGTGGATGACGAACTGCGGCGGGCATCGACCCCGTCGATCCGCGACGCCGCCACTCCTCCGAGAGCGCCAAGGAAGAGCCCGACTGCTCGGCGTCGTGACGTCTGACCGGCCAGTGCGCGTGTCAATGCATCGAATCGTTTGTTATCCATCGGCTGCCTTCCGAATCTGCGAACTCCAACGTGACCATTCGATCTTCTTGTTACTGGTTACCGCGATTTCAAAAGTCTATCAGGCACGACAATGAGCTCGGAAACTCCTACCTCCGCCCCCATGAAAAGATCGCCGTACAGATACTCGGGATGGTCTTGCAATACGGGTTCGATCCGTCGCACGCAGCTCCGGCGGCCTGTTTTGCAGGGCAACAGGCCAGCGACGTGTCGCCCCACGGAACACCCGGCGTTTCGTAACTGAACACTCGCTGGTCGGGACAGCACGTTCCCTTGGTTGTGCACCCTTCGGCTTCGGTGCAGACGTCGAGCGTCAGGCAGGTCGACCCAGCCGGGCACCCGGCGTCGACTCCATCCGTCGTGGTACATGGGATGGCAACCGGAACACACGCTCCCGCTGCACATTCGGTACCAGATCCGCAACAGACGCCGCCAGGACCAGTGACTCCGCCGGTTTCGGCCACGCAGCACGGCACGTCGCACTCAACATCGTTCGCGCAGGCATATTCAGCCTGCACGACCCGGCCGTTGACGCAGCGGTAGCGCGAGGTCGAATAACACGTATCCCCGTTGGGACCGGCGCAAATCTCGCGGTCACTTGTCCCGTCACCGCAGCAGAACTCCTCTTTCGTGAACTCGTCGTAGAAACAGTCGCAGCACTGGGCGCCATTGTTACAGCAGTCGTAGAACGGATGCTCGGCAGTTGGTTGGCAGCAGGAATCGTCAGGGCAAACGTTCTCAGCAGGGCAGCATTGATTGTTTTCAGTGCAGACACCGCTGCCGCATGATGATGGGTTGGAGCAATCCGGCTGACATTGGCCATTCTTGCAGTGACCGTCGAGGCATTCCTGCGCTGATTCAACACAGTTGCCGCTTCCATCGCAGGCGAATGTCAGGCGCGAACCACCATCGGGGGAGCAAACAGCCTCACTGCATGACACCGATGCGTCCGGATACTCGCACTGGAAGGAGGCATTGCAGCGACCACCACAAACCGACTCTCCTGGACAGCCTGAATCGTTGCAGCATCCTCCGACGGGAATGCAGACGAACGAGCCATCGTTCTGTGGACAGCACTCTTCCCTGGCGGGATCACAACAGCCGTCACCGCAGAGCAGCCCGGCGTTCTCAGGGCAACAGGTCGTGCCGCCCTCGACACAGCTGCCGTCGCAACATCCATCGACCAAGCAGCATTCCGAACCGGTCGCGCAGCAGCTGTCATGGCAGGCAAAGCCAACATCTGGAGAGCAACAGGTGGCGCCATTCTGCACGCACTCACCATTGCAGCATCCATCGACCAAGCAGCATTCGGAACCGTTCGCGCAGCAGTTGTCGAGACAAGCAAACCCCGCCTCCTGGTCACAACATGACTGGCCTGATTGCACGCATGCACCCGCGCAGCAACCCTCAGCGCAGCACGACTCTCCGGCCGCGCAGCAGTCGCCATTGCAGACAAGCTGACCAGTTGGGCAACAGAGCTCTTCAAGGTAGCACGTGCCATCACAGCATTCGCCGTCACAGCAGTTCTGTCCGGGAGTACAACAGTCGGCTCCGCAGACCGATGTGCCGGCGGGACAACAGGTAATGGAATTCCAACCGCATTGCGGTCCATCGCAACAGACACCGCCACAGCAGGCTTCGCCACTGGCGCAGCAGACTCCACTGCAGCATGAGATCCCGGCTGGACAGCAATTGCCGCCACAGAGTGCGCCGGGAGCAGGACAGGGCGAACTCGCTGGGGTTGGAGCGGATGAGGAACTCCGACGTGCCTCACTGGATCCAACTCGGGAAGCGAGCAAGCCGCCAGCCACGGCACCGGCAAGAGACCGGATCGCACTCCTGCGCGAGCGCTTTTGCGCGAGCACACGGGTTAATTCGTCGAACCTGGTTCCGTCCACGGTCACTGCCTCCCCGACGGATATCTCCCGCCAAAATCACCCCGAGAGAACGGTGTCAGGCTTTTTCTAATTGGGGCTTGACCGACAAATACTACTCTTCTGCTACCTGCGTCGATCCACTTCGATCGCGATTGCAAACACCCGCTGTTGTGAACCTCTCCCTGATCTGATACACCTCTTCAGGAACATCGAGAGATCAGTGTTGGGAGAAGATGTTGTCAGCAACGATGAAAAACGAAGCCGGGAGTTTGCGCCTCGCGGTTCAGCGAAATGGCCGTCTGACCGAGGAAACGCTCAAGCTCCTGCGCGGGATTGGCCTCGAATTCGAGAGTTACGGGCAACGCCTGCTCTCCGACTGTCGCAACTTCCCCCTCTCGATTCTCTTCGGTCGTGATGACGATATCCCCGAATACGTCGGCCTCGGCACGGTCGATCTCGGGATCGTCGGTCGCAACCTGATCTTCGAGGAAGAGGTCGACGTCGTCGAACTCCGCGAATTGGGTTTTGGCTATTGCAAACTCGTCATCGCCGTGCCGCGGGATTCCCCATTCCAAACCGTCGAACAACTCGAAGGCAAGACGTTCGCCACGTCCTACCCTGCTTCCGCTCGCCAGTTTTTTGAGACCCAGGGATGGATGCCTGAGATCATTACGTTGAGTGGCTCGGTTGAAGTGGCTCCCGGGTTGGGATTGTCCGACGGTATCGTTGAACTGACGGCCACAGGATCGACCCTGATGCTCAACGATCTGCGCGAAATCCACACCGTGCTCGAAAGTCAGGCGGTGCTAGTCGCGAACAAGGCATCGATGGCCGATCCGGAAAAACGGGAAAACATCGATCGACTGCTGATGCGGGTCGATGCCGTTCGCGCTGCTCGACGGTACAAATACGTGATGATGAACGCCCCGGAGGATTCATTGCCAGCCATCCGGGCGATTGTGCCGGGTCTCAAAGCGCCGACGATTGTCCCGCTTGCGACCGAAGGATGGGTGGCCGTTCACACCGCCATCCAGGAAGACGATTTCTGGGAAATCATCGAGCGCTTGCGGCAAGCTGGCGCTTCCGAGATTCTGGTGTCACCGCTCGACAAGCTGCTGCTCTAATTCGGAGTCGCGCCGAAACCTCTATCATTGTCGTTCCGGTTCGCCGGAGAACATGACGTCGTCCCGTTGCGTCCATCCGAGAGCAGAATGACCGAAACACTCACCGCCTTCGATCCGGCTTCATTTGTCCGCCCAGCGATCCGGGAAACACCGACCTATGTCCCGGCACGAATGCCTGAAAATCGATCGGGGCGGGCGATCAAACTCGATATGAATGAGTCGCCATATGGTCCGTCGCCGAAAACGATTGCGGCGCTGCGTGATTTCGCGGCTACCCACCGCTATCCCGGTTTCGAACAAGCCGAACTCCGCGACGCTCTGGCGGCATACACCGGCAAACCGGCCGATCAGATCATCTGCGGTGCGGGTCTCGATGATGTGTTCACCACCTTCATGCACACCATCATCGATCCGGGCGATCAGGTCATCATCTCCGAGCCAACTTTTGGGGTTTATCGTTCGCTGGTGGCGCTTTCGGCTGGCGAAACGGTCAATGTGCCGCTGACGAGCGATTTCCAGCTCGATGTCGAAGCCATTCTCGCAGCCGTCACCGACCGGACCAAAGCGATCGTCATCTGCAATCCGAACAATCCGACCGGCAATTCACTGTCCGGGGCCGACATCACCACAATCGTCGAGGGGGCGCCATGCCTGGTTGCCATCGACGAGGCCTATTCCGAGTTTGCCGGGCGGTCGCTGATCGATCTGATCGATGATCATGCGAATGTCTCGATCTTCCGGACGATGAGTAAGTTCGCCGGTCTGGCTGGGATGCGGGTTGGCTATGGCGTTTTTCGACCGGAATTGATGCCATCTCTCAACGCTTCCGCTCCACCCTTCTATAACATCTCGATCCCGTCTGGTATAGCGGCGATTGCGTCGCTCAACGATCTCGATGCACTCCAGGAGATCATCGATACAATCGTTGCAGATCGGGATGCGCTGGCGGCCCGTCTCGCTGAACTCCCAGGCGTCGTTCCGCTCGATTCGGACACCAATTTCCTGCTCATGCGCCTGCCGGTGAAGAGCGGAGCAGACGTGGTAAGCCAACTCGCCGAACGTGGTGTGTTTGTGCGTGCGTTTCCGCGGCCCGATCTCGGAATCGCCGATTGTTTGCGGGTGACGATTGGTCTTCCGGAAGAAAACGACATCTTTTTCGAGGAACTGGCGGACATTCTCGCGGACGGAGAACACGCATCATGACCGACACGCTGCACCGCATCCGCAATGGTCGGATCGAACGCAAGACTGGCGAAACCGATGTCCGCGCGTCGATCGATCTCGATGGTCATGGCAACGCCAAAATCGACACTGGTGTGCCATTTCTTGATCACATGCTCGATGCCCTCACCCGGCACTCGGGTTTCGATCTCGATGTCCATGCCACTGGCGACGCCGCCATGGATCCGCACCATACCGTGGAAGATGTCGGGATCGTGGTCGGTCTCGCCATTCGGCAAGCGCTCGGTGACCGCGCCGGGATCGCTCGCTATGGCTTCGCCTATGCACCACTCGACGAGGCTTTGGCGCGGGTGGTGGTCGACTGTTCCGGTCGGCCTTTTCTCGAATATGAGGTCACGATGCCTGAACCGATCATCGGTGTCGATTTCGCCACCAGTCTGGTCGAGGAATTCTGGCGCGCAGTGGCGATGAATGCGGCTTTGACGATGCATATCGATCTCATCCGGGCTCGCAATTCACATCACGCCACCGAAGCCATCTTCAAAGCGGGAGCGCTCGCATTGAAAGCGGCAACCCGGATGAGCGGCGATCGGCGGATGATCCCATCGACCAAGGGCGTGCTGGCATGATTGCAATCATCGACTATGGTGCCGGGAATCTCCGCTCGATCCAGCGCGCGCTCGAAGCCCACGGCGAGACAACCATGATCACCAGCGATCCATCCGCGTTGGCGGATGCCGATGCCGTGGTCTTGCCGGGTGTCGGCAATGCCGGTCATGCGATGGACCAGCTCGAAAGCATGGGCATGGCCGACGCGATTCGCTCGACCGTTGCCGAAAAAACGCCCTTCCTGGGGATTTGTGTCGGGATGCAGGTCCTGTTCGAGCATCAGCAGGAAGGGGATCGACCTGGTCTCGGGTTGCTGCCTGGTCGGGTTCGCGTGATCGAGGGAGCTGAAAAGTTGCCCCACATCGGTTGGAACCGCTCCGAAGCGCGGACATCCGCGCACGATCTCAATGGCTCGTCCCCGTATTTCTATTTCGTGCACAGTTTTGTCGCTGAACCCGAGAATGCGGCGGATGTGGCGGCTGTTTCGTCCTACGGCGAAGAGTTTCCAAGTGTCGTCATCCGCGAGAACGTCTGGGGAACGCAGTTCCACCCGGAAAAGAGCGGCACGGATGGACTCGACTTTCTCGGCAAATGGGTCGCCACCTTCCGCGAACCAGCCAGCCCGACCGCAGAATGATCATCTATCCGGCAATCGACATTCGCGACGGCAAATGCGTCCGTCTCGTCGAGGGCGATTTCGACCGGGAAACGGTTTTCGGCGCTGATCCGGTCCGTACCGCGCTCCGCTTTCAGGAAGACGGCGCGGACTGGATCCATATGGTCGATCTCGACGGCGCGCGCGACGGAGCACCCCACAATCAGGACGTCATCCTCCGTGTTCGTGAGGCCCTCTCGATCAGGATGCAGGTGGGCGGTGGGATCAGAACCGCAGAAACGCTGGCCAGTTATCTTGATGCTGGGATCGACCGGGTCGTCCTTGGCACCGCGGCCTACCGCGATCCCGATCTCGTCCGCTCGGCAGCGGAGGGCTATCCTGGCACGATTGCGGTGGGAATTGATGCCCGCGACGGGAAGGTCGCCGGTGAAGCATGGCTGGAACAGACTGACCATGCCGCCACCGATCTCGCGTCCTCACTCAAGTCACTTGGCGTTCATGATTTCATCTACACCGATATTCACCGGGACGGCACGCTGACCGGTCCGAATCTGGACGAACTCGGCCTCATGCAGCAAACGCTCGGTTCCGGTCTGATCGCTTCGGGCGGGATTAGTTCGCTCGCTGACCTCCAGAACGTCGCCGCGATCGGTGTGGATGGCGTGATTGTTGGCCGTGCGCTCTATGACGGGCGCTTTTCGTTGATCGATGCGCTCGCCCTCGCCGATCAAGCCGCCGAGGTTCCCTCATGACCGCGAGGACTGCAACCATGCTGACTCGCCGGGTGATTCCCTGCCTCGATGTGACCGCCGGTCGGGTCGTCAAAGGGGTCGAGTTCGTCAACCTCCGCGACGCTGGTGACCCTGTCGAACTCGCCCGCTTTTACAACGACGAAGGCGCTGACGAACTCGTCTTTCTCGACATCACCGCCAGTTCCGACAGTCGCGACACGATGATCGATGTTGTCCAGCGAACCGCCGACCAGGTTTTCATCCCGTTGACGGTTGGCGGCGGCGTGCGCACGACCGCGGACATGCGGGCGTTGCTGGCGGCCGGAGCGGACAAGGTCTCGGTCAACACCGCCGCAATTGCAGACCCGGAGCTCATCTCACGCGGCGCTGATATCTTCGGCAGTCAATGCATCGTGGTCGCCATCGATGCCCGTCGCGATCCAGAAACCGGCGGTTGGCGCGTGTTCACCCATGGGGGTCGGAATCCGACCGAACTCGACGCCGTGGCCTGGGCGGCTGAAGTCGCACATCTCGGCGCTGGGGAACTCCTGGTCACGAGCATGGACCGAGATGGAACCAAAGCCGGCTATGACCTCGAGTTGCTCGAAGCGATCTCAGCGGCCGCGCCGATTCCATTGATCGCGTCCGGTGGAGCCGGTACGCTGCAACACCTCGCCGATTCGCTTGGACCCGGACGAGCCGACGCCGCGCTGGCCGCTTCGATTTTCCATTTCGGCGAATTTCGCATCGCGGAAGCCAAAGCGTTTCTCGGCGAACAGGGCATTCCTGTGAGGCTCTGATGCAACTCTCTGACGACGCCATTCTCGCTGCCAGCGGACAGTTGCGTTTTGACGAGGTCGATTTTCTTCCGGCGGTTGTCCAGGATTCGACCACGAACGCCGTGCTGATGATCGGGTTCATGAACCAGGAGGCATTTGCGGCCACGCTGAGAACCGGACTGGTGCATTTCTACAGTCGCTCGCGTGATCGGCTCTGGCAGAAGGGCGAGCATTCGGGCAACACCCAGACTGTCGAAAGCGTCGCCTACAACTGCGACGAAAATTCCCTCCTTCTGCGCGTGGTCCAGAAAGGCGCGGTCTGTCACGATGGGTATCCATCCTGCTTCTACCGCGAGTTTCAGGACGATGGGTCGACCGTTATCGTTCTCGATCGTTGGTTCGACCCGAGTCTGGTCTATGGCGACGACCAGAACGTCATTCCGACCTGGTGGAACGCGTATCGCTTTTTACAGGAACAGGTCCCGGCGTCAGCATCCTCCACTGCCGCCTTGTTGCAGGAATCATCTCGTTCGGTCCAACCGCGTATTGCCGATGAATTGCGAGAACTCGCCGGCGTTCTGCGCGGTGAGCATAGCCATGGCTCACGGGAAGAGGATGTCGTTCTCGAGGGTTCCCAGGTGCTTTACTGGGCCGTAGTGGAATCGTTGCGGGCTGGGTTCACGCTTGCCGATCTCAATCTGCCTTCCGCCCTGGTGACAGCCGTCGAGGGCGTCCCACCCGGAACCGTCGCAGCGTTGCTGGAAGCAGAAGCCGATCGCTGGTCAGAAGGCACGGACGCGATAAGTCCCGATCAGGTAAGCGGTCTGGTGGCGCTGGTCGCGCAGGCAGCGCTTTCGGCGGGGGTCGCGCCAATCGATCTGATCAAGTCGGACCTGGTTGCGCTGCGGGAGAAACCGTATCTGGCGCACTTTTTCGAGCAGTCTTCCCGATAACTCAGGCGGGATCCGTCGAGATGTTTTGGCGTTGAGCGTCAAACGAAGCGGGTTCGCCACGCCACTGACTCAGCGCGAGCGCGATCAATGAGCCGATCAAGATGCCCATCGCGGCGGCCATGACGATCCGGAAAGTGAGATCTTGATTGCTGCGAGTCGGCTCCCCGGCCGGATCGAGAATGTTCACCGTGGCGGGAGTCGCGCCATCGGCGACCAGGTAGTCGTTGACCAGATCCGGCAACGCCATCTCGACCGATCGACCGATGGCAGTGACAGCGTCAGGATCGTCGTTCTGAATGATCACCGTGAGGATGCGGCTATAGCGGCTGGCATCGAGCGACGCCTGGACGTCGTCGACCGTCAGATCGGTATCAATCAGGCCCGCCTGAACTCGTTCCGCGAAGACCTCTGATCTGACCAGCGACGGCAGATCGTCCAGGATCATCATCTCCGGTCGTTCGGAATTCCCCGGGTCCTCGGTGTCGCCGGGCAGCAACACCGATGCGCCGACTTCCGCCTGGTAGGGCGCAACCTGGGCGAGAACGATGACCGTCGCCACCGCAAGGAGTGGAACAGCCAGCACGATCCACCGGTAGCGTCGCAACGCGCTCACCATCCAGCCGTATTCATGAGCAGGGGTGGGGTTTTCGGTGGTTGTTGAACCGGTCAGTTCGCTCACCCGGAAATTCCTGGTCGGGATCGATTCGGACCCCCTTTGAGCATGACCAGCGCGGTTCTGAGAAGGATCTTCGTATCCATCATTGGCGACCAATGCTCGGCGTAAAAGAGATCGAGTCGGACCATCTCCTCGAAGGTCAGATCGCGCGGATCGCTCAGGAGCCAGTAACCCGTCAGACCAGGGGTCGCTTTCAAGCGTGATCGCTGCCAGGGTTGATACTGGTCGACCTCAGACCGGCTCTGCGCCAATGGGCCAACGAGACTCATTTCGCCCCGAACGACCTGAAGCAGCAACGGCGACGACGCAAAGAGCCGTTGCCAGTGTCCGGCTCCCGGTTCGAGTGCGAATGTCCTGAGGGTCAGCGTTGCGCCATTCCGGCCGATGACATCCCGGTGGACGAATATCGGGTCGGTCCCTCGTCGGCGATCCCTGGCAACCCGGATCAGCATCGGCAGGCCCAGAACCAGGGAGAGCGGCAACGCGACCAACAGATCGACCGCCCGTTTGAGCGCGGCATCGACACCGGTGATCGACGCGCTCCGCACCTCGAGAAGTGGCACACCCACAAACTCAGTCAGATCGGCTCGTTCCATCGCCATTTGCAGCAGATCGGGAACGATTTTGAAGCGAACCCCGGCGTTGCGACAGGCGTTACTGACCTCGACCATTTCGTGATGTCGTTCCGGCGGCAACGCGATCAGGACCTCGTCGATCCGGTTCCGGGTGACCAGGGCCGTCAGATCATCCAGACCACCGAGACGAGGAGCCAGTTTGACCCCGTTGGCTGTACCGATAGCGAGATGATCGATCCCGTTGGCGCTATCCGCAAAACCGGCAATCCGCAAACCCGAGGCCGGCGCCGCCATCACCGCTTGAGCGACCCGGCGGCCAACATCGCCGGAACCGACGACAAGCACTCGTTCAACCCCTAGCGAACGCTCCCAGAGCCAGGCCATCACGCTGCGACGCACGAACCGGAGCGCCACCAGCAGCACGATCGCGATCAACCAGGCATAGATGAACAGTAATCGTGACGGGCTGAAATTGGACAAGTAGTTGGCCATGATCACCCCGGCCATCGCCAGCGTGATTGCGCCCGATATGACCAGCGCTTCATCGAGCAGACTCGACCAGCGCGGGAGCCGATAGACCCCCCGGAAGGCAAGAATTAGCAACGACAGCCCGACGAACAGGAGACCGCGGGCTTGGAACTCGGAAAACGGGCGTTCATCCCAGAAAAAGATCTGGCCGCCAATTTCGAGACCGTACCGGATCTGATAGGCAAGCCAGAATGACGCGAGCAGCGCAACGCCATCCACCACGACCATGGCGAACGCCAGGGCTACCGGATGATTCCGTAGTGTTTCGACAAGAGCGGTATCAAGAGCCCGTGGGTAGGCCGTTGATTTCGCACGCGGATAATCCATGTGGAACCAGGATCGCGGAGGGTTCGGTGATCCTCAAACCAACGCCCGGGTGAGTTCCCAGAGCGCCATCGGATCACCGGAAAGGATAGCATCCGGGGGATTGACAGTCGTTCCAGGTCCTGTCAGCGCTCCCGGGCCGTTCTCCCAGGTGCCTCCCTGGTCGGGACAACCTCCGGGGAAAGGGAGTGGGCCGCGCGGTTTTGCTCTTCCTCTCAACGCATCTGAAGAGAAACGGAGCCGGGAACGAGAGGCTAGACGTTGCGGATTAAGCGAACTAAGGGCTTAGTTCGCTTAGTTCGCAGGTTTCAGGGAGACCTGGTGCGTTTGCACCAGGCAGGTCTGCCAACGACAAGCAACCGAAACGGCCCAGTCGCGCGTGTCCTCTCCTGACCGACTGATGCGCGACGGCCCGCTATGCCCTGGCGATGGGGCGTCGGCGTTCGCAGGACAGGATCGTCTGTTCGAGCGCAGCCGGGTTCTCCCCGAAAACGACGTGGTCGCAGACCGTGACGAGTGGGGTCGCGAAAATACCGGTGGCCGCGAGTTCGAGCGCGGCGGTAAGGTCCTTCGACACGTTCTGCTCGGCGTACGGGATCTGCTCGTGGTCGAGCCAGTTCCGGATGATTGTGCTGCCGTTGCAGGTGTCCTGTGAGTAGAGCGTGATGGTGCACCCGGTCGTATCGATCATGAAAGCGCCTCCGGTTGCCTATCGAACAGTCGCCTGACGTGATTCATGTGTGCAGCTTCACTCAAGCCCCGGTGAACGGAATCGTGCGAGGATAACCGATTCCTCACCTTCCGTCGGACGTTTCCCGCGGGCCGGACCAGACCAGACCCGCGATGGTTTTCCGCCGGGAGTGCGAACTAAGCGGACTAAGCCCTTAGTCCGCATAGTCCGCATCTCTCTTGACACCACACGGTCGCCAGCCACGAGGACGTTGATATGGTCGCGACTGTCCAGAACGGCTCACTCCTGGCAAGGGTCGTCGAACGCGAAACCGTATACTCCATCCGGTCGTTTGCCGTGTTACACGGCTGCGTTTAGGTACTGTCGGTAGAAAACATCGACCGGGAGAACATCTGATCAAGCGGATTCGTCCTCGAAGCAATCAGTTCGTCGTCAAAGCCCAGGCAGCCGTCGCCGGTTTCGGCGAGGGGTTCATCCTGCCTGCGATCATCATGGCGGCGTATCTCTACACCCTGACCGATAACCTCCTCGTCATCGGAGCGATCCCGGCGCTCTCGGCCGGTCTCTGGGGACTGGGAGCGCTCTTTTCGCCACTGGGACGCGGCCGCAGGCTCGGATTGATCACGGTTCTGGCCGCGATCGCGCAAGCGGCTCTCCTCGCGGCGCTGACCTGGGTGACGTTTGGCGACGACCGCTCGACCGACGACCTCCTTCGCGTCACCCTCGTGCTCTACGGGTTCTACGGAGTCGTTGCCGGTCTCGCATCGGTGACCCGGACCACCGTCATCGATCGCCGTGCTGGACCAACGGAACGAACCGATCTCTATCGTTCGCGTGCTTTTCTCGCTGCGCTGTTTGTGCCGCTGGCCGGAATCGTGGCTTACCAGGTCCTCGACGAACCGACATTGCTTTCGCAGCGAGCGTTTGCCTATCTCTTCCTGGCCGCAACCGCTGCGGTGTCAACCTCGGCGTTTCTGACCATCCTGATCCAATCGCGCGTGTCGGTCGATGGACTTGCGACGATGCAGATACCGATGACACGGGCGAGTCGAAGCACCACCTCCACGATCCGCACCATGGCGATCTTTCGGCTGGCGCTCGCGGCAGCGGCGCTGGGCGATGTCTTTCTGATCGTGTTCGCCATCGACGAGCTTGGGATGCCCACCCGCTATCTCGGTTCGGCGGTCGTTGTCCTTGGTCTGTCGCTCCTGCTGTTTCAATCGCCCATGCGAATGATCAGCAACCGGCGTGGTGGCCGAGCCGCGCTTCAGATCGCCGCTGCCGCCAAGCTTGTGCCCCCCCTGCTCGCACTTTCCCTGACCTATCTGCAACGGTCAGAGACCTACCAGGAGCGAGTTACGGATGAACGCTATGCCTCCTGGGTCATCGTCGGTTCGTTCGCGTTTGTCGGTCTCGCGATCACCGCGGTGACCGCTGGTGGTCATCGGTATATCGAAGACACGGTCCCATTGCGATCCCGAGTCCAGGCTGGGCGAGCAGTCAACGTCGCGTTGATACTCGGAAGTCTGGCCGCGCTCGGTGGTGGCGCAATTGCGGACCGCTGGGGCTTCGATATCGCGTTCGCAGTCGCCGCTGGAGTCGGATTGCTGGCCATCATTCTCAGCGGCACCCTCTCCGACGTGCGGGGGGACGCCACGATACCCGCCGCAACCCGGCTTTCGCGGTCGGCCGGGTATCGCTCACTCAGGCTCGGACGTGGCTAGCCGATCTTCGGCAAAACCTCTTCGGCCATCAGCTGCAGTCCGTCGATGTCATCCATGTCGATCCACTGCGCCATCAACCGTTCGACACCCGCGGCTTCAAACGCCTTGATCGCTTCCACGATCTGATCTGGTGTGCCGACCAGCGCTCCCCGTTTGAGCAGATCATCGACGTCGAGATTCGCGGTTTTCTG
This sequence comes from uncultured Chloroflexia bacterium, assembly GCA_963712055.1. Taxonomy (GTDB): domain Bacteria; phylum Chloroflexota; class Chloroflexia; order Thermomicrobiales; family UBA6265; genus JAHBVL01. The sequence goes on along the minus strand of CAVQGN010000004.1, from coordinate 403,829 downwards.
CCCGACTTCGGCCGTCGTCGCACCGATCGTAACGCGGTGCATCAGGGTTCGCCTGATCGAGGCGGGATCGCGCTTTTCGCCTTCAGCCAGTCTCGATAGTTGCGTCGAGAGTTCCTGGTATCGCTCGGGGACAACGAAAACGGCATTCCATTCGTCCGCGTAGCGAGCCGCCAGGGGCAACGTTTTCTGCGGACCATTACCGCCGATAACGATTGGCGGGCCGCCAGCGCGCTGCGGACGCGGCATCAATTTCGCGTCCGAGAGATTGAAATACTCCCCCTTGAAATCGAACGGCTCGTCGTTGCGAAGGAGTCCGAGAACCACTTGAAGCCCCTCTTCGAAGCGATCAAAGCGTGGGCCGACCTCGAGAAGATCGAATCCAAACGACTCGTGTTCCCGCACCTGCCAACCAGCGCCCAGACCAAGATGCAGACGCCCACCGGAGAGATCATCGATCGCGGCAGCGGTCCAGGCCGTCCAGACAGGGTTCCGGAAAGACACCGGCGAAACCATCGGTCCGAACTCGATCCGCGAGGTCGTCGCGGCGAGATAGGTCAAGGACGTCCAGAGGTCGAGCGCATCGAGATGCGGACCAGACGGATTCGTGAAGTGGTCAGATCGGTACAGACCGGCATAGCCGAAATCTTCCGCAGCGTTTGCCAACCTTTTCCAGCGATCCCAGTTGAGACCGTCCTGGCCTTCGATCATGATTGCTACGTCCAAAATGACTGCTCCTTTCAGGAGTTATGGCGCCGAAGCGAATCACTCGCTCCGCGCGACAACAGGGAATCCGGCCAGGGCTAGCTCGAGTTGATGTCGAAGAACCGGCCTTTTGTCGCCTAGATCCGGGTTCTTCAGATGACCGTCGAGTGCGAGCGAGGTAAAACCGTGGGTCACCATCCAGATCAGGAGAACCCACTGCTGTACAGCCGGCAAGGAACGATCAGTCTCACCCAGCGCGGCGGCAACTTCTGTTTCCAGCTGCTCATAGAGACCATGGACCTGATCGAGCTGCTCTGGTCCGGGGTGGTAGGCGGCGTCAACCCGGCACATCACCATCCGGAAGAGGTCTGGAGAATCCATCCCGACGTCATAATATGCCAGCGCCATTTCGATCAGTCGTTCTTTCGAGGAATTTGCGCCCTCCAAAGCCTGATCGAATGCAGTCGCAAAGTGCAGCACGGCATCTGTAAACAATCCATTGAGCACGCCATCTTTGCTTTCAAAATAGTCGTACACCGTTGGTGCGCTCATCCCTACGCGCGCGGCCAGCGCTCGCATAGACAGCGATTCGATACCCTCGTCTGCGATAATCGCTCGAGCCGCGTCGAGGATTTCTTGACGCATCAGTCTTCGATTGCGTTCTCGGCGACGTTCGGCCGGTGTGATCGTGGTTTCGGGCGTGGCCGAATCTGGTTTCATGGTGATTCCGAACAGTGTAAACCGACTTCGAACACCGTTATCTTAGCCTGTTTTCCTCGACTCCCGCTAGTTCCTGGTCCTCAACCGCTCACCCCAACGAGGCATTCGATTGGCCACACCCCCGAATTCACCTCGAATCTCTGCGATCGGTATGCTCAGCTGGGATACCACCACCCTTGTTGCTGACTACCCTGGCGAAGGCGGGTGGACGACGATTCTCGAAACGCTAACCGGTCCGGGAGGAACAACTGCCAATAGCGCGGTGGCAGCAGCGCGACTCGGCGGTCAGGTCGCTCTCTTTGGCGCAGTCGGCGCCGATTCCGTTGGTCAGCAGTTCCTCGCCTCGCTGGCGTCCGAATCCCTCGATCTGGACGGCGTACGAACTCTCGACGACAAGCCGACAGACCAAACCACGCTCATCGTATCCAGCGCCACCGGCGAACGGACCATCCTCTGGAACCGTGGGGCGCGAATGGTGCGCGGTTCGCGGATCGATATCCCGCGACTTTTCGATGTCGATTGCTGCCTGGTCGACACGGACGACTACGATCTCACGCGCTTCCTGGTCGACCTCCCGGTTCATACCTTCCCGAACACCCGCTTGCTCGGCACACTGACCTATCTCGAAACGGCACCAGAAGCCGACGTTCTCGAAACGCTTTTTCGCTTCGACACTGTCGTCGGATCGATGCGCCAACTGAAACAGGTGCTAGGAATCGACGATCAGAACCTCGCCCTGGCAGAACTGCAGGGACGTATCACCGGTTCGAATCTCCGGCAAGCGTTTGTGACCGACGGCACGAACGGCGCTTATGGCGTGGATGCCGTCACGGTGCACCATTGTCCGGCGTTTCTGGTCGCAACAGTCGACACTACCGGCGCTGGTGACGCATTTGCAGGTGCGGTTGCCTACGGGATGGCGAACCGCTGGAGCAGTGGTGCGATCCTCCGGTTTGCATCTGGAACGGCCGCGCTTTCAACTACAACCCTCGGAGCGCAAACTGGATTGCCGAATCGGGAAACGGTGGAACGGTTCCTCTCGTCCGATCACGACAGCGGTTAGCAGTTTTCGAGCGCCATCGTGAGTTCGTTCCGGACGGATTCATCAGTTTCACGGACAAGCGCGATTTCGAGTCCTTCTCGCGCGACCCGACCACCCAGGTGTCCTGCAGCCCAGGCAGCGTGACTGCGAACCAGTGGTTCATCATGCGCCTGCAGCGTCTGGGTCAGAAAAGCAGTCTGATCGCGATCGCCCTGGTTGCCGAGTGCGATCGCCGCGTTGCGAGCCAGTCCAGCCCGTTTGGCCCTCAGCACCGCCGTCCCGCCGTATCGCGCCCGAAATTGTTCCTCGGTCATTTGGAGCAACCAGACGAGCGATGGGTACGCGTGCTCGACCGATCGCGGCGTGAAATCCGGGTCGACCACCGACGCCGCAGCCTGTGTATAGGGGCAAACATCCTGGCAGACATCGCAGCCGAACACCCAGTTCCCCATCTTCGATCGCAGGCTAACCGGGATCGATCCCCGTTGTTCGATGGTCTGGAACGAAATGCATCGCGGCGAATCGATCACATAGGGCGCCACAATCGCGCCGGTCGGGCATCCATCAAGGCAGATCGAACATGACCCGCACGAGCGCTGCAACACCGGATCAGGTTCGATCGAAACATCGAGAATCATCTCGCCGAGCATCACCCAGGAACCAGCGCCAGGCACGATGATGCAGGAGTGTTTGCCGTACCACCCCGTGCCTGCTCGTGCCGCCCAGGAGCGATCTGAGGTGCGGGCGGTATCGACCAGCAAGCGCGCGTCGATACGCCGCTGGAGTTCCTCCTCGAGCGATGCCCGGAGCAGCTGCATCCGTTTCCTGAGCGTTCGGTGATAGTCAGTACCCCAGGCATACCGCGCGATCCGACCCCGGGGAACACCATCGACCGGCATCTCGATGTCCGCTTGATAAAACGGCACACCTACGGAAAGGACCGATTCTGCTGTTGGATGAAGATTGCGCGGGTCACCCGCGACCTGGGCGCGCGCATCATCGAACCAGTCGAACCCGTCGAGATGACCGTTGGCGATCTGCTTCACCAGAAAGTCCTCGAGACCGGGAAGCTCCTCGGCTTTACTGACTCCGGCGATCACGAGTCCACACTCCGCGGCGAGTTCGCGAACGCGGGCTCCTGCCAGTTCGGTCTCCTGATCACGCTCACCTGAAACGACCCATGGTGGAAGCATGGCCGAGCGTCGTCCGGTTCCTGGTCTTTTGCGCGGGTGATGAGGAAGTTCCATCGTGTTCAAGGATCCAGACGTGGCCAGTTAGGACATCGAGGGTAGCAAAAAGGGCGGTTGCTCAACCGCCCTTGGCACTGCGTTCAAACGACTCCGACGAGAAATCGACCCTACCGACCGGCTTTGCCCTCGGTGCGCACACAGCGCGTGCAGATATCGACGGTCCGCATTTCACCGTTGATCATCAGTTTGCGCCGATGAACATTAGGGCGGAAATCGCGATTCGTTCGCCTCTTGGAGTGGCTGACGTTATGGCCGAAGCTTTTCGTCTTTCCACAGATGTCACACTTACCGGCCATGGCCATCCTCGCTCTGGTACAGAGATTGCTGCTGAGCCCGGTCAGGACCGGACGAACGACCACGCGCGGTGGCCCGAACGCTGAACTATACCGGAAACCGTTCCCGGCGGCAAATGCTGATACCTGACCGGACGAAGCCCTTCGCCTCACGTACACTTGTTCTGTTGCGAACGAGGATCTGCCGCTTACGAGCCGTTCCAACTGCCTGGACCATACCCGAACGTCATGACTGAACGCGCCTCACCAACCATTCCCACCCGCAATGCGCTCCTCGAATCGGCCGTACAGGCACTCCGACAGGAGTGGAAGAACGGATTCGATGGTCGCGCGGCCGGCGAAGCCGAACGGATCATTCGATCGGCTCAGCAGAGCACGTCGGACCCGGCGGCCGCCATGAAACTGGCCCAAAGTGAGGTGAGGTTGGCGGACTACGCTCATCTCCCCTCCGATCGGCGGGCCGACGCGCTCAAAGCGATAGCCGCCGATCTGAAACACCAGATCACCAGTGACTCACGCTCCGAGAACCACACCCGCAATCAACCGCTGCCACCGCCGCCGAAGCACAAACCGGTCCGAACCCAGGTTCCAGCCAGGACGCTTTCGCTCGATCAAAGTGTCACCGCGTTGCCGCGAGTCGGAACAGCAGTCGGCTCGAAACTGGGCAAACTCGGCATCAAAACGGTTGGAGATGTGATCAGGCTCCTGCCACGACGCCATATCGATTACTCAAAGTCGGTTTCGATTCAGGAAGCGATCGGGTTCGGTCAACGTGGCGAGGTCACGGTCAGGGGTCGGATCACCGATATCACCTCCTACCCCGGGCCACCGCCTCGGGTAACGGTGCGGCTGACCGACCATACTGGCTCCCTCAAGGTCACCTGGTTCAATCCTTATCTTGCCAAGCAACTCAAGGTCAACGACGAAATCGCGATCAGTGGCGAGATCGATCGTGGATACGGTATGCCCACCGCCACCAGTCCGGAATGGGAGCGGATCGGCGGACCTAGCCTCTCCACCGGACGTCTGACACCGGTGTATCCGTTGACGCAAGGTGTCGCACAGAAAACCCTGCGCGGTCTGACCCGAGCCGCCCTCGACAGTGCCGGGAACTCGATCCAGGACCATCTGCCTGCCCAACTCGTGGCAGCCAACGACCTGATGCCGCTCCAGGCTGCTCTATTCCAGGCTCACTACCCCGACGACTGGGCGGCTCTCAAGCGATCTCAGCTGCGACTCTCCTTCGACGATCTCTTTCTTTTGCAGCTTGGGCTCCTCCGCCTGAAAACCCGCCGCGAAATGCGTGGTGGTTTTCCGATGGACTTCGACTACTCACTACTCGAAGCGTTTGTCCGATCGTTGCCGTTTCAATTAACCGGAGGGCAACAACGGGTTCTTGACGAGGTCATCGCGGATATCCAAAAACCGGTGCCGATGTCTCGCCTCCTCCAGGGCGACGTCGGCAGCGGAAAAACTGTGGTTGCGGCTGCTGGCGCTCTCGCGTCGATAAGCAGTGGCTACCAAGCTGCAGTGATGGCGCCGACGGAGATTCTCGCCAATCAGCATTTCGTCAATTTGGGCAATCTCTTTGCCAATCTCCCTGACGAATCGCGACCATCCATCGCTCTCCTGACGGGAAGCACGAAAAAGTCAGAACGCGCAATACTCGTCGAAGCCGCAGCCACCGGAGGCGTCGATTTGCTGGTTGGCACACACGCGTTGATCCAGGACGGGGTTGAATTCGAAGCACTCGGATTCGTGGTCGTCGACGAGCAGCACCGTTTTGGAGTCCGGCAGCGAGCCGAACTCCTGGCGAAATCAGCCGGTACAGTTCCTCACCTGCTGGCGATGAGCGCTACTCCCATCCCGCGTAGTCTGCATATGGTCTTGAATGGCGATTCCGAGGTCTCGGTCATCGATGAACTGCCACCAGGGCGGGTGCCAATCGAAACCCGTCGCTACAAACCGGAAACCCGCCACGAGGCCTATCAGCTCGTCCGCTCGCAGATCGAGGAAGGTCGCCAGGTATTTGTGATCTGCCCGTTGGTGGAGGAGTCCGACGCCATCGATGCGAAAGCCGCCATCGCCGAAGGCAAACGATTGCAGGAACAGGTCTTTCCTGAACTCCGGGTTGGTGTCCTCCATGGCCGGATGAGCGGCAAAGAAAAGGATCGGGTCATGGAATCGTTCCGGACCCATGGACTCGACATCCTGGTCTCGACCTCGGTGATCGAAGTTGGTATTGATATCCCGAATGCGACGATCATGCTCATCGAAGGCGCGGACCGATTCGGACTGGCGCAGTTGCACCAGTTCCGCGGTAGAGTCGGGCGTGGGAGTCACCGCTCCTACTGTCTTCTGCTGGCCGAGGACGCGAGCACGTCGGCTGAGCAACGGCTCGACATGATGGTCAGATCGAGCGATGGGTTCGAACTTGCGGAAAAGGATCTCCAACTGCGTGGACCAGGCGATTTTGTGGGCACCCGCCAGAGCGGACTGCCGGAAATGACCGCATTCGCCAATGGATTCGATACACGGGTCCTCGACAGCGCCCGGAGAGCGGCGGCAACTCTGCTCGAAACCGATCCCGAACTCAGCGCTCCCGAGCATGCGCTTCTGCGCGATCGGCTCAGCGACTACTGGGCGCAAGCTGCCCCAGATCTGGCCCTTTCCTGATGCGGGTGATCGCCGGAGAAGCCAAAGGTCATCGCCTCCAGGGGCCGCCATCCTCCCTCACCAGGCCAATGGCCGACAAGATCCGGGAGGCACTCTTTTCCTCGCTCGCATCGCTAGGGGTGGAACCGGAACGGATACTCGATCTCTATGCCGGCACCGGGAGTGTCGGTATCGAAGCCCTCTCCCGAGGTGGTGACTGGTGCACGTTTGTCGATCAGCAGGCGGCAGCCTGTGCGGTGATTCGAAAGAATCTCGACCACACCAAACTAGCGAATCGAGCGGAGGTTATCAACCGGCCAATCGATCGCGCCCTCGCTTCATTGGGCGGAACCTATGATCTCGTCATTCTCGATCCACCCTATGCCGATCCAGACATCGTCGCCACCCTGGAGAAAATCGGCGATTCTCCACTGGTACAATCCGATGCGATCATTGTTCTCGGGCACTGGCCCCGGTTCTCCCCGGATGAGTCATTCGGTTCGGTGCACTTGATCAAGCGACGCTGCCATGGAGACAGCTGCTTCTCCATTTACCAGGTCGATCGTGGGAATACGACTCCGATCTGACCGCGTGAGGAACAATGCCTGGTGGCCGAAGCGAAATACCAGATCGCCGTCTATCCCGGAAGTTTCGACCCGATCACGATCGGTCATGTCGACGTCGCTTCACGGTCGGCTGATCTCTTCGACGAGGTGATCGTCGGCGTCTATGCGGATTCAGCCAAACCGGGCGCGATGTTTTCGATCGACGAACGGGTCGGGCTGGCACAGGTGGCTCTGGCGCAATGGGACAACATCCGGGTCGCTCCGTTCACTGGTTTGACAGTCGATTTCGCCCGCTCTCAGGCGGCCAACGTGATCGTTCGAGGACTGCGAGCCGTGTCCGATTTCGAGTATGAATTCAAGATGTCGCACATGAATCATTATCTCGCTCCGGAAATTGAAGTCGTATGCTTGATGACATCGTCCCGGCACTCGTTCGTGAGTTCGAGCATGATCCGGGAAGTCGCGACTCTCGGTGGCGATGTCTCTGGACTCGTTCCCAGTCATGTCCAGGCAGCGCTCGCCCGGAAATTCTCGACACCGAACGTCAAGTGAGGCTCCCACCATGGATCCGGATGCACGACCGCCTCAACGTCAGGTTCCAATAGACGAGTTCTCTCGCCAACCGAGTGACGACGGGACAGCAGAGATCCTCTATCTGCTCGACCAGCTCGAAGAACTGGTTGGGACCAGTAAGCGCGTGCCGTTTTCGACCAAGATCATGGTTGAGGAAGATCTCTTTCTCGATCTCGTCGAGCAACTCCGGATCGCCATTCCCAACGAAGTCAAGCAAGCCCAGCGTGTCGTTCGCGATCGGGAGCGCATTATCGCCGAAGCGCAACAGGAAGCCGGGCGTATCGTCGATACTGCCCGCTCCCGGGCAGAACACCTGATTTCCCAGGACTCGATTACCAACGAAGCGCGCGTCCGGGCCGAAGATCTACTCGAGCAAATTGAAGAAAAACGCAAACGGGACAAGGGCGAAATAGAGGTCTATGCGCTGGAGCAATTCAGCATCGTCGAGCAATCGTTGCGCGACATCGCCGAGATGCTCGATCGTTCTCTCGAGGAGGTCACCTCAGACCTCAACCGTGCCCGCGACTCGATCGGACGCTAGGTACCGCGCTGATTTGACGTGCGGCTACCGACTTTCGTATACTCCGCTGGTTCGCCGGGTTGAGTCCCGGCGTTTTTGACGTGTGCAAACCGGAACGTGGCTGGTCGTGCGGTTGCGAGCCCGGGATAGCAGAGACAATGGACCTTAACAACGAGACCACGATCAATGTCGCCGCGCTGCTCAGAGAGCAAGTGGGTGCTCAGCGATCGTACGACTTTTCACTCGACTCGCTCTTTCTGGATGACAATCTGGAAGCGCGAGATGTCACCGGTCAGATTCATCTGACCCGCCTTTCGGACGAGATTCTGGCTACCGTGGACGCTGTTGCTCGGGTCGAACTCGAATGTCAGCGCTGCCTGGAAGCTTTCACGTCAACGGTTCCAGTGTCGTTTTCTGAGGAGTTCAGGGTCATCTACGATGTCAAATCGGGCGCCGGTCTGGACGTCGCGCCGCTCGAGGAGGACCAGTTCGAGATCAGTGCCGCGCACGAGCTCGATGTGGCCGAACCGCTGCGGCAGGAAATCGTCATCGCTCTGCCGATGAGGCCGATCTGTGGCCCGAACTGCTCCGGTCCCCCGGCGATTGCGTCCGAGACTGACGGGGTAACCGACTCACGGTTCGCGATTCTGGGTCAGTTGCTCGGAGACGATGAAACCTGGAAGTAAATCGATTCGTCTTTTTTGTTTTCGCTCATGTATTTTTGAAGGAGTTACGAACCAATGGGAGCACTTCCTAAGCAACGTATCAGCCGCCACCGCCAGGGCAACCGCCGCCGACATGATTTCATTACCCCACCCTCGCTGGTCGCTTGCTCGACCTGTCGCGAAATGAAACGGTCGCATCACGTCTGCCCAAGCTGCGGCTACTATCGCGGTCGTCAGGTGCTGGTCATCGAAGAGCGAACCCGCATTTCAGAGTAGTTCGACGTCCCAGAGGCCGCGCTCAGGTATTCTTTGAGCGCGGCTTTTGCGTTTGTCCGAAAGGACGTCCAGGTCGACCTGCGAATTCGCAGGTGATTCCCAAACGCAGCATTGTCGGTCCGCGCGAGGACGAGGAGAAGAGCACCGCATGCGGTACGCTGCCATCAGCGGTTGGGGAATGGCGGTACCAGACCGCGTTCTCACTAATGCCGATCTGGAACGTATGGTCGATACCACGGACGATTGGATCGTCTCGCGGACCGGAATCAGCGAACGACGCGTGGTTGGCCCTGATGATTCGACGACCTCTCTGTCGGTCGCCGCTTCCCGGCAGGCACTCGCCCGCGCCAATCTGACCGCCGAAGACCTCGACTTGATCATCGTCGCGACTTGCACACCCGATCAGTTCCTGGTTTCACAGGCCTGCCTTCTCCAAGGGGAACTCGGCGGAACCGCCGGCGCTTTCGATCTTGGTGCGGCCTGCTCGGGTTTCGTCTACGCTCTTTCGACCGCGTCCCAGTTCATTCAAGCCGGAACCTACGACCGCGTGCTGGTGGTTGGAGCCGACACCCTTACCCGTTTCGTCGACTACAGCGATCGTTCAACCTGCATTCTCTTCGGCGACGGCGCTGGCGCGGTCGTGCTCGAAGCCTCTGAAGAACCTCGCGGTGTGCTTTCGACCGTGTTGGGAGCGGATGGCGGCGGCTATAAGCACCTCTACATCCCTGGCTGGGGCGCCTTCGTGCCCGAAAGCGCGGGTCTCTTCGCCGAATACCGTCCCTATCTGCAAATGAACGGTCGCGAGGTCTTCCGATTCGCCGTTACCGTCATGGGAGACGCAGCGGTCGAAGCGGTCGAACAGGCGGGACTCGAGTTTGCCGACATCGATCTGCTCATTCCCCATCAGGCTAACGTCCGCATCATCGAAGCGGCGGCTCGCAGACTCGACCTGCCCACTGACAAAGTCGTCGTCAATCTTGGCAAATACGGCAACACGTCAGCGGCTTCGATTCCGATTGCACTCGTCGAGGCCGAAGAACAGGGTCTTCTGCATGAAGGCGATAATTTGGTTTTTGTCGCGTTTGGCGGTGGTCTTGCCTGGGCAGCCAGTGTGGTCCGATGGGGGACCGGTGGTCTCTGTCTCAGCGACGAATGTCGCGCCGCTGAGCGACAACTGAAAGCCGCGAAAAAGGGAGGTTCGTGATATGAGCAACGAAGCGAAATACGGTGTCATCACTGGTGGAACCCGCGGAATCGGCTTGGCGATTGCCAAACGCATGGCCGCAGATGGATTCGATCTGGTGCTGAACTATCGCGGCGATGAAGACGTCGCTGCGGCCGCGCTTGCGGAGCTCGAACCGACCGGTCGGCGCGTCATCCTGGTGCAGTCCGATGTGGCGACGGCCGATGGCGCGGGAATGATCATCGAAACCGCAATCACTGAATTCGGAAGAATCGACGCTCTCGTTAACAACGCCGGTATCACCCGCGACACCCTGATCATGCGCATGACCGAAGAGGACTGGGACGCGGTGCTGACCACGAATCTCAAAGGCGCGTTTCTTTGCTCCAAAGCCGCCATTCGGCCGATGCTGCGCCAGCGATCAGGCAGCATCGTCAATATGACGTCGGTCGTCGGACTTGTTGGCAACGCCGGTCAGGCCAATTACGCGGCAGCCAAGGCGGGTCTGGTCGGTCTGACCAAATCGCTGGCCAAGGAAGTCGGTTCACGGTCGATTACGGTCAATGCTGTCGCACCTGGATTCATCGAAACACGATTGACCGATGTTCTTTCCCAGGACCTGAAAGAGTCACTCATCCCGAACATCCCGCTCGGCCGGTTGGGCAAACCGGAAGACGTTGCCGGAGCGGTTTCGTTTCTGATCTCCCCCGACGCCAGTTACATTACCGGTCAGGTGCTGAGCATCGACGGCGGACTCTTCATGCATTAGCAGAGCGAAGGCGGTTGGAAAGCAAACGATGCCACGAATCCGGAAAGTTCTCATAGCGAATCGGGGCGAAATCGCGGTCAGGGTTTTGCGTGCCTGTCGTGATGTCGGCGTCGAAGCAGTGGTCGCCTACAGCGAGTCTGATCGAGATTCGCTCGCCGTCCGTTTTGCGACCGAAGCGGTTTGTATTGGCCCAGGCGCGGCGAGTCGTTCGTATCTGAACGCGCCAGCACTTATCAGTGCGGCGCTCCTGACCGGCTGCGATGCCCTCCATCCTGGCTATGGGTTTCTTTCCGAAAACGCCTATCTGGCCGAGATCTGCCACCAGGTCGGGATCAAGTTCATTGGTCCACCGGCGGACGTGATCAGCAAGATGGGTGACAAGGCGCAGGCTCGCGAAATCATGAAAGCGGCTGGTGTTCCGACCATCCCCGGTTCTGATGGGGTTGTCCGCGATGTCACCGACGCGAGGATCGCAATTCGGAAGATCGGCTATCCGGTGCTGGTGAAAGCGGTCGCGGGAGGTGGCGGTCGTGGCATGCGTGTTGTAAACAATGACGCCGAGCTGGCTCGCTTGCTGCCGCTGGCACAGAGTGAAGCAGAAGCGTTCTTTGGCTCTGGAGACGTCTATCTGGAGCGATTTGTTGAAGAACCTCGTCATGTGGAAGTGCAGATCCTGGCCGACGAGCACGGGCACGTCTTCGCAATCGGCGAACGCGACTGCTCCTTGCAGCGCCGACACCAGAAAGTCATCGAGGAAGCACCGGCGCCCAATCTGAACAGCAAACTGCGGGACAACATCCTCAAAACAGCCGTCAAGGGAGCGAAAGCCGTCGGCTACCAAAACGCGGGGACACTCGAATTTCTGGTCGACAACCAGGGTCGCTTCTATTTTATGGAGATGAACACCAGGATACAGGTCGAGCACCCGATTACGGAACGGGTTTCAGGAATCGACCTCGTGGCGTGGCAGATCGAAATCGCCGCCGGCACTCAGCTCAATCTCGACAAACGCCTGATTGCTCCACGCGGTCATGCGATCGAGTGCCGGATAACTGCCGAAGACCCGGCTGCTGATTTCCGACCTGGCGCTGGTCGAATCGACATGTATGTCGCGCCAGGAGGACCAGGAATCCGCGTCGATTCCCATCTCTACCCAGGCTATTATGTTTCGCCAGAGTATGATTCCCTGCTTGCCAAGATCATCGCCTGGGGTGATACGCGCGATCAGGCTATTGCCCGCATGGATCGCGCACTCGGGGAACTGGTCATTACCGGCATTCCGACGTCGACCGCTTTTCTGCGGATGTTGCTGGCTGATGATCGTTTCCGCCGTGGCGAGGTATCGACCGGATTTGTTCAGTCTTACATGGCCCGCAACACCGCCATCATGCAGCGTCTACTCGACGCGGGCTCAACTGGAGACTAGTGATTCGTGGAAACACCCGAACAGTCTCAACCCCCCGCCAAGAAGCGGAAACAATCACCGGGCCATTTGCGTCATAAGGGCCGTATCCTGGCGTTGCAGGCGCTCTACGAAGCCGACGTCGCGGGCCATCCGCCCGACAACGTGCTCGAGCGATCGCTGCTTGCCGAGGAGCCTGCGCCCGAATCAGCAGACTACGCACTCCGCCTGATTCAGGGAATTGCGTCGACGAAAGAGGTCATCGATGCAGAGATCGAGGAATCTGCTCCCGCTTTCCCGATTCATCAGATTCCAGTCGTTGACCGCAACGTACTGAGAATCGCTGTTTATGAATTGATGTATCAGCCAGAGGTTCCGCTCAAGGTCGCGATCAACGAGGCAGTTGAACTCTCGAAGCGATTCGGAGGAGAAAATAGCAGTCGGTTTGTCAATGGCGTGACCGGCACGATCGCTGGACGAGTGCGTTAATCCCCTGCTATCGTTGCCTTTCTGGCGAAACGTCGTGTATTATGCCGCGCGAACGTGCAAATTCGTTCCCGCAACACCGGCAAGCAGTTCGGTTCAGTGTGCGCGGACTGTGAACGGGTTTGGTTTTGGAATTCCTGCATCAGCCGGGAAGTGTTACTTGCAACTTCGCCTGTCGGGCGAACGGAGGTAAATGGTTTGGCCACAAATTACGAGCGCGTACGCAGCATCATCGCAGAGCGACTGGGTGTCGATGAAGACAAAGTCACGATGGAGGCCGAGTTCGTCGGCGATCTCAACGCTGACTCCCTTGACCTCGTCGAAGTCATCATGGCGCTCGAACAGGAGTTCGACACCACGATCAAGGATGAGGATGCGGAGTCCATCCGCACAGTCGGCGATGCAATTCGCTTCATCGACGAGAAATCGGCGGAATAGCCGTTCCCATCTTCGATCTCGCGAGATCGTGATCTTGAGGCACCGGAACTGAATTCGTAGAATGATGAAGGGTGGCAATCATGATTGCCACCCTTTTTCGATCTGGCGAGGGTGCGCCGTTCACCGCCCTCGGAGGCAGGATCGCAGCATTAACCCAATTAGTGGGATAATTCGCGAACATCGCCCTGCGATTCTGCAGTGAGGTGAATCGTGGGCCATCGATTGCCCATCAGGACCACGCCATGGCAAGAGCATTGAAAGTTCCAAAACTTCGACTTCCAGCACCGAAACTCCCGTCGATGAGCGGCGTAGAGGAAGACTACGAAGACGTTTTTGAAGAGATGACGCTTGCGGAGCACCTCGATGAGCTCCGCCGCCGTCTGGTTCGAACCGTGATCAGCATCGGTATCGCGTTTATCATCGGTCTTGTCCTGACCCGGCCACTGCTCGGCATCGTCCGTGACTCTGCCCAGGTGCAGAAGTTCGACGTTATCGACGCGACCGAACCAATCACCGCCTATTTCAAAACCGCGCTCTATATCGCAATCGCAATTGCGCTACCGATGATCTTTTATCAAGCGTTCGCTTTTGTTGCGCCGGGACTGACGCGAAAAGAGAAACGCTACGTCTACGGTTCTTTGCCGTTCGTCGTTATCTTTTTTCTGCTTGGGGCTTCGTTCGCGTTCTTCTTCGCCGTCCCTCGAGCGTTCCAGTTTCTGTCGACCTTCAACAGCGATCTGTTCGACTATTCCCCAACCTTCAGCAGTATCGCGTCCTTCTATCTCCAGGTCTCCCTCGGTCTCGGGATCGCGTTCGAACTCCCGATCATCATGTTTTTGCTGGCGAGACTGGGTATCGTGAGTCCCGCTCGGATGTCGAGTTCGCGGAGATACGCGATGGTTCTTGTATTGGTGGCCGCCGCAATCATCACGCCGACTCCAGACCCGTTCAATATGGCTTTCGTGGCTGTTCCGATTTACTTGCTCTACGAACTTGGCATCATTTTCGCCAAGATCGGATATAAGCGCCACAACAAGAGCGAACTAGAGAAGACAAGCGGAACTCGAAGCTGCCTAGCGATTTGCAGGCTTGCCCTCGAGAAGAACCGTGGCTTGGTCAATCGATCGTGGCTCAGCTCGCTCGGGTGTTTCGTTCGAGTAGGTGACCAATCCGGGTCGAGATCCCTTCACCCGCTTTACATCCTTGCGCAGGCAAACGTCCACTAACGGGTGCGACTCGTTTCTCGCCTCGCTGAGCCACGCTGCGATGGACGCGGCAGCAGCAAGCGTTTCCGCGGGAATCGCTTTCTCACGATCAGCGCGTTTGATCAGGACGTGAGCACCCGGCACACCCCGGGCGTGAAGCCAGAGATCATCTCTAGAGCCAATACCAAACGTCACGGCTTCGTTCTGCTTCGCCGTCCGACCAACATAAATAGCATTTCCGTGCCGGTCGACCAGCGGCTTGGAGAGTTTGGGAGCGGTCGGTTTCTTCTGCTTTGATCCAGGTTCAGCCGCGGGTGCACGCAGTGTCTCCCATTCTCTCCGCAGCGCTTCGATTTCGTCGAACGACTCTGCTACATCAACCAGCGCGATCATCTGGTCGAGCAACGCCAGATCGGCTTCCGATTCGGCGAGGACATCTTCCAGTCTCGCTTCACCTCGCTGATCACGCCGATAACGAGCAAAGTAGGACTGGGCGAGATCAACATGGCTCATGTTCGGATCGAGAGGGATCGTCTCCCCTTCCCACTCGAACGATTCCTGCCGCGGTCGCAGCTCGTAGAGCGACGCAAAGATCGCATCGCCCCAGCGCCGATAGCGCTCGCGGTCGCCTGTGCGTTCGACCTGTCCACGGAGGTTGTCGAGTTTGGCCGCGACTCGCCGTCGTTCGTCTTCCATACTGTTCCGCAATCGAATCTTTCGCTCGGCGTGGCGCTCGCCGATGCGAGGGTCTGCCAGCCATTGCTCGAGACACTGAGACATCGAAGGATTCGACTGGCCATCGAAGCGGTCGGCAAGCCAGTGGTGTTCAACAGCCGCCGTGGCCCTTACAGCACCCTGCTCATCACGATAGAGACGGGGAAACCAGAGCGCCGTTTCCAACGGTTCGAGAAGTCGCCGGCATTCCCGGGTGACGTTCACAACCCCATTGGCATCCAGGACACTCACATTCGCCTTCACGTCACCGAAAACCCGGAATACGACCTCAGATGCCATCTGGGGACTGAAACCCGCCAGGCTGGATACCAGGGCTGCAGCGAGTGTCTTTTTCGGGTCAGCGCCCAGGCATGCGTCCAGCAAGGCTCCCGGCGAACACGTCATGGGATCAAGTTTGTCCGGTTTTGGCGGTAACGTGTACCGAAGTCCAGGGAGTATTTGCCGGGCCGGACTCATCTGCCGATCGACCCGCTTCAGCGAATCGAGAATCATGCCGGTTTCGCTCACCATGACAACGTTGCTGCGCCGACCCATGATTTCGATCATGAGTTCAGTGGTCAGCAGAGGACCGGGATCGAAAACAGGATCTTCAACCTCGCCCTGCGGGATGTCTCGTCCGGAATTGTGTGGCTCAGCCCGCTTGGCTATACTCAGCCGGATAATCCGATCGAGATACGGTTGCTCGACGGCGATAATGCGCCCGCCGCGGAGATGTTTCCGCAGAAGCAACGAAAACGGCGTGATCGTTTCCGTGTCAACGCTGACCGCGCTGGCTGAGATCAAACAGAACGGGTTGGGATCATGGATGGAAGCAACGAGAGCATGACGCCGATGCTCGGCATACACCTCAGCCACGAGCGTCGAGCGATCTCGCAGTCCGATCCGTTGGATCTTGCCACCGACCAGCGTCTGGTCGATCTCATCGGTTATGGCTCCCGTGGTGAGGAGATCGAACATCCGCTGGGTTTGCTCCAACCTTTCATGTCGATTGCCGGTTTTGCCCGGTGAATGGCGACGAATCGCAGCCGGTACCAGAAACGGCTCCTGACAGCGATCACCGCATTGCGTTACTGCGATCCGCCCGGAAGCCGCAACTCTACGTCATCTCCGGTCCATCAGGGGTTGGCAAAGACACAGTTGTCAAGGAATTGCGCGAGCGTTTTCCCGAGATCCAGGTTGCCGTTACGGCCACAACACGCGACCGACGACCCGGAGAAATCAACGGCGTCGACTATTTCTTCTACGATCGCGACCATTTCGAAAACCAGCTAGCACTAGGAGAATTCCTCGAGTCAGCGGAGGTTTACGGCCGCTGGTATGGCGTGCCAAAGCATTCGGTGCGACATGCGCTCGAACGCGGCCAGGATGTGATCGTCAAGGTCGATGTCCAGGGTGCAGCGACCATACGGCAAATCGTCCCGGACGCGATCATGATCTTCATTGCTCCCGGGTCTCGAGCTGAACTCCTGCAACGACTCCGCAACCGCAAAACCGAGGACACCGACGATCTGCTGAAACGGTTCGAAACAGCTGAAGAGGAACTTCAGCAAGTCGACGCGTTTGATTATGTCGTTTTCAACGATCATCGCGAGAACGGTTTGCCCGATTCCGCCATCGATGGGATCGCGGCCATCATCACCGCCGAGCGCCATCGGGTTCGGCAGAAGCATTTGAGCGTCTAGCCCTACTCCGCCGGGGCGTGCTCGATTTCGTTCATCTCTTCTTCAGTCAGTTCCATCAACGTTGATCTGTCGACTACCCGATCGATGAAAAGAACGCCGTCGAGATGATCGATTTCGTGCTGGATAACTCGCGCCAGAAATCCTTCGGCTTTGAATCGCAAATGCTTGTTCTCGAGATTCATAGCTTTGACGGTGATCGAGGTCATGCGGGGAACGAGCCCATACCAGCGTGGAATGCTCAGACATCCTTCCTGCCCTTCCTCGCTCCCGTACCCCTTCACAATCTCCGGATTGATGAGCGTCAACGTCGTTTCAGGATCGCCGTCGTTGTCGTAATCCGCTGGCACATGCACGACGATGATCCGGCGCATGACTCCAACCTGCGGCCCCGCCAATCCAACGCCAGGCGCTTCCATCATGGTTTCATGCATGTCGGCCGCCAGCCGAACCAGCGATTCATCGACTCGCGCGATCTTCATGGCTTTCTGCCGCAGCCTGGGGTCGCCTTCAAGCAAGATATCAAGTAAAGCCATACGACGTCCAAACCTCTCCATTCCTGTTCACTGATGAGTGCGCTGTTTCCTGAATCCCTACAGCAGATTCATCGGATCGACATCGACAATCCAGCCCGGGCGCACCGGCAAATCGTCGAGAATACGGGAAACACCATCTGGTGACGCCCGCACGACGATCTGCCATTGATACTCGCCGCGAATCCTGGCGACAAACGCTGGCGCGGGACCCAGCAGATCACCACCAACACCGCGATCGCGCAGATGCTGCGCCAACTGCTCCGCCATCAGATCTGCTTCTGAGACACAGACGGCTTCCGAAGCGTTCCGAAACGAAAACCGGATCAACCGGGTGAACGGGGGATAACGAAATCGCTTGCGGAACTTGATCTCTTCGTCATAAAACCCGGCATAGTCATGCCCGGCCGCCGTTCGAATAGCGTAATGGTCAGGTGTGTAGGTCTGGACGATGACATTGCCTCTGGTCGCGCGTCGACCAGCCCGCCCTGCCACCTGGCTGACCAGTTGATGCGTCCGCTCCGCCGAACGGAAATCTGGCAGATGCAGCATGCTATCGGCCTGGATCACACCAATGGCCGTGACGTTCGGAAAATCGAGTCCCTTGGCCACCAGTTGGGTTCCCACCACGACATCAGTTTCCCCTTTTTCGATCCGTTCCAAAGCACGGTCGTAACCGCCGAGCCGCTTGATTGAATCCCGGTCCAACCGCAGCACTCGAGCGCCTGGCAAAAGGTGGCGGACTTCCTGTTCGATTCGCTGCGTTCCTGCACCAAAATAGTCAAGCGTTCCCCCGCAGGTTGGACAGGTTCTGATCGGCGCCAACCGACTATTGCACCGGTGACAAATCAACCGGTCGCGATCGAAGTGATAGACAAGCGGAATATCGCACTGACTGCACTTGATCGATTCCCCACAATCTCGACAGATGACAACCGTCGACATCCCTCGCCGATTGAGCAGCACAATCGATTGCTCGTCCCGATCGAGCGCAGTCCGCATGAGTCGTTGCAGCGGGAGAGAAATCAGGGTTTCGCCACTCTCCCGGGCCTCAGCGCGCATGTCGACAATCGTGACCTCCGGCATTGCCGGGTTCGACTGGCGTTTCGCCGTATCGACACCGCCCGGCGCGAAACCGACCCGCTCCGGAAGCCAGGCATGTTCGATTTCACCAGCTCGCGCCCGATAGGTCGTCTCGATGGCTGGCGTAGCGCTACCGAGAAGCACCACGGCGCCAGACTGCTCCGCCATGAATTCCGCGACCTTGCGCGCGTGGTAGCGGGGATCAGACTCCTGTTTGTAGGCCGGATCCTGTTCCTCGTCCAGAACGATGACGCCCAGATTGGAGACTGGCGCATACAGCGCCGATCGTGGACCGACAATGATCCTTTTCTGACTCCGCCGAATGGCAGACCAGGTCGCGTACCGATCCGCCGGTGAGAGTTCAGAATGGAGCACCGCCACTTCGCCCGGGAACCGTTCTTCGAACCGCTTGACCATCTGCGTCGCCAGCGCGATTTCCGGGACAAGGACGATGACGCTCTGCTCTTTCCGCAGGGCGGTCGCGGCTGCGCGCAGATAGAGCTCGGTTTTTCCACTTCCGGTAACGCCTTCGAGCAGAAGCGTCCTCGGCCCATCCGCGCTCATCGCCGTTTCGATCAGGTTCCAAGCATCCGACTGCGCTGGTGTCAGTACCGGGATCGCGCCGGTTCGCATCTTCTTCTTCCGAGGTTTCTCGGACTGAGTGAAGATCTCTATCAAACCCTTGTTTTCCAGCGCATTCAGCGCCGCTCTATCCGAACCGGATATCTCGAGCACCTCGGCGACCAGCAATTCGCGTTCCTCGTCACCGAGCAACCGTTGCCGCTGAGCGAGGGTATCGAGAATGGCAGCTTGTCGAGGCGCTCGCTCGACCTTGTCGGGATCGAACGTGATCAGACGGACATACTGGGTTTTTCGCGCCTCGGGAGCCCGATCGATAACCTCGACTGAACGTTCCAGCAGCCCCAGCTCCTCGAGTTGATTCAGTGTTCGCTGCGAATTGACCCCGGTCAGGCGACGCAGTTCCTCCGCAGTCACCGGTCCAACGTCGCGAAGGAGTTCGAAAAGGAGTCGCTGCGCTGCTGAGAGATCATCTTCCGGCATGGAATCGGGGTCGATGAGTTCGTAGATCTGAACCGATCGATGCGAAACGCCCGGTGGGAAAAAGAGCGACCCAGCGGCATGCAATGACGAGACCGTCTCCTGGGCGATCCATTCGGCGAGAGTCATCTGCTGCTCGGTGAGTTGAAATTCAGGTTCGACAATAGCGGTCAATGGACGCAGCGCGAAATCGGGTGTTTCGTCATGCACGCGAGCGACGAGACCTACCTCGGTTCGCTTCCGCAAAGGAATCCAGACCAGGTGTCCGCGCTCGACTTTCCCACGAAACTCTTCGGGAATCGAGTACGTGTAGACCGACTTGCCATGGGTAGCCCCTGACGTCGGAATCGCGACATCAGCATACCGAGGACCGCTGCCCCGGGCGATCATCGAGAGAAACCTCCTCGATCACCCGGCATGGACGATCTCTTCCCGGTATGCGAACACCGACGGACCACCGCCCGTGTGGAGGAAAACGATGTCGTCGCTTGGTGCGAAGACACCTGATCGGACATGGTCGATCAGAGCGGCCATCGCTTTTCCGCTATAGACCGGATCGAGAAATACCGCTTCGGTCCGAGCCAGCAATTGGATCGCCTCCAGGCCTCCTGAGGACGGGATGCCGTAGTCTTCACCGACAAATCCGTCGTCGATCGTAATCTCTGGAATCCTGACATCGTCCGGGGCTTCGAGCAGAAGCAGCGTGTCACGCACAAGCTGACGCGCGCTTTCGATCAATTCGTCGCGCGGATACTCGACCGCGACGCCATAGATCTCGAGCGGTAGACCGGAGAGAGCCAGTCCGGTCAGCAAACCCGCGAGGGTGCCCTGTGAACCCGTCGGGGAGTAGATCCGCTTGGGAGCTATGCCTTCAGCTTCCCACTGCCCCTGCATCTCCTGAAACGCCTGAACATACCCCAGAGCACCAATCGGAACGCTCCCACCGGTCGGCAGGAAATACGGCGTTTCGCCCCGATCAGCCAGATCGGCCATGACTTCGTGCGCCACCCGTTTGCGGTCCGCACTCGTTTCGACCAGATGGATCTCAGCGCCGAGAAGGGTATCGAGCAGGAGATTGCCATCGACCACAGGCGCTCGGCGGGTATCGAGCACAAGCGCCGATTTCATGCCCGCCAGGACTGCCGCAGCAGCCGTCATGCGAGCGTGATTGGATTGCACCCCTCCCTCGGTCACCAAAATCGTTGCGCCGCAAGCCAGCGCGTCGCCGACCAGGTAGTCGAGTTTGCGGGCTTTGTTGCCACCGAAAGCGAGTCCGGTCATGTCGTCACGCTTGATCCAGATCCGGGGAGTCGCATCTCCCAACGCTTGCTCTAATCTGACTGCTCGCGTAAGCGGCGTCGGCAGGAGAGAAACCGGAAAGCGCGGAAAATCGGTTAGTGCCTTCATCGTTGGGAGCCTCGTTGGGCAGGGTGCCCGAAAACCCGTGTCTGTTGCCTGTGCACAGGCCGAACCCGGCCAGAACGTCTTTCAGGTATTATCACCCGAAGGCCTTCTCGGCCACCCAATCGACCAATGCTTGCACTATCAAGAACAGGGGCGAGTTCCATGACCGCGACCGATACGCAGACCATCAGCAGTCGCTATGCCGAGCAGTTTCCGGGTTCCTTCAAGATGCATGATCGCGCCCGCCAATCGATTGCTGGCGGGATCGCGCACGATGGTCGCTTCATGGACCCGTTCCCGCTTTACATCGACCGAGCCGATGGCGCTTACAAATGGGATGTCGATGGTCATCGATTGATCGACTATGCCATCGGCCACGGCGCGTTGCTTTTTGGACACAATGATCCAGAGATTCTCGCGGCCGGTCAGAAAGCTCTAGCCAATGGCACCCATTTCGGTGCGGGCCACATCGGCGAGATCGAATGGGCCGAGCAGATCGTCAACCTGATCCCATCGGCCGAACTCGTTCGTTTCACCTTGTCAGGCACGGAAGCCAATCTGCTCGCCATGCGGATCGCACGCGCCTACACCGGCAAGTCCGCGATTATGAAATTCGAGGGACATTTCCACGGCTGGAGCGACTATCTCGTCAAAGGCGAGCGGCCTCCCTACGAAAACCCATCGGTGCCAGGTGTTCCGGACGAAGTCATGCGCACCGTAGCCGTACTCCCTCCAACGGATCTCGGCGCAATCGAGGAACGACTTAGTCAGGCCGACGTGGCCGCGATTCTCGTCGAGCCGAGCGGCGCTTCCTGGACCTCGGTTCCGATCGAAGAGGACTTCCTCGCCAATTTGCGCGCACTAGCCGATCGCTACGACACCGTCCTGATCTTCGATGAGGTCATCACTGGTTTCCGATGGTCGCCGGGCGGCGCCCAGCAGAAGTTCGGCATCACCCCGGACATGACGACGATGGCGAAAATCGTGGCCGGCGGTATGCCTGGCGGCGCCGTCGCCGGACGAGCCGACATCATGGAGCACCTCGTGTTCAAAGCGGATCCGCAGTGGAACGCCACCAAAAAGGTGGGCCATCCCGGAACCTACAACGCCAATCCGCTCGCCGCCGCGTCTGGAACCGCTTGCCTGCGAAAAGCGGAGAATCCGGCGGTTCAGGCGCACTGCGACGAACTCGCCGCTACGCTCCGTTCGGGCATGAACCGAATTCTCGTTCGCCGTGGTCTCGCCGGGTGTGCCTGGGGTGAGAGTTCGGTGTTCCATGTCATCCTCGGCGAGCGGTGCGACAATCAGACCGGCAACGATCTTCACCGTCCAGCCGGGATTTCTTCGGAAGCACTGAAATCGAGCGGCAAGAGTCCACTCGGCAAGCAACTTACCGCAGCGATGGCAATCGAAGGAATCGACCTGTTCAATACCGGCGGTCTGATCAGCTATGCGCACACGGACGCTGACATCGATTTCACCCTCGACGCGTTCGAGCGCTCACTCGACATGATGGTCGATCAGGGGTTGATATCCTGATTCTGGGCCAGCAAGCGCTGGTAATCATCGATATCGTCCACGTCCGGCGGCGCGGTTCCTGCAACTCGAACCAACCGCCGGTCTGCTCTGTGCGCGGCAACGACATCGCGTGCCCCGTGATCACCGGTGACAGACAAGACCTCAGGAAAGAGCGTTCGATTCAGCAAGACCGGATGACCGATCTCACCCGCGTAAATCGGCTGCACAACCGCGCCGCCTTCCTCTTCGAATGCGGCAATGAGTGCATCGATCACGAACGTGGAGAGGGTCGGTTGGTCGGCGAGCATCACCACCGCGCCAGTGGCTTCCGGCCCTAAAGATTCAATCCCTCGGCGGAGAGAGGTGCTCTGCCCCGCTGCGTAGTCGAGGTTGACGACGATACGCGCCCGTGAGACCGTCAAGTCCGCCTGAATCCGTTCGTACTCGTGGCCCAGCACAATCGTGATGTCACCGAGGTGTGACGCCTCAGCAGCGTCAACAACATGCTGGAGCAGCGATTTCGAGCCAAACTCGAGAAGTTGCTTCGGGCTCCCCAACCGTCGCGACGAACCGGCGGCCAGGACGACACCTGCCACCGCTGAGCGATCCGAATCGGTCACACCCGCGCCCGGATACGGCCCGAGCCTTCAGCGAGTGGGCCGCCGGTACGACCGTTCCGAACAGCAATGATCTCACCGAGGATGCTGATCGCCATCTCGTCGGGAGTGGACGCGCCAATATCGAGACCGATCGGACCACGAATCCGCGCAATCTGTTCATCCTCTACCCCAGCCGCGCGCAATCGCTCACGCCGATCGACATTTGTGCTTCGGCTGCCAACCGCGCCGATATAGACCGCCGGTGTCTTCAGCGAACCGAGCAGCGCCGGTTCATCAAATTTCGGATCGTGGGAAAGGATCGCGATACAGGCGTTCTGATCGACCGTCATCGCGTCGAGCGCGACATCTGGCCAGGCGGTCACGATTTCATCAGCGTCGGGAAAGCGCTCGGCAGTCGCCAGTTTCTCGCGGACATCGACAATGACGATTCGGAAGCCGAGCGGTTTGGCGAAACGAGAGAGGGCCTGGGCCACATGGACCGCGCCGAAGATGATCAGGGTCGGCGGCGCGGGGAAACTCTCGAAAAAGATCTCCGCCTTCTCGCCGCCCGACGTTGGCAGATCCAGGGTCTCGCTTCGACCTTCCAGCAAGAGCTGGCGAGCCTGCACCGTTGCTGCCTCGTCGAGATCAGGATCACCGAGCGACCCTGAGACGAAGTCGGAAAACACCAGCATCTTCCGGCCCACTCCAGGCCCACGCAGAACCGTCAGCGCCGCGACCGGTTCAGCCCGATCGATCGCGGTCCTGAGTTCGGTGAAAAGCGAAGCGGGGGACGGAGTCATTCTGTATCGTCCGGCAGCGGTTCGACATAGACTTCGATCGTTCCGCCGCAGGCGAGACCGACATCCCAGGCCATCTCGTCCGTGATGCCATAACGGATCAGCTTCGGTTCACCGCTCTTGAGAACATCCTGCGCTTCTTCAAATACGGCGGTTTCGACGCATCCACCGCTGACCGAACCGGCGAGCTGGCCACCGCTGGAAACGATCATCGAAGCGCCGACCGGCCGCGGTGCAGAGCCCTCGACCTTGACGACGGTGGCTAACGCAATTCTCTCGCCACTCGCCCGCCAGTTATCAATATCATCGAGCAAATCTTTCATTGCTTGCCTTCCGTTTCACTGGTTTTCCTTCGATCATCGGCCCCACCTCGACGACGAGGCGGCCTTTCTCCGTGACGATCGGTTTACCGACCATCTCTGCATGACTACCGGCACGGATGGAGCGACTGCTCCGGACCGGCGGTGTGTCATCCATAGTGCTCAGCATTTCCGCCAGCGCTTCGAGGCTCTCGAGATTGTGAACGGGCAGAAATGCGTCGACATAGGGGAGCGCCGCGCGAATTCCCTGCGTGAGTGGTTGATACCCGGGCGCGCCCAGCAGAGGATTCAACCAGATCAGGCGGCGGCAGGAACGCTGCAAACGCGCCATCTCCCGCGAAAGAAGTTGCGGGTCGCCACGATCCCATCCATCCGAAATCATGACCACGGTCGCGCCTGACCGCAGTACCCGCCGACTCCATTCGTAGTTGAACGTCTTGATTGCTTCGCCGATACGGGTGCCACCCGACCAGTCGTGCACCGATTTGACCACCTGCTCGATGGCGTCATCGACGTCGCGTTTGCGCAGTTCACGCGTGATTCGGGTGAGGCGGGTGCTGAAAACGAAAACCTCGACGTTGTCCAGCCCATGTTCCATCGCGTGCACGAACTGCAGCAGCAAGCGGGAATAGCGATCCATCGACCCGGAGATATCGCAGATCAGGATCAACGGCCGCATCTTTTCCTTGCTTCGGCGGCGACGCAACTCGAGCGGCACACCACCATGCTTGAGACTGCTGCGAAGTGTTCGCCGGTAGTCGATGAAATCGCCATGGTTCGCTTTTTCGCGTCGTCGCGTTTTGCGCGTACCGAGTTTCCAGGTCATGTCCGACATCAACCGCCGCGCCTCAGCGATCTCAGCCGGTGTGAACTGGGAAAAGTCCTTCGAGCGCAACACTTCTCGAGCGCTGTAGACGATCACATCCTCGGGAGGCGCTTCGAGATCCTGACTGTCGGCGGCGTCATCATCGACCGAATCCTCTACGGCGAGAACTGAGCGATCCTTGGTGTTCCCCTGTTTGCCTTGTTCAGGTTGCTGTTGGCCTTCCAGCCCCGGTTCGGCGGGGGCAGGCGCCGGCGGCATATCGAAATCGTGCTGTTCGGCATCGAGGGGTTCGGTGATCGGTTTGGTCAAGCGCACCCAGAACCGGGCGAAGAGCAGGTCGAAAATTGGTATCTGTTCCGGAGCGGTGACCAGTGTCGCTTTGGCGGCACTATAGAAATCACCCCGGTTTTCGGCGTTGACCTCGCTGACCGCTTCGACAAATGACAGCACCTGTCCCGAGCCGACGTTCAGGCCAGCCCGACGTAACTCTCTTGCAAAACCGAGCAGATTGGCAGCGAGCCAGGCCGGTTGGGGATCAGGACGAGCGAGCGCGCGTTCAACTTCCGGCAACATGCTGAGACCGTTCCACGAGGGCCTTGGCAACGTCGCCGCGGACCCGGTCAACATCTTCCTGGTATTTCAGGATCACACCAAGGGTGTCATCGACGGCTTCCGGGGTCAGTTGCGCTGCGCCGAGCGCCAGCAACGCCTGTGCCCAGTCGAGCGTTTCCGCCATCCCGGGAGACTTGAAGAGATCGAGTTCACGGAGACCCTGCGTAAAGGCACAGATATGGCGAGCGAGCGTCTCCGGTGCTTCGGGAACCTTGGCGGCCAGGATGCGATACTCCTTTTCGAACGTCGGGAAATCGATCCAGTAGTAGAGACAGCGCCGTTTGAGCGCGTCGTGAATCTCCCGTGTTCGGTTGGACGTCAGGATGACGATCGGGACGTGTTCGGCCCGAATAGTGCCCAATTCCGGAACCGTGACCTGGAAATCCGAAAGGAGTTCGAGCAGAAACGCTTCGAGTTCCTGGTCGGCGCGGTCGATTTCGTCGATCAGCAGCACCGGCGAGCGATCATGCGCTGCATCGATCGCCTGCAGCAACGGACGCTTGAGCAGGAATTCTTCACCGAAAAGATCACGCCGAGCCTGTTCCTGGTCGACATCACCAGTTGCTTCGATCGTTTGCAGGTAGAGCATCTGACGAGGGTAGTCCCATTCGTAAATGGCTGAACTGGCGTCTAGTCCTTCGTAGCATTGCAGCCGGATCAGTGGGGCGTCGAGCACATCGGCGAGCACCTTTGCGATCTCGGTTTTCCCGACTCCCGCTTCACCTTCGAGGAGCAGCGGTTTGCGCATCTTCAGGGTCAGGTAGAGCGTCGTCGCCAGACCACGGTCCGTGATGTATCGCTCATCCTGGAGCGCCGATTCGAGGGCACTGACATCTTCGAAGTTGGTGCCAGCATGAGTGATCACGCGGCTGTCGACTGATACGGTCAAGAGACTGTCCTTGCTGTTTGGCGAAATCGGCGGGGTCGCGTCCCCCCCATCCGTTCATTATCCCAAACATCGCACGGGCTTGCGAAACCAGGCGAGGTCGCCGGTGCACCGCTACACAGAAAACATCCACAGAATCAGCGCTTGGGCGGTTCCGGCCAGCGCCCATACCAATCGAACGGTTCCGGATTGAGATTGACCACGACGTTCTTGACCTGCGTGTAGAGATCGAGACCATGACGACTCAGTTCGCGTCCGATCCCACTCTGCTTGAATCCGCCGAAGGGTGCTTCCGGTGGGTTGACCGTCGGGTAGTTGATCGATACATTCCCGGCTTCGAGACGATGCGCGATCGTATGGGCGCGTTTAATGTCCCGGGTCCAGAGGGTCGCGGCGAGGCCATATTTCGTGCTGTTGGCCATTCGCACAAGTTCGTCTTCGTCGCTGAACCGAATGACCGCCAGGATCGGTCCGAAGACCTCTTCCTGGGCCAATCGCATGTCCGAGTCGACATTGCCGAAGATCGTCGGTTCGACGAAGTTTCCGGCCTCGAGACCATTGGACGAAAGTCCTCCGACCCCCGGTCAGCAATTCCGCCCCATCGTCAGCGGCCAAGACCGCAATAGGAAAGGACCTTGTCCTGCTGCTGCCGCGACACTACCGGTCCCATCTGGGTGTTCCAGTCGAGTGGATCCCCTACCCGAATCTGGCTAGCCCGTTCGACCAGTGTGGCCAGGAACTCATCGTGGATGTCCTCGTGGAGAAAGAGCCTGGTTCGAGCGGTGCAACGCTGACCGGCGTTGGTGAAGATCGCGAAGAGCGACCCGTTGATCGCTTCATCGAGATCGGCATCGGGGAAAACGATGTTCGGCGATTTGCCACCAAGTTCGAGCGTGACCTTCTTGATCGTGCCGGCCGCCTGCCGCATGATCTGGGCGCCCGTTTCGGTTTCGCCGGTGAACGCGATCTTCTGGACGTCCGGATGGGTCGTCAGCGATTCGCCGATGACCGCTCCGGGTCCGGTAAGGACATTCAAGACACCATCAGGGATACCCGCTTCGAGACAGATTTCGCCAAGCAGAATGGCAGTTAGCGGGGTAACGCTGGCAGGTTTCAGCACGACCGTGTTTCCGGCTGCGAGTGCCGGCGCGACCTTCCAGGCCGCCATCAGCAGGGGAAAGTTCCACGGGATGATCTGCGCGCAAACGCCATAGGGCTGCCTCAGCGTGTAATCGAGCAACGGCCCGTTCATCGGAATCTGATCGCCCCAGATCTGGGTGGCGAGATTGCCGTAGTACTCGAAGCAGTTCGCCGAAGCGGTGACGTCGCCGCGCGATTCGACGATGATCTTGCCCGAATTGCGGGTTTCGAGTTCGGCGATGTCGTCGATCCGCTCCCGGAGGAGATTGCCGACCCGGTTGAGCGCGCGACTCCGTTCGAGGGGTGTGAAGCGAGACCAGGGACCGTCAGCAAAGGCTCTTGCGGCCGCGGCAACAGCCCGATCGGCATCCTCTGGTCCCGCTTTGGGCACGCGAGCAATGGGCAGATTGTCGGTCGGGCTGACCGTTTCGACCGTCTCGCCCGAGAGCGCCTGGACCGATTTGCCATCGATCACCATGCCCCAGGTTTTCAGCTCGTTCGTTGTGGTGGTCATGGAGGTTGCTCCGTTGGGTCGTCGGCTGCCGCCGATCCGGGGTTCTGCTCCGTTCATTGTATCGGGGAGATTCGGCTGCTTCCGCTCTGGACCGATCGGCAGAAAGTTCGTGGCCAGTTTTTCCGATACCGACTGCCCGAGAAAGCGGGTAACCGGGGAGAAAGGTACGGTACACTACGTCGGCTCGTATGAGCGTCACGCGACCCGTCTGATCGGGTCCCGACCGCTCACCCGCCGGGGTGGCGAAATGGCAGACGCACCGCACTCAAAATGCGGCGGGGCAACCCGTGAGGGTTCGAATCCCTCTCCCGGCACCTGATATCCAGTGGCTACCGGCCAGGGCTGATACGCCTCACGGTTTTGCCTCTCCTGAATCTCCGATCCAATCAGTATGTTCTGGTATCTCTTTCTGGTCACAGATCTCGTGACCATTCTCTGACGATCCGTGCAAGACCGAGCGTTCATGGCAATTACGATGGATCCGCGCCACTCGGGCGAGATTCCCAATTCTGATTGCCAAAACCAGCCAATTGCGGAAGCTCGCCGGCCAGACTCCAAATGAAGGCTGCAAGCCTTACGATAGTCTCGACTGAAACAAGGTTCTCAACCTGTCCATGAATGGGAACTTCAGGAAAGGGGGCGCTATCGAAATGACAGGACGTAATCCACGACCCAAGGTGCTGGCCTTCGATGTGTTTGGCACAGTGGTTGACTGGTGCGGCACGATCGCTCGCGACATCGACGGCCGCGACTACGGCGTAGATGGTGGAGAATTTGCCCGCGCCTGGCGTGCTGGCTATCAGCCGGCCCTTCAGCGAGTCCGAGAGGGCGACCTCCCCTGGACCCGTCTGGATGATCTCCATCGCATGATTCTCGATCAGATTCTTGTCGATTTCGGACTTCAATCGATCGATGAATCAACCCGTCAGGAGCTAAACCACCTCTG
Source organism: uncultured Chloroflexia bacterium (assembly GCA_963712055.1). GTDB lineage: Bacteria > Chloroflexota > Chloroflexia > Thermomicrobiales > UBA6265 > JAHBVL01. The sequence goes on along the minus strand of CAVQGN010000004.1, from coordinate 374,430 downwards.
GCACCGCCTCGACCCTTGGCAAGATGTGGCCGAAGGACTGAGTCTTCTTCGCTCGGAATTCCTCGTCTGTACGCTTTCCAACGGCAACCTCAGTCTGCTCGCCGATATCTCGAGGCACGGATCTCTCGTCTGGGATCTGATCCTCTCTGCTGAGAACTTCCACCACTACAAGCCAGACCCAGAAACCTACGCGGGTGTTTGTGATGTGTTTGGAATCGGACCTTCAGCCATGATGATGGTGGCCGCTCACTCCGAGGATTTGCGGGCGGCCAGGTCCATTGGCTGCCAAACGGCGTTTATCGCGCGACCGCTGGAATATGGGCGCAAGAGTCCGACGGCGATAGAACCCCTTCAGGAATGGGATCTCTCGGCCGACTCACTGGTTGACCTTGCTCGGCAATTGGAAAAGTACTGGAAACAGGAATGAGCCTCCCGTCCAATTGGCTAGCGAATCGTCACAACCAGGCCCCAACTGTTGCCCTGGACCTAGAAACAGGCGCAAGATCAGCTTGTTCACGTTCATGGGGGTGTTTCCGTGATCTTCTCTGGGCCAGCCTCGATTCCAAACCGAATCAAAGTCCGGATGCTCGTGTGACGTCGAACGCACACTCGAGGGTTAGATATCGGCTCCTGGGGCACCACCTCTGGATTCCGTTCGTCTCCTGATTCACCGTTCGATTCGTTCGTCTGTGGCTTCAGGGTTCTTCGCCTAAACTCTGATTTCGAGTTTCGTCTTCACGATCGACATTGCGCTTTTTGCAGCCATTTGGCCACAAGGAAAGGCAAATCGATCTTATTCCCGGCTGGAGTCGATTGATGCCGAACCGAAATCCTTCTGCTCCCCGTAGCCTGCTCTTCGCTGCGCTGCTCGCGCTGATCACGATCCTCGCGACAGACGTCAATTCTGCCGCAAGCCGGGGTGCGTTCGAAACCGCCGACTTCACGATCCGGTGGCCGGATCGCTGGCGGGTCGCTAATCAGAGTGATACCAATCTTGTCCTCGAAGACGGATTCACCTACGTCCACATGGTCGGTCTTTACGATGATACCGATCCAGCTGCGGCAATCCCGGGAATTGTCGAAAACTGGTTTTCGCTCTATCCAGGTGAGAACATCACCCAGGTTCCAGGATCATCTCGCGCCGGACAGGACCGGGCTTCGACCGTTTACACCTACGGCTATCGTGACGCCAACGACTCGCTGACGCTGTATGCGGTTCGGATGGAAGCGCGGCAGGTGAAACCCGGTCTTCTCCTCTGGATCATCGTCGACACCCAGTGGGGGCTTTACAACGCGGATCCTGGCATCTTTGCTGCCGTTCTCGATTCTCTCGATATCGCCGGTTCTGCGACCAATGGCGAAACGCATCCGACGTTCGTAGCATCGAACTGGCGTGTTGGTGTAGCTGCGGTGAGTGCTGGAGAGGAGTTCCCGCAATTCGGCCTGATGCCCCAGGAAGGACGGCAATGGCTGGTTCTCATCGCAGACCTCACGAACTGGTCCGTTGAGCCACGTGCGGTCGCATTGAGGGAGTTCATCATCGCCACGCCAAATGAACGGACCGAACCATCGGCCCTCCACACGCAGATGGTTTCGCGGTCGCTTGGCTTGCAAGACCCTGTCTCCACCTCCGAAGCAGTTGCTGTCAGCACCACGCTCCGCACGGCGATGGCATTTTCGATTCCAGCGACCGCGACCGACATCCAACTCCATATGAATGAGCAATTTCTGCCAATCGATGGCCTGATCACCGAGGACATCAGTGGTTCATCGTTGCCACCAGAATCCAGGTCTCCACACCTGCAGGAAGGCACGCTTGTCAGTCTTCTCGGAGGTTCGCGCCTGATAATCCAGACCGCATCAGGTGAGCAAGAGGTCGTTCTTCTCGGAAGTTCTCTGCCCGGTCCGTCTGACTGCTACTTCCGGGAGAGCACAGTCGCGGCTTTCGCCTATGTCGGCAGCAACGTGCTCCTGGAAGCCGATTCTTCCGTACTTGGTGAAGGCATTCTCTATCTCTGGGTCATCGAATCGGATGGGAACCGCGTTCTCCTGAACCAGGCTCTGGTGGCCGATGGAGCGGCGAGAGTGACGGCATTGCCAGAAAGCGCTCGGTTCGCCTTGTGGATGTCGACATCGGAATCGATTGCCAATCGGGACTCTCGTGGTCTTTGGGAGTCGTGCGGAGGACCACTGACGCCATGATGAAACACTTCATCGGTCGGCTGATGCTTGTTTGCGTGGTGATCGCGTCCGCGCTCAACTGGGATGCGCCCGGTGTTCCGGCAGTCAATGCGGCATCAGAAGTGGGTCCGATTCGGTTTGAGGTCGAAACGGACGTTTCTCCGACTGACGCGATCTTCGTCGAAGAAGCGATTCGGTTCGCCGAACAGGCTTTCGACACTCGATTTGGACCCCGGACCTTCGAACTCGATGTCATCGTGCGATCAGGGCAGTCATCCTTTGGACCCGGCAACTACGGCATTTACGACCCAGGTGTGATCCAGATCTTCACCGGTTCCGCAGCCTGGTCCACTCGCCTCGACATCGAGCGCCTCAAAGGTGTCGTTCATGAGTACGCTCATGCCTATCTCGATCCGGCGCCGAACCCACGCCGGCGCTCACTCTGGCTTGAGGAGGGTCTTTCCGAGTTCCTGGCCTGGAGCGTACTTTCGGATACCGGTTTGATCGATCACGCAGCAATCCTCGCCTATCACGCTGCGGTGGTTCGCCTGGTTCCTCCAGGAGAGCGCTTGTGCGAAATCAGCGCAAGTTCGCTTTCGGGATTCGACTATCCGTTCGTTCATCTGGGCGCGTCTCTCGTCACTGGCCCAAAGGGAACGCCGGCTATTGGGTACTATCGGGATGCCATGACGGGTGGAACCAGTCACCCTGAGGCATTCGAAGCCGCATTCGGCCAGACCGAAGCGGAGTTCTGCGCAAATTCGACCGATGCCATTCTCACCTTGAGTCCGTCGGCATCGGTTCCGTCTGATCTTTTCAGAGGCACGTCACAGGATGGAGATACCGCGGTCGATTTCACATCGGTCCCAGCGTTCACCCTGCCCGGCCAGCAGCTTCTGATCGAGGCGGAAAGCTCCGCATTCGCCGAATGCCTCCTCGAGACCTTCTCCGAAAAACAGGCTGAAAACCCGCTTCCACGACCATCGATCGCCAACTCAGAAGGCGACGTTTTCTGGTTGACGACCGTACCCACCGATCCGTCGGCTGGCAACCTCACGCTCTCGATTACGTGCGGGAGCAACCGGACAACCGTGACCACCCAGATAGTCACCTGAGGGTTGCCCCAGTCGGACGAGATACGCTGCGTTGGCAAGGATGCGCTCTCAACTGGCGGCTGTACAATCCGATCCATCTGGATCATAGTTGGCCTGAATTGGAGGATCGGATGGCCAATGCGGACGGATTCACACCCCTCAGATTCGAGCGTTTGTCGTCCACCGAGAGCGTCGAACGGTCGGCGGTGTTTCTCGACGAGATGCGTCGGCGCCGGAGTGTGCGCGATTTTTCTACCGATCCCGTTCCTATCGAGATCATCGAGAATGCGATCCTCACAGCGGGGACAGCGCCCTCGGGGGCGAATCAACAGCCGTGGCGTTTCGTCGTCGTAACCGATCCCGCGATCAAGAGGTCGATTCGCGAAGCCGCCGAAGCCGAGGAGCGCGAAAGCTACGAGCACCGGATGAGCGATGAATGGCTGGCTGCGCTCGAACCGCTCGGCACAACCTGGGAAAAGCCCCACCTCGAAACCGCACCGGTGCTGATCGTGGCCTTCAAACTCGAATATGGTCTGGTGCTGAATGAAGACGGCAGCGAAAACCGGTCAAAGCACTACTACCCGACCGAGTCGATGGGAATCGCGGTTGGCTTACTGATCACCGCGCTCCACCATGCTGGTCTGGCAACCCTGACTCATACACCAAGCCCAATGGCGTTCTTGAACAGTATCCTCGATCGCCCAAGAAACGAGCGGCCATTTGTGGTGCTGCCCGTGGGCTATCCGGCCGACCAATGCATGGTCCCGGTCATCTCGAAAAAAGGACTCAGCGAGATCGCCGAGTTCCGCTGAGCAATCCATAGCGGTGGGAACCTGTCGTTCCAGCTACACTTCGACTGGATGGAGATGGTCACGGTCGATCCTTCATCGGTCTTCAAGGACAAAACCACCGATGACTCATACTCAAGCTGCAAGAAAGCGCCTTTGCCGATGAACTCCAACGCTATGGCGAATTTCAATCGGCGACGATTCGTCGGTCGGTCAGTCGCCGCTACTTCTTGGGGTCGTGCTTGTCAGCAATCGGGTGGCAGGGATTGAATCTGCCAGCGCGGCTGAGCGGCCATCCCTGACCCCGCTCGATTCCGATTCAGGCAGTTTTTCTGCTATCCCAGTTGGTCGTCGGCTCGACGCGCTTGACGACCTCTTCGATAACCAGCAGGGCATCTATGGTGTCGTCGTGATCGATGGTCGGGGCGAACTCCGCTATAGCCGCAACGCCTCGCTTCCCTTCGTCGCCGCCAGTCTCTACAAACTGGTTCTAGCAGCCGACATTCTGGCCAGAACAACGACTGCAGAGATACCCATCAATCTCTCCCTGCCATTGCCGGCTGAGTATTTCCCGGCCGATCCAGCGTTGCCGGACAGCGTCTATTCCTGGGATCAGATCGGGACTGAAACAACTGTCGACCAGGCTCTGTGGGCGATGGTATCGGTCTCCAGCAATGTCGCTGCCATGGCATTGCTGGCGTTGACGTCCAAAGACGCCCTGAATCGACGAGCAGCCTCGTTCGGAATGTCCGACACGCAGTACTTTGCGAGCATTGAAGAACTGGCAGACTGGCGCAATCCGCAACCGGAGCGCGCGTTGGAACCGCAGTTTCCGGAAGCGCTAGCGATCGTCGAAGCGGAAGCCCTGGGATGGACCGTCAACGTCACAAGTCCGACCGACATCGCTCGCTTTTTCACGTCACTAGTCCACCACCAGATTGTGAGTGCGACCGTAAGCGCAAGCCTTCTCGACTTGCTAAAAGGGCAACTGATCTCCGACCGCATGCCAGCTGCGCTCCCGCCGGGCACTTCGATTGCGCACAAAACCGGCAACCTGGTGGGTATCGTCCATGATGCTGGCGCAATCTACTCTCAGAACGGACCTGTTGTGCTGGTCGCGATGTCCGAAGGTGTGGCAAACGAGCAAGCGGCTACATGGGCGATTCAGGAAGCAAGTCGTCTGACTTACGACGCGCTGATCGCCTTCGACGGCGACCGCTCATCTCTATTGCCTGCAGTTTGAAACTCCGCTCAATCGAGCCCAACGACAGATGCCATCACCCCGGCAGTTTCGCGAAGCACGTAGCGAAACTCGGTGAGAGAACCTTGTTCGATCGGACTGTTTTCCGAAGCATGGGCTGAAGTTTCAAAACCCAGCTCACTCGCTAGCATCTGCGAGCGAAAAAGATGAAAACCGTCACTTACCAGCAGAACATTCGTGATGCCCTGAGGCTGAAGGAGATCAGCAACCCCTTCCAAACTCGAGCGCGTGTCATTGCCGAGGTATTCCATTTCGATTGCCTCGGGCGGCACACCAGCATTGATCAGGTAGTCGCGCCCGGCTTCAGCTTCGGTGAACTGATCCCCCTGCATCCGCCCGCCGGCCACCACGATCACCGGCGCCGCACCCTGGTCATACAGGGTTTTGGCGGTATCTAGTCGAGCGGCAAAGACTTCGGATGGCACACCATTGAACTGGGCGGCGCCAAGAACCACCAGCGCCTGAGATGGCCCACTATCAACCGAACGGGCTTCCCGGTAAATAAGCACGACCAGCAAACCAACGACCAGAGCGGCCCCAATGATCGCCGTCAGGAACAACGGTTTCATCCAGTAGCCTAGCCCACGCGAGCGCTGCTGAATGACGGTCTGATCCGTCTCGGAAGCGTTGCTCGACCCCTGGATCGGCTGAATGGGAACAGTATCGGACGACGTCAAAGGAGGGCTTTCGTTCAGGAACCCGTCTCCGGCGATTGCGAATCATCCGTGGCATGGTCGACGAGTTCGTAGGAGCCGAGCTTGCCTTCGCGAACCAGCACTCCGAGGACATCCATGACGACTCGACCACCCAGCAACGAGGTGATATCGGCGACGTCATAGGGCGGAGCTACCTCCACGACTTCCATCCCCGCCAAACCCTCCCGGGCGATGATCTCGAGCAAGCGATAGGCTTCCCGAGGCAGGAGACCACCCGGTTCTGGAGTCCCGGTTCCGGGTGCAAACGCCGGATCGATCGAATCGATGTCGAACGACAACCAAACGCAGGCAGCGTTTTTCCAGGCGATTTCGAGCGCCATTTCGGCAACCCGTTCGAGTCCATAGCGATCGAGATCGCTGATCGTGATACTGGTCGCGCCTTTTTCGCGAGCATTCTTCACTCCGGGCCGGGAGCCCGTCCAGCCTCCAATTCCGATCTGGACGAGATTCTCCGCTGGGGCATTCGGGATGTTTGTGGCATGGAAAAACGGTGTACCGTGCATCCGCTCGTCGAGATTGGTTTCGCTCATGTCGGTATGACGGTCGAAATGAATGATGCCGACGTTGCCATCGACAAACGGTGTCAGGCCCCTCACGTCTGGATAACCGATTGCATGGTCACCGCCGAGAACCACCGGAAACATTGCTCGTTCGTGGAGGTAGCGGACCCCGAGATCGATTTGATCGAAACTCTTTTCGAGGTTGGCTGGAATGACAGAAATGTCTCCAACATCACACATCCGCAGCGATTCAACGAGATCGACCGCTCGTTCGGCGTTGTATCCCGAAGAGAGCGCCGACATCCGCCGGATCCCCTCCGGCCCGAATCGAGTGCCTGACCGATAGGTCGTCCCGGCATCGAGCGGAGCTCCAACAAAAGCGACGTCGTAGCCATCGAGTGTGCGCATGTCGTCAACGAAAGGGACACCAAGAAAGGTCGCATCACTGGAGTAGCGTCCGCCCATCCCATGACGATTGAAAAGGGGAATCGACCGATCCTTGATCGATCCGGCTGATTCGAGACCCCATTCGAGAGCTTCCTGGGCGCGCTCTTTGCGGACCTTTTCCGGCAGATGCGCTTCGAGTTCATGCATCCGGGTCCCATAGAGATCTTCACGTTTCATCTGGTTCTCCTCAGGTCGTAGAGGTTGATGAAGAATGGCTCGCGATTTCGGCCACGGCTTCAGGATTCTCGAGCGCGGTGATGTCGCCCGGGGGAAGGCCCAGGAACGCCGCCCGGATGACCCGCCGCATCACCTTGGCATTGCGCGTCTTCGGCAAGTCTGCCACGAAGCGCACACCGGCCGGGCGAAAGGATGATCCCAACAGCGACGCGACATGACTGGTTACCTCGCGAGCCAGCGCCGATTCGTCGTCGGCCTCATCATTAAGCACAGCAAAAACCCAGATGACCTCACCCTTGACCGGATCGGGCACGCCGATGGCGGCGGCTTCCCGGACCGCCGTGTAACTGACCGCTGCCGATTCGATTTCGGCCGGACCAATCCGTTTTCCGGCCACGTTGAGGGTGTCATCGGAGCGGCCGCGTATGTACCAGAACCCATCCTCGTCGATCTCGGCCCAGTCGCCATGGACCCAGGTATCTGGGAATCGGGACCAGTACGTTTCTTCGTACCGGGCGCTGTCTTGCCAGAACCCGCTGGTCATCCCCACCCACGGTTGCCGCAAAACCAGTTCACCCACGGCGCCCCGGACTGGATGACCGCCGTCGTCGACGACATCAGCATCCATACCTGGCACCGGTCCGCTGAATCCGCACGGTTTGATCGGTTCGATCGTGGTGCAGCCGACAATGCCACCCCCGGTTTCGGTGCCGCCGGAGTAGTTGATGACTGGACAGCGACCACCTCCGATCTGGTCGAAATACCAGCGCCAGGGATCCGGGTTCCAGGGTTCGCCGGTCGAACCGAGCACCCGCAGTGCCGAGAGATCATGCCGGGAAGGCAGGTCGTCGCCTTGCGCCATCAGCGACCGGACCGCAGTCGGCGCGACACCCAGCACCGTCACGTTATGCCGAGCCGAGATTTCCCAGAGTCGATCGGGGGCAGGATAGTCAGGAGTACCTTCGAACAGCACGATGGTCGAACCAAGCATCAGACCCCCAGAGATCAGCCAGGGACCCATCATCCAGCCTAGATCGGTCAACCAGAACAACACATCGTCGCCGTGGAGATCGAAACAGTAAGCGAGATCGTGAGCCGCCTTGATCGGAAAACCGGCATGCACATGCAGCGCCCCTTTGGGTCGCCCGGTCGTTCCAGACGTGTAGAGAATCATGAAGGGGTCGTTGGCCGCTGTCGGTTCAGTGATGCAAGCGTCATCCGCCTCAGCTACCAGGTCATGCCACCAGACATCCCGTTCCTCTGTCCAACTGATTTCGCTCCCGGTGCGCTTACAAACCACGACCGACCGAATCGTTTCGAGTTGTTCGACGGCCGCGTCGGCGATCGCTTTCATCGGGATTTCCTTGCCCCGGCGCGAACAGCCATCGGCCGTTATCAGGACCGATGCCCCCGCATCACGCAATCGATTCGCAATCGCGTCCGCGGCATAGCCAGAGAAAAGCGGTGTGAACACGGCTCCGACCACCGCGCAGGCGAGAACTGCCGCCACCGTTTCCGGAATCATCGGCATGAAGATCCCAATCCGATGTCCCTTGCTCACACCGAGCGCGCGCAGACCCTGGGCGAGACGATGGGTTTCAGCATGAAGATCGGCGTAGGTCCAAGTCCGGATTTCTCCGTGGTCACCTTCCCAGATCACCGCGGCTTTCTCAGATCGACCGTTTTCGAGGTTGGCATCGAGCGCCGCCGGAGCGTAGTTGAACCCACCATCGACGAACCATTCGGGCCAGGCAGCCCCTCGGGTGAGATCGACCGCCTGTCGATACGGTGGTTCAAAGATCAGACCGAGATCCTGCACCACGGCATCCCAATAGCGACCAATATCGGCGGTTGCCCACTCCCTGAAATGCTCGAGGTCCGGTTGTCCGCTCTTTTCGACAAAACGCGCCAGCCGACTCCGCTGCAGATACGATTCGCTTGGTCGCCAGGCGATTTCCGCGTGCCACGGAACTTCGTTCGGGTTCGGATCCTTGGAAGTGGTCATTGCTAATCATCAACTCCTCGATTCGTCGCTGGCAAAGTGTTGTCGCCAACTAGACTTCGGTCAAGCCTCCGGTGGCTCGTCGTCAATCGTTCATCGCTCTACTGTGCCAGAATCGGAGCAGAAAAAAGGAGGGTTCATGAGTCGATTCGCGTTCTGGAAAACCCCACCCACCGAGCCTGAGAAAGCGGAAGTTACGCATCCTTCGGTCGAGATCGCTCCACGAGCGGAGGGCTTTCGAGCTCCCCCACCCCGGCATTCGCAGAGTGCCGATCAGCTGACGCCGGCAATGATCAAACGCAATGAACTGATTGACGCGATCACTCAGATCGAACACACCGTCGCTGACACTGCCTATTGGACTGAACGGGTGACACCGATCCAGCAAGCGCTCGAAAACGTGGAGGTCGATCTCCGGTCGCTCCAGCAGATCGATCGTTCAAAACCGATTGCTGTGCCCTCGTTTCCGGTCACCATCTTTGAAGTAGAAGCCGGACCACCGGCCCGCGTCTCTTTACGAATCGGGGATCGAGCGATCGATTTCGAAGAGGAAATCGATTGGTCTGAACGAGGTCACCAGATCGTTCGACCTGATCTCGAACGCGAACCTGGCATCCCCCTCGGTATCGCCGCGATTGACGGTCAGGACATCGAATCAGCCTTCGACGCCGGTTTGTTTGCTCTGGCTACTGATCTGCGCGACCGTGCCCTGGCCGGAGAAAACCTGCCCGCGTCCATCGATTCGACTGCGATCGTGGCTCCCTGTCCGATCTGCGGTGGTCCCCGTCTCTGGAACGGGGTCTGCCTCGCGTGCGAGGAGCGCCGGGTTCGTCTTCACGGTCTCTCGGTAGAACGGAAGCGCCTCCTCGACCAGCGTGACGATCTCCTTCAGGAACGGGAACAAATGAGCAACGAGATCCCGCTCATGAAACGCCGTCTTTCCGATCTGAATCGAACGATCGAAGCCAGACAGAATGGATCGACTCCCTGAACAAGCCGAGATCGATTATGGACTCATTCTGACTGAAGCGGCCTTCATCACCGCGCGGAAAATCGTGATGAACTCCAGTCCGTCCTGGGCAGTGAATGCGATCGTGCGTTCGCCCGCTCGCTCGACACCTGGAATCAGAACCGCTTGATCGGCTCGCGTCTGGTGCTCGAAATCGAGTTCCGTCGTCGAACCCGGCTTGAATACGTAGGGCTTGGCGGAATCGACATGGGCCGTAGCAGTTCTCGCTCCTTTGCGAATCATGTCGCAGGCTTTGTCAGGATGGACGTTGATCGCGGCGAAGGTCGAAAGTCCCTGTTTGACCGCAACTGCGACCACCTGATCACCTAACTGCGCCTTCACCTGCGTGACCGCGAGATCATCTCCGGTGGCTAGCACCACTGGGACGCCGTAATGCCCCGCCACCACCGCATTGATCCCGAACTCGCCAGTTGATTGTCCGTCGATGCGGACATCGTTGAGCCAACCGGTCCAGGTGTGCGCAAGCGGACCATTGGGAGTACCTGCCTTGGCGTGATACCCGGTATAGAACACCGCGCCGACACCCTCGAGGTCGACACCCTGCATCATACCGAGCGGTTTGTCGTTGCCAGCAATGAATCGACAGTCCGGGTGGAGTTGTTCCGGGATCAGGTTGCGCATCCCGTCATGACTGTCATTGACGATAACCTCATCAGCTCCTGCTTCGAGTGCTCCTTCGATCGCGGCATTGACTTCGCGCGTCATCCGCAACCGCGCTCGGTCGTACTCCGACTGGTTCGATGGTTCCGAATTGCCAACGTATTCCGGTGGCATGACATGAACCCAGGAAACAACTCCGCAGGTGCCTTCCATATCGGCTGAAATGAGGACCTTCACCGTGTATCTCCTTTGCCCCTGTTAGCGAACATCACTGAATCGCGAAATGACTTCCTTGGCGGCATTGTGACCGGGAGCACCCATCACGCACCCCCCCGGCCACGCTCCCGAACCACAGAGAAAAAGTCCCCGCACCGGGCCTTCATACGAACTCGATCCAGGCACCGGGCGCATGTCAAAAGCCTGCTCCGGGACCAACTCGCCGTGGAAGATATGGCCACCAGTGAGGCCAAACCGGGCTTCGAGATCTGGTGGCGACAGCACCTGCATCCCGACGATCGCATCAGGGATGTTGGGCGCGTATTCCGCGAATTCGGCGATCACATGATCGGCGATCTCCTGCCTGCGCGATTCCCAGTCTCCTTCGGCGAGGTGGTACGGGAAATACTGGGTGAAGATCGAAATTGTGTGCTTACCTGGGGGAGCAACCGACGGATCGACCGCAGACTGCATATGAATATTCATGAATGGTTTTCGTGATGGACTCCCTTGCCGAGCGTCCTCGAACGCTGTCTGCATATAGTCGATAGACGGCGCGATGAACAATCCGCCAGTACTCCCTTGCCGTTGCTTTTCGGCATCGTTGCCAAGAGCAGTGAACCAGGGGAGCTCTTCCACGGCCATGTTGATCTTCATGACCGGGCTTTCGATCTTGATTCGCTCGATCGCTTTGCGGTAATCGGCTGGCACATCGCCTTGATCCATCAGCGTCAGATAGGTTCGCTTGGGATCCGCGTTGGAGAGAACGACCTTGGCGCCCACCTCCTCACCATTCGTGAGGGCTACTCCGGTGACACGATCACCGTCGACAATGATCTGCTCGACGTCAGCCCCGGTACGGATTTCCACCCCGCGCCGGATGGCAATCCGTTGGAGCGCCTGGGTCAGCGCGCCCATCGCTCCTTTGACATAGGTCCAACGCCCCCGATGTCCGGTTGCCATCCCCATCGAATGGAAGAGCTTGACGTAGCCTGTCCCTGTGTCTCGCGGTCCGCGAAAGGTCCCGATCAATCCGGACGCGGCGACCATCGCCTGCATCTGCGGACTCTCGAAAAAGTATTCGGCTATATCCGCTGCAGACCCGAGATAGAACTTCTGGAAAATGAGCGCATCCTCAGGCGAGGAGAACTGCGCTGCCACTTCTGACCAGGAAGGGGGTCGCCGCAGGATGTAGCGATCCATGACCTCGCAGGCCCTTTCGAGAAAGGCATCGTAATGGTCATAGGCATCAGCATCACGCGGCGAGATTCGCCGGATATCCGCCAGCCATTCATCGTGATCATTCCAGTAGGTTAGTGATGATCCGTCGGGGAACGGCGCGAAAAAGCGAGGATTTCGTTCGAGAAAAACGAGACCCTCGTCCATAATTCGGAGATCCTCGATCAGAAACCGGGGCATCAGCGAAAGCACATACGAACCAGTGGAAAAGGTGTAACCCGGAACATATTCTTCCGAGATCGCTGCGCCGCCGACCTTGCTATAGCGTTCCAGCACGCAGGTTTTCAGACCCGCTTCGGCCAGATAGCAAGCCGCCACCAAGCCGTTGTGGCCCGCGCCGATGACGATCGCATCGTAATCCGGTCTCGCCATATCGAATCGCTCTCCCGATGCCGCAAAATGAAACCGTCCGTATCACTGTTCGCGCGGATCATAGCACCCGCGATGACTTGTCCGATAAACCGAGCTCGGCAAACCCCGGAAGTGTCAGCCCGACCGGTATAATCGGCAATTCGTGGTCGACAGTGGTCGACTCAGTGCAACGGAGTGTGGTGTGGGACAGCAGACAATGCCGCAAGGCGATCGGCGGCTTCGCGTTTTTTCTGGTATTCAGCCGTCAGGAGTGAGCCATATCGGCAACCTCCTCGGCGCGATCCGCAACTGGGTGCTCCAGCAGGACCGGTATGACAACGTCTTTTGTATTGTCAATCTTCATGCTCTGACCCTGCCAACAACCCCTGAGCAACTCAGCGACAACACCATCACCATGGCCAACACGCTGCTGGCCGCCGGGATCGATCCGAAACAGTCGATCCTCTTTGTCCAGGGTGATGTTCGCGAGCATGCGGAACTCTGCTGGTTGCTGAATTCGGTGACGATGTTCGGCGAACTGCGTCGGATGACGCAGTTCAAGGACAAAACGGGTGGCGAGGACGAATCCGTTTCGGCGGCGCTTTTCGACTACCCCGTGCTCCAGGCCGCCGACATCCTCCTCTATGACACCGATCTGGTACCTGTCGGCGAAGACCAGAAACAGCATGTCGAGCTCTCCCGGGATATCGCCCAGCGATTCAACACCCGCTACGGCGACACCTTCGTCGTTCCACACCCGGACATCAAGAAAGACGGCGCCCGGATCATGGCCCTCGACGACCCAACGAAAAAGATGAGCAAGAGTGCCGCCAGCGCTGGCAGCTACATTGCGCTGACTGATCCACCCGACCAGATCCGCAAGAAGATCAAACGCGCCGTAACCGACAGTGGAGCCGAGATCACGGCTTCTGCGAACAAACCGGCCGTCACCAATCTGCTGTCAATCTACTCGCTCTTTTCAGGTCGATCCGTTTCCGATCTCGAAGCCGACTATGCTGGCAAGGGCTATGGCGCGCTCAAGGGAGATCTAGCTGAGGTAGTCGTCGAAGCGTTGCACCCGATCCAGGAGCGTTTTGCCGAACTCGAAGCCGATCCGTCGGTGGCTCGGGCTGTCCTCGATGATGGAGCCGAACGAGCGCGGGCGATTGCCTCCGCCAAGATGACCGACGTCCGAGACCGGATGGGACTCACGCAGCACCAGGTCACCCATTGAGCATGATCCGGGGGCTGGTTGGCTCATACCAACAGGCTTGGCAGGATTCTGACTCCTCAGCCCGATGGTTTCTTACCAGCGGGCTTTTTTTCGCGATCCGGATCCTGGCTTTCAGTGTCTCATTCCCGCTCTATGCCAAAGCAAAAGGCTTCGATTCTGGGCAGATCGGGCTTCTGCTGGGTGCGGTCGCGTTTTCCCTGTTTATCTTTGGGATCCCGGTTACCAAACTCGGAGCGAGCGGCTATTCGCGCCAGCTCCTGCTCATCGGTCCGCTCATTGGAGCCGCAGGAATAGCTATCGTTCTCGCAACACCTCCGGACCTGTTCATCCTGACGGTTTTCGGTTGTCTCCTCGTCGGGATGTCGAGCAATGTCTTCTGGGTGCTCGGCGACCCGATTCTCGCCCGCTCGGTGGCGGAACGAAGTCGAGCGCACATCTTCGCGTTCAAGTTCGCGATTCTGACGGTCGGGTTCGGAATCGGTGGATTGCTCGGTGGCTGGGTACCAGCGATTCTCGAACGGACCGGCCGGAGTGAGGAAGCAGCGTTCGCCGGCGCGCTGATCCTTGTCCTCCTCCTAGATCTCGTCCAGACCTTCTGTTATTGGCACATTCCAAAGAGCGCCGTTCGACCGCGTGGCTCCCGAATCGAACATTCAACCGATGACGGTCGCCCCGTGGGGCGGGTGGTCTGGGTCATTTTCGTACTCATGCTGGTGCCAGAATTCGGTATGGCGATCGGCTATAACTCCGTCCGCCCATACCTCTCGCTCTTTTTCGACGAAACGTACGGTCTCGCGGCTGGGAAAACCGGCACCTTAATCGGTGTCATGCAGTTGGTCGGGGGATTCGGAGCGCTATTGATCCCGAGTCTGGCGGCGAAGCACGGCCGGATACCGACAGCCGCGGCTTTGCGTGTTGTCGGCGGGACTGCTATCGCTTTGGCCCTGGGCGCAGCCAGTCTACCGATTGTCGTTGCGATGTTTTTCCTCCACTTTTCGGTCACCGATGGAACCGGTGCGACGTTTGTCACCGAAGCGATGACCCGCCTCCCCGACACCCGCCGCACAGCGTTTGCGGGTCTTGCCGCGATGACCTGGAGCCTGGCGTCGGCGATAGCCGCCTCGGTCAGCGGTTTTCTTCAAGGTGCAACCGATGGGTTTACCGCTGCCTTTCTCTTCGGAGTCTTCGGCTACTTTTTTTCCGCGGCCTGGCTCTTCCTCGCCTATCCCCGAATCCCTTCCCTGCTGACGGGAGCGAGAAAAACATCCAGCCCGGTCGCATAGCCAAACCACTCGAGCAACCTCCCGTCAGCACGTAAGAGCCCCTATGCTAGGATTCGAAAGCGATGGGTTCGCCACGTCGCTTTCCCCGCCTGGCTTCGCTCGATCCACAAAGGAGAACCTCAATGGACTTCGATGACATGCAGATGGGAATGACCAAAGCCGAACGGGTGATGGCTGCCGTGCAGGGTGACCCTGTCGACCGCATTCCGGTTTGCTTCTGGCACCACTTCAAACCCGAAGGTTCTGGACGAAAGATGGCTGAAGCGACCTATGACTTTTTCGTGAATGAGTTTGATCTCGATATCGTCAAGGTCATGCCGGATATTCCCTATCCATTCCCTCGCAAGTCGATCCGATCGATCGATGATTGGTTGTTAATCGAACCGATCGATCCAGCCACCTCGCGGTATGTGCAGCAGCGGATCGAAGCGATCGAACTTCTGCGCCAGAGCGTCGGTGACGAAACGCCGATCATCATGACCTCGTTCAGTCCGCTGGCCGAGGCAATGTATTTCGTCGAAACTCGTGATCTCCTTTTCGAGCACATGAAAACCAACCCGACGGTGGTCCACGGCGCGCTGAACACGATCGCCAACAATCTCCGCGTCCAGATGTCGGCGGTTATGAACGCCGGCGCCGACGGCTACTTTTTCGCGATCCAGGGTTGCTCAACGGCGATCATGCCAGAAGAGACGTACCGCGAATTTGGACGACCCTACGATCTGATCGCCTTGTCCGGCGCTGTCAATGGATGGCTCAACATTCTCCATGTCCACGGCGACCAGGATCTGATGTTCGACATGGTGCTCGACTATCCCGTCTCCGTGCTGAGCTGGTCTGATCGGCTCGCCGGTCCCTCCCTGCGTGAAGCCAGGGCCAAGACGAGCAAATGCCTCATGGGTGGATGGCACGAGTTCGAAGCGCTATCCAACGGCCCAACCGCAGCGATCAAGAAAGAAGCCGAGGATGCCATCGCCCAGACCAACGGGAGTCGGTTTATCCTCGCGAACGGGTGTTCAGTTCCAGACGACACGGATCACAAGTGGCTTCGGGAAGCGAGAGAACTGGCAGAATCATTCACCGGAGTGTGAGCAAGGATCGATGGCAAGCGTGACGCGGTCGCTATCAGCGCCAGTCCAGCCAATGCGACGATGACCATCGTTACACGGGTGTTGAACGCTCCAGCAAGCAGACCTCCCATGATCGGCGATACGATCAGACCGAGGTAGCCTCCGGCGAGCGCAATGCCGGCGGCGGCGGCGGCCCGATCGGGCATTGCCAAACCGGAAACGCTCAAGGCAGTCGGACCGGCGCCAGCGAGCCCGAGTCCGGCGATGAAACTGCCAAGTATTGCAATGGCGATTGGTCCATCGAGCAGCACCAACACACCGCCGATCATGGCAGTGATGCCCTGGATGATCAACGAGCTTCTCACTCCAGTCCTGCGCAACAGCACCCCGTTTCCGGTTCGTCCGATCAACATGGCCAGACTGAATGCCGCCAGCGCAATCGCAGCCACACTTCCCGATGCTCCGCGTTCATCGGTCAGGTAGAGCGCGCTCCATTCGACGAGCGTGACCTCGCCAGCAAAAGCGATACCGACGATAAGCGCCGCTTTGCCGACAATTGGATCACGAAGATCGGCGAGGGATCCAAACTCGGGTTTTTCCCTGTGTGGATCGCTGAGGTCGATCCTCGTCAGCGGCAGAGCCATCACGATGCCACCCACCAGTACCAAACCAACAGCGGCATAGACCCAGTTGAAGGCGATGCCCATGCCGAGCACAGCGGCAGCGAGTAAGGTTGCCACAATTACACCGCCGCTAAAGCCACCGTGGATTGGACCCATGAGGTGCTTTCCACTCAAACGCTCTGCATCGATGGCCAGGGCATTGCCGGTCAGATCGACAAGCGCGATACCGACACCGCGAACCAGCATGAGTCCAACGAACACGATGACTGGACCGATCGTCAATCCGAGACCAACTGCCGCGACAATCAGCAATCCAAGTCCAAGGATCAGCAACGTCGATTTTGAGACCCGGTAGGTAAGGCGGTCGCCGAACAGCAAGATCGGAAAGGCGAGTGCCAGACTGATGCCACTGGTCAGTCCAAAGGTCCGCTCCGACACGTCGAACGCGTCGAGCACGTCGGGCCAGAGCGCGCTGCTGCCGCCAAAAAAGAGACCAAAACAGAAGAAACTGGACGCGATCGCCCGAATGAGGATTTGTGCACGATTCATCGGTGACTCCGGCTCAGACAGTTGTGGCTCTCGCTAGGCCGGTTCGCGCAGGCCGGTCACCTGGTAGGGCGCTGATTCAGGATGCGGTTTCCCGCGCCGCCATAATGTTCGTCGAATGACCTGGGTCGAGCCGCGCCGACGGATCGATATGGGTGACGGCATGGTTGATCGCCGTCACCGCTTCCGCCGCTCCGGTGGCAATCAACTTGAACTTGGCCGGGTAGGATGCGATATCCCCTGCTGCAAACACACCAGGGATATTGGTTTCCATCGTGATCTTGTCGACGATGATCTGGTTTTTTTGCAGGTCGAAACCCCAGGTTTTGAGCGGTCCAAGATCAGCAACGAAGCCAATCGCCACGATCAGCTCCTGGGCTGGGATCGTCGATTCCTGTCCTTCCGCATTCTTGTATGTGACACTGGCGAGGTGGCCTGTTTCGTCTTCGCTTACGGAAACGATCTCGCAGCCGGGATACCGCAGATCAACCGTCGATGACTCGAGTTCAGCAATGGTCGCTTCGTGGGCTCGGAATTTGGATCGGTGAATGAGGGTCACGCTTTTCGCCACTGGTTCGACGGTAATCGCCCAGTCGGCAGCCGAGTCGCCGCCGCCAACGATGACGACGTCCTTGCCACGAAAATCCTCGACCCGCTTGGCGAAATAGTGAACACCTCGCCCTTCGAGCTCATCAACACCTTCAGCCGGGATCTTTTTCGGCTCGAACGCGCCGACTCCGCCGCAGATGATCACAGACCGACTGTACCGTTCACCGTTGCTCGTGCCAATCTTGAACACGCCGTCGTCGAGCACCTCGAGCTGGCCGACCTGTTCTTTCAGTCGCATCGTCGGATTCTGGCGCATCGCCTGAATCACCATCTGCTCGACGAAGTCCTTGGCCAGCACCTTCGGGAACCCGGCGATGTCGTAGATGTACTTCTCCGGATAGATCGCCGTCAGCGCGCCACCGGGCTCCTCGAGCGAATCAATCACCTGGGCGCGCAATTGACGCATTCCGGCATAGAACGCCGCAAACAGCCCAGTGGGACCGGCGCCGACAATGGTGACATCGAAAACATCGCGGTCATCGGCATGCCCGTTTGGCGCGTTGGTCATCAGCATTCCGTTCGTTGCAGTGGTTGAATCAATCGCTTGCGATCATCAGTCGACCGAAGGCGTCAGGGCCGATTTTATCATCCGGTCCACGACGGTTTGCCGCGCCTGTCACTTCAGTTCTTGGACGGTGACTCCAACCGGGTCACCGTATCCTGCGACAGTTATCACAGAACCCGTACAATCCGGTGGATACAGGTCGATTGCACGGATAATGAAAGCAGTGTTTCTCATATGACTTCAGCGTCGACAGGCAACCCCGATATGCTCACTCTTCTTTCTCAGCGGGGACGGAGCGTAGAGGAACCGCGCACTGGCGATCCCAAACGTTCAGCCGAAATGATCTCCTTCATCTACGGTTTTCCAGATCCGGGCTCCCTCCCAATAGAAAACGTGATCGAAGCAACGCGAACTGCGCTCGAACGTGATGGGAAATGGGCGCTGCAATATGGCAGCACGGCAGGCGCCCCTCCTCTCATCGATGCGCTGATCGCCAAACTCAAACGCGACCAACAGATTGATGTCGACGCTGGGCAGGTTCTTGTCACGTCCGGCGGGTCGCAGGCCATTCAGCTCGTTCTCGATCTTTTTATCGATTGGGGAGACACCGTGATCGTGGATTCTCCAACCTGGATGGGTTTTCTGTGGGCGTTGAAAAACGTCGGGGGAGAAGCCGTTGGGGTGGAGATGGATGATCACGGGATGGACCCGGCTGCGCTCGAACAAACGATCAGTGACCTGAAACGCGTCGGCAAAGCGCCAAAGTTCATCTACCTAATGCCGAACTACCAGAACCCGACCGGGGTTTCGATGCCGCTGGAGCGACGCCAGGCTATCCTGGCCGTCGCGCAGAAATCCGGAACCCCGATCCTCGAGGATGACGCCTACCACGATCTTCGCTTCGTCGGCGAACCTGTTCCGACAATCTACGCGATGGACGACTTCGAATCGACGATCTATATCTCGACCTTGTCGAAAACAATGGGAGCCGGGATGCGGCTCGGCTGGTTGCTCGGACCTGCAGCCATTCTGCGTCGACTTGATGTACTGAAAACCGATGGCGGAACCAACATTTTTGGTTCGTATGTCGCCGCTGAGTGGCTGCCACAGCATCTCGAGAATCATGTCCAAACGATCCGACAACTTTACGGGGCAAGGAAAGACGCCATGGTGGCAGCGCTTTCCAAGTTCATGCCGGAGGGATCGTCGTGGTCCAATCCGGATGGCGGCTACTTCGTCTGGCTCACCCTCCCGGAGGGGGTCAACGCGACCGAACTGCTGCCACACGCCCGGGAACTTGGAGTTGAATATCTTCCAGGCTCGACCTGCTTCTCAGGCGATGATCACCACAACACCATTCGGTTGTCCTTTTCCTTCACTGACGAGCAACAGATCGAGCAAGGCATCTCAATCCTCGGCGAGATCGTCAAGGGCGAGATGCTCGAACGCGGGATCGGTTAACCGACTGTTCAGCCGGATTGACGATTTTGTCGCGTACGTATACTGTTTCTTTGCCATCTCTGAGCGCCGCACCGGGGTTTCCGGATCCCGCCGACCATCGATACCCGCATGATGCGCCTCTTCCGGGCCACAACCGACACTGCCGTCCGCCTTACTGCTTCGGCGACTGCGTCCGCCGATGCGCTCCGGCGCCGCGCTCGCGACCTCGCAGCGGGTGATCATCCCCAGGGACTCAACCGCGGCCAGACCCATAGTCGCTGGCTTCCGTTTGGCGCACTCCTCAGTGCGGCCATCGCTATCGTGCTCGTCGGACTTCCGATTGCTCTCGCCAGGGCATTTTCGAACGAGATATCTCCCGCTGCGATCTCGATCGCCATCATGGTCATTCTGGCATTCACAACCTATGCCTTTGGCGCGCTGTCGTCACTGGCTGCGCTGCTGGCCGGGTTCGTGCTACTGAATGGTTGGTCGACCGATCAGTTCGGCAGTCTTCGCTTGCCGGCCGAAACCGATGCCCGAGCAGTCAGTCTGATCTTTCTCGTCAGTGGCGGTGTTGTCATCTGGCTTGTCCGGCGAATCGGTCTCGAAGGCACGACCGATCGTCAGGAAACTCTCGCCGCGCGTTCGGCAGCAACCGCCCTTTCCGCAATCGAAACCGTCGCAGCCACGCAACATGACCTCACTCCCGAAGCGGAGATTCAGCTGCATGACGCGATCGTCCGAGCCGTAGTCAGTGTCAACCGCGTCCATGGTGGTGCGCTGCTGCTCGCCAACGAAGACCCGGGCGGCTTCGAGCTTCGCTCCAGCTATGGACTCGGACAGGACGGCGGGCAGACCCTGCTCTTCACAGGTGCGGCTGAGAAACTGGTCAACGCGGTCGCGCGGGAACGACGAGTGATTCAGGCACATATTCCGGGGGAACAACGGCATCTCCGCCTTTCCGAGGTCCGAACCAGCCGGATGCGCTCACTCATGGCCGCACCGGTCATCACCGAAGACGACGTCGTCGCTGGCGTACTTGTGATCGGCCTGCTGGTCGAGCACCGCTTCTCGGGATCGGAGATACGGCGATTGTCGGCGCTTGCCTCCCAAGTAGCAGCGATTCTCGAAACGATGACCGTCACCGGTGAGCGTGAAGCGCGGCTGCGCCAGGCTCAAAGCGAGCAACACCAGCTGGAACGGGTAATCGCGGCAGTGCCGGAAGCACTGGTTATCTGCGCTCCTCCAGATGGACGCGTGATCGCGATCAACGAAGCCGCTCGCGATCTTTTCCGCGGGGACGAGCATGCGCTGAGTCTAGATTCCGTTCGCCCAGTCGGTCCGGACGCCTCGGCGATGGATTTTCCACTTGTTGCCACCCTTGCTTCGCTTCAACCAGTTGGCGATGTCGAATGCGTGGTCGAACACGATGACGGTTCGGTGACACCGGTTCTTGCCAGTGCGGCACCTATTCACGATCAGACTGGCGAGATGATCGCCGTCGTGACGTCATTTCGAGATATCACCAGTCTGAAAGAGGCAAGTCGTATTCGTGACGAGTTTGTTTCCGTCGTATCCCATGAACTTCGCTCTCCCCTGACGCCAATCCGAGGTTTCGTCCAACTTGTCGCCAGAGAACTCGAGCGCGAGGAAGGTCATGATCTTCAAGTTGAGCGGCTGAACTCAATCGCGGGTCATGTCGACCGTCTCACCAGATTGGTCGATGATCTTCTCGACGTGTCGAGTTTGCGTTCCGGAACGCTCGAAATCAGGGCCCAGGAAACAGATCTGGTCACCATCTGCCGTGAGGTCGCCGCCCTGCGCACCGCGGACGAAACAGTCGGCCAGCAAATTGTCGTCACCGCAGAATCAGAAACAATCCTCGGAAACTGGGATCACGATCGGATCCAGCAAGTGATCGACAACCTCGTTGGAAACGCCTTGAAGTACAGCCCTGCGGATTCAACCGTCGAAATCGTCGTCGCAGAAACGGACGGGTACGCTCTGGCGACGATCCACGACGAAGGCGCGGGCATTTCGCCAGACCTCCACGACGAGGTTTTCGGGGCGTTCTTCCGCACCCCAGAGGCAACGGCGGGTCAGGTGCCAGGTCTTGGGCTCGGGCTTTATATCTGCCAAGCGCTGGCTCAAGCGCACGGCGGTACGCTGGAAATCCGAGACCGTACGCCCCTCCCAGGAACAGCGTTCACGTTGCGGTTACCAACTGGCAGGTCTGCTTCAGACGCTGAGAAAGCGATCTCGCCGACGGTCATCGAGAGCACGCGCAGTGAGTCGCAGACAACCGCAGCGTTGGACTAGTCGTTGAAACTTCACTAAGGAGATAGGAACGTGTGCTAGCGGTAGCGAACCCGCGAAGTCGACGGTTTCCGGACCGGCACGAATCGCGTTTTCCGGCGCTGGAAGCCTCGGGAAATCAGCAAACCAGCTGACAGCAACGCGATAAGTCCAAGACCGCCGATGATGAATGGATTCACCGAGCTGGTCGTCCCGGCAACCGTCGGAGCCGGAACACCGACAACGTACTGAGCGATGGTATCGATCTCAGCCGAAACCGACCCATTGTCCTCCGAAGCCAGCGGGAGCGGTCTCACGCGATCGCCCGCGATTTCGTAAATCCGAGCGCCCTGCCCAGTTGGACCCGATCTCATCGCCAACGACAAGGTCGCCGGTGCCAGCAGATCCTGAACGGCTTTACCATCAGAATCACTGAACGTCACCGCGAAAGCCGTACCCGGCACGAACGAGACACCCGACTGTACTGGCAGGGTGGAATCATCGACAGGCTGGAGCATGACGGTGGTGGCGTCCTCAAAAGCTCCTGGCGGAACAACAATCGTCGCGCCCTGTGGATTGGCCAGTCTTCCGCCCTGGTTTGAAATCTCGATCGCGAGGAGACCATTCTCTCCAACCGCTGGCACCAGTTCTGCGGCTTCTGGACGCCGACCCGTCGAAGCCGTTTCACCATTTGCGCTATCAGTGGACGCCGCGGCCTCTTCGGTCGGCATGCCATAGTCGGGACCATTGGCCTCCGGACCACCGCTAGCATCACCGGCAAAGCCGATCGGGTTCGCAATGACCCTTTTGACAATGCTTGGATCGACATTGACGATCCCGGTTCCATCACCGGGTGATTCACCGTCAATTCCCGCCGCCGGTCCACCAAGATCACCAGCGCCGTCAACCTCGGTAACACTGATCGCACATTCATCGAGAACATTGCCCGACAAGTCTGTAGCGGTGACATAGGCCGTCAGAGGAGTCACTGGAGCGAGCCAGACAAGAGCAACGGTTTCACCGCTCGCAAGGGTGCCGGCAATACGAGCACCACCTGCAGCGTCCGGCGCGAAGACCAGATTCTGCTGTTCAGCTGGAAAGGCGCCATCCGTGGCTGAAAGCACGATCGTGCCGTTGCCGGTTATCGCCAGTCTCGCCTGGCGGTCAGATGATGCTTCGGCCGGACATTGCAGGTCTGCAGCCAGTAGCTCACCTTGGGAGAGATATCCCTCCAGCGAAACGGTCGTCGCCGCGAGTTCTGTTCCGCTGTCCAGATCGACGACGCTGAACGCGATCTGCTGGTCGGACTCGTAGTATGGTGACTGCCAGTCCACCGCGACCCCACCACTTACGACGATAGTCGCTTCGCCGGTGGCAACAAAATAGCCGTCGCTCGCACGGAGGAGAACGTCGCCGGAGCCATCGACACCTATCCGGGCAATTTCACCTGCGTTGACGGATGATGGTGCGCCAATGGAAAAGTTCCGCTCGGCTGGCGCCGGTTCTTCGGTCGGCAAAGTTGGTTCTTCAGCGCCTGGGGCGGTCGCCGGAGGCGTGACATACATCAGCGAATCAACCACCGTCATAGAGTCGCCGTCGCTCAGATTGTGGCTTTCAACCGTGTAGAGAACGTCCCCAATTTTCCAGTAGATGACGTCGTAAATCGGGGAAATGTCGCGGTAGGCCGGATACCCCAGCGCACTTGCATTCTGAACGAGTTGTACGTTTCGATCGTAGTAGGAAAACGCCGGGATCTCACCCCCATACGTGCCAGTTACCTGCAAAAAGGTCGGCGGCGCTCCGGCCTGAAGCCAATACAGGCTGTAGTAACCGTCGGATGCCTGGATCTCCGGTTCTCCGCCGAATGGGCCAGGGAGGTAGGACGGGGCCAGAACATCGATGCCAACATCAAGACGTGAAGCACTCTCGTCGCTCAGCCAATCCGGCGTCTGCGCCGAAAGCTGCTCAACTCGATTTCCGGTCGATGGCGCAGCCAACGCCATCGAGCTGGGAAGCGCAGCCGATAGTAGGAACAATGCAGCAGCAAGAAACGGAATGAATCTCTGAATAGCAACTGGTGTTGCCCGGTATTTCGAAGAAATGTTCATAAGGATTTCGCCGCCAGCACGCGAGGAACAAGACTTGACAATGGTTTCCGTTGACATCGCCACCTGCGCGGCCGCGCGAGGCGTCATCCACCATGATCAGAGTACCACTCAGGAATGGTTTCAGGCGACTTTGCCGTTGCTTCGAACGTGGTGTTTTCGTTCGTGGCAGTTGCCATGCATCCCCAAAACACTCTCAGTCGGCTTCACAACCTTTTCCGCGAGCCACGGACTTCGGTGGATATACTAGGTGTCACAGATTGATCCGAATGTGGGACGCAATCATCCGCACGGGAATGTGACCTTCCAAAAATCCAGGAACCCCTGAAGCGGCCTTGCCCGGTCACACAGAGATCGCTGTAACATTTCCTTTCTTGTGCGTTCACCCCCGGCCCCGTTGAGCGAGGAGTCAGCCGCCGTTGATAGTCCGACTCATTCTTCGTCGGTTGGTCTTTCTTGTTTTCGTTCTCATCGGTTTGTCGATGGTGACCTTCGCGCTCTCCCATCTCATCCCGGCGAATCCGGCGCGATTGATTGCCGGGCCCAGGGCAAGTCAGGCCACGGTCGAAAAAATCGAACAGGAGTACGGTCTCGATCAGCCGTATCACAAGCAATACATCGACTACATCGAAGGCATCGTCCATCTTGATTTTGGGCGCTCCTTCACCTCCAGGAAACCCGTAAGCGAGGATCTCGCTCGCTATCTTCCGGCGACGATCGAACTCGGGTTATACGCCTTCATCCTCTCCACGATGGTCGGTGTGCCACTCGGGGTGCTTTCAGCTGTAAAGCGCGACTCGCTTTTCGACCACGCAGCGCGCTTCATCTCCATTACTGGCCTGGCACTACCCGTTTTCTGGCTGGCGCTGGTGATGCAGTTCATCTTTTTTGGCAAGCTCGGTTGGTTACCGGACGGACAACGTTTGCCTGATCGGGTCGATCCGCCTACGCAAATCACCGGTCTCTACACGGTCGATTCGCTCCTCACCGGCAACTGGGAAACTTTTTGGTTGTCGTGGCAACACCTCTTACTGCCAACGATCGTGTTGGCCTATGGATCGCTGGCGGTCATCACCCGGATGGTTCGTGGTGGAATGCTCGAGGTGCTGAACCAGGATTACATCCGCACTGCCCGAGCCAAGGGTCTCGCTCAACGATCTGTCGTTCAGAAGCACGCGCTCAAGAACGCGTTGTTGCCGGCGGTGACATCACTGGGCCTGCAAGTCGGCCTTCTCCTGTCCGGTGCATTTCTCGTCGAGATTGTCTTTTCCTGGCCGGGGGTCGGTCGATATGCCGTTCAGGCGATCCTTCAGATCGACTACAACGCCATCATGGCAACGACCCTGGTCATTGCGCTCATCTTTGTGCTGGTGAATCTCCTCGTCGACATTCTCTATCTCTTTCTCGATCCCCGGATCGCATACTCATGAGTGTCGAATCAGGAATGGTGGACGTACCAGGGCTAATGGGCTCAGAACTTGGGGAGGTCCATCGCCGTCCGCAGAGTCAGCTCCGGCGGAATCTCAAGCGTTTTCTTGTCGGCAATCGCCTGAATCTGATTGGGCTGATCATCGTCGGCTTTTTCTTTTTCTTCGCGTTTTTCGGCTCTTGGATCGTCCCATACGATCCCTATGCCCAGGACATCACGGCCTCAAAACTGCTGCCGCCGTCGACCGCGCATCCGCTCGGGACGGATGAGCTTGGACGTGATCTGATGAGCCGGATTATCGTGGGCACTCGAGTCTCCCTTCAGGTCGCGGTTTTCGTCCTCAGTTTCGCGGTTGTTTTCGGCACGGTGGTCGGCTTGATTGCCGGCTATGCCGGCGGAATGGTCGATGAAGTCCTGATGCGGCTAACCGACATGTTTCTGGCGTTTCCGGCCCTGATCCTCGCCATCGCCATCGCTGCCTCGCTTGGACGAGACTTGCGCAACACAATGATCGCGCTCGCGACGGTCTTCTGGCCGTGGTATGCGCGGCTAGTTCGCGCCCAGGTGCTTTCGATTAAACAACGAGACTATATCGAAGCTGCCCGGAGTATCGGAATGTCGCGCAGTCGGCTGATCGCGCGTCACATTCTTCCGAATGCCGTTGCCGTCATCATTATCCAGATGACCCTAGATGTTGGTTATGCGGTCCTCGCGACGAGTTCGCTAAGTTTCATCGGTCTCGGCGCGCAGCCACCCTCGCCAGAATGGGGCACCATGCTTTCGACCGCTCGCAACTATTTCCGAGACGCGTGGTGGTACATGACCTTTCCCGGCGTGGCGCTCACGTTGACGGTTTTTGCGTTCAACGTGCTGGGAGATGGTTTGCAGGATGCGCTTGATCCCCGTTCAGGGCGACGATAGGCTGCTCAGTGGCACGAGGTAGCGTGAATCTGATCGTTGCGCCTCGGGGAATTCCAGTTTCGGCCCAAATTTCCCCGCCGTGTGCCTGGACGATATGCTTCGAGATTGCCAGACCGAGGCCCGTACCCTGGGATGTGCGCGCTCGGTCCGCTTTGTAGAACCGTTCGAACACTCGCCCGAGTTCCTCGTCCGGGATCCCCTCGCCAGAATCGGAAACAACGAACTCGACGTTTTCTCCAGCTTCGCGTGCGCTGATACTGATCTCCCCGCCAGCGGGTGTGAATTTGATCGCGTTGTGAATGAGATTCAGGATCACCTGTTCGATCTTGGCCTGGTCAGCCTCAACATCTGGCAACCCGACCGGAACATCGATGGTCAATGTGAGGTCAGCTTGCTCGACCTGTCCGGAAAGGCGTTCCGCACTCTTGGAGATGAGCTCACCTGGCGCAACCGCAAGAGTAGCGATGCGCATGCGGCCAGATTCGAGCGCCGCCAGATCGAGCAGTTCGTCGACCAACGTGGCGAGGCGATCTGATTCATCCACGATTCGACGGGAGAAGTCATAGGCAACATCCCGGTCATCGATGGCTCCTCCTTCGAGCGTGTCTGCCAACGCACGGATCGACGCCAGCGGCGTTCTCAACTCATGGGAGACATTCGCGACGAATTCTTTGCGCACTGACTCCAGCCTGCGCAATTCAGTGACGTCACGGACCACGACGATTCCGAGCGACGCGCCGCGATCATCCACAGGAATAACAGTCGCTTCGAGAAGTCTCCCGTGGCGGGCATATTGAATCGATCCCACCGCCGGGACACCTGAACGCATCGTCGCGCGATAGTGGGTGATCAGTTCGTGATCCCGAACCGCCACGACTAGTGGCATCACGGTGCCCGGTTTGACCTTGACGTCGAGCGTGCGCTGCGCCGGGTCATTGGCGAGGATCACTTGCTCCTGGTCGTTGACGACCACAACCCCTTCGTTAAGGCTGTTGAAAATTGTTTCGAGTAGCGTTCGCTGACGCTCACTGCTTGAGGCAATGCCCAGAGCGTGCGATCCGAGTTGATTGAACGCGTTCGCCAACGCCATGATCTCCCTCGGCGAGACAGGTTGGATCGTGACCTTCAGATTGCCAGGCTGGGCGCCGCGCACCTGACCCGCCAGATCTTCCAATGGCCGGGCGATCTGCCCAGCAACGGCCCAAGAAAAAAGCGCCAGCACAGCGGACGAGATCAGCATTCCCACGAGGAGCTGGGGCCAGATATCCCCGAATGGGAGTCCTGTTTTCATCGCTGTCGGACCAATGAGCGCGTAACGCGAGGGCGAACTTGCGACAAGACCAGACGCGCCGATTTCTCCATCACGTTCCTGAATCGACACGGAACTGGCCTGGGATTCCGGAGAAACCGCGGCGAGCAACAGATTGATTTCGACGGCGCTCAAAGGGTTGCCCGTCGAACGGTAAAGAAGCGCTCCGCCACTATCGACAACGGCAATCGGCAAATCCGAAGCAGCGCTGAGTTGTTCTACCAACGAGGTTGTGCCGGCTGGTTCGTCGCGGCCGACCGAATCGCTGAGAGACGCCACAATCATGAAAGACTGCTGCGCGAAGACCTCCCTCCGATCTTCCTGATTGGCGCGAAACGCCTGGGTGCCTACGTAAAGTGAAAGTGGAAGCGCAATAAGCAAAAAGAAAAGAACATAGGTCGCGACCAGCCGTCCCCTAATGGTGTCCGGTAGGAACGTTCGCATTAGCGATAATCACGCCTCGCGAAGAGGATCACGATGCAAGCGGGATACCGGCCGGGTCGCGAAAGCGATAGCCATGACCCCTGACCGTTTCGAGCAGCAGTGGTTCGGATGGGTTTTCCTCGATCGCGCGGCGCAAAGCACGGATGTGCACATCGACGGTCCGAGTATCAATGCTGACGGAATAGTGCCAAACATCCCGCAAAAGCGTTTCGCGGGAAACAGCCGTGCCCGGCCGGGCCATCAGATACGCTAGCAATTCGAATTCTTTCGGCTTGAGCGCCACGGGTTTGCCACTCACCCGCACTGCCCGACCGTCGACATCGATCTCAACCGGTCCGACTCGATGCGATCCGGTGATCGAGTCGTCAACCTGAACGACGCCGCCGTACTGCAGCGGGCGGTTGCCGCTGTCCGTCACAGCCGAGGTAGTTCCCGTCTGCGTCGGTGCAACTCGGCGGAGATTGGCGCGCACGCGGGCCACCAGCTCCCGCATCACAAAGGGCTTGGTCAGGTAGTCATCGGCACCGATTTCGAGACCGAGAATTCGATCGAAATCTTCCCCTTTTGCCGATAGAAAAACCACGGGCATATCCGAGAACGCTCTGATTCTGCGACAGACCTGGATACCATCCATCCCCGGCAGCATGACATCGAGCACGACGAGATCTGGTCGCAACGTCCGTGACTTGTTCACCGCGTCCACGCCGTCAACGGATGTTTCGACCTTCCACCCTTCTTTGCGCAAACTGTAAGCAATCGCATCCAGCAACGATCGTTCGTCATCAACGACCAGAATTGTCGGAACCATCACGTCAGAACTAGCTGGGGTACTCAATGGTTTCACTCCTCCGGGCTGCCGACGCACGTCAGCGAACGAACACGTTATGTTGTTCATGATTATATGGATGGGAAGCTGGCCAAGGTCGGTCCATTTACAATTGCTTTTCAATCGATCCTGTCGTGAGCGTGGTGCCAGTTGCCAGGAAGCGTGTGGTATAGTGGAGCGCTTATGGGCACGAGTGTGCCCGTTTTGTGATGTCAGAATCGAAATCGCATAAGGCAGATTCGTGGATATGGCTACCAAGAACGCAGCAAAATCAGACGACGTGGTAACAGAAAACCGATACGCGATTATGGAAACTGGTGGCAAGCAATATCGCGTCGCTGTTGGTGATTCGATTAATGTCGAGCGACTCGCCGATGACGTTGGCGCCGAAATCACGATCGACCGGGTTCTTCTCATCGGTGGTGGTGAAGTTGTTCAGATCGGGACCCCGGTTGTCGATGGCGCGGCCGTCACTGCAACAATTGACGATCACTTCCGAGGCGAAAAGATTGTCGTTTTCAAGTACAAGCCCAAGAAGAACTACCGCAGACGCACTGGCCATCGTCAGGCGCTGACCCGTTTGACCATCACCGGTATCCAGGGCTAGTCCCGGACATCCTGAAAGGACCTGCACAATGGCTCACAAAAAAGGCGTCGGGAGTTCCCGCAACGGACGTGACAGCAATTCGCAGCGGCTTGGTGTTAAACGCTATGACGGTGAGTATGTTCGCTCAGGCACCATCGTTGTTCGCCAGCGTGGCACTCAGTTCTGGGTCGGCAACAATGTCGGCATCGGCAAAGATCACACGATCTACGCCAAAATCGACGGCGTGGTGAAGTTCGAACAGATCAGTCGCCAGAAGAAACAGATCTCCGTCTATCCAGAGAGTGTCTACCCCGTTGGCGGTAATCCGGACGGTCGGACAAACGCAGCACCGGTTGCCACCGCCGCTGACTAAGCATCCATTCGAGTAAGGGTTTCCAGGAGAAGCAGAATCATAATGAAGTCAGGCATTCACCCGAATTACGACACCGCTGAAGTTGTCTGCGCGTGCGGATCGGTTTTTGAGACTCGCTCGACCAAACCGCAGTTGCGTATTGATCTTTGCAGCGTATGCCATCCGTTCTACACCGGTGAGCAACGCATTGTGGACACTGCGGGCCAGGTTGAACGCTTCATGAAGCGCGTCGAGGCCGCGTCGACGACCGACCAGCGGCCATCCAAGCGCCAGCAGCGGATCAACGAGCGCAACGAAAAACTCCGGGCAGAGCGACAGCGCCAGGAAGAGCTCGCGGCCAAAGCCGCTGCCGAAGAAGAAGCTGCCCGCGCCGCTGCTCGCGCGATTGCGGCCGAGGAAGAAGCAGCCCGTGCTGCTGAAATCGCCGCAACTGCTGAGGTTGTCGAGAAAGAAGCCACTGTCGTTGCTGAAGAAGCCGAAATCGAAGCTGAAGTCGCGGAAATCGTGGAAGAGATCGTGGACGCCGTCAGCGAAGACGCCTGATCCCTTTCTTTTTCGAAACACAGCCAGAACCGGGCCGTTTTTCACGGCCCGGTTTTTTGGTTTCCCGGTATCGGCAAATCAGTCAGCACCCGCCCGACGAATCGTCTCCGCCGCGATCTTCGCCGATGCCTCGTCGATCATCTGACCATCGAATTCGATCGATCCCCGACCGGCAGCTGCAGCTTCTTTCCATGCGCTCAGCACCCGTCCGGCCCGGTCGAGCTCATCCTGGCTCGGGCAGAACACCTCGTTCACGGTTTCGATCTGGCGGGGATGGATGCACCACTTTCCGTTGAAACCGATTGCGCGGGCAATCATGGCCGAGCGACGCAAACCGGTTTCATCCTGAAAAGCCGCATAGGGACCATCGACCGCATCGAGTCCGGCCGCTTTTGCTGCGACCAGAATTCTGCTCATGGCGTAGTGCCAGCGATGACCGGGATAGTGATCGTCCCAGTCATCGAACGCGCCGATCCCGTCCGTTGGAATGCCGACCGAAGCAGCGTAATCTCCTGGACCAAACACCAGTGAGCAGAGCCGGGGTGAGGCAAAAGCGATCGACTCGCAATTGACTAGTCCGCTGGCCGACTCGATCTGAGCGTCAAGCTCGATCTGATGCTCGCGACCGATTCCACGCTCGATCTGATCGAGCAGCCGAGCCACCATCACGACATCATCACGGCTGTCGACCTTGGGAATGATGAAGCGCCGGATTGCTCCTCCCCCACCTTCGACCAAATCGATGAGATCACGATAGCAATGAGCTGATTCCACCGGATTGATTCGGATTGCGATCCGGGCGTCTTCCGAAATACTCTGGAGAACAGCGAGCACATTTGCTCTGCCAGCCGCCTTTTCGGTTTCCGCCACCGAATCCTCGAGATCCAGAAAAGGCAGATCCGCGCCTCGATCCAGGCCCTTGGCAATCATCGCCTGATTGGATGCTGGTATCGAGAGATACGAGCGTGGATGCTGACTCATCCGTCGTCTCGCAAGGTGGACAGTCGCAAGTGGGAGGGGTGAACAGGATCATGTAGTACAACCTGGGTCGCGACGCAGGCTTCGACGAGGCCCTCTCGGCCAAAGTCACCGCCGGTATTGAGATTGCGGTCCCATTGCGGGAAGTCGCTGCTCGCCACGATCAAGCGCAAACGCTCACCTGGTTTCACCAGTTGTGCCAGCGCGCCGAGATCGATCTCGTATCGATACGCACGATTCGGTTCGAGAAGCGTTGGCTGGCTAAATGAATCCCGGAAGCGAGCGCGGACGATGCCTTCAATAAGGTTCCGAGAATTGCCGCTCTCGTCAACGAGACACAACCGCGCTGTCCAATCGGTATCAAGCGCATCGGTTGCCGCAAAAAGAACCAGCGTCGCAGATCCGATCACCAACACCTCTTCGTCGAATGGCGCTGTTGTGTAGACGAGAACGGAATTGAGTTGCTCGGTCGATCCCTGATCAGCCGGTCCCATCGGCGCGGCGAATGGGAAACAGCAGGAATGCCCTCCCAGACTCACAACCGGTACCATCGGATCATAGGTGAAGATGTCCGGCTGTTCCCCACCAGTTGCTTCGGTGGAAAGCAGCACCATCACCGAACTTCGAGTTGGCCCGACCATTCGACTGAAGAAAGAGCTGCAATGGTTCGCAACCCGAAGGTGGCCAGGTGTCGAAATCACGCCAGGCCTCTGCTCCATTCACCCAGATAGTCACTGCAGCCGAAGTTTGCGACGGTGGCATGCCCTTCAGATGAGTGTTGAACCACTCTAGTTGCAGATCATCGATGGTTGTTCCGCCAGCAGCTTTCTCCGAGGCTCCGCCGACGGGATACCAGGGCATGTGAAACCATGGACCAATCACCAAGCGCTGCTGCTGCCGACTTTTTTCGGAGGCAGCCTGGGTGCGTAGTCCCTGGAAATTTCGGATCGTCCCACGCAAGAAGATGTCATACCAGCCGCCGATATGCAGCGCAGGTAGATCAATATCGTCGTAGTGCTCGTCGATACTCCAGCGCTGCCAATAGTCGTCGTAAGACGGATGCTCGAGCCAATCCCGAAAGTAGCCCGTATCTTCCCCCTGCAACGGTGGATAGGCGGACAGGGGCAGCGTGTAGTGCCATTGCATTGCTGAAGCAAATGCGGCACCCAGTTGACCCGCAGCGCCCTCGTCACCCCTCCGAGCTGCGTTATGTATCCCGAGACTCAGCGCCCAAGAGGCCGCAAACGCGAGCGAAAAAGCCCCTCCCTGATAGGTCCAGCCATCGTAGTACTGTGATCCCGTGAACGCTGGGCAGACTGTCATCAGAGCCGGTGGCCGTTCGATCGCTGGCATGAGCTGAGTAGCCCCGCCATAAGAGAAACCGTACATCCCCACGCGACCATTGGAACCGGGCAACCCGGCGGCCCATCCGATCGCAGCAACACCATCCGCCGCCTCATTCAGAAATGGATACCACTCCCCGCCCGACGCGTAGCGACCGCGAGTGTCCTGACTGACCACCATGTAGCCGTGACGGGCGTACCAGCTTGGATGGGAATAACCGATGTTTTCCGCTTGCCGTTTGTCGTAAGGCGCCCGAATCAGGATCACTGGAAGATCGCTGCTGACGTTGTCTGGTCGGTAGATATCGCTCAGCAACGATGTGCCATCCGCAAGATCGAGAGCAACATCACGTTCAACCGCGACTCCAGGATTCCCCGGCAAGAGAACAGAGTTCAACACCACCGCAATTCCTCCCTGCGCAGCACCACGATTCACCGCAGCATAGTCATCCTTTCACAAGATGGTCAACCCACGTCTCTCTGCGACTTATGGCAGGCGGTCGGTGTTCCCGGTAAACTTACTCGCTGGAGCCCCGGACAGTCGCGCGGCTTTCATCCCTGACGTGCATCGAAGCGAACGCTATGCCTCAACAACCTGCACAGCCTGATACCGGCTGGTTCAATACACGCAAACGTCGATTGACCGCCGTTGTCGGCAGCCTCGCTCTCCTGGTGATGCTGTTTGGCGTGTTACAAGCCTGGGCTGTGCTCGGCGCGGTGTTCAAAGTACAGAGTGCGTCGGTTGTTCCATTACCGCCGTCCTCGGCGTCTGTTCTGGAAGTAGATCGAGTATCTGATCTCCCGGTCGATGATTCGACTGGCTTGGTTGCCGACGTTTCCGGTGTCGATCTCGGCGGTGGCGAGTTCGACGCCGGTTCAGTCCTGAGCGATCCGGCAGACTCCGCCCCTGCCCGACAATCTGATCCCCCTTCGCGACTGGAGATTGCCCAGGCAATGGTCTCGGCGGGCATCGCAACCGGTGATCCGGGTTTGTCGACGATCTGGAACGGACAAACATCCCTGAACATTCTCGTCATCGGCGTCGATCGCCGGGAGGATGGCGGTGACCAAAATGCCGACGTCCTTCTGCTCGTCCGTCTTGATCTTGTCGAACACACGCTGACGGGGGTCAGTATCCCGCGCGATCTCCTGGTTACGATTCCGGGCTATGGGGCTGACAAGATCAACGCATCCTATAACTATGGCGTGCTGGCGGATCCTGACGATCCCGTCGCCGGAGTAGCTCAAGTTCGCGATACCATCGAGTCCGATTACGGGGTCCACATCGATCACTACGTCCTGATTGATTTCAATGGTTTCGAGTCTGTCGTCGATGCGCTCGGCGGCGTTCAGATCGATGTTCCATACGAACTCGTAGACACCGAATACCCCACTGAAGACTACGGCGTCGAAACAGTGATTTTCGCACCAGGTTTGCAAATGATGGACGGGGAAACGGCGCTGAAGTATGTGCGGACTCGTCATGCTGACAGTGACGACGCTCGCCGCGAGCGGCAAATCGATGTTATTCTGGCGATCCTTGATCGCGGCAAGAGCATTTCCTCCCTCACCCGGGCAGATAACCTGATCCTGGCGGCAGGGAACGCGATTCAGACAAGCTTTTCCCTGGAAGAACAGTTGACCCTCTCGCGGCTCGCTCTCCATCTCGACCGGAGCAATATCTCGATCCAGGCTATCGGCGAACCCCTCGTCGTTCCTGGCTGGACCGAAACTGGACGGTGGGTCTACCTCGGAGATCCGGTCGAGCTCCGTCAATTCATCACTGAAGCACTGGCGGGCGGATGACGCTAGAGCGGTTCCTCTTCTGGAAATGACAGGGTGGCTTCGAGACCAGAGAATCCGAGTATTGCGTTCGGAAACACCGCAGTGGCTTCGGAAAGCCAGGCGGCTGGATCGAGCAGTGCCGGGCTGAAATGCGTCAGCCAGAGAGCACGCGCATTCGCTTCGCGCGCGATTGTGGCGGCTTCCTGAAAGGTCAGGTGTTTCTTTTCGACTGCTTTCGGTTTGTTGGCAGAATCCCCATACGTCCCTTCGCTGACCAATAAATCAACGTCGGCGAAGAACGTCGGCATCCCAGGAACTGGCCGCGTATCAGTCAGAAATCCAACCGAGAGCCCTGCCCGTGGCGGACCAAGGAATCCTTCGGCTTCGACGATCCGACCATCGACCTCGACGTCGCGTCCAGCCTGAAGTTCTCGCCAGAGATCGAGCGGAATACCCGCCGCCTCAGCTTCTGCGGCCATGAAGCGGCGGCCACGATCGACTGACAATCGATAGAGGTTGCACGGCAGACTATGATCTCCGCGGAGCACCGTCAATGACACGCCACCAGGAAGGTCCAGAAGCTCACCTTCGTCGACTTCCCGGATGCGGATTTCAAACGAGAGCACTGGCGCGATCTCCCGCAAAGCTGACACGACCCGAATCGTTCCCGGCGGTCCGTAGATAACCACGGGTTCCTCACGACCAGCATTGGCGACTGCATGGAACAAACCCGGCAAACCGGCCACATGATCGGCATGGAGATGACTCAGGCAAATGGTGCCAAGCCGCTTGAAGCCCCAACCGGTGGTCTGCCACGGAATCTGCGTACCCTCACCGCAGTCAAACAGGATCAGATTCCCATCAACCCGAACGAGAAGTGAAGAGAGCCAGCGATTCGGCATAGGCATCATGCCGCCATTGCCCAGCAGAAGAAGATCAATCATCGAGAAGTACGCCAATGGGCGAATCTGAGTCGCCAGACAGATCCCATCGCTTCGAAAACGATCCGGCGAGAGAGTTTCGATTTTCCCGCGATCCGATCGACAAACGTGATCGGGACCTCCACAACGCGTCGTCCCGACTGAGCGATCAGATAGGTCGTCTCGATCTGGAAGACGTAGCCATCAGAACGAAGCGACGGGAGATCGAGAGAAGCGAGAGCGTCTCGCCGATACATCTTGAAGCCGCCAGTTGGGTCGGCAATATCGATTCCGAGCGCAAAGCGTGAGTAAGCTCCTCCGAAGCGACTCAAGAGCTGGCGATACCGGGGCCACCCTTCCGTGGCTCCTCCCGGAACGTACCGGGAACCGAGAGCGAGATCGGCATCGTCCAATGCAGATCGGAGCCGGGGCAGGTCCTGAGGATCATGCGAAAGATCAGCATCCATGGTGGCGATGAATCGGGCGTTGCTCGCGAGCGCGGCGGTCATTCCGGCAATGTACGCCGGGCCGATCCCTTCCTTTTGCGGACGGCTCAGGAGGTCAATCCGGTCCGGTGAGCGCTGCGCTCTTTCGGCGACGATCGCCCCAGTGCCATCAGGAGACTGATCATCGATCACGATGACCCGATACTCACTTCCCAACGCCAGCGCCGCATCGAGAAGGGAACCGATGGTATCGCGCTCGTTGTAGGTTGGAATAAGTACCACGATCCCGTTGTCAGGCATGGCAGCAGCGTTTCGATCCGATTCCGGCTTCGACACGGCCCCGAGAGTCAATCCGCTGATTCGTCAGGAGTTAACTCAGATCGCCGGCGGGAAAGGTGAAATGAGACCTGCGCCAGCAGCGCGTCGATGTCGAATGGCTTGGAAAGCGCGGCGTCAGCATCGGCGAGTTCGAGGGATTGACTGCGGATGTTCCGACCGGCGGACATTGCGACGATCGGGATGTCGGCTGTTTCTGCGTCAGCCTTCAACCGGCGAATCGCCGTTGTGCCGTCCACGCCCGGTAGCATGATGTCCATCAGTATGAGATCCGGACTCCAATCGCGTGCCAGCATCAGCCCCTGGACACCATCAGGAGCAATGGCAACGATATACCCCTCACCCACGAGAACCGCCTCGATCAGGTCGGCAACGCTGGGTTCGTCTTCGACGATCAGGATCCGGGACGGCATGGCGGGTTCCTCTTCGGGCGCGATTAGCGAATCGATATCTGGGCGCCGAGTTCCTGGAGTTTAGGCACCAGTTGGTCGTAACCGCGATCAAGATGATGGGTGTCGTGCACGATGGTTTCGCCCGCCGCAGCCAGACCAGCAAGCACCATCCCTGCGCCAGCCCGAATATCGATAGCCTTGACTGACGCGCCGATCAGCGGTGTTGGTCCAATAATTGTGGCTTCGTTGCCGAGTCGGCCATTGCCGAGATCTTCAACCGAGGCATTGGCTCCAAGAATTCTGAGCTGCTCGATGTATCGCAGCCGATCGTCGAAGACCCGTTCCTTGATCTTGGACACACCGTTGGCTTGGGTCATCAGGACCGCAAATGCCGCTTGAAGATCGGTCGGGAACCCGGGAAATGGCAGCGTCTGGATCTCAACGGCTCGCAACCTCCGACCCGGTCGAACGAGCATCGAATCCCCTCGCGCCCAGATCTCCGCTCCGGCTTCTTCAAGTTTGGACTGAAGCGGCAGCATGTCTCGTTCGACGACCCGGTCGAGGCGAATCTCTCCGCCAGTCACGACAGCGGCAATTGCATAGGTCCCGGCTTCGAGACGATCCGGCAGCACTTTTTCAGAAACCCCGTTCAGCCGGTCGACACCATCGACGGTGATCGTCGGTGAACCGAGACCGGTGATCCGAGCCCCCATGTGGTTGAGCATGTTGCCGAGAGCGATGATTTCGGGTTCACAGGATGCATTCACAATTCGCGTACGGCCTTCCGCCAGCGTGGCCGCCATCAGAAGATTTTCCGTACCCGTGTGGCTCGGATAATCCATGAAGATCTGGGAGGCACTCAATCGGGCGGCTGGAACGGTAGCTTCGACATCAGTTTCGTTCGATTCGAGTGTCGCACCCATCTGGCGGAAACCACGAAGGTCGACATCAACCGGTCGCGCACCGAGCGAGCACCCACCTGGCAATGAGGTCCGGAACGATCGTTCGCGTGCGAGCAACGGACCAGCAACCAGGAACGACGCCCGCATGCTGATCACCAGCTCAGCTGGCGCTTCGGTAGAGGTCAGGTTGCCGGCATTGACCGTGATCCGCCCTTCGGATGGATCGAATTCGACTTCCGCGCCGAGAGCGGTCAGCAGTTTGACCATCACCCGCACATCGGACAAATTCGGAACGTTAGAGAGCGTGCATTCCTGTCGGGTCAGCAGACAGGCCGCCAACATCGGCAGCGCGGCATTCTTGGAACCGCTGATGCAAACCGAACCGCGCAGGGGAACGCCACCCTCGATAGCGACAACCCGCTGCTGCTTCTCCCCTATTGGATTCGATTGGAGTGCTGTGCTAATCATGAACCTGCTGGACTGTCTATGTGCTGGTGACTACCAGCATTCCGGGCGTCGGCTGAGATTCAGCCCGCTCGGTTCAGTCTAAACCCTACTGACCGGGTGGGCCATCGAGACGGCGGCGGCCACCGCGGCGGCGCTCCGCAGTTCGCAATCGGATCGTCGCACGGCGCAAGGAGGCCTGGGCTTCTGCCAGATCAACAGTCGATTGCCGGTTAGCAACTTCCTGCTCGGCGTTCCGCCGCGCTTCTTCGGCCCGAGCCACATCGATCTCTTCGACGTTTTCAGCGGTGTCAGCCAGAACGACGACTTTGTCCGGCGTCACTTCCATGAAACCACCGAACACCACCATCGATTGTTCCTGCGCGCCCTTTTTGACACGCAACTCACCCGCGGATAGCGTCGTAATCAACGGGGCATGATTCGGCAGTATGCCCAGCATGCCAGCGCTGCCCGGAGCAACCACCATGTCCACTCCCTCTTCGGAATAGACCACTCGATCTCCGGTTACGACTTCGACACTGAGACTTGCCATCTCATCAACTCCTGTTCGGGCAGCGGACGGTTCCGAGAGCGTTCAGGAACGGTGGCGCCAAGGCGCCACCGTCCTCCGGCCAGCTAGTGGGTCGCTTAGCTGCCACTTTCCATTTCGGCGGCGCGGGCAACAACGGAATCGATTCCACCCTGGTACATGAACGCCTGTTCCGGCAACGTGTCGTACTTGCCCTCGAGGATCTCCTTGAAGCCGCGCACGGTTTCGGACCGGGAAACATACTGACCAGCCACACCGGTGAACTGCTCTGCGGTGAAGAACGGCTGTGAGAAAAAGCGCTCGATCCGTCGAGCACGGGCAACGAGGGCTTTGTCGTCTTCCGAGAGTTCTTCAACACCGAGAATCGCGATGATGTCCTGGAGGTCACGGTAGCGCTGCAGCACCCGCTGCACCTCGCGAGCTACTTCGTAGTGCTCGTCGCCCACGATCCGAGGATCGAGAATTCGCGAAGTCGAGGAAAGCGGATCCACCGCCGGGTAGATACCGCGCTCAGCAATTGCACGCTCGAGCGAAATCGTCGCGTCAAGGTGCGCAAACGTCGTCGCAGGGGCGGGATCGGTGTAGTCGTCGGCCGGCACGTAGACGGCCTGCACGGAGGTGATCGAACCACGCTTCGTGGAGGTAATCCGCTCCTGCAACTGACCCATTTCTGAGGCCAGTGTCGGCTGGTAACCAACGGCGCTCGGCATGCGGCCGAGAAGCGCCGAAACTTCCGATCCTGCCTGGACGAAGCGGAAGATGTTGTCGATGAAGAGAAGAACGTCCATACCCTGATCGCGGAAATACTCGGCCATTGTGAGACCGGTCAAACCGACCCGAAGGCGGGCACCCGGAGGCTCGTTCATCTGGCCGAACACCAGCGCGGTCTGCGCGGCAACGCCAGAACCCTGCATTTCTCCCCAGAGGGCAGTGCCTTCTCGGGTCCGCTCACCTACACCAGTGAAAACAGACACACCAGAGTGTTCAGCAGCGATGTTACGGATGAGTTCGGTGATGATAACCGTCTTGCCGACGCCGGCCCCACCGAACACGCCGGTCTTGCCACCCTTGGTGAAGGGGGCAATAAGGTCGATGACCTTGATACCAGTTTCGAACACTTCAACCTGGGTCGACTGATCTTCGAAGGATGGAGCCGGTCGATGGATCGGATACATGGTCTCGGCTTCCACCGGACCCTGCTCGTCGATAGGCTCGCCGGTCACATTCAGGATCCGTCCTAGCGTTTCCTTGCCAACCGGCACCGTGATCGCAGCGCCAGTGCCACGTACGGTCTGACCACGTCGCAGTCCATCCGTCGAGCTCATGGCAACTGTGCGAACCCAGTCGTTACCCATGTGCTGCTGCACTTCGAGCGTCAGCGTGCGGCCGTCGTCATAGTCGACTTGGAGCGCATCGTAGATCCCGGGCAGCGAATCCGGGGGAAATTGGACGTCGACGACCGGTCCAAGGACCTGCACAATCGAACCAAGCTGTTTGCCAATCGCTGTATCTGTCATGCCGTTCTCCCAGATCATTGCTCGCGATGGATCTCGCGAGCGGTCGATTCGCCTTTTGAGCGTTTAGCCACCGAGCGCATTCGCTCCTGCAGCAATCTCCGAAACTTCAGCCGTAATCTGTGATTGTCGCGCTTTGTTGTACGAAAGTGTGAGTTCCGAAACGAGATCCTTGGCGTTTTCCGACGCATTGCGCATGGCAACCATCCGTGCGGAATGCTCGGAGGCGAAGGCCTCGAGAAGTGATTGGTAGATCTGCGTTTCGACCGACTGCGGCAACAACGCTCCAAGCACCTCTTCCGAGCTTGGTTCAAAGAGATAGTCCGAATACATACCGGTGCCAGCCTGCGGTTCGATTGGTAGCAACTGCTGGATCGTCGGCACCTGGGTGAGCGTATTCACAAATTGGGAGTAGCAGAGATAGACGGCGTCTACCCGTTCGCTCTGGTAGTCCTCGAGGACCACCTGTGTGAGACCGCCGATGTCAGCTGCCGTGATTTGATCGGTCAGTCCGGTGAACTCCGCTACCACGTTCTGGCGAGTTCGCACCATGAAGTCAAGACCCTTTTTGCCAACCGCAACTACCTGGGTTGGCGCTCCAGCTTCCTCAAGGATGAACTTGGTCGCGCGCCGAATAACATTCGACGTCATCGCGCCAGTCAGACCCTTGTCAGGCGTGATCAGGATCAACTCGACGTTGCGGATCTCCCGTTTGGCGAGGAGCGGATAGTTCACCATTTCGTCCTGATCAAGTTGGATATCAGCGAGGTCTCCGATCATCGCTTCGATGCGATCGGCATATGGCCGACTCGCCAGCACCCGCTGCTGAGACCGGCGCATCTTCGACGCCGATACCATTTCCATGGCTCGCGTGATCTGGGAGATGTTGCGCACCGAACGAATTCGACGCCGGATTTCTCGTGTACTCGCCACCCGATCCTCCTCGGGACAGGATCGACTCGCGTCGTTCCTGTCTGATGTTCAGAACTAGTTGACGGCCGCAGCGACGGCTGCTGCAGGCTTACTCGCCCACTGCGAACCAGCCTTGAAAGCGGCGGCTGTCATCCGCAGTTTCTCGATCGTTTCGTCGCTCAGTGCTTGTTCGGTCTTGATCGTTGTCAGAATGTCCTGATGGGCCGTTCGCATGAACTCCAGGTACTCCTTTTCGAATTCCTGGATATCAGTGACCGGAATATCATCCGTGATGCCGTTCGTGCCGCACCAGATGATGCAGACCTGTTCTTCGACCGGCATAGGCTGGTACTGCGGTTGCTTCAGGATCTCGGTCAACCGCGCACCACGGTTCAATTGAGCCTGGGTGTTCGCGTCCAGGTCGGAGCCAAACTGAGCAAAGGCCGCGAGAGACCGGTACGACGCGAGTTCCAGTCGCAACCGACCAGCAACCTGGCGCATGGCTTTGATCTGGGCAGCGCCACCAACGCGGGACACCGACAAACCAGCGTTCACCGCTGGTCGAATACCAGCGTAGAACAGATCCGTTTCGAGGTAAATCTGACCGTCGGTGATCGAAATAACGTTCGTCGGAATATAGGCCGAAACGTCACCGGCCTGTGTTTCAATGATCGGCAGCGCCGTCAATGATCCTCCACCGAGGGGATCACTCAGCCGTGCGGCGCGTTCGAGCAGTCGTGAGTGGAGATAGAACACATCGCCTGGATAGGCTTCGCGTCCTGGCGGGCGGCGCAGAAGAAGGGAAATCTCGCGGTATGCCCACGCGTGCTTGGACAAGTCGTCATAGACGATCATGGCCGAACCACCGTTCTCCATGATTTCTTCACCCATGGCACAACCGGCAAAGGGGGCAATGTACTGCTGGGAAGCCGGGTCACTGGCGGAAGCGGCAACGACGATCGTGTGCCCCATCGCGCCGAATTCTTCGAGGGTTCGCACCGCCTGGGCAACCTGAGCCTGCTTCAGCCCAATCGCCACGTAGATGCAGATAACGCCGCTGTCTTTCTGATTGATGATTGCATCGAGAGCCACCGCGGTCTTGCCCGTCTGGCGGTCACCAATGATCAGTTCGCGCTGTCCGCGACCAATCGGAATCATCGAGTCGATCGATTTCAAACCGGTCTGAAGGGGCTGATCGACGTCTTGTCGAAGAATCACACCAGGGGCGATTCTCTCGATCGGTCGCGTTTTGTCGCTCGCAATCGGCCCCTTGCCGTCGATCGGCTGACCCAGCGCATTGACCACGCGACCCACCAGGGCGTTTCCGACTGGAACAGAGGCAATCTGCCCGGTGGCGCGGATTTCATCGCCTTCTTCGATGCCGGTGTAATCACCCATGATGATGATACCGACTGAATCTTCTTCAAGGTTAAGAGCAAGACCAACGGCGCCGGTCTTGGTGAACTCAACCAACTCACTTAACATGACATTGGTCAGGCCGTGAGCACGCGCGATGCCGTCTCCGACCTCGACAACAGTGCCGACGTTGGAGATAGCCACCTGATCCTGCTCAGCGGCAATCTGCCGTTTCAGAATGTCGACAATCTCGGTTGCTCTAACGACCATTGAAACTCACCATCCTCTTGAGATCCGACAGAATCAGATCGTTGACGTTGCGGCGGTCGCTTATCGACCGGCCAAAGAAAGCCGGTCGTGCATCCGGCGCAATTGACCAGAGACACTTCCGTCGACCAGCGTGTCGCCGACCTGCGCTACCAGACCACCGATAATCGCCGGATCGACGTGATAACGCACTTGGAGCTTCTTCCCAATAAGTTCGCTCAATTGTTGTTCAACCAGATTCTCCGAATCAGCGTCCAGCGGCGTGGCGGTGGTCACATCCGCGATCGCAACCCCATCGTCTTCAAGCTGAAGATGATTGAAGACTTCCAGCATGTCCGGGGCAATATCAAGACGTTGGCGCTTCACCAGCATTTCGGCCAAACGTCGCGCGCCAGGTTGCGCCTCCTTGAGTGCGCCGTCCAGCAGAGTCAGGCGCTGCGCTTCCCGGACTTTCGGTGACTGCAGATAGGTACCGGTATCCGGATCATTGATGATCGCAGCCAGGACTTCGAGATCCTGCTGCCATGCATCGACCGTTCCGGTCTCCTTGGCGAGCTCGTATACGGCGCGACCGTAACGTTTCGAGGCACTACTGGCCATGGTCTGCCTTTCGCCGATTCATGACAATCACTTATGATCGCTCCGCTGTCGTACGCTCGTTCTGTGCTTTGGCATCCGCCAGGGTTTGCTCAATCAGGGCAGCCTGCCCGTCCGCATCGAGTTCCTTGTGAATGATCCGAGAAGCCGCAAGTACCGCGAGGTCCGCAACTTCCTGTCGAAGCTGCTGTCGAGCCTGCTCGGTTTCGGCTCGCAAGGTTGCCTGAGCACGCGCCATGTATTCATCGGACTGGCGGGCAGCTTCATCCTGGGCTCGTGAAATAGTGGCATCGCCAGCTTCTCGCGCCTGAACCAGAATCGCCTGCGCGTCCCGTCGAGCTTCCGCCAGGACCTCTTCGTTTTTGGATGCCGTCGCTTCCAGCTGCATTTGCATGCGCTGAGCGGCTTCCATACCTTCTCTTACCCGCTCCTGGCGCTCATCGAGAATCTTCACGATCGGACCGGATGCAAATCTCCAGAATAGGAGGATAAACACCACGAACGCGATGATCTGAACGATGAGTTTTGAGAGCTCGATTCCTAACGAATCCATCGACAGTTTGCTCCTCGTGATCAGGAGACGGCAGCAATGACGCTACGTCAACCCGTTCGATCAAAGCCCGGACATCAAGGGAATAACGAGGTGGCTGGCGCCAAGCGCGCCCGCCACTCTCGCTGAAACCCTAGACGAACAGGATGATAATCGCGATAACGAAGGCGTAGATCGCAACGGCCTCGGCAAGGGCCGCGCCGATGATCATCGTCGAGCGGATTTCGCCAGCCGCTTCCGGGTTTCGGCCGAGAGCCTGCATTGCACTGCTGACTGCCCATCCAAGTCCGAGACCTGGGCCAATCGCCCCAAGGCCAATGGCGAGCGCGCCACCGATATACCGTACGGCATCTGGATCTGTAATTCCGTCGAACACGCGTTTCCTCCTCTTTGCCCAGCTACGCCCCACTTGACGCGCTGAAAACTCAAAGCCGACTCCTGTCGGACTCCGACCAATTGTTCTATGCGCTCGCCGTTGACTGCGACCGCGATTCCACGTGCGTAGCCACATCAG
Source organism: uncultured Chloroflexia bacterium (assembly GCA_963712055.1). Taxonomy (GTDB): domain Bacteria; phylum Chloroflexota; class Chloroflexia; order Thermomicrobiales; family UBA6265; genus JAHBVL01. The sequence goes on along the minus strand of CAVQGN010000004.1, from coordinate 329,881 downwards.
TTGATAATGCAGCGTTCCCCGCTTCCGATTCGTGATGATCGTCGTCATGATGCGCCGCCGCGACCGAGATGTAAATCAGGGTCAGAATCGCGAACACCATCGCCTGGATCGTCCCGAACATGAACTCGAGGCCAAGGAAGACAACCGGCACGAGCACAGGGATAATCACAATCCCGATCTTGGCACCGATCGTGTACATCACCGCCAACAGCACTTCGCCAGCAAAGACATTGCCGAAAAGTCGGGCGGACAGCGAAATAATCCGGGAAAACTCGGAGATGACTTCAATTGGAAAGAGAAATGGCGGCGTCGCGAGGTGCTTGATCCGACCAACCACTCCGTGCGCCCGAATACCAGCGACCTGGATAGACACGAAAGTCACGAGCGCCAGAGCAAGTGTCATGTTGAGGTCGGCTGTTGGCGGGCGTAGAAACGGAACGAGCTCCGTTTCACCAGCTTCCGCCGAGCTCCCAGGGGCAGCTTGGGTTGCGGTTCCGGCCGCCGCGATTGTGTAGACCCGAGCTTCGTCACCCTCTGTTCCGGGAGATGTCTCCTCAGTCGTTTCCTCGTGGGCAACTTCGCGTTCGAGACCGATCGTTCCGACTCCCGGCAACAAACCGGAGTAATTCGCGAACAGAATAAAGATGAAAAGCGCAGAAACGAGCGGGAACATCCGCCGACCCAGCGTTTTACCGCCGGCGCCTTCGGTCATCCCTAACAGTGCTTCGAGAATGATCTCGAAAACCGCCTGTCCTCGACCTGGAATCATCGACGCTCGCCGAGAAATGGCTCCGAAAACCAGCAACAACAGCACCATGATGACAACCATCGTTGCCATCGCGTTGGTCACCGAGATCGGACCAATCGTAAAGAGCTCTTCAGCTGCGATCGATATGTGAACTTCCATGTCCTGCCTTGCGCTAGGGCCTGCTACTGCTCGTCAGGTGCCTTCGACCGCGTCGGTGCTTTCGAAGTGACTCGCTGGATCTGCCTCGTCACAATCTTCGGCTCGGAACCCGCTTTGCCAAGCGAGGCCAGTTCATACAACTGATACCCAGCCAGAACCAAACCCAACGCCACGCCAGCAAGCGTGAACCAGGGACTTGTATCGAGCCATCTATCGAGGAGAATCCCTCCGACGATCGACCCGATGATACTGACTACGACAGTGCAGCCAAGTCCGGCAGCAACTCCCGCAGTACGAGCATCTTCTTTGTCAATATCCATGGGCGAATGTGCTTCCGGCTGAGCCGTCACGCTCCCCAAGTTCCGACTGTGCATGTTATCACAATCTGGCACTCCCGGGAGGAGAGACACAACGATTTTCGCGTCCGAACCTGCTCCAGTACACGCAGGAATCCGCCTTCGGGCAGATGACAACCGCTCAGGTCGCCAAATTCGATGGTTCTCCTATGATTCTCTGATTCCCGGGCGATACTGTCAGGAGCAACAGGGTCGGTTAGTGAGAAAGTCGACAACAGCAATCCATTCGGAATCACAAGTGGAGGCGCGCAGATGATCCCACTTATCAAAGCAAGCGGGACGCCATACGAGATCGGATTCACTGTCGGTTCCAGTCAAGCCGATTCGATTCGGGCCGGACTCGAGATCACGCTTTCGGAGTTCTCCTCCGAAGAGCAAGCCAACCTGGCCAGCGCCGTCGAACCCTATCTGGCAGCGACGGAAGCGGCGGTTCCTGCGATCCTGGAGGAAATGCAGGGCATGGCGGACGGCGCAGAACTACCCCTCGTCGACCTGATGATCCTGAACTCCTCGGCCGAGCTCCACCAGGGACTCGGACACACTGAAGCGTGCTCAGTTGTCGGGATTACCCAGGCCGGAACTCGAGATGGTCACGTTCTCCTGGCCCACAACGAGGATGAAGCCCTCGAATGGACACCGCACTGCTGCGTAATCCACGCTTTTCCCTTGAGCGAGCCCGAATTCATTGCCTTCACGTATGGAGGGCTCCTCCTGCACCAAGGTCTCAACAGTGCCGGGATCGGTTCGGTGGGGAACGCACTCTACGTTCAGGACGCGGCCGTTGGCGTCCCAAAACTTCTTCAGTACCGCCGCGCTTTGGCCGCAACGACCATCGAAGGAGCGATCCGAGCCGTGACCGCCTCCGATCGTGCTTTCGGGAACAACCACATGTTGGCCAGCCGCGATGGTGATCTTTATGACGTCGAGGTTACCGGCAGTGCTTGGTCGATGCAGTCAGGTGGAAACCGATTCCTCGCCCATACGAACCACCTGATTCAACCGTCGATGATTGGTCTGGAATCCCCAGAGGAGGATCTCCTCAATTCCCGTATCCGACTCAATCGTCTGGAGCACCTGATCGACGATTCCTGGGGCGAACTCGATCTCGAATCACTGACGGCAATCATGGCTGATCACGGGAATTACCCCAAATCCGTGTGCAAGCATGGCGCGCCGGAAAGCGATCTCGATTACGGCACCATCGGTAGCGTGGTCATGGACCTGACCGCAGGGCGCCTCTCCGCGTGTTCCGGCAATCCATGCCGTGGTGAATGGCTGGAAGTCACGCTCGAATCGCCGACGGATTGACGACCAGGATCAGGTCATGCTGTCGATTCCGGGATCGAGGAGGAGTTTGTGTCTCTCCTGCAAGGACCCACCTCGAGAAGGCCGATTTCTTGACTCGGATATCCCCCGAACGTATCATCGCTAGCGGGTGAAGGCGCGGGGCGATGCGAGTCGCTATCACTGCGGCTCACAATCTGCTCAGCTCAAAGCAATTCGCCCTCGACAGTAGCGACACTTTTCCACTTCCTGGAAGAGACACAGAACAGGAGTCCGGACGATGGAGGGTTCTTTGCCCTACATCCTCGAAGCGATCCTGCTGATCGCGGCTACCGCGTTCGTCACCTATTTCGTTCTGGATCGCAGAGCGAAATCGAGTGTTCGACAGGCCCAACTCGAATCCGATCGGATCATCGAGGAGGCCGAAGCGCGGCGTCGCCAGGCAGCGATCGAAGCAAAGGATGAGGCACTCAAACTACGGAATGATCTGGAACGCGAACTTGGGCAACGGCGCAAGGAAATCGATCGGATCGAGCGCCGGGTCGAGCAGAAAGAAGAAGGCATCGACCGTAAAACACAGTCGGTTGATCAGCGCGAACAGAATCTGAAACGGCAGGAACAATCACTCCAAAAGGCACGCACAACCTGGGAAGAAGAACAGGTCCGCCAGCAGGAAGCTCTCGACCGCGAGCGCAACCGTCATATCGAGGAACTCGAGCGGGTAGCCGGTTTGACCGCGTTCGAAGCGCGCGATGAACTTGTGGCCGAGGTCGAAGCGGAAGCTCGAGCGATGGCCGGCAAGCGGGTCCGCGAGATCGAGCAAGAGATTCACGAAGAAGCCGACAAGCGTTCCCGCAAGATCCTGGCAACGGCGATTCAGCGAATCGCCACCGACTACATTGCCGAATCCACCGTTTCAGTGGTTCCGATTCCGAGCGACGACATGAAGGGCCGCATCATCGGCCGCGAAGGTCGGAACATCCGGGCGCTCGAACAAGCAACCGGGGTCGACCTGATCGTTGACGACACACCTGAGGTCATCATGATCTCGTCATTCGATCCGCTCCGACGTGAACTCGCTCGCCGGGTGCTCAGCCGCTTGTTACAGGACGGTCGGATTCACCCCGCCAAGATCGAGGAAGTGGTCAGCAAGACTCAGAGCGAACTCGATCAGGTGATTCGAGAGGAAGGTGAAAAGGTCGCCTTTGAAGCCAACGTTGTTGGTCTTCATCCCGACCTGATCAAATTGCTGGGTCGGCTGAAGTATCGAACCAGTTACGGCCAGAACGTCCTCGCTCACTCGCTCGAAACATCGATTATCGCCGGAGCATTGGCGTCAGAACTCGGTGCCGATGTCAACATCTGCAAGACGGCCGGTTTGCTCCACGACATTGGTAAAGCTGTTGACCATGAAGTCGAAGGCCCGCACGCGCTGATCGGCGCCGATATCGCGAGACGACTCGGCCGGTCTTCCAAGATCGTTCATGCGATTGCGGCTCACCATGGCGAGGAGGAACCGCTGACGGTTGAGGCGTTCATCGTCGCCACGTCAGACGCGATTTCCGGGGCGAGACCAGGTGCCCGCCGTGAAATGGTGGAGACCTATACCAAAAGACTCGAAGCCCTCGAAGGAGTAGCCAATTCGTTTGACGGTGTCGACAAATCGTTCGCGATCCAGGCCGGTCGTGAAGTTCGGCTTCTGGTTGCACCGAACAAGGTTGACGATCTTGCCGCCAATCAGCTTGCTCGTGATGTGGTGAAGAAGATCGAGGAGTCACTCGAGTATCCCGGCCAGATCAAAGTGACCGTGATCCGGGAAACGCGCTCGGTCGATTACGCTCGCTAGCAACGAAAAACGCACACTAGACCGGCTGCGACGCAACTTCGCAGCCGGTCTTGTTTTTGTCCCAGCGTGAACGGGCCTGTCAACACGCGGTGCGGCGCGGTTTTCTGCCGACCGCTCGGTGGTCTTGGGGTACACTTCTGGCGGTTGCAGGATGGATCAAGCCGTCACCGGCACCGTTCAGGGGAGTTTGGCTTTTGCCAAACCCTGCTCGGCGGACGAGTTGGCGGCTTAACTGTGCAACGGGTGATCCGGAGAAAACGGAGCCGATCCCCCGGCTGGCGCTGTTTCGAAGGATCGTAGACGAGCGGGACGCGGGTCTCAGCATTCACAACGCCCAGTTTAAGGGCACAACGGAGTCATGCATCTATGGACCGGTTTTTCAGCAAGCTCGACCTTCGCGACATCAAGATCAAACCAGAAGGCAATCGTTACCTTCCGGAAGATGACGAAATCGAGCCCTCCACCTACGCCGAATCCGATTTCGAGGACTCCGTCGAGATCGCGCAGACCGCAAGCGCAACGGTGACTGACACCGTCGAAGAACCCTATGTATTCGATCCGATCGAGGAGCCTTCGTCAGCGTGGGAGACCGAGACTTTGGTCGTCGAGCCGCCCATGGAACCGGTTGGTTACAACGGCCACGACGTCCATGCACCGACCGCAACGATTGCGGCAGCCCCACCCGCGACGGCCTCCACAAACGATCCCAATGAGGTCCTGAAAGTTTCGGCCAAATCCCGACCAAGCGCCGTCGCTGGCGCCATCGCTGGCGTTGTTCGCGAATGTGGTCATGCTGAAGTTCAAGCCATCGGCGCTGGTGCTACCAACCAGGCGGTCAAAGCAGTGGCAATCGCTCGCGACTATCTCCTGGAAACAGGGATTGACGCGATTTGCGTTCCTGCCTTTATCGACATCACCATCGACGACGAGGAACGAACCGCGATTCGATTGCTTGTCGAGGTTCGATGATCGAATCAGTTCGCCTGAGCACGAGTGATTGATGGCGGTTCTCGACCTTCATACCCACTCGAACGCGTCCGATGGAACTCTCAGTCCAGCTGAACTGGTCACGACCGCCGCAGAGCGTGGCGTCGACTGGATTGGGTTGACCGACCACGACACTATCGCCGGTCTTGCGAGTGCGCTCGCCGCTGCTGAACGCTCGCCGGTCACGGTGGTACCCGGTGTCGAACTCAGCTCTGTTCATGATGACCGTGACCTCCACGTCCTGGGGTATTTCATCGATGCCGACGCTCCGGTGTTAACCGATGAGTTGAGGTGGCTCCGGGAAATGCGCCTCGAGCGGATTCTCGAGATGGCCGAAAAAACGCGAGCCCTTGGATATCCCGTCGATGAGGAACGCCTGCGTCTGGATGCGGAATCCGGTTCGGTCGGCAGACCGCACATCGCTCGCCAGATGATCGAGTTTGGCTATGTGACCACGATCGGCGAAGCCTTCGCCCGCTTCCTGGGAAGAGGCAAACCAGCGTTCGTCGAAGTCGTGAAACTCACCCCAGCAGAAGCGATCGAGCTCGTGCGGAACGCCGGTGGCGTTCCAGTCATGGCGCATCCATTCAGCGCCGGAGAGGACGTGGAACGCGTCATCCGCGACCTCGACCTCCTTGGCCATGGACTTGGCGGCCTCGAAACTTACTACGGGGAATACTCGCGACCGCAACGTGACGCTCTGCGGAGAATCGCCGACTCGTTCGGGCTTATTCCCACTGGTGGCAGCGACTATCATGGTGACGGTTTTCGCGAAGGGCGCGTGCTGGGTTCGGTCGATGTCCCTGATGACACGGTCGACAGATTGCTGGCCGCTCGCTAATCACTGATTCCGAATCCCGTTCGGGCTGAAACTGAGGGCGATGAGCGATATCGAACCACCCCAACCCACCGCCAGCGCAGTGATCGTCGCGGCAGGCAGTGGTAAACGATTCGGCGACCCCCATAAATCTTTTGTCGACCTCTGTGGGAGACCGCTGGTCTCCTGGTCACTCGATGCCTTTCAGTCGGCGCCATCCATTGGCGAGATCGTGCTTGTCGTTGGCGACCACACGGCCGACGCAGGTTCGGCTCTCCTCCAGAGCAACGAATGGCCAAAACTCCGGCTGGTTGTCCGGGGGGGTGAGCGCCGTCAGGACTCGGTCACCAATGGGCTTGCGGCAACGAATCCGGAATCCGACGTGCTGGTGATCCATGATGGCGCCCGACCTCTTGTGACGATCGATCTGATCGAGGCTATCGTCTCCGCCGCAGCCGAAAGTGGCGCTTGTCTTGCGGCCGTTCCAGTCACCGACACGCTCAAAGAGGTAGGACCGGACGACCTCGTGGTCAGGACGATTCCGAGGGAGTCGGTGTGGGCTGCGCAAACCCCGCAGGGATTTCAGCGCAGAATCTTGCTGGAGGCGGTGGATGAGATGCGAACAAGCGATTTGACCTTCACGGACGAAGCAGGTTTGCTCGAATCGCTTGGACGAGCTGTCGCGATCGTGCCCAGCGATCCAGCGAACATAAAGGTCACCACTCCGTCCGATCTCCAGCTCGCAGAATTTCTCCTGACCATCCGCAGAGAAAGGAGGCATGAATGATCGACGTTCGCACAGGAGTCGGCTACGACATTCACCGCTTCGCCGAGGGTCGTCCGCTCGTCCTCGGAGGCGTCGCGGTTCCCGCTGAGCTCGGTCTGGATGGTCACTCAGATGCCGATGTGCTTCTCCACGCCATCGCAGACGCCTTGCTGGGGGCCGTTGCAGAAGGCGACATTGGAGATCATTTTCCACCGAGCGACACCTCAATCGCCGGGATCGCCAGCGGCGTGATCGTCACACGTGCGCGCGAGATTGTGGTCGAACAGGGCTTTGCGATCTCGAACGTGGACGCCACCGTGATTGCCGAAACCCCGAAGATCTCAGCGTATCGGTTGGCTATGAGAACGGAGATTGCGACGCTTCTCGAGATTTCACTCAATCGCGTCAGCCTTAAAGCCACCACAAACGAGCGTCTCGGCGCGATCGGTCGCAGCGAGGGCATCGCCGCGCTCGCGGTCGCAACCCTGATCCGTTCCACTGAGGATGACCGATGAGGGTGCTGATCCAGCGGGTGCTCGAAGGGTCGGTTGATGTCGGCGGGGAGACGACGGGATCGATCGATCGCGGTCTTGTGCTCCTCGTCGGAGTTGCGGTATCCGACACAAACCGGCAAGCGATGCAACTAGCAGCCAAGATTGCAAATCTACGGATATTCGAGGACGACCAGGGCGCGATGAACCGTTCGCTGCTCGACTTGCTCCTCGAAGAACCAGGCTCAGCACGTGTTCTCTCGATTTCGCAGTTCACCCTGTATGCCGATTGCCGCAAAGGGCGTCGACCGAGTTTCACCGATGCCGCCCGCCCGGAAACCGCTCTCCCCCTATTCGAACAGTTCAATACCGCTCTGGCGGCTCATGGAATACCGGTCGAGATCGGCGTCTTTGGCGCCGAGATGAAAGTCCACCTCGTCAACGATGGCCCGGTTACAATCTGGCTCGATAGCGCCGAATTGGGTCGAACCTGATATGCCAGACGATACTCCCAACCAGCAATCCCCCGATACTGGCAATAGGCCTGTTGACTTGCGGGAGCGTGGTTCGGAGCTTTCGGATCCGCGTGTCCTGCTGCCAGAGTGGCTTCGCGATCGCCTGCCCCAGGTTGTTTCGCCATCGCCGATGAATCCGACCACCCCGGGTCCCGCTCAAGAGGCTTCGGTTCGGGCTTCTTCAGAACCAGCCCCACCACCGCCGCAGTTCGTCGCGGAGTCGCGAGAAACGGTGAGTGCATGGCCGCCTCTGCCCGCCACCGCCGTCGGTCCGATTCCCCCAGCTGCGCTGCTGGCCGAAACCCGGTTGCCCGGATGGCTACGAGAAATCTCCGGTGAGTCCGCTCCTCTGCCGAAAGTCATCCAGCCGATCGCTGTATTTCCAGGAAGTCCGTCGGAGATCGCTCCAGATGCTGAACTGACTCCGCCCTCTACCAACCTTGAACAGCTCCCACCGGATACGACCGCAGCCGCAATCAACACGCCAGTAGCCGTCGCATTGATTGTGGCAGTGTTCCTGATCCTGATCCTGGCAGTCTGGTCGTTGTACGCCTGATCTCCTCGCGGACGCGAAAACGGGGCGGCAATGCCGCCCCGTTTACCTCAATCTTCCGATGGTCGGTCTAGTTGTTGCCAACTTCGCGGAATTCGCCTTCGACCGTGGCATCGTCCTCGGACTCCACCGCTTCTTCCCCATCTGGGCTCTCGCTGTAAGCGCCGTTTGCGCTCGCCTCTGCGCCTGCGGCCGCCTCGTAAACTGAGGTTCCGACCTTGCTGATGGCTTCAACCATCGCTTCGTGCGCGTTCTTCAGCGCGTCGGTGTTGTCACCTTCGGCCTTGAGCAATTCGCGAACATTGGCAACCTTTTCCTCGAGATCGCTCTTGACGTCTTCAGGGATCTTGTCGCCATATTCCTTCAGCACCGAATCGGCCTGGTAGGTCATCGATTCAGCGTCATTGCGTAACTGAATCGATTCGCGGCGCTTCTGGTCCTCGTCACGGTGCGCTTCAGCGTCTTTCACCATCTGCTGGACTTCATTTTCAGAAAGTCCGGAGGATCCCGTAATGGTGATCTTCTGCTCTTTGCTGGTCGCCTGGTCCTTGGCGGTCACATTAAGGATGCCGTTGGCGTCGATATCGAATGTGACTTCGACCTTCGGCAAACCGCGCGGTGCCGGCAGGATACCGTCGAGAATGAACTTGCCAAGACTCTTGTTGTCATTCGCCATCGGACGCTCGCCCTGAAGCACGTTGATCTCGACCTGCGGCTGGTTGTCAGCGGCGGTGGTGAAGACCTGGCTCTTCCGGGTCGGGATGGTCGTATTCCGCTCGATCAGCGGGGTCGCCACCCCACCAAGGGTTTCGATCGACAGAGTCAGCGGCGTGACGTCGAGGAGAAGGATGTCCTTGACCTCGCCACCGAGCACGCCGCCCTGGATTGCAGCGCCAATTGCCACCACTTCGTCCGGGTTGATTCCCTTATGCGGTTCCTTGCCAAAAAACTCCTGCACCTTCCGCTGAACCGCTGGCATCCGTGTCTGACCACCAACCAGAATGGCTTCGTCGATCTCCGGTTTGCTCAGTTCGGCATCTTTGAGCGCTTCGGTCATTGGCGGCACTGTTCGATCAATCAGATCAGCAGTCAACTGCTCGAGTTTCGACCGCGTCAGGGTTTCCTGAAGATGCTTTGGACCGGAAGCGTCGGCGGTGATGAACGGCAGGTTAACCTCTGTCTGCTGGGTGCTGGAGAGCTCGATCTTGGCTTTCTCGGCAGCTTCACGCAGTCGTTGCAGCGCCATCCGGTCAGTGCGAAGATCGATTCCTTCCTTGCGCTTGAACTCATCTGCCAGCCAATCAACGATTCGCTGATCGAAATCGTCACCACCAAGATGAGTGTCGCCATTGGTTGCAAGCACCTGGAAAACACCGTCAGAAAGATCGAGCACCGAGATGTCGTATGTCCCACCGCCAAGGTCATAGACCGAGATCTTCTCATCGGCCTTACTCTCGAGACCGTAGGCGAGAGCGGAAGCGGTCGGTTCGTTGATGATCCGCTCGACATTCAAGCCGGCGATACGGCCTGCATCCTTGGTGGCCTGGCGCTGGGAGTCATCGAAATACGCCGGCACCGTCACTACGGCTCGGTCGACGGCTTCACCCAGATACGCTTCAGCATCCGCTTTCAGTTTCTGCAGGATCATCGCTGAAACTTCCGGTGGTGAATACCACTTGTCTCCCATCTTGACTTCGACGCCGCCATTGCTCGCTTCGCGAACCTGGTACGGCACGATCTTGATATCGTCCTGGACCTGTGGGTCGTCGAACTTGCGCCCCATGAAGCGCTTGATCGAGGAGACGGTGTTTTCCGGATTGGTCACCGCTTGGCGGCGGGCAAACCGGCCAACCAGCCGTTCGCCATTGTTGGTGATCGCGACGACTGAAGGAGTGATCCGCTCGCCTTCCGCGTTCGGAATAACGGCCGGCTCGCCACCCTCGATCGTGGCCATCACTGAGTTGGTTGTTCCGAGGTCAATTCCGATCATTCTACCCATTGGTGGTTCTCCTTGTAACTGCTAAATTGCGACAAATGAAAACGTTTTGATTCTTCACACTGAGAGTGTCTACTACCTACGCCTCCCCATTTTCAGGATCGCCCACTCGGACGATCGCTGGTCGAAGAAGCGTGTCTCCATGGCGATAGCCATTCTGATAAACCTCGGTCACGATTGTGCCGGAAGAATCCGGTTCGACCGCTACCGCTTCATGGACCGATGGATCGAACGGCTGTCCGAGCGCATCGATTTTCGAAACACCTTCCCGTTCGAGAAGATTTGAGAGATTTCGGTCGATCAGCGTGACACCCATAACCCAGGGTGCTTCACTCTGATCAGCCGGAATGGCTTCCAGCGCACGGTGGAAATCGTCAGCGATCGGGACGACGCTTGAGAGAAGATCGCTGGTGGCGATTCTGCGTGCATTGATTCGATCCTGCTCGACCCGCCGGCGATAGTTTGCGAACTCAGCGAGCGAACGCTGTAACTGATCGAGATAACTGTCTCGTTCTGCGATCACCTGCAGGATATCGGCTTCCGTCATGACACTGCCGTTTGCGGTGGCGCTGCCTTCAGCCTCCCCTGTCAATTGATCCTGGTCGTCACTGGGAATTGGTTCCACTTCACCTTCCTTCCGTTCCGCTGCTCAGCGTTCGTTTCCCGGATAGAGATCCGCGACGAGATCGCTGACCAGCCGAGACATGTATCGCACCGTTGAAATCGTCCGCCAATACGACATTCTGGTCGGACCAAGTACCCCCAGCATGCCGGTGACCTCATCACCAACGCCATACGTCGCAACGATCACGCCAAGCCGCTTGAGTGCACCCGGGAGATTCTCATCTCCAATGAATACCTGCACCGACGGGCCGGGCTGCAACTGGGGAACAATAGCCGTCAGGAGTTCACGTCCACGGAGCAAATCAAACACACTCTGCAGTTCAATATCAGTCAAATCTGCCTGACCGAGAATGTTCTCGAGCCCGGAGCTCCGGAATGGAGTCTGCTCGGCAGCATCGATAGACCGCAACGTAACCGTTAGTTGCTCCCGGACCATCCGCTCGATCTCATCGTGACTTGCGGGTCTAGCAGCGATTTCCTCGCCAGTCAGACCGAAACATTCTGCCGAAAGACGATTCGCGGTGAGCGACAGGACATCTCGAGAGACTTCCTCCGGGAGATGCAGCAGGACCTGACGGACGTTGCTTTCCAGCGTGACCAGAATCAGCATCGCCAATTTCGGTTGGAGGCAGATCAGGTCGACCTGTCGCACCCGCGCCGTTTGCGACCTGGGAGCGCTAACGACCGACACATTGCCAGCGATATCCGCCAGCACCTCGGCCGCCAGTTCCGGCCATTCTTCGAGCTGATTCTCAGCTTGTCGAAACATGTGCCGAATCATGATCTGCTCGCCGACCGGAAGATCGACGTTCTGCATCAGGTTTTCGACGAAATAGCGATACCCGGAGTCCGTTGGCACTCGACCACCAGAGGTATGCCGATGCTCCACAAAACCGGCGGACTCGAGTTCCGCCATTTCATTGCGCACTGTCGCCGGCGACACACCGATCTGGTAGGACTCCGCGAGATGCTTCGATCCCACGGGACGCCCATGCTTCACATAGTCGTGCACGATAAGGCGCAGCACACCTTGCTGTCGCTCCGAAAGAAGCGCATCCTCGCTATTGGTTTGGGACGTGTCTACTGGTTCGGTCATACTCACCTGCGTATTTTAGCACTCTTTCAACGAGAGTGCTAACAAGAGAATAATAACAAGGTTGACCACCCCGTGTCAAGGTTAGTCCTGTCCGGGCTTGCCATTGGGCGGATTCAGGCGTCCCAGGAGCCGTTTGACCCGGCCTGGTGGTTTCGGAGGACGCAATACAGCGTCTATTCTCTCGAGAACCTCGGGATCGACAGGCTGGGAAACGACAACTCCCCCCGGAGGCCAGGAGTGAGGATCCTGGGAGTCGATCAGCCCTGAAACCTCGTACAGTCCAAGTCCGTTTTCACGAGCGTAGCGAGCAGCCGCCATCATGACCGATTGCAGCCGAACCGGATCGAGCTCAGCCTCGATCATCCGGCGCACGGTTACCGCGAGCTTCTGGTCGAGCCGTTCCTCGACGTGCGGAATGAGATGAGCAGGAATGTAGCACCCACCCATGACCGCTCCGTAGAGATCAACTCGAATCGGCAGGCGCCGCACTCGCTCCGGCGCCATCCCGGCTTCAGCAAACAAGCGAGAAGGCGGTCGCAACATCATGCTGATACCTCGATCGATTCGTGCTTCCCATCCGGTCAGTGACAATCCATCGGCAGCAAAAACCGGTTGTCGCCCCGCCAACCAGGAACCGAGTCCACGGGTGAGTGCTTGCTGGGAGGAATCGGTAGTAAGGTCCACCTCGACTCCATTCGGCAAAGACGCCAGGAAGTCGGCCACCATCTCACTTGAAACGGGATGGAGAGAACCCGGTTCCATTGCAATATCTCCTGTATTCGATCCGCTCCGGTTGTCCCCGTTCCCTAGGGTACAGTTTCTCGATACGATTGAGGTTTGACATGCGACAGGTTGGTCACACGACACTCGCCATTCGGTCCGCGCTTCCGGACGCGATCCATCTCCTGCCAACGCTCGAGTTCACCGACACCGGCCAACTCGTCGGGAGGGTTCCTGTCTTCATGCAGCACGACAGCTGCACAGTGCTAATAGACTGGAGCAAACTCCCGGTCCGGGCCAACTCGATAACCCACATCGATATCGGTCATCTCCCTGAATTCGTCCAAGAGGACACCCTCCTCCTCGAGGAAGTGGTTAGGGTCCTTCGCCCGGAAGGCGTGGTCACCATGACCCTAGCGAACGCGCATTCCCTGTTCCCATTTGAGGGGGTAAACACATACCGGTATCTCCGCGACATCACCCGACACGGCAAGCGCCCCCTGCAAACACTTGAGTCTGGTTGGAGACGCACCTACTCGCGAGAAGACATCGACGATCTGATGATGCTCGCGGGACTCACAATCGTGTCAATTCAATCAGCTGGATTCGGGTTCGATCGCGCCACAACCCTGGCATCACTGATCCATCGACGCTGGCTCGGACGGGTGCCGTCAGCCACGAACGGAACACTCGATGTGCGTTCACTCGTCGATCGTTTCGACAGTAGATTTCAGAGCAGCCAGCGCGGATCGGTATGGAAAATCCGAGCGAGAACAATCTGAAACTCGGAAAAACAAACGACCGGGACAAACGTCCCGGTCGCTTTTCGTTCTGGTCTGGCTGATCGCTATTCGACGATCAGCGTACCAACCATACCGGCCTCACGATGGCCCGGCACGTTGCAATAGTACTCATACTCACCGGCAGGAGCGTTGATCACAACTTCGCCGGTCTCGCCCGGGGCAAGATCAACACTGATATCCAGTTCGTCGATCGCGAAGTTGTGAGGCGCAGCACCCTCATTCGGAAGAACGAAGGTCACGTCGGTGTCCGCAGCAATCCTGACTTCAGTAGGCTCGAAGAAAATGTCCTTTGAAACCACGGTCACCACGTCGGCCGCTTCCGGCGAAGCCATCGGCGACGCTTCCGGTGAAGCCATTGGCGACGCCATCGGTGTGGCCTCAGCGTCAGTTCCAGCGGCTGTTACAGCCTCGGTTTCCGGAGTCGCCATTGCAGCATCGGACGCAGCTTCTGGGGTCGCAGCACTGTCAACACCACCAGCTGCCTCAACGGTCGCGTCGGTGGAAACATCAGCGCCTGCATCAACAGTGGCGTCGGTAGTCACTTCCGGTGTAGCAGCGTCGGCACCCGTCACGACTTCGACAGTCGGCTCGGGCGTCGGGGTTGCTTCTTCCTCATCATCACGGACGAAGAAGTACCAGGCGCCAAGTGCGAGGGCACCAGCAAGCAACAACGGGAGCAACCATTTCCAGATACTGCCACCATCGTCCGACTTCACCGGAACTGGTGGAGGTGGTGGAGGCGGTGGAGGTGGTGGTGGCGCGGCAGCTTTGACCGCCTCGGCTTTGCGCACTGGTTCGGTTGCTCGGACTTCTTCGCGCTTGACCGGTGCCGCTGCGGCAGCTGCCGCAGCCGGAACCTCGGTCTTCACCGCGCTCGGAGCAACCTTCTTGAACCCTGCTGCCTCGGCTTCAGAAACGGATGCAAAACAAACTTCTGGGACAACTTTGGCGTAGCCAGCGTCAGCGGGCTCGTAATAGACGTTTGCCGGTTCGTTGCCCTTGATCGGATGGTCCTTCGGGCAGTCCCGTCCACCTGGCGCTTTGACGAAACCAGCGGTTGCAGCGGCCGCCGCAGCAGGAGCGCCGCCTCCAGTCCCTCCGTGGGCCGTGCGGGTGAATCCCACGCGCTCGGCAACTTCGTTTGAATCGAAGCACATTTCTGGGATGACCTGCGCGTAGCCGGGGTCTCCAGGCGCATAGTAGATGTTGCTGGGCTCATTTCCCTTGACCGGAAAACCAGGTGGACAATCCCGTCTGCCCGACCCTCGTACCCAACCCGCACCGGATTTTTCTGACATCCGCTTTCCTCCCTTTAGTTCGTTCTAACTCGCTTTTGTTCGCAGAATCGCCTACGTTAACTTTCCGAAGTGTACCGCAAATTGGAAGAAATCTGATGATCGATCAGATGTTCCAGGGCTATCCAAGTCTCGCGCTCGTTCATGTGACGGTCAAAGTCCCGACCATTCCCGCTTCTCGATGCCCTGGAACGTTGCAGTAGTACTCGTAAACACCCGGCTCGGCGTTGATGTCAACCGACTTGGTTTCACCCGGAGCAAGGTCGACGCTGATATCGAGCTCATCAATCGCGAAGTTGTGCGGAGCGGCTCCTTCGTTTGGAAGTGAGACCGTAACGGTCTCCCCTGAGGCGATCGTGAACTCAGTCGGCTCAAAATAGATGTCATACGATACAACGGTGACATCGGCGGCAACGGCGTCCTCCCCGGCCGCGTCTGCGGCAGTTGCGTCTCCGGCAGCAACAACCGGAGAAGCGGCTTCATCGGCAGCCTCCCCAGTCGGAGTCAGAACGGGCGCGTTGGCGGCATCGGGTATCCGCGTCACGGTCGGCTCGATTTCCTCACTTGGGCTGCCGCAGGCGACAAGCGCCAGCACCGCAAAAAGCGACACGATTGACAGTGAGAACACGCGTTTCCGCATCAAGCCCAACCTCCCGGAACGTTCGAACACCATACAACGCAGCGATTCGTATCGAATCGCCCCCTCTGCTCATTGCTGAGCAGCCTTCCAGTCATTGGTACAAACCGATTACCGGGAGGCAACGATAGCACGCAGGAATTGTAGACCGGATCATCTCCTGTTGCTCGTCCCGACGCAGCCTTCGATGAAGGTCAGCTGCGTTCGGGATCGACTACCACATTCCCAGCTCGTCTTTGGCGTCTTCGCTCATCAGTTCAGGGGTCCACGGCGGACTCCAGACGAGTTTCACGTCGACCTCCCCTATTCCGGGGAACTCCTTCAAAGCGCCCTGGACCTCCTGCACGATCACTGGACCCAGCGGACATCCTAGCGACGTCAGAGTCATCGTGACCAGCACATCGCCCTCATCGGACACATCGGCATCGTAAACGAGTCCCAGATCGACAATATTGACACCGATCTCCGGATCGTAAACATGTTTGAGTCCTTCGCGGACATCCTCTTTGTTGAACGTCACGGGCATTTCCATACCTCCACATTTCGCTTCTAGTGAAAACGATCAGACACGAATCATCATCTCGAGACCGTTCAACCGACGCCACCAGCGGTTTCGATCATCATTCTAGCCTTTCATCAGGTATCGATCAGGTGCACGAGACCGTTTCACATCTCGTTTGTCCAGGCCGATTCAGAGAAACAGCACCATTGCTCCCGCCAGAACTGGAACCAGAATCACGGCTCGCCTGAGCACGCCTATCGGCGCTCGCCCAGTCAGCTTGGCCCCAGTGAAGGAACCTGTCGAGAGTCCGAGCAACGCTCCGACCAAATGCGGCAACGAGATGTCTCCATGGGAAGCCAGCACCGTCGCCCCAGACGCGGCGATGAAAACCAGCGCCCACATGGTGGTTCCAATCGTCATCCGAAGATTGAGGCGCGGAATCGTGAGGAAACCGAGTTGAAGATACGGCGCCATGCCGACGCCAAAAAAACCAGCTGAGATTCCTCCCGTAGCGCCGAGACCGACAAGGCCAACGGCGGTCCGCAGACTCGGCGGTCCCGGTTCATTCAGGATTGCCGCAGCGTTCTGGCTAACGAAACGGGTTCGCAACCAGACCAAAGCCGCGAGCATCCAGAGCGCAAGACCGGCGCCGATCTTGAGCACGCTGTCCGGCACGCCCTGGCTCAGGGTTGCTCCGATCGCAGCCCCTCCCACCCCAGTCAGGCCAACGATCAATCCTGACCTGACATCGACATTGCGCTCGCGATAGTGGGAAAACGCGCCAAAAACCGTGACCACGCACATCGCAGCCAACGCCGTGCCAATCGCCGTATCGATCTCCAGATTGAATGGACCGGAAAGAATCGCCAACAGAACTCCGGCGCCACCAGCGCCGATGAATCCCATGATGATTCCGACACAGAACATGGTGATGACAAGTGCGAGAAATGTCGTCGCTGGGAGTGTCGTCACCGGCGCCGACGTGGGTCGAGGTCACGCCAGTCTGCATCCCAGATGCCATCTCCGCGGTCGGGAGGTTGTTTCGAGTCTCGCCACCGTCCATAGAGATACAGAGCTGCGACAACCAGCAGAACAACAAACCCGAGACGGATCAGGATGCTTATCAAACCGTCGAACACCCAGCCCAGGAAAATCCCGACGACGATACCGGCGATGAACACTACTGGCGTGGATGCCGAAAATTTAGGTTGTGGTGGGCCGTAGGCACTCATTCGCTGTTTCACTCGCCGAGAACGTTTCCCTCAGCCGGTTGCGCAGAATCGTCATGAAAGTACCGCGAATCAGCACAAAACGCTATCCTGAATGCTGCCGCCATCAAAATGGGGGTGGATGGGGCCCGGTGGCCCTCCCGGTCTTCAAAACCGTGTGGGCGTTGGTGATCCCAGCGCCGGTGGGTTCGACTCCCATGCACCCTCGCCATCCGTGACACCTACATGGGAAGCGGGCCGGTTCGTAAATGGGTTTCGATCCATTCGACCATAGCGGGTCGATTCGGCGGATTCCCACCCCATTTCATATCAGAGGCCGAAGCCGCCAGCACATCGGCAAGCACCATCAACGCGTCGAAGGCGATCAGGAAGGTTCCAGCTCGTGCGACTTCCGGCGTCAGCACCGAGATCTTGATGTCAGAGACTGCGGCCAGCGGTGAATTCGGAACGGTCGTGATCCCGATCGTCGTGGCTCCAAACGTTTTCGCCATTTTTAGCATCTCGATCATCTCGCGGGTCCGACCCTGGTGCGAGATACCGATGACGACATCGTCTTTGTCGACTGCGATGGCCTGGTTGGTAAACAGATCCGGCGTGCTGGCATGCGCGGGAATCCCGCCCCAATTGAGTTTCACCGCCATTCCAAGCGCCGGCACGTAGGCTCCGCCGTGCCCAATGGTGGTGACGCGACTGGCCTTCACGATGGCTTCGGTCGCTTCGGCAAGAGCTTCGGGTTTGAGTGTCCGGGCAGTAGTCTGGATTGCATCGATCTGCCGCCGGACGACTTCTCCCACGAAACCTGAGGGGAGACCGGAATCCTCGCCCTCCACCCATTTCAATCCCTCAAGGTCCTTCGTTTCCGTCCGTCCAAGCGACTGCGCGATCCCCTGGACGAGTTCACGGAAACCCGGGTAACCGACCGCCCTACTGAAGCGAGTAACCGATGGCAGGCTGACGTCTGCGGCTTCGGCGACGTCATAGATCGTCATGCCCAGAATCGCCCACGGATCGCGCACAATAGCCTCTGCCACTTTGCGAGATGCACCCCGTAACGCCGGCAGGCGCTGCTCGATCATGGTTAAACAGTCGACCGTTCGATACTTCGCTGATTGATCCATCGCCAAACCTCACCGCCATGAACTTGGATGCGCTGAAAGAAATTATCTCTCATTGTAGCCAAGTCCACACCGTCGTCAAGAATTTGGGAGGTCAACAAAGCCGAGGCACTTTGCCAGCGTGTCTCGATTCAATCTCGACATTTGACGAGTTGGCGGTCACGGTCGCCGGAGGAAAACCTCACGCGCCGCTGCGCCAACGGCCTGGCGATCTGCCGGAATCACCATCTGAGGATTCAACGCGATGGCATGCGTTCCTTCGGGAAGCACCGCAATTCTTGGGTTGCAGTCCCAGAGCGCTTCGATAACCGCCTCAGGCACGAACGTGCCGGGGGCGAGCGATACAATCAAGCGGGGAACCGGCTGACCACTATGGCTCCGGTCGACGATTTTCGGTGCTATCCCATCGATCCCCTCGAGCGCGGATTTCCATTGCTGGACCGTGCGCAGCCAGTCTGCGTAGACTGCAGCCTCGTCAGTGCACTTTGCCAGTTCGATCGCAGCTAGAAGACCAGCCATTTCCTCTTTGCCCACCTTGGCCGGTCGACCAATGCTGTGCTGCGGCCCAGCGTTCACGCGACACGACGCGACTAAACCCTTACGGCCAACAATCAGCCCGCTCGCCTGTGGCCCCAGCAGCCCTTTGCCTCCACTGAAGATAGCCAGGTCAGCACCCGCGTCGCGGGTGTAGGTAGACAGCGCCGAGAACGGCGGAATCTGGTCGGCGGCATCGACGATGACCGGCACGTCACGCGCGTGTGCAATGCTGATGATCGTTTCCAGAGGAATGGTCTCTTCAGCGAAGAGCGTTCCGGCGAACCAGAGCACCGCCGCCGTCCGCGGGCCAATCGCCGTCTTCAAATCATCTGCGGATTGACCGATGGCGATCACGTTCGCACCAGTTTCGCGAACGGCTGAGAGAAACCCGGTTTGCTGAACCGCCCAGACGATGATTTCATTTCGCTCCACGCCTGTCGTATCCGGAAGCGCAGAGGCAAGGTCTCGATCAAGTCCGGTCATGCAGCCAGCTGCAGCAAGGAGCAGACCAGCGGCTGACCCGCAACAAAGGCAAACGGCATCATTTCCTGTCAAGACTGCGATGCGCTCGCCGATCCGATCGTGAAATTCCGGCAAGTCGACCGAGTAGGCGGCTGCATCGCGCATGGCGTCCAGCACCTGTTCCGGCATCAACGCGCCTCCCAGCGTCGTTTGAGCAGCGGCGGCGTTGATGACGCGGCGAACGCCGAGGTCGGTCAACAATGTCATTTCTCAAACTCCCCGGTGGATGCCAACCAGATCAGGTCCAGGCTGGTAGCGCTGTCTCCAAAACACCTCGCACCGAAGCGATCGATTTTGCTCCGCGCTTTCCACCTCCTGGATTGATTCCGCACACGGTTAATGTAGCGACATCTCCCGTTTCCAGAACTGCGGAAAGCACTTCCGCTAACTGCAGAATGTCGAGTCCATCAGGCGTCGGCGTGCTCGAACTTGGCACGTAGGCGGGGTCGAGAACGTCGGCATCGAGGTGGAGAGCGATCATGTCGACCCGCTGTCGCAAGGTCGCCAATGCTTTGCCAAGTGCGTCTGACCCGGTTCTGAGATCAGCCGTTGTCACCCGTTGAACATCGGTCGCAGTCATCAAGGCATCTTCCTTTTCGTCGAGTTCGCGCACTCCGGTGACGACGATCCGGTCGGTTGAGATGGGCACCGCCAACCCGGCCGCTGCCCGCCAGTTCGGTCCCGCCAAACCGGCGATAATCGCCAGTGACATCCCAGCCAGGATGCCGCTGAAACTGGTCTCAGGCGTGTTGAAATCGCCGTGAGCATCGACCCAGATGACCCCAATTCGCGCGCCGGCGCCGTGGGCATCCTGCAATCCCGAAATGACCCCAATCGAGGCGGTGTCATCGCCGGTCAGGACCAGCGCTTTCGCCTGATTCCTGGCGGCTGCGGCCACCAGCGAGGCTGTGGACGCTCCCAGGCGACCGATATTGATGGCGGTTCGGCCGGGTTCGCGTTCCTCGTCCGACAGCGACGCTACACCTTCCGCTACAAGGTTTAAGCCGCTGCCGATCACAACCTCGCGCAGTCCGGCTGCGAGCAACGCTGAAGGGCCGCCCCCAAGACCGGTCTGATGCTCGTCATAGCGATAGGGAACGGAAACAAGATGAAGGTCCATGGTTGCTCTCCCGGGCCAAACATTCCAAGCAGATCAGGTGACCAGCGTTGCTTTCCGGATTGTACCTGTTGCCCGGATCAGCTTCGATTCACTAGTGGTGTCTCCCGAGCGCTACCATTGCCGCCGGAGCAGTAGCAATGGCGGAGTCATCCTCATCCAAGTCCAGAACGGCACAACCGACGATCGATCCCACCGTCGACTATTACCGGCTACTCGGCACGAATCAGGCGGCTTCTACCGACGAGATTAAGCGCGCCTATCGCAGCGCGATGAAACGCGCACACCCCGACCGGGCATCCGCGTCCAATCGAACGGCAGCCGAAAACGAATCCAGGGCGCTCAATAATGCCTATCGGGTTCTCGCGGATGAAGCCACCCGGCGGCAATACGACGCCAGTCGCCGCAATGAGGAACTGCAACAGCAGATCATGAGCCGCTATGCAGGCGGATTTGGCGCCCCTGGTGGAGAAGACGACCTCCTCGCCCGGATTCGAGACGCAGCGCTCGCGGATCAACGCGCTCAACAGCGGGTTGCCGACAGGAGCGCCACTGCGACGCTCCTGCTTGCTTTCGGCGTGCTCCTGGTATCGATTGTTCTAGTCGTCCTGCTCTGGGGCGTCATCGCGTCAGCCATCGACGCGTTCTAGCCCGCACCAAAGCGGAACCCGCTAGTCCTCGTCCTTGCCGCTTTGGGCTGACATCTGAATCGCTTCGACCACGCCAGAATCGGCAAGCGTAGTGGTATCTCCCAGCGGACGATTGGTGGCAATGTCCTTCAGCAACCGGCGCATGATCTTGCCGGACCGGGTTTTCGGCAGATCTGGCGTGAACATCACTGATTTTGGTCGTGCGATCGGGCTGATCACCCTGGCAACATGCCGTCTCAACTCAGAACCCAGTTCATCGGTCGGGTCGATCCCCTTCTTGACGATCACAAACGCGAAAATCGCTTCACCCGTGACGTCGTCAGGTTGTCCAACCACCGCTGCTTCCGCCACGGCTGGATGCGATACCAACGCGCTCTCGATTTCGGTGGTGCTGAGCCGGTGACCGGAGACATTCATGACGTCGTCGACGCGACCAAGCAGCCAGTAGTAGCCATCCTCGTCACGCTTCGCGCCATCACCCGGGAAATAGATTCCTGGGAATCGACTCCAGTAGGTCGCCTTGAATCGCTCGGGATCGCCATAGATTCCGCGCAGCATCGCGGGCCACGGTGTTGTTAGCACGAGATAGCCGCCACCACCGAGTGGCCGGGAGTTGCCGGCGTTGTCGACCACATCTGCTCCGACACCCGGAATCGGGAAAGTGGCCGAACCTGGTTTGGTGACCGTGATACCGGGGACTGGCGAAATCATGATCATGCCGGTTTCGGTTTGCCACCAGGTGTCAACAATCGGGCATTGTCCGGCACCGATGTGGTTGTGATACCAGACCCAGGCTTCAGGGTTGATTGGTTCGCCAACGGTCCCGAGCAAGCGCAACGAAGAGAGGTCATGCTGTTCGGCATGCTTGGGACCCTGCTTCATGTGCGCCCGGATCGCCGTAGGCGCCATATAGAGGGTGGTCACTTTGTACTTTTCGACGATCTCCCACCAGCGGTGCCAATCTGGATAATCCGGTGTTCCTTCGTACATCACACTGGTTGTACCGTTCGCCAGCGGACCGTACACGATATAGGAATGCCCGGTTACCCAACCGATATCTGCGGCGGCCCAGTAGATATCGTCTGGCTTGAGATCGAAGATGAGCCGGTGCGTAGACGCTACACCAACGAGATATCCGCCCGTCGTATGGAGAATGCCTTTTGGTTTGGCGGTGGTGCCGGAGGTATAGAGGAGATAGAGCATGTCCTCACTCTCCATGACTTCAGGCGGGCATTTGGCATCCTGCGCTGGCACCAGCTCGTGCCACCAGATATCACGACCTTCCACCATCTCGACGTTTTCGCCAGTTCGCTTCACCACCAGCACGCTGGTGACGCTTGGTGTCGAGTCGATCGCTGCGTCAACGTTGACTTTCAGCCCGGCATGGAGTCCACGCCGGTAGCCACCGTCTGCAGTGATAACGACCGTCGCTTCGGCGTCGTTGATGCGATCGGCCAGAGCTGACGACGAGAAACCGCCAAAGACCACCGTGTGGGGAGCGCCGATCCGGGCACAAGCCAGCATCGCGACAGGTAGTTCAGGAATCATTGGCATGTAGATCGCGACGCGGTCGCCCTTCTTGATTCCAAGCGATTTGAGCGCGTTTGCGCACTGCTGAACTTCAGTCAACAGATCTCGATAGGTGATGACTCGTGAATCTCCTGGTTCACCTTCCCAGTAGTAGGCCACCCGGTCGCCATCGCCCTTTTCGACATGGCGATCAAGGCAGTTGTAGGAGACGTTCAACTGCCCTCCATCGAACCAGCGAGCGAACGGGGGATCCCACGACAGCACGGTGTCCCACGGTTTGAACCAATCGAGCGCTTCGGCTTCGCCAGCCCAATACGCTTCCGGGTCGGCCGTAGCGCGTTCGTAGATAGCTGGGTCGGTCACATTGGCCTGCTCGACAAACCCCGCTGGAGGTGGAAAGGTCCGATTCTCGGCGTAAAGCGCGGAAATTGTGTCCTTGTTCTGCTCGTCGGCCGCCATTTCGTCATGTCCTCCGTTGGTTCTGGGCTGTTCAGGTGATTCCCGCAGCCATCGTCGTCTGATGTCGTGAGTATACAAAGGGGAGTCACCTGCGCCGATGACCATTGCGAGAGGAGTGACGCCCACTGGACCTTGAAAGGTTGGTCGCTGGGCGCGAAGATATGATCGCTATAGAGCGGGATGAGCCAGTTGGCGCGAATCGAAAGGCACCCACATCGTGACTGAAGCACACATGATCATCGGCTTAGCCGTCGTCGTGTCATTTCTCTTGCTGGTGATTCTGAATTTACTGCGCTGGCTGCGCGGTAGCACGTTCCCCTGGGCGCGCGGTTTGACGTTCGCCGCGTCCGGTCTACTTCTCATTCAATACATGCTCGGGTTTTCGCTGCTTGGCGGTGATCATGAAATGACCGCTACCCATTATTTGATCGCGCTGGCTGCGATTCTGCCAGTCGGTGCGGATCACATGATCGCGGGCAGCGACTCTCCACCGGCGAGCAAAGCGCGGCTGGCGTTTTTCGCCACTCTGGCTGCGTTTCTGCTGGTGGCCGTTGCCTACAGCATCGGCGAGTCGAACGCGGCCTAACGGCTCGGCGATTCAGGCAGAATCCATGCGCTAGCTGGCTTGATCACCCACGGCATGACAAACGTCTCCGTCGAACGCACCCCCGGGATTCCGGCGAGGTGCTGCAACAGGGCCACCAGCCCCTCCTGGTGTTCGACGACGACGTGCGTAATGATGTCGAAACTTCCGGTGACAAATGCGGCGAAGGCGATTTCCTCCATGTTACGCAGATTTTCGGCAATCGCGTTCAGTTCGCGAACATCCACCCGCAGCCCGATGATCGCCCGCATGTCGTAGCCGAGTTTGGTCGGATCCGGTGTCATCGAAAATTCAATGATGCCTTCATCCTGCATCCGTTCGACCCGCCGCCGAACCGTCGATTCGGGAATGCCGGAAACGCGACTCAGTTCGGCAAATGACGCCCGAGCGTCTTGCTGAAGCATCCGGATGAGCGTGCGGTCACTGGCATTGACCCTGCGTGACATCGAGGTTCCCTTTCAAGCATGTGTGTTCCTGCAGAAGACAGAATGTGCACTGGAAATCCGGGCAATCATCCCGGTCGGCAGTGTAACAAAGGCAACGGGTGCGCTCAGAAACGATTTGCGGCCGTGGCAACAATTGGGCGATGGTTGCAAAACGAGAAAGCGGTAGCTATTATTGCGTACGTACGCGTTATTTGGTCGTCTGAGGATCAGAAATGGCGTTTGCTTCGTTTTCCGTGGCAAGTCGAACGTACGCACCTTCAGGTGCTAGACTCTCGCTCGTGGTGAACGGAACCCCGCCGAATTCCGAGAATCGCGACACCTCGCTCTGACATCAACTGATTTCGAAGGGGTCTCTGCATGACTCGTTTGCTCCGCTTGGCACTACCCGCAGCCTTCCTGATTGCCCTAGTGGCTCCCCTGATGGCTGGCGTAGCTACGGTGTCTGCCGCCACCAAATCAATCGACGCCTGGATTGATATCAGCGCCACCCGTCCTGAGGTTGGCTGCGTGATGGATATCTCCGTCGAGGTTCGAGAATCGGGTCGGGCACTGCCAAGCGTCGAAGTCGAACTCGCTCTGCACGTCGCCGACACGATCGTGGCGCTCGATCGTGCCATAACAAATGAAAATGGCGTGGCGTTTCTTGAGCTGGATACCGGCGACGCAGACGCCGGCGTCGGTCATTGGCTCGATATCAACATGGGCGGGGAATACCTGACCGGGCTCTCGATCGTTCCGTCCGCTGACGGTGGTTGCAACAACGCTCACAAACTCCTGGCAGTTGAGGGCGACATCAACTATGTTCCGGCTTCCGCCTCCAGTGAATCCGGCTCTGGCGCCGAAGTCAAAGTGTCGGTTCCTCGTTATGCTCAGCAACGAACCCTTTCCTGCGAATACGCCGCGCTGTACATTGCGACGAGCGCATTCGGTGACGGCGTTTCCGAATATGCGTTTGACAACTATGTCGGCTGGTCCGCCAACCCTCACGTTGGGTATCGTGGCGATATCAACGGCGTCTGGGGGCGAACCGACGACTACGGCGTATACAACGAACCGCTGTCATGGGCCTTGCCGAGTTTCGGATTCAACGGCGATGCGTTCTACGCCGTCGGAGACTCCGGGGCGTTGACAAATCGACTCGATCAAGGAACGCCTGTATTGGTCTGGCTCGGACTGTGGGGCGATGAAAGCATCGTCGAGCAACTCGATGGCCGCAGCTTCACGGTGGTTGCCGGAATGCATGTGATGGTCGCCTACGGATACGACGCCGCCGGTGTCTATCTCTCCGACCCGGGAACCGGCACCTACCGCTTCTATTCCTGGGGCGATTTCATGTACATGTGGAATATCCTCGATGGAATGGGGTTGGCGGTTTCACCCGCCTGACCACACAACTCTTAGCCGGACCGAATCTACCTGACCCCGCGGACGCGTCCGCGGGGTTACATTTTGCGCCAGCGCAACTCAGTCGGTGACCACATCAGGAGTCTGACCATGTCTTCTTCACCTTCCGTCGGTCTCGTCTTCGATGACCGTTTTCTCGCGCATGACACCGGGTTGTATCTCTACAATGATCGATCACCATTTCCCTATCCGGAACCGGTTCCACATCCCTCGAGTCCTCAACTGGTTGGCCGAGCGAAGCAATTGATGGATCTTTCTGGCGTCACTCGCCGGATGATCCGCATCGAGCCGCTCATCGCCAGCGATGATGACCTCCTTGCCGTACACACACCCGCTCTGCTTGAACGAGTTGCACGGACCTCCCTGTCCGGTGGAGATTGTGGCGAAGGGGCACCGATCGGTATCGGTGGAGATGAGATTGCCCGTCTTGCCGCCGGAGGCGTGATGGCGGCAGTCGATGCCGTTATGGCCGGCGCGGTCACAACAGCCTATGCCCTTGTTCGGCCTCCGGGACACCACGCCATGGCCGACATCGCGATGGGATTCTGCGTTTTCAACAATGTGGCCGTGGCGGTGCGCCATGCCCAGCGATCGTTCGGGGTCAAACGAGTCCTGGTTGTCGATTGGGATGTCCATCATGGCAATGGCACTCAGGACATCTTTTATGGCGACGACGATATCCTGTTTGTTTCGATCCACCAGGACGATCACTTTCCGCCCGGCTGGGGCAAGATCGTGGACACCGGCCGCGGTCAGGGCGAAGGGTTTACCGTCAACATCCCTCTCCCTGCCGGGAGTGGCAACGCCGCCTATGAGGAAGCGTTTGACCGCCTTGTCCTCCCGATCGCGACACAGTTCCAGCCGGATCTGGTCGTGATCTCAGCGGGCCAGGACGCAAACGTCGTCGATCCGCTGGGCAGAATGTGTCTGACCACCGCTGCCTACCGGATGATGACCTCGCGCTTGATTGGGATCGCCAACACGTTCGCCGGTGGCAGACTCGTTGTCGCTCAGGAAGGCGGGTACTCCGCGACTTATGCCCCATATTGCTCAGCCGCGATCGCTGAAACCATGACCGGTCCCGGAGATGGCCCGCTACCGTTGGTCGAACCCTATGGCGAGAGAGCCGAAGCCCAACCAGCGAGCATCACCGTCAGTGTCGATGCCCGCGCCGTGATCGAGGCAATCATCAGAACCCAGAGCGCGTTCTGGAAGGATCTGACTTAGGACGATTCCGCTTCGGCAATGACATCGGTCAGCGACCGACCCACCAGCGCTTCTCCGAGTCGCCGCGTCTCTGACCAGACGGTACTGAAGGTGGCTCCCGTCGACCGGGCGGCTGCGACGACATCGTCGTATTCAGGAGCGACCTCGACCACCCGGCCGTCGATCCCCTTGCATTTGACCCGGATCTCGCCGAAACGGGTTGCAATTGGCATCCATGCTCGCCCGGCGATCCGCCGTTCGACCGCGTACGACCTCACCCCGAACGTGGTCGATTCCTGGAGCAGCAACGTTTCTAGTCGATACTGATCCTCGAGCCGACCGAGCACGCTGACCATAGTAGCGAGCCGTTCCTTTTTCATGGCGATCGGCGTTTTCCAGACGTCGAGCGCTCCTGCCGCGAAAAGCCGTTCGATGAGCAACTCGAAGGCTTGCGGATTCATGTCGTCGATGTTGGTTTCGATCACGACACAATCGAGTGGCGTCTCGGATGGTTCTGCAGCCGCGTCGGTAGCAACTGTCCCGATCCACAGTCCGAGGGCGTTCGGCCAGGGAAAGGATTTCTGCCCGAACCCATAGGACACCGATTCGACCGTCATAGCCGGTCGACCGGGTTGCCCTTCGGCGAGAAGGATCGCAGCGCCAGTCGGGGTCAGGAGTTCTCCGGGGGTCGCCATCGAGACCGGTCCATCCGCAGCGAGCACTGCCCTCGCTTTCGCCAGCAATGCGGAGGTCGCGGGCGCAGGAACGGGCAACAAGCCATGCTCCGTGTTGACGAAACCAGAACCGACCCGCAATGGGCCAATCCGAATCTCATCGATAGCCAACAGATCCATCGCGATAGCGGCGCCACAGATATCAACGATCGAGTCGACAGCCCCCACTTCGTGAAAATGAACATCCTCGATCTGGACCGCATGGACCTCGGCTTCGGCATCAGCCAGAAACGCGAACCATCGCAACGCCAGCGATCGTGCTTTGGGAGACATCCCAGACGACTGGATAAGGGTGCGGATCTCTGCCCAGGTCCGCGACGGTTGATCCCCATCAACGATCACGGTGCACTGAGTGCCGTTGACCGCTCTATCGGAAAACGGCGAAGCCTCGAGGGAATATCCACCAAGCACCAACGATTCGAGCGTGTCACGGATATCGTCTATCGACGCGCCGGCGTCGATCAACGCGCCGAGAATCATGTCGCCGCTGGCGCCCGAGAAAGGATCGAAAAAGGCCACACGTTTGGTAGGATTCATCGGTTCACTGCCCCATGCGTGGATCGAAATCGCAGTCCCGGTAAGGCTACGGCATCGCGCCGCAGGAGTTGATCGAGATGTCAGAACGCGACAATGGCACGAAACGAAACTACGGCGGTCAATCGATGTCCGGAACACTCGAACGGGTGATCGTTCGCTCTCCTGCCCCTCCCGGCAGCGATGATGACTGGGTCCGCTTCGGGTATCTCCATCCGATCGACCATGACCTGGCGGTTTCCGAGCACAAAGCATTCGTCACCTTGCTCGAAACGGCGGGCTGTGACGTGATCGTCGAATCAGCTGATGAACCAGGCGAACTCGATGCCATCTTCGGCTACGACCCATCGCTCATCACGAATAGCGGCGCCATTCTGCTGAGCATGGGCAAACCCGAACGCGAAGGCGAACCGGCGCTTCATGCTCGCACCTACGGCGCACTCGAAGTGCCAATTCTTGGAGACGTCAAAGCGCCGGGAACGGTTGAAGGCGGCGACACGCTCTGGCTCGATGAGCAGACACTCGCCGTCGGACGCGGATATAGGACAAACAGTGAGGGTATCGAGCAACTGCGGTTCCTGCTCCAACCGCTTGGCGTCGACGTGCTCGCCTACGATCTCAGTTACTGGCATGGCCCGGGCGAATGTCTTCACCTGATGTCACTCATCAGCCCGGTTGCACCGAAAAAAGCAGTCGTCCATCTGCCAATGCTGCCGGTGGCGTTCGTGCAGGAACTCGAATCCCGCGGCTGGACGCTACTGGACATGCCGGCCGACGAATTCGAGTCAATGGGCTGCAATGTGCTCGCTCTGGCACCGAACGTCTGCCTTGTGGTCAATGGGAATCCGGGCACTAAGTCTATGCTGGAAGCAGCCGGCTGCAGCGTTGTTGTCTATGAAGGCAATGAGATTTCCCACAATCGGGCCGGCGGCCCGACCTGCCTGACCAGGCCGCTTCTTCGCTCCTAAGCGCCTCTTTCTTGCGGCTGGGACATCGTTTCAAGTACATTCCGCAGAGAAATGACCTCGGGAAATAAGAGAGCACTGTGAAGCGATCGTGCGTCACGGCGCTATCAAAGCGATTCGACCCGGGTCGGAGGAAACGATGATGAGCGAGTTGCACCAGTCCAGTCAGCCGTTGATCGAAGAACTCAAGCAGTTGACGCCTGATCAGGTCATGGATCGGTTCGAAAAAGGATCGCTGTCGCGTCGCGATCTGGTGAAATTCTTCGGAGCGATAGGACTGGGAGCTGCAGGTGCATCCCTGCTGGGGTCGAGCGCTTCCGCAGCCACCGAACTGAACGCGATTGTCTGGGAAGGCTATACCGCCGATCGCTTTCGAGAGCCGTGGGAACTGCGCTATGACGCCCAGATCAATTCAACCTTCATGGCTTCGTCTGATGATGCTTTCGCTCAACTCCAGGCTGGTGGTGGCGATACATTCGATATGGTTTCCGCCTCTAACGATCTGACTCAGCGTCTTGTCGACGCAGGGCTTGTACAGGAGATCGATCCAACCCGGCTGAAGAACTTTCCTGACCTCTACGAACAGTTCCAGTTCCCCGACTACATCACGTTTGATGAAAAGCTCTACGGCGCCAACTTCGCCTGGGGTCCGACGATCATGCTCTACAACACGGAGGAAATCGCTGAGGCACCAACCTCCTGGAATGCCCTCCTCGATGAGCAGTATTCCGGCAAGATCGCCACGTGGAACGCACCGATCCAGATTGCCCAGTACGCGCTTCTACTCGACCCGGTTCCGGAGAATCCCTACATCCTCGATGACGAGCAACTTGCTCAGGTCAAGGACATCCTGGTCGCGCAACGACCGATGGTTCGCGCCTACTGGAATTTCGGTGGCGAACTTGCAGATCTCTTTGTCAACGGTGAGGTCTTTATCTCGGATGCATGGCCGTATGCAACGCTCGGAGCGCAAGATGGTGGCGCTCCCGTGGCAGAGGTCTGGCCAACCGAAGGCGTTACTGGTTGGTCCGACTCCTGGATGATCACGTCCGGCGCGAAAGATATTGATCTCTGCTATAGCTGGATCGATTGGATGATCGGTCCGAACGGCCAAATCGGCGTCCTCGAGAACAACAACTATGCGATTACCAATCGCAAGGTGATCGAAGGATTGCTTCCGTCAGTCCGGGAATCTCTCTACATGGACGATATCGAAGCCGGTTACGCCCAGATCAAGATGTGGCAAAACGTCCCGAACATGGACAAATGGCTGCAGGTCTGGCAGGAAGCAACGGCGTCCTGATCGGTTCTCCGCGCCGAGGGAGCAGTTACCTCCCTCGGCGCCAAATCATCCGCGCTGACGAGCGCCTGACAGCTCATGGCCACTACCATTGATCGCGCGCTTCCAGCCGAAGACATCGAAAACGCTGAACCTGGCAGTCGGTGGCGCGGTTTCGCCGTGCTCCTGCCACCGGTCGGCTGGATGTTCGTTTTTTATCTCGTTCCGTTGGTCGTGTTACTGGCGCACGCGTTCTGGTCTGTCGACTATCTGACTATCGACCATAGCTTCACGCTCGACAATTTCCGCACGATCGCCACCAACGACTTGTACTCTACGGTCATCATTCGCACCGTCGTGATGGCGCTGCTCGTGACCTTGGTCGATATCATCATCGCGTTCCCAATCTCCTGGTTTCTCGCCAAGAAGGTGACCCGGCATCGAGAACTGATGCTGATGCTGGTCATCTTTCCTCTCTGGAGTTCCTACCTTGTTCGCGCCTTTGCGTGGAGGACAATCCTCGGCACCAATGGGGTGATGAACACGTTTCTGGAATGGACTGGCGCTATCGACGAACCGTTGTCGTTTCTCCTCTTCTCGAAGGAGGCCATGCTGCTGACCTTTTCGCAGGTCTGGCTCCCTTTCATGATCCTGCCGCTTTACGCCGTCCTCGATCAGATTCCCAATTCTCTGCTCGAAGCATCATCTGACCTCGGCTCGAATGCCTTCCAGACGTTCCGCAGGGTCATCTTGCCGATGGCGATTCCAGGTATCTTCGCCGGCAGTCTGAGTGTCTTTAGTTTGACCATGGGCGACTACATCACACCAACGCTAATCGGCGGACCAGGAGACCAACTGATCGGCAAGATCATCGCGGACAATTTCGGCACCGCCAACAACTGGCCGCTCGGCGCCGCGCTGGTCTTTCCGCTTCTCTTCATCATCTTCGGTTTCTTGCTGATCGCCAATCGCTTTGGCGCCCTTGGTGGACGGCCACGATGAGCGCGCCACCACAGGAACAGCCACAGCCGCGCGATTGGAGCAAATGGGCGCTGGGTAGCGCAGCGCTGCTGACCTATGCGTTTCTCTATCTGCCGATTGTGATCGTCATTCTCTATTCGTTCAACGAAACCAAGATCAACACCTTTCCGATCGAGAACTACACCCTCGATTGGTACAGGGAGTTGCGCGATGACCAGGAAATCCGCGATGCGATCACGCTTTCCGTTCGTGTAGGCCTGATTGCCGCTTTTTCGGCGCTTGTACTTGGAACGCTGGGTGCCTTTGCGCTCGATCGATTCCGATTGCCTTTCAAACCAGGTATCCGCTTTCTCATCGTCCTGCCGATCACCATTCCTGGTGTGGTGACCGGCATCGCCCTACTCGCCTATTTCTCGCTCAGTGATCGCTCGATCGCCGCATGGTCGAGCGAAATCGGCGGCGTGAGTTTCCCTTGGCCCCTGATCATTGGCCATATCACTTTCTCGATTACGCTCGTGCTCAGTGCGGTCGCGGCTCGACTGATCCAAATGCCCCGCTATCTCGACGAAGCCTCAGCTGATCTCGGAGCAAGCCCGTTCACTACCTTCCGAAAGATCACCTTGCCACTGATCTTCCCCGCGATGCTTTCCGGCGCAATCCTGGCGTTCACCTTGTCGTTCGATGAAATCGTTGTCTCTCTCTTCCTCAAGGGACGCGAGAACACCCTGCCCCTCTTGATCTGGGGTCGCCTCCGCCTCGGTTTGTCGCCCGAGATCAATGCCGCCGCCACCATCATTACGGTTGTTTCGCTGGTCGGGGTGCTATCGTCAACGCTGCTAATGAGCCGCTCTGCGCGGGCGCTGAGGAATTCGTCAGATGGATGAGGCTGGAGATTCAAGGTCATGACGACGAAATCAGTACCAGCCCAGGACGGTGAAGCGTCGAGCGTTAAGCTTGAACGGGTCAGCAAACGGTATGGCAGCGTTCTTGCGGTCGATGATCTCTCCCTTAGCGTGTTGCCCGGAGAGTTCCTGACGATGCTCGGTCCATCCGGTTGCGGCAAGACAACAACCCTTCGCATGATCGGAGGGTTCGAATACCCCAACACCGGTCGACTCCTCATCCATGGCGAGGACATGAGTGGTCGTCCCCCCTACAAACGACCAGTCAACACGGTGTTCCAGAACTACGCGCTGTTTCCACATATGACCGTCGCCCAGAACATCGGATACGGGTTGGAAATGGCCGGAGTTTCGAAAAAAGAGCGGGAAACCCGGGTCGGCGAAGCGCTCGAGCTTGTTCGTTTGCCCCACATCGAAAACCGTAAACCAACCGCGCTCTCTGGCGGTCAGCAACAGCGGGTTGCGCTTGCCCGCGCGCTGATCAATCGGCCGCAGGTGTTGCTCCTTGACGAACCGCTTGGCGCGCTCGATCTGAAGTTGCGCAAAGCGATGCAGATCGAACTTAAGGAGCTCAATCGCGAGGTCGGGATCACCTTCATCTATGTCACTCACGATCAGGAAGAAGCACTGACGATGTCCGACCGGATCGCCGTCATGAACGCGGGCAGGATTCTTCAACTCGGCCCTCCGGACGAGATATACGATCGTCCAAACAACCGGTTCGTGGCCGATTTTATCGGTCAGACCAATCTCATCGATGGAGTCGTGGCGGGGACAGAGGGTGAGTTTGTGATCGTCGCGGCAAACGGCGGAGCGACGGTGCGGGTAGAGCCGCCAGCAAGCCCTCCTGCACGTGGCGATGCGGTTGCCGTGTCGGTCCGACCGGAAAAGATGGCGTTTCCCGAGGATTTCGACCCAGAGCACGTGATCGGCTGGAATCGTCTCAGCGGATCCGTGCGCGACATCATCTATCTCGGCACACACACCCAGTTCTTGATCGCGCTCCCGGGGGACACCCTCGTCACCGTGCATCACCAGAATCGCTCGTTCAACCAGGCTCCTCATCAGATCGGCGATCCCGTCTCGATCCTTTTCCAGCCAGACGCAGCCTCAATCCTCGTCGACTGAAGCCCCATCGCCGGTCTTCTCACGATCGTGACATTGCGTCCGCTCTATTGACACCGGGACACATGACCCAAATGGGTGATTCCTCACGGGACCGTCGGGTTCTGTACGGACACCCTAGATGTACGTATGGTCGTAAGCGAACGTCTGAGGGGACGTTTCCGCGAGAGACCCGCGCTCGCACCACTGGTCTATTGCACCCGAGTAGAGGGGGTCTCCATGCTGGAATTTCGTTTGAAACACACACCGGTCAGAAACCAATCGCTGTCACATCGGAGTCGATTGATCTCGGTCACAGCAAGTGTCGCGATCCTGGCCACGATCGTTTTCTCGTTTGCCCTTAGCGCGGCGCCAGCTGCCGCCGCGTCCGATGGCTGGGTGCAGGTCGACCGCCTCAATCTGCGCACCGGTCCCGGAACGTGGGCAGAAGTCATCGACAAGATGTGGGAAGGCGATTACGTCGCAGTGCTCGATGGTCCAACTGACGATGGCTGGTACCAGGTTCAATATGCCGGTTCAATCGGATGGGCCTTTGGCACGTATCTCTGGGTCAATGGCGGCTACGGCTGGTCCGGGGACTCGTACGGCGGTTCGGGCGCTGCCGTGGACCGCTGGATCGATGTCGACCGCAGCAGCCAGACGGTCACCCTCTACGAAGGCAACACGGTGGTCGGTTCCTACTGGGGTGCAATGGGATACGACACGTCGAGCTATGGCTTCTACTCAACAGCAATCGGAACCTATTACGTGTACGCCAAGAACGCAAATCTGACCTGGACTGACTGGGCGGATGTCTATATCAAGTACTGGGTCGCCTACGACTCAGAGCGAAGCAACGGCTTCCACTCTTACTCGCTCGACGCCAACGGCAATGTCCTTCCAAACGGAGCTGGGAAAACGGGAGGGTGTGTCGCGCTCGAGCCATGGGCAGCTTCGATCGTGTACGACTTCGCTACGATCGGCACGCGCGTCGAGATTCACTGGTAACCATGGGTACGACGACGACCCTCTCCCTTGAGCTGGAGAGGGTCATTTTCGTGTTTGGGCTAGATCGAGACCACAATCGTCATCGCAATTTGGGCGAATCGTCGGAAGTCAGATCGGTGTCCTGAACCCTGGTCGGCTCGCTCCCCCGCGTTGGAGCCGGGAGACCGGGTTTCGGTCCGGTGTTTCGCCGCTTTGCCCGGGGTGGATGCGGTTTTCATTGGTGCCTTCAGTGCCTCGATTTTCGAGCTCTTCCATCGGCTGATGAAGAAAATGGCGATCATCGAAACAGCCACTGCAATCCCGACGGACCACCAATTGATTCCATCTTCGGGACCGAGATTGAGAAGGTTGACCACCACCCCGGTGATTACACCGGCGAGTGAACCGATGAGGATGAGCATCGCGTTTCCAACCCGCTGCTCACCAGGAAGCAGCAGCTTCGCCAGCCAGGCAGCGGCGAACGCACTTGCTGTTCCACTGAGGACTGCGGCGATGATCGCAGGAATTGGCATGATGACGTTCCTTTCAAATTCCGATTCAACGGGACGGATAGTAGTCTAATCACGTTTAGAAGCAAGCTACCCGGAAAGGAGTCTACTCGCAGCTGACGCGGGCCACGAGTGTCGGCAACGCGGTCGCGGAAAGATAGTGGCTATTGCCCTGAGCAGATATACTCGCGTCAGTCGACTTTCAACCAATGAGGAGCAGAAGCCTTGACCGAATCCAAAGAATTCAAAGGTGTCATCAATCTCGACGTCCGCGATTCTGTGCCTGACTGGGAGCCGTTTCTTCCAGCGAAAGCACCGGAGGGATCACCGAACATCCTTTTCGTCCTTTATGACGACACGGGACAAGCGGCATGGTCGCCGTACGGCGGCCGGATCGAGATGCCGACAATGCAGAAGTTGGCTGACCGCGGGCTGATCTACTCCCAGTGGCACACCGCCGCGCTCTGCTCACCGACCCGTTCGATGCTGCTGACCGGTCGCAACCACCACTTGAACGCGAATTCATCGATTACTGAGACCGCCAATGGTTTCCCAGGTGCTCACGGCCGAATACCTGCCGAATGCGCGACGATCGGTCACTTGCTTCAGGATGCCGGCTGGAGCACCTTCTGGCTAGGGAAAGATCACAATGTTCCGGAGCAGGAAGTTGCCTCAGGAGCGAGCCGAAAGCAATGGCCACTAGGAAAGGGTTTCGACCGGTTTTACGGGTTTCTCGGTGGTGAAACAAACCAGTGGTATCCAGATCTGGTTGAGGACAATCGATTCATCGAACAAGAGTACGGCCCGGAGGATGGTTACCATCTCTCCAAGGACCTCGCCGACAAGGCTATTTCGATGATTCGCGATCAGAAGGCCACCAATCCCTCTCGTCCGTGGTACATGTTTTTCTGCCCTGGCGCGAATCACGCACCGCATCATGCGCCAGCCGAGTACATTGAGAAGTATCGCGGGAAGTTCGACGACGGATATGAGGCCTACCGGGAATGGGTTCTGCCCCGGATGATCGAAAAGGGGATCCTTCCTGAAGGTACTGTTCTGACGACGATCAACCCTCTTCCGGAAGGAATCGCCAATCCTGACGACGCTGTCCGGCCGTGGGAATCACTGAACGCAGATGAAAAGAAGCTCTTTTCTCGCTTGGCTGAGGTTTATGCCGGATTCTCGGAGTATACCGATGCCCAGGTGGGCCGGATCATCGACTATTTGGAGCAGTCCGGCCAGATAGAGAACACGGTAATCCTCTACGCGGCTGACAACGGTGCCTCTGGCGAAGGCAGCCCGAATGGCTCGGTCAACGAGAACAAGTTCTTCAATGGCTATCCGGATGAACTCGAAGAGAATATGAAGTACATCGATGTTCTCGGTGGTCCAGATACGTATGAGCACTTCCCGACTGGATGGGCCGTCGGTTTCTCAGCTCCCTACCAGATGTTCAAGCGATATGCAGGATACGCTGGTGGAACCTGCGATCCTCTGGTGATCAGCTGGCCAGCCGGGATCAAGGCCCATGGAGAGGTGAGAAACCAGTACCACCACGCAAACGACATTGTGCCCACTCTCCTCGACATTTGCGGTCTCGAAATGCCGGAAACGTATCGTGGAGTTCCTCAGCACCCAATCTCCGGGATCTCTATGCGCTACACGTTCGAAGCAGCTCCTGACGCTCCGACCATGAAAAAGCGGCAGTATTTCGCCATGCTCGGAACGCGTGGAATCTGGGAGGATGGTTGGAAAGCGGTTTCCCTGCACGCGCCACTGACTGGTCAGGGGCATTTCGATGAAGACCAATGGGAGCTCTACCACGTTGACGAAGATCGTGCGGAAGCGCACAACGTTGCAGCTGAGAATCCGGAGAAACTCAAATCGCTGATCGAAGCATGGTTTGAGGAAGCAGAAAAGAATCTCGTCTTGCCTCTCGACGATCGTGCGGCAAGCGAGTTGCTCGGAACCGAGCGTCCTACTGAGGAAGAGCCCCGGGATCGCTACATCTACTTCCCACACACTGCTCCGGTACCCGAAGGGGTCGCGGTCAACGTCCGTGGTCGCTCATACAAGATCCTGACAGATGTGGAAATTGTCGATCCGGACTGCTCAGGTGTCATCTTTGCGCATGGCTCACGGTTTGGCGGTCATGCCCTCTTCATCAAGGACCGGAAGCTCTTTTACGTCTACAACTTTCTCGGGATCAAACCGGAGCAGCAGTTCATCTCTGAAGAGCTCAGTCCCGGCAAGTACACGCTGGGAATGGAGTTCATCCGGGAAGAAGGGGGCGAGTATGGTGAGTCCCTCGGAACAACGAAACTCTATGTCAACGAGAACGTTGTCGCCGAAGGACCAATGCGCACCCAGCCGGGCAAATTTACCCTTTCAGGTGATGGTCTCTGCATCGGCCGCGACAGTGGTGACAACGTGAGTCAGGAATATGAGACTCCCGGCGAATTCACCGGCGGTGAAATCATGTTTGTAGCTGTGACGGTCGAAGAAGCGGAATACGAGGCACTGGAGCTGCTGGCGGCGGCGGCTTTCGCAACCGACTAGGATCCAATCCAGCAATTCGATCGATAGGAACCTGCTCTTGATGAACCCGGACACCGATGCGGTGTCCGGGTTTCATCAGGACAAGTGGAGGGAGAACAGAGTGGAACAACTTTCAACGTTTGCCACACGCAGACCAGTCGATCCAGATCGGAAGTTTCGGATCACCACGATCACCGATGCCCAGGCCTGGTTCATCTCCTGGGTCACCGATGTACTGGTCTATATCATCGTACTGAATCTCTTTGCCGAATTCGTCGAGAGCATCCATATCGGGGCTTTCTGGATTTCGATCCTCACGGCAATACTCTTCAAGATTCTCCTGGTGATTCTCGGCAAAGCCGAGCACAGCGTTCACCACCATTTCGACGAACGTGGCGCCGAAACGCTGGCGATTGTGGGAGCACTTCTTGTGATCTTCTTTGGCAAGTTGGCCATCATCGAGTTCATCAACTGGACATTCGACGAGGTCGAATTCCACGGTCTCGGCGCGGAAATCGCAATGATTCTCACGATGATCATCATCAGCGGCCTGGTTTGGACGATCTTCGAGAAACTCGGTACCGACGTCAAGCTGCAACCGCAGCCTTCGAAGCATAAGGAATAGCATTCGGTCGCGCACACTTGGTGGTCATCGATTCAGATCGGTTTGACGAACTCGTCCCGTTCCGGATGGGGATAGTGCAATCGGCGGCGAATCCCGCCAGTAACGACACCCGATTTCGGCGCGAAGAGGTAGACGATCAGAAAGATTGCGGTTGCCACCAGTACGATCGACGCGCCACTGGACACAGACTGGTAGTACGACAAGTACAAACCCGCTAGACCAGAAAACGCGCCGATCGCTGCGGCGGCCAGCACCATCCGCACGAGTTTATCGGTCAGCAGTCTTGCCGTCGCAGCAGGGGTGACCAGCATCGCCAGAACAAGGATATTGCCAACCGTTTGCAGCGAAACGACGATGGCCAGTGCCAGTGCAATCAGGAAGAGCTGATCGACCAGGCGCACTCTAATCCCAGACGCTTCCGCAAACACCGGATCGAACGCGATTGCCGAGAGCTCGCGGCGCCCGTAGAGAATCATCCCGACCGCGAGCGCCCCAATCGACGCTGTCAGGATCAGGTCGCGGTGCGACACACCCAGAATTGAACCGATTAGAAACGAGGTCAGATCGCGGGTAAACGCTTGCTGGCGTGAAATCAGAGCGATCCCTAGCGCAAACGCACCGGCAAACATGACACCGATCGCGGTATCGTTCCGAATCCTCGCACTCCGACCGACGAACCCGATTAGCATCGAAACCACGATCGCGGCAATCAGTGCGCCAATCAGCAAGCTACCATCCGTGATGTAGGCGATCACCACACCAGGGAAGATCGCGTGCGCCAGGGCGTCACCCATAAAGGCCATGCCCTTGAGAATCACGAAGGTCCCAATGACGCCGCAGATGATGCCCACCAGAAGAGCGGCAAGCAGCGCGTTCTGCATGAACGCATGCGTCCAGGGTTCTGTAAACCAATCAATGCTCATGACTGAGCTTCCGGGATCGCGGCCAGATTGGAGGTCATCCCACCATACGCCCGGGTCAGGTTCGAAGCGGTCAGCGTTTCCTCCGGAGGCCCGTCGGCAACGACCACATGATTGAGGAGGACGATCCGATCGGCGGCAACTGCCGCTTGCTCGAGGTCGTGCGTTGCGAATACGACGGTTTTGTTCTGCAGACAGAGATCTTGCAGAAGTCCAACCACAAACTCCTGGGTTGGTACATCGACACCGGTGAACGGTTCGTCGAGGAGGTAGACCTCACCTCCCTGCAGCAAAGCCCGCGCCAGAAAGACACGTTGCTGTTGCCCACCTGACAACTGGCTGATCTGGACGCTGGCAAGATCGGCCATGCTGACCTGGTGGAGCGCATTTAGCGCCAGTTCACGGTCGTGTTCACCGTATGGAAGGAAGCGTGAGCGGGCAGTTCGCCGCGCCATCATGACAACTTCGAGCACGCTGATCGGAAAGGTCCAGTCGACAGCGGATCGCTGCGGTACATAGACGACATCGGGATTCGAGCCGGCGAGCGTTTCACCGTTGAGAGAAATGGTCCCGTGGGAAGGCGGCAGGACACCGGCCATCGCCCGAAGCAGTGTGCTTTTCCCAGCACCGTTCGGACCGACCAAGCAGACGATCTGCCCATCCTCAAACGTCAGATTGATATCAGTAAGAGCCGGACGATCCTCGTAGTGAACGCTGAGATGATCGATATTGAGACGGTAAATTGTCGGAGCATCCGTGGACTTTGGCAGAAGCATGGTAGCCATCAGGGGCTCTGATCTCGATCGTCGGGCAACGGTCAACCGACCACTGATCGTACTGTTACTTGATACGTTGTGTCAATTATCTGATCGGTAGCAATCAGGGCAGAGACCGACGATTTCGAGATGGTGGCTCTCGACATGAAACGACGTTTCCCGCACGAGTGATTCGATCAGTGGATCTACCGGACAGGCAGTGAACTCGACCACACGTCCGCATTGCGAACAGATCAGATGATGGCGGTGCCCTGGTTGGCCAACAACATATGCCGGATAGCCACCCGGGCGAATCAATCGGGTCAACACGTCGATACCGACCAGAATTTCCAGCGTCCGGTAGACGGTCGCTCGGCCTATCTGCGGAAGATCGGCGACGATCTGTTCGGCGGTGAAGGGTCTCGTTTCGGCGAGCACGCGTTCAACCACCTGTTTCCGCGGACCAGTTGAGCGGTGGCCAGCGGCTGCAAGGGTGTCGAAGATCTCGTTGGCAGCGGGATTCGTTCGCGAAGGCGAATTGGCAAGCGGTTTCATCACCGCAGAACGTACCATATACAGACAGGAAACGGTCTCAGGAGCTCGGACCGGCAAACGAACCGTGTAATAATCAACGGCGATGGAGAAGCCAAGCATGCTTGAAATCGCGCAACGCGATTCACACCCCCACTGCATCACGTCGTGGCGCAGTCTCCCCGCGTCAGTCATTGTGGTTGCTCTGCTTCTGATCGTGGCGCTTTCACCAGCCGCAGCAACGGCTCAGTCCCAGCGTTCGGTCCGATGGTTGAATTTCGACGTCACTCTCGAACTCCGGCAGGATGGTTCCTATCACGTCACTGAGCGACAGGAAATCGAGTTCAGCGGCGGTCCCTTCAGCACCGGTTTCGCGACCCTTCCTTACCGCAATGTCGAAGATCTGACGAACATCGAGATTTCCGAAATCACGCCTTCGGGCACGATCGCCTTCGATTTCATCCCTGCTTCGAGTTATGACCGTTCGCCAGATACCTACACAATCGAATCGTCCTCGTCTGATCTCTATATCGACTGGGCATATCCGCCGACCACTGATCAGACCCGGATTTTCGTGCTCGAGTACGACGTCATCGGCGCGCTCCGCGTCTATCCAGACGAAACACCACCGAACCAGCAAATCTGGTGGACCGCCATTTCAACTGAAGTCACCGATATCGCTCCGGTCGAGCGGGCCTCCATGACGATCATCTTGCCCGAGCCGGTTGATCCGGCGCAGGTGATCGCTGGTTCAGAAGGGATCGACCTACCGGTTACAAACGACAATGGTCAAACGTGGCGTTGGGAATACGACGATATGCGGTCGGGAGATGAACTGATCGTCCGTTTGCAATTCCCGATCATCGTCGATGTGGCTGCGCCCGCATGGCAAGAGCAAGCCGACGAACGTCAGGCATCGATCGAGGAAACCCAACAGCGCGACGGTCTGGTGAATCTGATCCTGCTGGCCATTGCCGGTCTGGCTGCACTCGGCGGAACGATTGGCATCTATGGTCTCTGGCATTCGCGAGGACGAGATCCAAATGCTGAGCCGGTCGCCACCTTTCTCGCTGAGCTACCAGACCAGCTGCCACCCGGAGTCGTTGGTGTCCTGATCGACGAGTCGGCAGACCAGAAGGATATCGTCGCCACAATGGTTGACCTTGCCCGCCGGGGTGTCCTGACCATCGAGGAAACATCGAAATCAGACCTGTTTGGCGGTCGTGACCACGAACTAACGTTGAAACAGGTTCCGCCCGATCTTCGGCTCTTCGAACGCGACGTACTGGCAGCTTTGTTCGGTTCAGAATTGACTATCGGTGAAAGCACGACGCTCACAGAAGCGAAACCCCGTTTCGACGCGAAAGCCGAGATCATCCGCGATCATCTCTACGATGAAGTCGTGAAGCTGGAGTTCTTCAAAGAGGGACCCGACGAGGTTCGCAGTCGCTGGACTGGGATTGGGATTGCCGGTCTGGTTGGCATCGTTCTTCTGCTCGTACTGTTGGTCAACACCTTCGGTGACGGGATCTGGGGCGTTTGGCCGCTGGCGATCGTGACGGTCCTCCTTTCCCTCGGACTCATTGGAATCGCCAAAATCATGCCCCGGCGAACAGACAAAGGTGCTGAAGCGAATCAGGAATGGATGGCGTTCAAACGCTATCTCGGAGATATTCAGAAGTACGAGACCGTCTCGAGTCACGTCGACATCTTCGAGCGATATCTCCCGTATGCAATTGCGCTTGGTATCGACCGCGAGTGGGTGAAGACCTTCGCCAACGCCGGTGCACCCACGCCGCAGTGGTACGGCGGCGGCGTTCCCCGGACAGGCGGTGGGTATGGCTGGCCGCAGCGCCCGGTGATCGTCTATGGCGGCGGAGGCGGCTTTCCCGGTGGCAGCGGCTCTGGGGGCAACATCGATCTTCCTGATCTCCAGGGCATGAGTGATTCGATGGGACGATCGCTCAATGCCTCGAGCGACGGGCTCTTCGATCTCCTGCGCAATGCATCGACCACCTTCAACGGCGTGTCCGTTGGAAAAGGCTCCAGTTCAGGTGGCGGTTTCGGTGGTGGGTTTGGCGGTGGTGGCTTCAGTGGTGGTGGCTCCTTTGGTGGGTCGTCGGGTGGCGGAGGACGCGGATTCGGATAGGATGGGTGATTTCGCAATCTCGCTGCTAGGCGTCGATATCGATCCCTCCGACCGCGAGTCGCTCATCGCAGTGCTTCGCGCTCAGTTGGCCGGCGAAGCACCAAAGCGATTGCTGCATATCGCGACCATCAATCCTGAATACGTCATGCTGGCGGGCAAGCGGTCTGGGTTCGCAACCGCCCTCGCACGGTCGGACATCCATACCATTGACGGCGTCGGCGTGCTCTTCGCCAGTCGATTTCTCCAACCGGAACGCAAGCGCTGTCAACGGATCACCGGTGTCGATCTCGTTTTCCTGATCAGCAGTCTGGCACGGCAATCGGGCAGCCAGTTGTTTCTGCTTGGAGGCAAGCCGGGTGCCGCTCGAGCAACCGCGACGTCCCTGATAACTCAGTTTCCCGGTCTCATGCTACCAGCGACTTGGGACGGTGGATCGTCTGCAATCATTGACGACGCAGTGACGTTTGATCTGATAGCGGCGGCGAAACCCGACGTTCTGTTCGTCGCCTATGGCGCTCCCGGGCAAGTCGAATGGATCGAGCGAAATCGCGCGCGACTCGAGAGCGGCGGCGTTCGTATTGCGGTGGGGATCGGTGGCTCATTCGATGCGATCTCTGGACTGGCTCCGCGGGCCCCGACACTTGTCCAGCAAATCGGTCTCGAATGGCTTTATCGCCTGCTCCGTGAGCCTTGGCGATGGCGGCGTCAACTGGCCCTGCCCCAGTTTGCACTACTGGCGCTCCGCCAGATTGCGCAGGCGCGGACTCAACGAGCGACTGATCCCTCCAGACCGATGGCGTATCCTTGCCGCAACACTCGACGTGGCTCGAAGGGCATGCACTGATCGATGGTTCTGGACCAGATTTCAACACCGCAGGAGACTCCGTG
Source organism: uncultured Chloroflexia bacterium (assembly GCA_963712055.1). Taxonomy (GTDB): domain Bacteria; phylum Chloroflexota; class Chloroflexia; order Thermomicrobiales; family UBA6265; genus JAHBVL01. Next base: position 286,466 of record CAVQGN010000004.1, on the reverse strand, counting down.
CTCCTATCATCCAGGGACAATGACCCTCCTGCGATGTTCTCGTTGTGGCAAACCGATCTGCCCGAAATGCGCGGTCCAGACGCAGGTGGGCATGCGTTGTCCAGATTGCGCCGGAGTTCGCGCGCTTCCGACCTATCGCACCGAAACCGGTTCACTGCTCAAAGCGCTTGGCGGTGGCCTGGTCGTCGCCCTGCTAGTCGGCGTTCTCTGGGGGTACGTGCCGAATTGGGGCTTTTACCTCGCACTGGCGCTCGGTTTCGGCGTCGCCGAAACCATGGCCAGACTCGCCGGCAATAAACGCGGGATGGATCTGATGGTAATTGGCTGGGGACTCGTGATTCTCGGTCTCGTCGTCAGCAGGGCCGTCCTGGCCAATCGACTCGGGCTGAGTCTGGCGGATGTTCCGGATCTCACTCCGTTTGGCGAGCAAGCGATGCGGCTCGAAATCATTCCCGACGGTGTCTTTGCGCTTCTCCCTTTCATCATTATCTATATTCGCTTTCGCTAGCTGGGTGCGAATCGTGTGAATGATCGGATCAACGATCGCGATCCTTTCCCTCCTGATACAGCTTTAGAAAGCAACCCTGCTGAACCGACGGTGGCGATTGCCACCGCCACCGCGATCATCTTTTTCGGCAGCCTGGCCAGTCGCATTCTCGGTTTAGTCCGCGAGCAATTGGCCGCGCGCGAGTTCGGCGCAGGAAATGACATCGCAGCCTTCACCGTTGCCGACAATCTCAACACGCTGATTTACGATCTGCTCGCCAGTGGTTTGACCCAATCCGCTCTGGTACCCGTTCTGGCCGTGATGGTCGTCTCGGTAGCCGCGACCCGGTCAGAGCTACGAAAGAGCACGGGCGCTCTTCTCGGCCTTGGCCTGCTGGTGTCCGGAGTTTTAACCGTGCTGGGAATGCTGTTCGCTCCTCAGCTCGTCGGCTTGATGACGAATCTCGCCGGGAATGGTGCTGCTCGGGGAACCCAGGTAACTGAACTCGCGGTTGAATCGCTTCGAATTGTCCTACCAAGTCTTGTTTTCCTGACCGCGGCCACCATTCTCACGGCCTCCCTCTACGCGCTGGAAAAACCGATCGGACCTTCGCTCGGTTTCACCGCGCGCAACGCTGTGATCGTGATCAGCATCCTCCTTCTAGGCGATCGACTCGGCGTTCGGAGCATGGCCGTTGGCGTTGTGGTTGGTGCGGTGCTGTTGACGCTGGTCCAACTCGTTAGCCTTCAGCGTCAGCACGCGCTCCCTGAACTCTCACTCGATTTCCGCAATCCGGCAGTGAGTCGTGTACTCCGGCTCTACGTGCCGGTGTTTCTTGGTCTCATTGTTTCGAGCGGTGTCGTCATTCTCGATCGCAACCTGGCTTGGAGCGCCGAGCAGGATGCCGTCGGCGCCATGCGTTTTGCCACTGCGTTGGTTCAACTCATTCTCGGCCTTGTCGCCGCAGCTGTCTCGCTGGCGGCCCTTCCAGGCCTCTCTCGGGCCCACAGTCGCAACGATGAGGTGGCCTTTGCAGCCCAGCTTTCGAACGCCTTGATGTTCGTATCGCTATTGATCATTCCAGCGGTTCTCGGCATGGCCGCGCTTTCGGTGCCGATCGTCGATCTCCTATTCGAACAGGGATCAACCGGTCCCGATGCCGCGCGTCTGATCGTGATTGCGCTCCTGATCTACTTGCCGGGACACTTGTTGGCCGCCTACGACCAAGTCCTAATTTTCGCCTTCTACGCCCGACAGAACACGGTTTTGCCAGTCACGATTGGTATCATCGCCTCGTCCAGTTATTTCATCGCTGCACCCTTGCTCGCGTCGCGATACGAGATGGCAGGCCTGGTCGCGGCAAATTCGATTCAATTGACCATTCACACCATTCTGATGCTCTTCGTCGGCCGCCAAACGTTTGGCATGCGTCCTTTTGTTAGTCTGCCCGGGGTGGTGGTTCGGATTCTCCTCCTGGCAGCAATTGCAGCCGGAACCGCCTATCTGCTGTACCAGGTGCTGGATCAACACGCCCTGGACTCTGACACCGCATTCGGCGAAATCGGTTTGGTGCTCATACCCGGTATGGTCGGCGCGACACTCTACGTGGCACTCATTTCTCAAAGCGCCACGCTTCGGGATCGCTTTGCTTTGGGGAGCATTGTTCATCGTTTCAAAGCGAATTGGACGGCAAAAACGTAACCCGCAGCGACAAAAGCCACTGCGGGTTCGTATGGTCAGGACTCGCTACGGGAGTATGACTCCCGATCCAGCAATCTACCGATTTGGTTCTGCCGTCAGCTGAACAACTGCAAGTGTGCCTGCGTCGAATGTGTCGATAGTAGCCGATCATCGAAGATGCCGCCTTCGGGGTCCACACCGCTCCTGGAGCACTGATTCAATTCATCGGTTTCACCAGAACAGAAGACCACGCGACGGCATTGCTGCCATCGCGTGGTTCTTTTCTCTTGCTTTGCAGACGCAAACGAACGAGTCGTTTTCTGAACGGATTACGCTGCCGGGTCGGCCGTGAGAACGACGATGCTCAAGGTGCCTTCAGCGATTGTTCCAATCGCAAAGACGTCGTAAACCATGCCGCTTTCAAGCACGGCGCCTGGAATCGGCAGAGCGACATCTTCGGTTCCAGTCGGGCGAATCTCGAGGTCATAGGTACCAGCGTCGACCTCGATGTAGTCGGAAGCGCTCGGGAAGGCAAGGTTCTCGATCAAAACAGGGCCACCGGTGACCGCAATGTCGACGGCTGGCGCGTCTGGCGAAGCGTGGACCGCACGGATCCGGGCCTTCCCATCGGGAACCTGCGCAAGCTGCACATCCACAACGATCGCGCTGATGTCCGCAACCAGACCAACGGCAGCAACCGTGTAGGCCAGACCGGGCTCGAGCGTCACGGTGGCATCGATGACAGAGTCAGCGACATCAGCACCGGTCGGCGTGACCTGAACCTGATAGTCACCGGCGGGAAGCGAAGTGAAACTGGTGGCCTCGCCATATCCCAGGTTCTCGACCGCCTTGGATCCATTCACGTAGACGTCGACTGCTGGAGCGTCCGGTGATGCATGCAGCACTCGAATCTGCGAATCAGCCGCCATTGAATCGCCCTCTTCCATTGCCGCCATTGGCATGGTCGTCAGTGGGAGAACGTTCAGCGTGCCATCAGCCAGTGTTCCAATTGCGAAGATGTCATAGATAGTTCCAGCATCGAGAGCGACGCCTGGCAGATCGAGGGCAACATCCTCGGTTCCGGCCGGGCGGACCTGGAGATCGTAGGTCGTTCCTTCAACTTCGGCATACTCGCTTGCGTTCGGAAACTCGAGATTGCCAAAGATGACCGTGCCGTCCGCGAGGGTAACGTCAACCGCCGGTGCATCTGGCGAAGCGTGGATCACTCGCACACGCGCCATACCTTCAGTGACGGCGCTCGCATCGACTTCAAAGACGGCAGGAGCAATCTCAGCGACTGGGCCGACAGCGGCAACCTGATAGTACTTGCCACCTTCAAGGGTCAGCATCGCATCGATAACCGCATCGGCGGCTTCCGCGCCTGTCGGAACAACCTGAACCTGATAGTCACCGGCTGGCAGCGGCACGTAATCGGTAGCAGCGCCGAACTCAAGATTCTCAATGGCGCGTTCGCCGTTAACGAGAATATCGACGCCGGGTGCGTCGGGGGAAGCGTGGACAACACGCACCATCGCATCGCCAGCTGCTTCAGGGGTTGCGTCCTGGGCAAAAACCGAACCACCGAACTTCGGCAGGGATACCACGGTCGCTGCAGCAGCGAGACCCAGTCCTGTTCCAACAAATGCTCGTCGGGAAATCCTCTGCTTGGCCACGTCATGTTCCTTTCGATACCGTTCATACCGTTGAGCGTCTGCGCAACGAGAAGCTGTTCAACTTCTGTGCACAGCATGACAACATGCACATGTTTTGTCAGTAGTATGCACAACAATCGCTGGCCAGAGTATCTTCAGATGATCGAATTCACGAGGCCTTGGCTGGCCAAACAAAAACGGCGAGGCCACTGCCTCGCCGTTTTCGGCACACGCTCTGCAATGATCCCGACCGTCGAACTAGATCATCAAGACCAGTCCAAGTGAAACGGCTACCAGCACAGCCACCACGATCAGCCGAACTGCCAGGTCCTGCAATTCAAGACCTTTGATCGGCTCCGATTGCTCGGTAATTTGCATGTTCCCTCCCAGAATCCCAGTTCGACACACCCTTCCAAAACGGTAGCCAGCCAGCTCGTTTCGTCTGTGTCGAAGACCAGTCTAGACAAGAATGTGACATGCGTCAACGGCCACCCCAATACGTACGCATTGAATTCATGACGGAAGTGGCGTTCCGGTCAGAGCGCTTTCCTTTCTCCGCCATCCTATACTATGCGTATTGCAAGCTGTGGACGCAGGTCCTCGGCTTCTTTTTCAAGAGTGCTCGGGTCGCCCCGGATGCGAACACGTCCGGTTAGACAGGATCCACGACTGGTGATGAGCGGTGTCGCCGCCATTTCAGGCATCCGATCCTATGCCCGAACTTGTTTCAGGAAAACGAGGGGATTCCATGACGCGCCAGGATGTCGTTCGTCTCACGCCAGAAGGTCGTTTGCGGCTCCAGGAAGAGTTGGAGCACACGATAAAGGACAAGCGGCCGGCGCTGAGCGCTCGTCTTCAGGAAGAAAACGAACACGGTGACGTGTCCGACAACAGCGAATATGAAGATCTCAAGGAAGAACTGATCATGGTCGATGCTCGCATCCATGAATTGGAACTCCTTCTCGATAGCGCGGAGGAGGTCGAACCTGCTCCTCACGGAACGGTTGGACTTGGATCGACCGTCACCATCCAGACTGACGATGGTGTGCAGGAAACCTGGCGCCTGGTCAGTCCGCAGGAGGCCGACACCAGAATCGGGGCGATTTCCACTAGTTCACCAGTCGGTCATTCCATCATTGGTCTGAAAAAAGGTGATGTGGCCTCGGTTGACACCCCCGGCGGAACATTCGTCTACACGATCGTCAGCATTCAGTAGGTCCACTCCATCGACCTGGAATCCATCACACGAACCCGCGATCAGCATCGGAGAGATCACTTTGAACGCCGACAACCCGGATCTAGGCCTGGAGCAAAGCGAGCCCACTGCTTCACTGCCCCCGCTTCATGAACTCCAGCGAGTCCGGTTGGAAAAAGCCGAGTCACTCCGCGCACGCGCCATCGATCCCTACCCGCCCCGATCGAGTCGAACGCATCGCGCCGCCGATGTGACTTTGGAGCTGGCCGAAATCGAAAGCCAGGATGGCGAATCGGTCAACACCCCCGATCTGACTTTGGCTGGTCGTGTGGCCAGTTACCGGCATATGGGCAAGACGATCTTTGCGCATCTTCGGGACGGTTCCGGCGAAGTCCAGCTCTACGTTCGGAGAGACGTCCTCGGTGATGAAGCGTTCGAGGATTTTCTCCGCCTGGTCGATGTTGGCGATATTCTCCAGGCGACTGGAACAGTGTTTCGCACTCGCACGGGAGAACCCTCCCTCCGCGTTTCGGCATTTGCCCTTCTGGCAAAGTCGCTAAACGCGCCTCCAGAGAAGTGGCATGGGTTGCAGAACAAGGAATTGCGGTACCGCCAACGCTATGCAGATCTGATCGCCAATGAGGAGGTCAGAAATGTTTTCGTTCTTCGCGCGAAAACGGTGACCGCGATTCGTTCCTATCTCGATGGCCTCGACTATCTCGAGGTCGAAACGCCAGCGTTGCAGCCACTGTATGGCGGCGCGGCGGCTCGCCCATTTACGACCTATCACAACGCGCTCGATCAAACCTTCTACCTTCGTATCGCCGACGAGCTCTATCTGAAGCGGCTCATCGTCGGCGGTTTCGAGCGGGTTTACGAGATCTGCAAGGATTTCCGCAACGAAGGGGTCGACCGTACGCACTCGCCCGAATTCACGATGCTCGAGTTCTACGAAGCCTTTGCTGACTACACAACGATGATGGAACGCCTCGAAGGCATGGTGCCCGCAGCGGCGGTGGCGAGTCTGGGTTCGACGACCTTCAGCAACAATGGCCACGACATCGATCTGGCCACACCTTGGCAGCGGATCACACTCAGGGATGCGATCAAAATCCACTCCGGGATCGACTATGTTGCCCACCCGACCGCCGCTGAACTAACGACCGTGGCCAGGCAAGCCGGGGCCGATATCGAACCCGGCACTGTTTGGCCGCGCATCGTCGACGAGTTGCTCAAGCAATTCGTTCGCCCGAACCTGATCCAGCCCACCTTCCTCATCGACTATCCGGTCGAACTTTCGCCTCTGGCAAAGCGAACCTCGTCTGATCCGAAACACGTCGAACGTTTCCAGCTCTATATCGGCGGCGCTGAACTGGCGAACTCCTTCACGGAATTGAACGACCCGGTCGACCAATGGCAGCGATTCATGGCCCAGCAGATCGACCGCGAGGCCGGTGATGAAGACGCCATGCCGGTCGATGAAGACTTCATCAATGCATTGATGTTTGGAATGCCACCAACCGGTGGCGTCGGACTCGGCATCGACCGCCTGGTCATGCTTTTCGCCGATCAACCGAGCATTCGTGACGTCGTCCTCTTTCCGGCTATGCGTCGTCTCGCCACCACCGAAAGAGGTGAAACGCCAGAACCGTCAGTCTTCGACTGACGGTTCTGGTTGAGCGTGGTCAGCGCGCTTTCGGGACTAGCTGGCGTCATCGCCCTCGCGGATCAATGCAGGACCGATTAAGGTCAGCGATTCGCGCCAAACCCGCTGCACCGTGCGACGAGCCAAGCCAAGTGAGCGAGCGATCTCCCGTTCGGTCATACCGTCTCTGACCCGCAGTACTAGCACACGGCGATGCCAAAGCGGCAATTCGCCGGCAAGCGTTTCGAGGAGGCGCAGCGCTTCTTCGTCGAGAAAACTGTCCAGAGGATGGAGACCAGTGGCTGATCGACCAGGCGAGCTGCTCGGTGGGCGATCTCCGAGTTGGTCCACAGCATCTCGCATTCGCCACGGGAAAACGCCGATCACATAGGGAATTAAGGGCCGCAGCCCATCCCATCCTTCCAACACGCTCGTAAATACGAGAAACGCTTCCTGCCGCACGTCCTCCCAGTCGATACCGGCCGTCCGACCGTGCCGCCTCCAGATCGTCGCGGCGATCCGGAGTAAACGAGGTTCGAACGCAAAATAGAGCGCGTTGCGGACCGGAGTTTCCCCCGTTTTCGCCGCGCGGGCGGCCGTGGCGAGCCGCTCTTCAACTCCCTGGGTGTCGCGCTGATGATGTACGAGCACCGGCAGCAGCGGGAGTGTAAGCGGGTCGTCGGGATTCAAGTTGCGAATTGCATCGGTTGTCATTGCGCATGCCTCCGGAAGAGCAGTCGCTCTTCCTGATTCGGTGAAGGGATAACGACTGATTCAACCCGGGGTTCGGGTCGGTTCGAGGCACTTCAGCGCTTGGAGATTGCTCTTTCGAGCTGGACAATCGAGAGCGAGATCAGGTCCCTGCGGAGTTCTCCCGCTGCTTCCAGAGCGATTCCGGATCGAGGTAATGCTCACCTCCACAGCGTGGACATATGGTCCACACCGAACCCCGGATATGCCAGTAGCGGTCTCTCACCTTGATATTCACCCGGCCGCCGTCGTCGTAGGTCCCCAGCAGCACTGGCGGACGTTGGCAATCGCAAACCCAACGATAGGTACGGCGGCCATGAAACCACTCTGGTGGATCGGGAGAACGCCCGTCTCGAGTCAACCTGACCTCCTCAAAATAGAACATCTGTTCTATTCCAGAAGTCTACGAGGGCTGAAGGTGGTTTGTCAAAGGGGATCCCGCTCGTGTGCTTGCGGGTTTCTTGTGCTCATTCACCCATTCCCGGTCAAATCGGCAGGCGAGCACGGCGTGCGGTACCATAGGCGGGATATTATGAAGCGGGTTGTGAACCCGGGTCAATTCGTTTCAAGCTGGGATAGCAGCATGTCAGACGATACGTATCAGAAGGACATAAACCCGGTCGACTCTGTGCGGGAGCGCACCGGTATCTACGGTCTGGGATTCGACCCGGCCGCGATGAAGGGGCTCTTGCTCCCTGGCGCGCTAGTCTTCGCTTTGGGCGTCATTCCAGCGCTGCTGATTTACTTCTACCTGTAACCTGCCTGGCTCACCAGCCGAACCGTTCGTTTTCACGGCCCGGCTCGGTGTTCAGGGATTCCATTCGAGGGGGAGAGCGATGCGGAGAATGCTTCCGCTCTTGATAGTACTGACGGTGACCGTCAGCCTTGCGCCGACGCCGGTCGTCACAGCGGCTCCCCACTCCGTCTTTTTCACGAGCACCCAGCATGCGCTATCGGAGCCCTACCTTTCCCAGTGGTTGGACATGGGTGGATCAGCCCAAATCGGCGACCCTGTTTCAGAGGTTGTTTTCCACAATCTGCGCCAAACACAGTTCTTTCAATACGGCGTCCTCGTGCAGCGATCACCAAGCAGTGTCACACGGCTGAAAACCGGTCGACTCCTCTTGGCAGCAAGGCACGATCGTGGCACAGATCGATACGACCTTCGCAGAACCAGCAGCCCACCATCGGCGGATGGCTTTCTGCCGGTTGCAGTTTCGCTCGCACCTGCCGTCGTCGAGGCCAGACCCGTCTTTTCGGTCGCAACTACGTTGGAGGACTTCTACACGGCCAAGGGTGGATCTGACTATTTCGGGAAGCCGATTTCAGCCGCCTATCTCGATCGTGGTCATCTCGTCCAGTGGTTCGACTATGGCCGTATCGATGTTATCGATGGTTTGCCGGTTCTCGCACCTATCGGCTTCGAGCTGGCAGTCGCATTGGGAGTCGATCTCACCCCGACTGACCGTGGCGATCGACCGGTTTTCGATCCACTGCGATTCCGTAACTTCTCTGGTGACGGACTATTCCCCAACGCCGAAGGTGAATTCACGCCTATCAAGCTGGCGATACCACGAATCGGCGTGAATGCAGCGGTTGAAGCCGTCGGCGTGGACAACGGCGTGATGGGTGTGCCGGTCAATGCCTGGAACGTCGGTTGGTATCCATCAATTTCGACACCCGGTGAAGGCACGAACGTGGTCCTCTCCGGCCATCGTGACTGGTGGGGGCTCGGTCCCGTTGTGTTCTGGAACCTCGCTCTTCTCCAGCCCGGCGACAAGATTTATCTGATCGCTGCCGACGGCACCGCTGCGACCTATCAGGTGTCAGTGGCCTGGCTCGTGGATGCGAACATCGATGCCGGGCTCCTCGTGCAGGACACCGGCTACGAGGCGCTGACCCTGATCACCTGCGGCGGTTCGTTCAACGGCACGGAATACGATTCCCGTCAGATCATTCGCGCCGTCCGTATCTAGTTCGCAGACGCCATCCCGTCGGCATGTGCCAAACAACGTCGATCGAGTGGGATGGTGAACGTAACCCGAGTGCCTCCATCCAGACCTGGTGCTGCGGAAATAGAGCCGTCGTGCCCTGTTATGATCGCCTTGGCAATTGCCAAACCAAGGCCCACACCTCCTGAAGCCCGGTCACGTGCTCCATCAGCCCGATAGAAGCGATCGAACACTCGCTCGAAGGAGTCGGCGTCCATCCCGGGTCCGCTATCGGTCACCGTGACAACTGCGTGACCCGGTATCTGCTGCACTGTCACTGCAACTGCTCCACTGAGGCCAGCGTAGCGAGCAGCATTGTCGAGAATGATCAGCGCGGTCTGCTCCAGTCGGTCTCGGTCTCCCTGGACCACGACATGATTCGCCGATTCGATGGTGATAGTGCGATCGCGATAAACCGCCGACGCCGTCGTTATCGCGTCCTGGATAATGGCTAGGAGGTCGAGTGATTCGCATTGGAGCGGCAATCCAGTGGGTGAATCAGATCGCGCCAGCGTCAGCAGGTCGTCGATTAGCCGATTCATCCGCGCTGATTCCCGTTCGAGATGGCGAAGAGTTTCCTCTGATTCTTCGTCCGCGGCGAGCGCTTCTTCCAGCTGGTGCCGGAGAAGATCGATGTTTCCGCGCATGGCGGTCAGTGGTGTCCGCAACTCATGGGACGCATCCGCCAGAAAGAGCCTCTGGATCTCGACCGATTCCTGTAAACGTTCCAGCAAGTCGTTGAATGTGGATGCCAGCCTGGCAAGTTCATCGCGGGTCGGCGGAACGTCGAGACGAGCGGACAACGGCATGCTGTCAGGCTGACCCGAGCCAATCCGACCAGCGGTACTCGTCATCTCTGACACCGGTTTCAAGGCCCGACCAGCGATGAACCAGCCACTGGCAGCTGCCAGTGCCGCTGAAACGATCGCCGCAACCAAAAAAAGCCGGCGCAAATCGGACAATGTCTGGCTCAACTGGATCAATGGTTCGCCAGCGATCACGGCGCCGACGACCTGGTCATTGAGCACAATCGGATAGGTCAACGTGCGCACGTTGACGCCCTCAACCTCGACAGTCCGAAACGATGGCGCACCACTTTCTACCACTTCGCTTTCGCCAGGCAGTACTCGATCACCCAGATTCTCAGAGGAAAACCAAACGATGCCGTTCGAATCGACGACCTGGATCAATTGGCTCGGGAAGGCGAACGCATCAGGAGGGGGAACGATCAGCGAAGGACTCCCAAAGCGGAATGTGAGGCCGAACTGGCTGATCATTGATTCGGCGGTTTGCTCGAGCCGCTGATCGACGTTGTCATTCAACTCTCGTTCCAGCAGCACCGAAACGATCACACCGAGAACGATAACGGTGAGAAAAAGAAAAAGCGCGAACCAGGCAGCCAGCCTTCGCCGAATTGTCCGCCTCGGAGAGCGCTCGTTCATGCTGGAGCCGACGGCCGCAGCACGTATCCCACTCCACGAACGGTCCGCAATAACCGCGGCTCCCCATCCCGTTCGAGTTCCCGGCGCAGATTTGCGACGAACACTTCGAGGACGTTTGCATCATCCCAGCGATCGAGCCCCCAGAACCGGTCCATGATCTGGCTGCGATTGAGAACGATGTTGGCGTTGTTCGCAAAATAGACCAGGATGTCGAACTCTTTCGGAGTCAATTCGAGCTGCCGCATTCCGAGTCGGGCGGACCGACTGTCCGTCTGAATAACGAGATCTCCCACGACGATCTCGTTTGACGGGCTCGTGGTTTCCGTGGCGGTGCGACGGCGAAGTGCGCGCAAACGAGCCAAGAGCTCGTCCAGCGAAAACGGCTTCACCAGATAGTCGTCGGCTCCGACATCGAGCCCCTTGACCCGATCAGACACGCCATCGCGGGCGGTCAACATCAGAATCGGCACTGGATCGAGATGATCTCGTTGCTCGATCTCCCGGATTCTGCGAGCGGTATCGATGCCATTCAAACGGGGCAGCATCAGATCGAGAACGATGAGATTCGGGTGATATTGTTCATACGCTTCGAGGGCCGACAAGCCGTCGAGTACATGCTCGACTTCGTAGCCCTCGAACCCAAGCGATCGCCGCAGAAGAGCGGCAACCCCCGGGTCGTCCTCGACGACCAGGACCCTCGCTCCCTCACCCCGCTTGGTTGCTGCGTGCACACTACCCATGGGTGAATCTTAATCTCCCGGCAAAAACCAGCCCCGGCCAAGATAAACAGAATGCCGTGCTCACTTGCAGCAAGCACGGCATCCAGATAGCGCGGGAGCAATCGTCTCCCTGATCGCGTATTACTGCGGGGAAGCCTGTGGGCGCTCTGCCAGAACGATCGAGACCTGCGTTTCCGCATTATCGCGAATCACTTCGAGGGTGATCTCATCGCCAGGTCGTCGGTCGAACAAGATCGTGTCGAGCGCTTCGTTTGGATCGTCGCCGGGAACCCCAACCACACCAACGATGACATCACCAGCCTCCAGCCCGGCCTCTTCGGCAGGTCCGCCGGCCTGAATCTCGGCGACTTCGACGCCATAGCCAGTCGCTTGGCCAAGAATACCGAGATATGCCCGCTCGAAGGAGCCATCTTTGAGAATCTCATCGACCACGACCTTGGCCGAATTCGACTCGATCGCAAAGTTGAAACCTTCGCCGCTATTGGCGCCGACCGAACCGGTGTACGCCTTGGCCACATTGATTCCGACCACTTCGCCATTGGCGTCGACGAGAGGACCGCCAGAGTTGCCAGGATAGATGGCGGCATCATGCTGAATCAGGTTAGGCAGCGAATAGCCGCCACCGGTATCGAGACCGCGATCAAGTGCGTTGATCACGCCCGTCGTGATGGTGTTGGCGTATTCGCCATACGGATTCCCGATGGCCACTACCGGTTCACCTGCACGAATGGCGTCCGAATCGCCAAAATTGATGGTCGCAGGAACGCTCTCACCAGCGTCCAGCGTGATCTGGAGCACGGCGACGTCCTGGAATGGATCGGCGCCAACGAGGGTCGCCATATCAGTCGAACCGTCGTAATACGTCACCTGAAACGCCGTGCCCGACTCGACGACGTGATTGTTGGTCACGACGTGTCCAATGGTATCGATGATGAACCCAGAACCACTGCCAAGTGGCAAGAGATTGTCATCTCGTCCAGTTCCCGGCAGGATTTCCGTGCCTGGAGGAAGTTGACCAGATCCCTGAATCTGGCTGAGTTGGGCATCGCTGATATCCTGCAAAGTCGTCACCGTGACGACGGCCTGATCGGCTTGCTCCGCAGCGTCAGCGAGCGAAACAGGAGCGATTTCAGCTGACTGGGCTGAAACCGAAGCCGTCTCGAAAGACGGGGCAATGATGGCACTCGAGCCAATCCCGAATGCAAAAGCCGTCGCGAACGCGATGGCGGCGGCCATTCGTCGCGGCGCTGACAACCCGAGCGTCGCCGATGTCGAAAGCGGTTGTTCCATATGTCACCCTCTTGATTGAGAACCGTGCGCACAAAGCGGCGTTCACTTCTGACACGCACATCAATTCAACGAATGCAGCGGGAGACTTTCCTCGATGCACTCACCTGAGTATCAGTGCGCAACCTGAAGGATTCCTGAACGAACTCAACCAAAAAAAGAAGGGCCGTCAATGACCCTCCTTCGATGACGTCTCTGGCCGCAGCGGCCGCTCAAGCGAGAGCCGCAGCCACCATTCCCGGTACGTCAGACGGACGTTCGGCGACAGTTACGCCAGCGGCTTCGAGCGCAGCCATTTTCTCTTTGGCGGTCCCGGTTCCGCCGGAGATGATGGCGCCGGCGTGACCCATTCGCTTGCCCGGCGGCGCCGTGATCCCGGCGATGAAACCGACCACTGGCTTGGTCACATTTTCAGCGATGAATGCAGCGGCAACTTCTTCGTCGGTTCCACCAATCTCGCCAATCATGACAATTGCATCGGTTTCCGGATCGGCCTGGAAGCGTTCGAGGCAATCGACGAACGACGTGCCGATGATCGGATCTCCACCGATACCCACCGCTGTCGATTGGCCCAGATTTGCTCGAGTCAGTGCATCGACCACTTCATAGGTCAACGTGCCAGAACGGGAGACCAGGCCAACGCGGCCCTTCTTATGAATGAAACCAGGCATGATACCGACCTTCGCCTCACCCGGAGTAATCACACCAGGGCAATTGGGACCGAGCAATCTGGCGCCGTGATCCTTGACATACTGGTAAACCGGCACCATGTCGAGAATAGGAATGCCTTCCGTGATACAGATGACGAACTCGATCCCGGCGTCGACAGCTTCGTAAATTGCATCTGGGGCAAATCGCGCCGGCACGAAAATGATGCTGGTGTTTGGCGCCACCTCGGCAACTGCGTCAGAGACCGTGTTGAACACAGGCGCTCCGGCGACCGTTTTGCCCAACCCACCCGGCGTTACACCACCCACAACATTCGTTCCATACTCCACCATCTGGGTGGTATGAAACGATCCTTCTTTGCCGGTCATCCCCTGGACCAGCAATCGTGTTTCAGCGTTGACCAGAATACTCACAGACGCATTGCCCCCAATTCCCAAACCACTAGCAGATCGAGTTTCTCCAGCGCAGAGCCATCAACCAGCCGCGCGCACAACCTCGCGAGCGGCATCGTCCATCGTCGCGAACGACGACAAGCCTGCTTCGTTCAACATCCGGATGCCCTCTTCAGCATTGGTTCCAGCCAGTCGCACCACAATCGGCGCGTCGACCTTCACGGTCGCGAGGGCTTCGGTAATCCCTTGCGCGACGACATCGCCTCGAGTGATCCCGCCGAAGATATTGATCAGAATTGCTTTGACATTCGGATCCGACGTTACCAGACCGAAGGCCTTGGCCACTTGATCAGCAGACGCTCCCCCGCCGACATCGAGAAAATTCGCCGGATCGCCATGGTTGAGTTTGACGGCGTCCATCGTGGCCATCGCCAAACCGGCGCCATTCACGATGCAACCGATCGAACCATCGAGTTTCACGTACGAGATGCCCGCGCTGCGGGCTTCGAGCTCGGTTTCGTCTTCTTCACGCAGGTCGCGGAGCGCTTCGATCTCCGGATGGCGATAGAGCGCGTTGTCGTCAAAACTCATTTTTGAGTCAAGCGCGAGCAAATCGCCGTTGCCGGTCACGATCAGTGGATTGATCTCGACTAGCGTGGCATCAAGCGCGACGTAGGCCTCGAAGAGTTTGAGCGTGATCGCGGCAAACTGGCCAGCCTGTTTGGCATCAAGACCGAGATCGAATCCGAGCTGGCGCGCCTGATGAGCTTGCAACCCGAGATACGGGTCAGCAGCGACCTTGAGAATCTTCTCAGGAGTGGACGCCGCCACCTCCTCGATGTCGACACCACCTTCGGCGCTCGCCATCACGATGACCTTGCGATTCGGTCGATCGAGCACAATCCCCAGATAAAACTCGGAAACGATTTCGACCTTCGGCGTGACCAGCACCTGATGAACGGTATGCCCGCGGATGTCCATTCCGAGAATGGCATTTGCTGCTTCTTTGGCGTCCGCCGGGGTAGACGCCAGTTTGATTCCACCCGCTTTTCCACGGCCACCAGTGTGAACCTGGGCTTTGATCGCAACTGGTTCGCCAAACAATTCCGCTGCGGCTCGCGCCTCATCCGCCGTGGTGGCGATTTCGCCCGGGTTGGTCGGAACTCCTCGATCGTTTAGGAGCTTCGCCGCCTGAAATTCGTGCACGTTCATCGAGAATCTAATCGCCTTCCATGGAACAGTTGCGCCCACCGGTTGGACCGGATTATCTACGCTTGGCATCCTATCACAGGAAAGGCTGAAATCCGTCCACGCGTGGCGCAATAGCCCCTTGGACGGCCGAAAACAGGCGGATTCGCGACATTATGGTGACCAACGCTTGACATCTGCAGCGCGGTAGTATATGAGAGATACAACGCTTCCAAGGCGAAAACGTTCGCTAGTGGCAACTCGGGTCTCACCCAGTCTCGCTTGCGCTAATTCACCAAGGACGTGAGTGTTCTTTTTTCAGTTGTAGTTGCTGCGATTAAGTCGTGGCTAGGAGAGTTCAGGCGGAATGGGTGATCAAGTGCTCACCTGCCGCGATTGCGGTCGAGAGTTCACGTTTACCGAGGGCGAGCAAGCGTTTTACACAGAGCGCGGATTCACTCCTCCAGTGCGGTGTCCGGAATGCCGGGCAAAACGAAAAGCAGACAGATCTTCCGGAGGAGGAGCTGATTCAGGCTACGGCGGGGGTGGTGGCGGCGGCGGTTATTCCTCCGGCCCACGACAGCTCTATCCGGCGGTCTGTTCAAATTGCGGTCGCGAAACAGAGGTGCCGTTCCAACCTCGCATGGATCGACCGGTCTATTGCCGCGATTGCTTCGACAGTATGCGCGGTCAGCAACAGCGGTACAACGACTACTAGACGCACACGTTGCTCTTGACGATGAACCCGGGCTCGTGAGTCCGGGTTCATTTGTGTCAAGGAGCGGTTTCCTCGCCTTGCAGAACCCTCAGATAGTGCACCAGCGCCCAGCGTTCCTCTTCAGTCAGCGCTTGGTCGTAGGCTGGCATGTCGCTGTTCATCACGCCTTCGCTAATCCAGTAGAAGAGATCTCCGTCCGCTAGCAGAATCGATCGCTGGTCGGTCAGATCAGCAGCATTTCCATGGTTGTGGAGCGGATCGACAACGTCCAGTCCCCGTCCCGAAGGACCATGGCAGACCGCGCAGTTGGCGAAATAGAGATCTTCGCCACTTTTCATCACCACGGAATCGAGAACGACCGGATTCTCGACATCAGTCATCGCCGTCGTCGGAATTGTCTGCCGTACGGCAGAAACCAGGAAACCCGTGGCGATCAGGATAGACAACGTCAACAAGACACCACTTGAGAGCGGTTCGAGACCGGTCAACCGTCGGATACCGATCAGCCCGATGCCCAGCATCAGGATCGCCATAAGCACGAAACCATAGCTCTTGGCGGTGATCTGGGGCATCCGCCACGAGTCCTCGACAAGACGCGGCGGAGGTTGTGCGGTCCCGGTGGTATCGACGACAAACGGCGTCGCGACATCCTCGAGCCCCGCTCGTCTGACGATCACGTTCAGATTCCAGTTTCCTTCGAGTCCCAGTCTGGTCGCCGAAAACGCATACGCGCCAGAGTCAGGTTCCAAGGGTTCGGCGTCGAAGCGATCCTTGACAGATGGCTCGTCAGAATCTGTTGCGAGGAGAAGCGACTCGATGATCACTCGCTGAATATCAGCCGCCGGCTCGCCCTGAAGATCGGTGACGGTAATGACATAGCGATCATCCGGGTCGCCTCGCAATTCCGCGAACAACCAGAGATCGAGATCATCCGCAGTTGCCCGTTGATCGATGGTTGTCGCCCGGGCAGCCACGGTAACTGGCATCGGTCCATCGGCGGGAGGAATCTGGGTCAACGCCGCCGTAGCGGCCAGGACGAACAGGGCGATCCCGAGCTCAGCGGCACCGACCCCTTGAATCCCCCGCAACTGCGTACTCGCTTCCCCCAAGTCGTCCTCACCGAGGAAATAGCGCAAACGCGGCCGCAGAATCTTGAGATTCAGAGCTGCTGCAGTGATCACCAGGACGACCAAGCCCTGCTTCCCAAGCAGCACAAGACCATAGTCTTCCGAGCGCAGGGCGATCGGGCCAGACACGTGGAACTGAGCCGAAACGATGCCAGTCGCAGCGATGATCAACACGGTCAGCAGGGCCAGACGCGAATGACGAGAAACAAAACGCTCCGAAACCAAGATCGACTCAGTCGTGCCAGCCTTGACCAGGATGCCAAGCGACAAGACCAACAAAACTAGGCCGCCAAGCCAAAACGCCACTCCAGTGAAATGGATCGTGTCGATGGCAATCGCCACGAGTGGTCTCGTTTCGGCTGCGGCATGACCAGACCGTGAAATGAGGAAAAGCGACACCAGAGCCAGTAGGCTCGCGATCCGCCAGGTCCAGCGCGAAATCGCGATCCATGGGCGCTCGAACATCAACAGCATGACGGCCACCAGGATGATGCGAAGGATCCAGCCCTGGCCATACCGGGTCGCTGTCAGCGCATCCTGGAGATGGCCGAAACCTGGCACGATCCCGGCATCCTCGCCGGCCAGCCAGCGGGCTTGGGACCAGAGACCCAGCGCCATACCAGTCAGGGCCACACCGGTACCAACCATCCATGCTGAGCGCCAGTTGCTCATCACACCAGCCCGCAGACCGGCTTCGTCGAGGGAAAGCACATCGCGACGGTGACACAGCGCAGCCAGAATGATGCCAGCCAGGGCCACGAAGCCGGTCAGTTCTATCCAGCGCGACAGCACACTCCACCACGGCGGACGCTGCCCGGCGGAGGTGCTTCCCCCAATCGGGGCTTCTCCCGTGCCAACCGAAAACGCCACGCTACCGGTCGTCACGTGTCCATCGACAGTTGACAGCACCCGCCAGACGAGGGTGTAGACACCGGGGGACATCGCGTCGGGGTCAACAATCGCTGAACTGATGGTCTCGGAAGCCGTATCGACACCAGTCGGCTTTTGAATGGCAACCGGATTGCCTTCAGCGTCGAGGAGATCGAGATTGGCCGATTCGACATCGACCGCTTCATTGAACGTCAACGTGAACTCGGTTGGCGGAATCGCGAGCGCGCTCCCAGACACAGGGTCAGACGTGATGAGCCGGGCGTGTCCTAGCGTCGGAGACGCTGTCGTCGCAACCAGACCACCGATGAGCATCAAAAGGAGCGCAAGACGTCCGACCAGCGCACCCAATCGGCTCGCACTGCTCCGATAGATCAATCTGGGACTCATCGCTAAGCACCCTCTGTGCGGAGAATCAGCGATGGATCGTGGAGTGACCGTATCATTGGTCTTCGTCATGACGATAGTTTCGCCGATCTGCACGAACAAGCACGTCAGGAAAACGCAGCGAGTGTTACGGCTCATACACACCGTCAAACAACGCCTGACCACTAGCGCTGCGGTTTCAGACGACACCGTGAAGTCAATGAAAGTGGAAAAACAGGATGCCATCGCAACGGTGGCTCCGCCAGCAGGAGCCGAAATTCGCTGTGGCGATCGTGTCTGCCTGCATCGACAAATTCCGGCGAACCGGGGACGCTTCCAAGAATGGTACGCCGATCCCGAAATTGCCTATCTTCTCCGGCATGATCTCAAGCCATTGACGGCACGTCAGTCGGGACTCTATTTCGATACCATGATTCTCCCCCTCTCGGCGGCCGGCTATTGCTTTGCCATCCATGACCGCGAAAGCGGTGAGGTGATCGGCATGACCGCATTGACGGAGTCCGATAATCGCGATCCCCTGGAAAAGCTTTTCCGTATCGTAATCGGGGAAAAAGCGTTCTGGAACCATGGCTTTGGAACCGAAGCCACCAAGCTGGTCGTCGAGGAAGGATTCCAGGTGCTCGGCCTGCATACGATCAGACTCGAGGTGTTTGAACACAACCCCCGCGCAATCACTGCCTACGAGCGTGTAGGTTTCCAGCGTACCGGCAGTCATACGGAATGGGTAGGCTCGGACCGCCCGTTGCTAAAAGTCGTCGAAATGGCAATCAGAAGCGACGACATCGGCGATGAAGAAACACTCCTGGCGGAGTTTTCCTCAGCCGACTTCGATCATCCGAATCTGTCCACATGGAGCGACTCCGCCGAGAGTTGACGGGTTCCTCGCCAGAGGACTACCATAATCATTGAGTTGCGAATGCAACCTTGTCGGTTGGTCGTGTCACGATTGCAGAATGGTGACGAGCCTCGATTGACCATCGGTCTCGTGAAGGGAGCGGCGTTGGACGCCGGTAGTTCTAGCAAACCTGGACCTGCCAACCCGGTCTCCCGGTGGTCACGGACCGCGTAACCTCCAGCCTATCCGCTGAAACGCTGCCGTCCACTCCGGATACCGGAGCAGTCGTGCCGGACTCTGTCCGGTCCATCAAGGACGGTGAAAGATGCAGAAACCAGTTCGATACCACATCACGGAGGTCGACGATCGACCTGTCGTGCAAGCCGTAGAGGCTGATCCGGTCTCGATTCATGGAATGCGCTCCCGCAGCGCACCACATGTAGACGAGGACGGGCAGCCGATTAGGACGCACTCCAAACAAGTCGGGCCACGACTCTACCGACCAGTGCGTCTCCCAGTGCTGCGTTTGCCCAAATCCTGACCCATCAGAATCTAGCCTGTTATGGCGGATAGACAGACGACCACCACGGTCGATGAACTGATCGAGCCTGCTGATCAGATGCTCGACGCTGTTCAAGCATCGGACGAAGCGCTCGCGCGCTCGATCGCCAGTCAACTCACTGAAGGACAGATCGAGCAGTTCTTCGAGCAATTCGATCTCGACCGGACGAGTCATCTCCTCGATCTCGTGGGGGACCAGCAGTTCGGCGATCTGCTGGTCCAACTCGAGGATGAGCAAGCAGCGGATCTACTCGAGCAGATCCCCGCCGAGCGTGCAGCGGATGTGCTGGAGATTATCCAGCCAGACGACGCCGCCGACATTTTCGGCGAGTTTGATCCCGGTTTTTCCGATCCAATTCTCATCGCGATGGAACCGGACGACGCCGAGGAAATGCGCGAACTCCTCGCCTATCCACCGGACACCGCCGGCGGAATCATGACGCCTGCCTTCGTTTCGATTGCGCCGACCTTGCGTGCCGACCAGGCAGTTTCGGCGCTTCGCCGAGTCGCAGAAGAAGCCGAAACGATCAATTATGTCTATGTCACTGATCGAGACGACCACCTGCTAGGCGTGCTCTCGCTCTACCGCCTCGTCCTGACCAAACCGGACACGCTCGTCAAAGATCTGATGTACACGGATCCGGTCAGTGTGCTCGCGATGGAGGACCAGGAAATCGCAGCGAAAACGATGATCGACCGCGGCTTGCTCGCCATCCCCGTCGTTGATCCTGAATCGCGAATTCTCGGCATCATCACGATCGATGACATCGCCGAGGTCATCGAGGAAGAAACGACCGAAGACATCGAGCGCCTTGGTGGTTCGGCGCCACTGAATGAACCCTATCTGCTGGCCTCACCTTCGACGCTCTATCGCAAACGAATCGTCTGGCTGCTCGTCCTTTTCTTCGCCCAGTTTCTGACCGTTTCGATCATTTCCAGCTACGAAGGCCTGATTGCGGAGTTCACGATTCTGAGTTTCTTCATTCCTATGCTAATCGGCACTGGCGGCAACATCGGTTCGCAAACGGTGTCGACCCTTATTCGCGCTCTCGCGACTGATGAGGTCTCTCCACGCAACGCAGTCAGGGTCATCACCAAGGAATCGCTAACGGGTCTCGGGCTGGGTCTTTCCATGGGCGCGCTGATGTTCGTCCGCGCCTACCTCACCGACGGTAGTTCCACCCAGGTCGCGGTTACCGTGGCCGTCGCGATTTTCGCCATAGGTGTCTGGGCTGCTACAGTCGGTGCCGTGTTGCCACTTGTCCTGACCAAACTCCGCATCGATCCGGCGGTCGTGTCCGCGCCGCTGATCAGTAGTCTGGTCGACGCGACGGGCCTTCTCATCTACTTTTCGCTCGCCCAACTTATTCTCCATATGACCTGATCTCGTTTCAGGTCGCTATCCGCGGGTTGAGCGGTTACCATCCTGGTCATGGACTCTGAGTCACAACCTGTGACACCAGTCGAGGACCGGAATGCCAGATTCTTCATCGTCGGCTCTATCAGTCGCCGCTTTCGTTCCAGATGATCAATTGAGTTCCGTACTGACGACTATCCATCGAGCCGGTTTCGGTCATCGCGCGCGCGTCGTCCGGGGCGCTGATGCCTCTGAGGCCGCGCTGATCTTTGGAACGCCTCTTCCGGCCAACGAGTCTTTGCTCATTGTCCAGGCGGCCGCAGCGGCTGAGCGCGTCCGCACTTTGCTGCTTGGGATTGGTTTGCCTCAGGTCGTCCTGTTCCAGGAAACCGCTCATTCGTCGACGGTTTTTTCGATTGACCGACTCTCGTTCAGCCGGAAATCGCGTCGACATGGCTCCCGACCTTCGCCGGAACCCGCTCAATACCCGATCACCGATACAAACGTTTCCAGCGAGTAAGTGCCATTGATCTCGATACGCTGGACTGCCCAGCGATCGAGTGACCCATCGAGCGGAGCTGGGCCCCACCAGGCGTGGAAACCAATCTCAAACCCGACATCCCGCAAGATCTGTTTGGTAGCGTCGTTGAACGACCCGAACGGATAGGAAAAGCAGCGGACCGGTTCGCCGATGACCGCACTCAACCAGGCGCGGTTCTCTGCGATTTCGTAATACTGCAGGTCCCAGGAGAGTTCAGCGAGGAACTGATGACTAACAGAATGTCCACAGACCTCGCCCGAAACCGCTAGCTCTCGAATCTCATCGTTGGTGAGGGACGTGTAATTGGGCAGCATATAGGTTCCCTGAAAACCGTACGCGGACACGAGTTCGGTGAAAAGTCGGGTCGAAGCCCAACCGTCATCGACCGATATGATCACGGGGCGCGGCGGCAATCTTTGCTCACCGTTTAGCCATCCAATCAGATCTGACGGAGTAATAGAGGTGAAGCCGTTCGAACGGAGCCAAGCAAGCTGAGATTCGAGACTATCCGGGCTGACCCGGTAGCGATCGGCTGGATACCCAATGTCGTGATACATCAGGACCGGGACGATCGTCGGACTGGCGATCGAGGCCGGATCGATCAAACCTGCGGTTGCCACGAAACCTTGCGTCGATCCCACGAGAACCGGTGTCCATTCCCGGCCTCCGCGATCAATCGATTCGCCTGCGACCACTACCTCCTCTCCATAGGCCAATTGATCGATGACGTCACAGAGTGTCGACGGACCGCTTCGGAAGTTGAGTTGATCCGTCCCGACGGCAAGCGACGCCCCTATCGGATCAGTCACGATCGGGCTGCAAACCTCAGTGGCAAAGCGGTCGGAAGGGTCCACGGGTTCTACGTTGCCGAGATAGAGAAAGCCATTACGATCTCCAACCTCGACCGGAACCCAATCTAGACCGTCGGCAACCACACTTTCGCCGACCACCCGGACCGTTGCGCCCAAATCGATCTGGGTAACCACCCGACAATCGAGACCCGGTCCGGAACGAAGATTGATTTCGTCCTCGGTCGCCCGGTATTCTCGCTCGAACTCGATTGAGACCACCTGCACATCGCAACTCGACGACGTGGCCGCGACGGAAGTCGCCGATGCGACGCTAGCGCCCACTGCCGTGTTCGCGAGGAACAAGAGACACGCGATAAGAGTGGCAAGAAACGGTCGACAAATCATGCTCAGACAACCTCGCCAGCAGCCAGAAAGGGTGAACCAGGCGGGAATCCGAAGTGAACGTACACTTCGGTGTCTTACTCTACCGTCAACGTCGTTCTCCAGGCAACCTCGCCCCAACTGGCGCGATCGAGGTCAGCATCTAGATGTCCACAGCACACTCGCGACAGGCGACTATCGGAATCGACCTTGGGACGAGTTCGGTCAAGGTGCTCATCGTCGATGCAGCAGGTCAGGTTCTTGGGCGAGCAGCGCGCTCCTACCCTGTTGCGAGGCCCAACCCTGGTTGGGCTGAACAGGATACCGACTCGTGGTGGAATGGCACCGCTGAGGCGGTTCGCGAGGTAACCGCTGCTGTACCGGACGTCGCCATTGCTGCAATCGGGTTATCCGGTCAGATGCATGGAAGCGTGTTTCTCGATGCCGACGGATCGCTACTGCGGCCTGCAATCATCTGGGAAGACACCCGTAGTCAGGTCGAGGTCGACGCGCTGACGACCCAAATCGGAAGGTCGTCCGTGATCGGTGCCACCGGTTCGGCGCTGGCACCGGGGTTCCAGGCGGCATCGATCCGGTGGGTTCAGCACCACGAACCAGAAACCTGGAAAAAGACCGCGATCGTTCTCCTGCCCAAGGATTTCATTCGCTGGAAACTGACCGGAGCGCTTACAACGGAACCCAGCGACGCCTCTGGCACGGGTCTCTTCGACGTGAACACCCGTGACTGGTCGCAAACGATGCTGGAGGGCGTTGATATCAGCCGAACCCACCTCCCTCCGGTCTTCCAGTCGGCTGCTGAGTCTGGACAATTGACCCCAAAAGCCGCATCGAAAATGAAACTACCGGCCGGGATCCCGGTCAGCGGAGGCGGTGGCGATGCGCCCGCGGCTCTGCTCGCTTCCGGCGCGATCGGCACGGATTCGATGTTGCTGACGCTCAGCAGCGGATCGCAAATCATGCTTCCAACCAGGGAGCCGATCATCGACCCGCTCGGACGGATTCATTCCTGGTGCACGACCCTCCAACCTGAAAGCGGCGCTGGCTGGGCATTGATGGCGGCGACAATGGCTTCCGGCACCGCCCTCAACTGGTTCCTGAATCAGATTTCTCCACGAGCCGCCGACGATCCTTTTTCCGAACTCGACCTTGAACTCCCGGCGATACCCGTCGGTTCCGGCGGGCTGCTTTTTCTTCCCTATCTCTCCGGAGAGCGATCACCCCTGATGGATCCGCACGCCAGCGGCGCGTTTTTCGGGCTTGACGTCCGTCATGATCGGCGCCACATGCTCAGAGCGATCCTTGAAGGTTCGATCCTGGCGTTGAACAACGCGTCGCTGGTTTTCACCGAATTCGGCAAACGGCCAGAACAGATCGTACTTGCCGGTGGAGGCTCACGCAGCAGCGCCTGGAGTCAGATCGTGGCGGACGTGTTTGGAGTGCCGGTCATGGTCGATGAGGTGGCAGACCGTTCCGCTCTCGGAGCCGCCATGACCGCCGCGGCCATGCTCGACTGGATCGTTCCTCCACATGCCACATGGATCAACCGTGCCGGCCAAAGACAGTTCGAGCCTGTTGAGGCGAGTCATCGCCGCTATCAGGAGCTCTTGTCCGTTTTCCAGGAGCTCTCCCAGTCGACCCGGGACCAGATGCATCGCTTGCGCGCACTGCGCTAACTTGGCATCCGCTTCGGAGACCATCGAAGATCCGGTTCCTTCTCGGCCGCTCTGGTTCGCTCCTCCAGTCGGAAAGAGGCTTGTGCTCCGGCTCGAGGCGCAGACTTCGCGATTACAGTCGGTCGCCAGGCCGCAGTAACGGCGGCCACGGATTCTCCCCGCGCGAGCGCCGCCGCTTGAATGGCCGCTCCCCTGGCCACGTGTTCGCCACCGGCGAGAACGATCACTGGCAGCCCGGTTACATCGGCAATTGCCTGGCGCCAGGCCTCATGCGCCGAACCGCCCCCAACCAGCACGATCCGTTCACCGGTGACACCGACCCGTTCCAGCGAACCGACGCAAAACGCCATGTTCGCTGCCACGCCATCAACCGCGGCCCGAAGGAGATTTGAATGAGTCAGATTACCGGTTTCGATGCCATGAATAGACCCAGCCGCGAACGGAAGATTTGGCGTGCGCTCACCATCGAAATAGGGAATGAGCAGGATGCCCTCGGCGCCGGGGTCGGTCGCAGCGGCCAGATCGAGCGCGTCGTTCAACGAGAGCCCGAGAAGATCGGCCAACTGCGCCACCACGCGGGTGCAGTTCAGCACGCATGCCAACGGAAGATAGCGACCGGTCGCATCGGCGAAACCCGCGACTTCGCCGGTTTGATCGGCGGTGGGTTTTTCGGAAACCGCGTACGCGGTGCCACTGGTCCCCAGACTGACGACAATTTCCGCTTCACTCGCACCAATCCCGAGGGCGGCGGCCATGTTGTCGCCGCTGCCAGCAGCAACTGGCAAACCCGTTGGCAATCCGAGAAAGTCTGCCGCCTGATCGCTCACACGTCCGCATGGCTCTTCCGGGCCGAGGACGTCGCTCGAACGCAAACGGCGAGCATCGGCTTCACCTACCGCCAATGCGATCAGATCTGGCATGATCCGGTTCTCGATCGGCGACCACCATCCGGTTCCAGACGCATCGCCCCGATCACTCGCCAGTCGTCCAGTCAGTTTGAAATTCAACCAGTCGTGCGGCAAACCAATTGCCCGCGTCGCCGCCAGGCCAGCAGGATCAGTGCGCTTCATATGCGCCAGTTTGGCGATCGTAAACGCGGCCACCAACCGCGACCCTATCAAGCCGGGGAAATCAGCTTCTCGATTCAACCGCTCGGCATCCGCGGCTGCGTCGACGTTGTTCCACAGTGGCGCCGGTCGCACGGTTTCTCCATCGGCCCCGATCGTCACCAGACCATGTTGCTGTCCAGCCACGGAGAGTCCAACCAGCTGCACCGCATCGAGGTCGATTGCTGCCAACGCCGACCGCATCGCATGCCACCAGTCATTCGGGTCCTGCAGGTTCAGACCGGAATGTGGCGCTCGACTCTCAGCAATTGCCACACCTGTTTCGAGGTCGACGATCATCACTTTCGTCGATTGCGTGCTGGAGTCAACTCCGAGAACCGCTTCTCGCTTCATCTCGCCTCGCCTTTACTCATCGCTATTGGCTGAGTAAACCAGATCGGGCTATTGTGTCGCAATCGCGGCATATAGGCCTGAATTGTGGAGGACATCATGATGCATCTCTATCCACTCGAATTGACATTTCACGTCCGCGATTACGCGTTTGGTGAGCGGCTGATTCCGGACATGCTTGGCAAGACTGACACGCCAGAAGGAATCGTGGCGGAAACGTGGGAGGTCAGCGACTGGCGAGAGGCTCGCGCTTCGATTCTCAATGGCGAGTACGCCGGCGAGCCTTTTCATGACCTCGTCATGGCGCATCCAGAGGAGATTGTCGGCAGCGGGTGGTCCGGGCCCGACTTTCCCCTGCTGGCGAAGTTTCTCGATGCGTCACATCCTCTCCCTGTTCATCTCCATGCTGATGATGAAACCGCACTCACGGTCTACGGTGAACCCCATGGCAAGACAGAATCGTGGCACATTCTCTGGGCCGAACCGAAGGCCACGATTCTGGCTGGGATCAAACCCGGATTTAGCGATGACGACCTCTTCGACGCGTTCAAACGCCAGGACTACGACATGGTCATGTATCGCTATCCGATTTCATCTGGAGATACCGTCTACGTTCCTTCAGGGATTCTGCATGCCTTCGGTCCGAACACACTTATCTTTGAAATCCAGCAAACCTCGGATCTGACCCGGTCGGTCATGCCGACCGATATTCATGGCAATCGTCTTGCCGAAGACGACTGGAACGCCGCAATTCGAGGAACTCTATCGGAACTGCGGAATCACTATCTCCCCGTGCCTCAGCCTGGGTTGACTCGGGTGAGCGGACGGAACGCATACCGGACGGGCAGCGCTGGACCACATTTCGCTCTTGAACGCTGGCTGCTGCGCGAACCGCACCAGGAACCAGACCATCCAGATCGGTGTTTCACCGTTTCGAACGTCGGCGGTCCGGCCACAATCCGTTGGGAGAAGGGCGAATACGTACTCGAACGAGCCAAATCGTGTGTCATTCCGGCAGCGCTCGGGCCGTTCAACGTGACACCAATCGGACAAGCCGATCTCATCGTCTGCTATCTGCCTGATCTGGAGCGGGATGTGATCACACCGCTTCGGAACGCAGGTTTTGGACACGGCGAGATTTCAGCACTGGGCGAGATCGACATCGATTAGGCGCGATCCCGCCATGCGCAAACAGGAACCGGGCGACTAAATGCCGCCCGGTTCGGATAAGAAGTCGATAAAGCTCGGACACTGGCTACCAGGGCAGAATCTCAGACCAGAAGGCATCGAGTTCGGCTGAACTGGGTGGGGCTGTATCGGAGCCACCACCGACACCGATCGAACTCGACGACGTTGACGAAGTCGACGCGGACGAAACCGTCCCGCCGTCGCCGCCGGTCGATCCCGCTCCGTCGGTGCCACTACCGCTCGTACCGGTGCCACCGGACGAAGTCGAAGACCCGCTAACTCCGGCGTTGGCACTACCGCCGCTGCCACCACTGCCAGAATCGCCAGAGTTCGTCGCGCCCGAGGTGGCCCCGCCACCCGAGCCAGGCACAGCCGTGTTGCTGCCGTTGCCACCGGCCGATGCTGAACCTCCAGAGCCACCTTGGGCAGAACCGCTCTGGGCGGAGCCGCCATTGGCACCTGATCCACCGCTACCGCCTGAGCCGCCAGTGCCGCTGCCAGCGGCGGCGGTTCCACCGTCACCGCCAGTGCCTGCCCCACCGGTACCCGAACCACCTGTGCCGGACGCACCGCCACCGCCGGTGTTACTGCCACCGGTGACCGAACTGCCGGAGGTATCGCCTCCGGACGCACCGCCGCCAGCGCCAGCGCCACTGCTGCCATCACCACCGGTGCTATCGCCGCCGGTGGTGTCGTCGCCATCGTCGTCGGCGAGCACGCGATCGAGACCGGCCGTCGTTGCCGCCAATCCGATCAGTGCTGCTGATGCGCCAAACCGGAGAAAGCGGCGCCGAGAATGGCGATTCTGGGTGATGTCATTCATGTCGTTGCTCATCAAGGTTCACTCCCACCCTGTGATTTCAGCCATTAGACAAATGTCCCAGCCGGAAACCGAGGGAACGTCTCATACACCCTATCACGCAGCAGGGACTATCGCAACCGTCTGTGCTCGTTCGAGACTCTTGATGTATCAAGGCGTCCGGGGACATGGTGATACAAGGCGGGAGGTGGAGCCGGTCGAACCTCATTGTTGACAGGCTCTCGTCCCCGAGGGAACACTGATCCTGGCGAGCGGGAAAATTGACAGCGCGCCTGGTTGATACCCAGCACTGACAAACCGAAGTCCTGAAGATTTTGAACCGTTTGCGTGCCCCTCTCTGTGGTGGTAGTCCGCCGGAACAGGTCCGATGGCTACGGGTTTGTGACGAGCGGCGGAATCGACCAAGACGAAGGCCCCCTTCCCGGCCTTCCCCCAGGTCCCTTCGACGAGCTCCGCTCTTCCTTTGTCAGGATGAACTCCGGGAAGGAGTTTACAGAAGAGGCATTCCGGGATTCGGCGCCGAGTTTGGATCACGGGTTACCAGCCCGGACAGGTTTAATGGCTGCGCCGTCCGCAGACCTGTCCGCTGGGATCGTGTGGGTAGAGAATAGAACATGCGTTCTTGTTTGTCAATCGCTTCGATTAGATAGGGAGACCACTAACCGAGGTCTGCCAGGCGATGCTGCTGCTCCCGGGTGTTTTCGTACAGGTCTCGGTAGATCGGGTAATAGTCGCCATACACCCGACCAGCTGATTCATCAGGTTCGACAACCTGTCGGATGGTGACCCACTCCTGCTGCAACGCCGATCGATCCGTGATGAGTCCGCTGCCTAAACCGGCGAGAAAGGCATCGCCGTAGCAGGCGCCGATTGTTCGATCGGGTACGATCTGACTCATACCGGTGACATTGGAGACGATCTGCATCCAGAGTTGGTTTTGCGCGCCGCCGCCGACGGCGACAAGTCGTTGGGTTCGGGCACCCATCCCGCTGATGGCTTCGAGATTGTGCCGCACACCGTAAGCGGTTCCTTCGAGCACCGCCCGATAGAGATGGCCGCGGGTATGAGAAAGGGTCAGGCCGGCGAACATCCCGCGGGCGCGGGGATCGTTGATCGGGGTCCGTTCGCCACTGAAATAAGGCAAGCAGATGAGTCCGTCAGAACCAGCGGGAATATCGCCAGCCTTCCGTGCGAGCGCCTGATACGCATTTTCGCCTCCAGCTGCTTCTTCAGCGCGTTCGACACCACCTAGTTCATCACGGAACCAGCGGGTCAGCGCGCCAGTGGTGGCCATGCCACCAGCGACGTCGTACAACCCAGGAAAGACGAACGCGGTCGCCCACATGCGCGGATCGGGAACTGGGCGATCAGTAACCAAGATGAAGAACATGGTCGTGCCGTACATGATCATCATGTCGCCGGGGTTTTCGACACCAACGCTGAGCGCTTCTGCGGCGGCGTCAACCGTTCCCGCGGTTACCGGGGTGCCGACCCGCAGACCGGTCGCTTCGGCAGCCTCCCGGGTCACCGATCCAGCGATTTCATCCGACCAGAGCAATCCTGGCAACTGCTCGAGCGAACAGATTGGCTCGTTCAGATCGTCGCTCCACTCGCATTGCTCGATGTCGAACAGCGGACTGAAATAGGATGCGGTGTGGCGATCGATCACGTACTCGCCGGTCAATCTGAAGACCATGTAGGAGGTCGCCGTCAAGAACTTGTGGGTCCCTGCGAAAACATCAGGTTCGTTTCGTTTCACCCAGAGAATCTTGGGGCCGATCGATTGTGTCGTCAGCGCCATCCCACTCAAGGCGAAGATGGCTTCTTCACCAAACTGCGCGTTAAGTTCCTCGATCTCAGCCGTCGCGCGGGTGTCGATGCCGTACAACACCCCCTGCCGGAGCGGGCGACCAGCAGTGTCCACCGGGAGCATGCACGCCCCGATCGCGCTTACGGCGACAGCGCCGACGTCGTCACCAGAATAACCATCCTCGAGGAGCGCCCTGGTCACCTGGACAAATTCGCCCCACCAGATCGAGTCGGCATCATGCTCCGCCCAGCCCGGACGTGGAAGCGACAGGCCATGTTCGACCGTAGCGCTCCGCAGCACTTCGCCGGCAACCGTGCACAAAACACCCTTGGTGCTATAGGTGCCTACGTCGACACCCAGGAGAAGATTGCCCGTCATTCCTTGACCCGCATTTCTACCATCCCGAAGTGGGGTCCACTCTCGTACCATTCTCGCAGGAATAGCATCAAACGTCGGACCAGGTTCTGGTCAGATCAGACACAGAGAGGGAATCAGATGTCCGCATCGCTCGACAATCATGCCATCGAAACGGTCGCCATGATCGGTGCCGGCACCATGGGATCGCATATCGCCGCGCTGACAGCCCTGTCGGGACGACAGGTCCGGCTCTATGACATGGAACCGGCGGCTTTGGCACGATCGCTCGACCTGATCCGAACGGAAATCATGCCGGCGATTATCGATGCGGCGATGCTTCCTGGTGATGCTGAGGCGGCACTGTCCAGAATCAAACCCGTTGATTCCCTCGAAGCGGCGCTCGACGGCGCTGACCTGATGATCGAGGCGATTCGAGAGCATCTCGAAACCAAACGAGAATTCTTTGCCGCCGTCTCGCCGATGACCGACGCGATTCTGGCGACCAACAGTTCATCCCTGCAGTCGTCCCAGATTGCCGATGTGGTCGAGCGGCCAGAACGTTTTCTCAACATGCACTTTTTTCAGCCAATCTGGACGCGATCGATGCTCGAGGTAATGAGTAGTGGCGCGACCAGTCCAGAGGCCATCGCTGCCGCGAAAGCGTTTGGGGATTCACTCGGGTTGGCGACGATCGTGGTGCGCAAGGACAGCAAGGGATTTGTCATCAACCGGATTTGGCGGGCGATCAAACGCGAATCGCTCCGGGTAGCGGACGAAGGAGTCGCGGATCCCGAGGATATCGACAGATTGTTCATGATCTTTTTTCAGACCGACGAAGCACCCTTTGCATTGATGGACAGTGTCGGGTTGAACGTGGTCGAGGATATCGAATCAACCTACCAGGCTATCACGCAGGATCCGACTGACAGACCATCCACGATTTTGCGGGAGAAAGTGGCAAAAGGTGAATTGGGGAAGAAAACAGGATCCGGTTTCTACACGTATCCCGATCCAGCATTCGCCCGTCCGGACTTCCTGAAACCGTCTGAGAAGGACGATTAAGCCGAAAAGGCCGGTTCCAGTATCTTCCCTCCGATACCACTAGTTTCTGGAACCACGTGTGCAGTCGAGGGGTCTCTTCTCGCCAACTACGATGGCTTTCCTGGGGGTCGCGTGGTGCCGTTTCAACTGGGTTGACCATGACCTCTTCGGCACAAGAGAGATCGCGCAGTCCAGATTCCTCGTGCCTCGGAATGACAATGGGTGTGGCCGTCGTTTTCGCCGGGGGTGACCATGCTCACCCGGGAGCAGGAGAGAACGCGCGATCCAGATTCCTCGTGCCTCGGAATGACCGTGGGTGTGGCCGCCGTTTTTGCGGGGGTGACCATGCTCACCCGGGAGCAAGAGAGAACGCGCGATCCAGACTCCTCGTGCTTCGGAACGACGATAAGAAGTCTTGGAAGGACGGCGAAGGTGCCTCGAAATGTCCGCTCGGCGGGTGCCCGAAAACCGGTAATCTGTGGCGCTAACATTTTGACTAGAGCGAATCGACCACCAGACTGCAAATCGTGCGGAAGGTCTCGACAACGCCCTGGTTGTTGAGCGCGGACGCAGTGACGGTCGGTTTGCCATCAATACCTGGGAGGCTCTGGAGAGCTGTCGGTTCCACGACGTCGTCGAGATCGAGTTTGTTGATCTGCACTACAACCGGAAAGGTTTCGTGGTCGCGGGAATTGAGTTCCGAGAGAACCGTCCGCAGCTCGGTCATGGATGCGACGTTGGCGGCTTGCTGGCCTTCTTCGGCGTTGGCGACGAAAACGACACCGTCTGCTCCCGTCAGAATCGCCCGGCGAGCGTCGGTATTCCCCTCCTGGCCGGAAACAGAATAAACCCGAAAGCGGAGATCGAATCCATCGACTCGACCAGCGTCGATCGGCAGATAATCGAAATAAACCGTCCGGGTTTCGGCATCGCCGATTTCAGCGAGGTCACTCCTGAATTCAGTTGGCAGCAATTGATGCAATGCCAGCAGATTCGTCGTCTTGCCGCTCATCGACGGACCGAAGTAGACGATCTTGGCTTCGATCGAACGACCTTCGATGTCAACCAGCGCCATTGGTCACGTCCTGTTCAACAGCCAGCAAACCAACTACTCGATGATCCGCATCGGTGCAATGTTCGATCTGACCGACGACTCGCGATTCCGGTGACAAGGTGATCGCCTCATCAACGTCGTCCGGACGAACCGCCATGACGAATCCTAGACCCATGTTGAACGCCCGGTAGGCTTCATCTGGTGCGATGCCACCAAGCCTGGTGAGCAGATCAAACAGCGGCGGCGAGGGCCAGGTCGTAGGATCGAACCTGGCGCTGAGCCCGTCTGGGAGCATCCTGGGCACGTTGTCCAGCAAACCGCCGCCGGTGATGTGCGCCATTCCCGTGACCAGGTTGGCTTCGAGCAACGGCCAAACCTGATCGAAATAACTCGGGTGTCCCGCCATCAGTGCTTCCGCGATCGTAGCGCCATCGAGGTCGTCTCGCGGTTGATCGATGGGCAAAACCGGCGTGTCACCGTCACGGAGTCCGAGTACCGCCCGAGCGAGACTGTAGCCATTGGTTTGCAGCCCGGTCGACGGCAAACCGAGAAGCAGATCGCCCGACTTGATCGCGCTGCCGTCGATGAACCGGTCTGGAGCTACCGTCCCGACGATGAACCCAGCCAGATCGTAATGACCATCGTCGTACAAACCCGGCATTTCCGCTGTTTCGCCGCCGATCAGTGCCAGACCGTTGACGGCGCAGGCTGCCGAGAGACCGCGCACAACGGTGGTGAAAACGTCCTTGTTGAGCTTGCCGGTGGCGAAATAGTCGAGAAAAAAGAGAGGGCGTGCTCCGCAGGCCAGAAGGTCATCGATGCAGTGGCAAACGAGATCGGAGCCAACCTGGGCGTGCGCTTCGCCTCCGAACTGGAACGCCAGCATGAGTTTCGTTCCGACGCCGTCGGCAGAAGCCACCAGCAACTGATCACCACCGGCCGGCAGACGATAGATTCCGCCGAAGTGCCCGAGTGCGCCGGCGCCGGTGTTGGCCCGGGTCGCTTCAGCGAGGTCGCGGATGGAAGCCACGGCTTGCGTGGCTGCTTCGATATCGACCCCAGCCTCCCGGTATGTTGCCCCGCCGGTCATCCTTCCACTCCTGTCAGGCCGCTGATTCAGCCGATTCCGGTTCAGGTTTTTCGGTCGCCTTGCCGCTCTCTCCGCCTACGATCACTACGAACGGGGCGAATTCGCCCAGATGGCGTTCCGGGACCACCCCGGTCATCGTGGTTCCCCGTTCGTCATAGGTCGTTTCCTCGACGCGGCCAATCGTGTGGAATCGATCGACGAGTTCCGAGCGAGGATAGGGCACGGTCATCCGCACCGTCACGAATCGTTGTTCAGTTTCCAGTGCCTTTTCGATTTGAGCGAGCAGATCCTCCATTCCGGTGCCGGTCATCGCCGAAACCGAAACGACTCCGGCGGCGGCAATCTGCTGACGCAGTTCCTCGACCCGGCTTGCATCCTCTTCGCGCAGGAGATCGATCTTGTTGAATACGAGAATGACCGGTTTGTCATCGCACCCAAGGTCTTCGAGAACCGTGGCGACGGTTCCAGCCTGCTCGAGCGCATTTGGATGGGTGACGTCCAGAACGTGGATTAACAGCGCGGCTTCGTTGATCTCTTCGAGCGTCGATCGAAATGCCGCGATGACCATGGTTGGCAGATTGTTGATAAAGCCGACGGTGTCGGTCACCAGCACTTCGCGACCACTCGGTAGAGCCACCCGGCGGGTAGTGGGATCGAGAGTGGCGAAAAGTTTATCTTCTGCGACCACGCCGGCGCCTGAAAGGGCATTCAGCATCGTGCTTTTGCCGGCATTCGTATAGCCGACCAGGGCCGCCACCGGCACGCCGGCATCTCGCCGACGGGATCGATAGAGTTCGCGGTGGCGATGG
This sequence comes from uncultured Chloroflexia bacterium, assembly GCA_963712055.1. GTDB lineage: Bacteria > Chloroflexota > Chloroflexia > Thermomicrobiales > UBA6265 > JAHBVL01. Next base: position 252,442 of record CAVQGN010000004.1, on the reverse strand, counting down.
ACCTCGCTTAACTGCCCTTTGATGAACGCAATCCGTTTGCCGATTTCGCGGCGGTCAGATTCGAGCTGCGTTTCGCCTGGTCCACGAAGTCCGACGCCACCGACCGACTGGCGCGAAAGGTGGGTCCACATACCGGTCAGGCGCGGCAGGCGATATTCAAGTTGCGCAAGCTCGACCTGCAATCGTCCTTCGTGCGTTTGCGCGCGTTTGGCGAAAACGTCGAGGATCAGCGCGGTCCGGTCGATAATCTTGACATCGAGAAACTTCTCGAGGTTTCGTTGCTGCGAGGGAGAGAGTTCATCGTTGAAGATGACGAGGTCATAGTCGAGGTCTTCACGCAGATCGCGGATTTCCTCGAGTTTCCCTTTACCGACGTAGGTACCGGTCAGGGGATGGCTCAGTTTCTGGGAGGCAGAACCGACGACTTCGACACCGGCGGACTCGGCCAGCCGGGCAAGTTCCTCGAGCGAGTCAGTGACCTCCCAGGTGTCGCGGTAGGCCTCGACGGCCACCAGCAGGGCATGTTCGATAGGGTTCGCGGTATCCAAAACGGTTCTCGATTCCTGGCGAAAATGAAAACAGGATGACCAGTGCCGTCAGGCTTCTGCTATGGCACTGTTCCTTCAGTATACGATCAGGCGCGCCCGAAAACGGTCAGTTCTCCCGGGTCAAGCGGGAATCGGCTGCGATTGCGGCCGCGTCTATCAAGCTGGCGATCGCTTCGCCAACGCGCTGGCGTTTGGTTTCCCATGCCTGACTGTCGGAAGCGATCTGATCCTGCTCAGCGACGATCCAGGCACGGGTCGATGCGGGACTGGGAGCGCCGGAGGTCGTTCGACTCTCAACCACCCGGCGGGGAGCGAGATACCGGCTTAGGGATTCGATCTCGATGCCGATCTCGCGTCCGATCACCATCAGCGCGGCGCCGTCGATTGCGTCGCGATCGAGCGCACTGATCTGCTGGCCACGTTCCTTGATCGCGCTCAGCGCGCGGACCGCGATCATACGAGCATCGGCTGGAGCTATCGACTCCTCGAGGATGAGAAAATCAGCCAGATCACTGCTCGTGACATAGCCTTTGCCGGCTTTGTTCGCGAGTGCGGCCCGGTTGACCTCGAGACCAGTCCGAATGAGATCTGACACTTGCTCCAGCAGCTGAGTCGCACTTCCGATCGCTCCAGAGAGACGCTCGGTTCCGCCATCGATCCGAATTTGCGGGCCGTAATCGCGAGTCCGCGCCCAGCGGCGGAGCGCGTCGCAGAAGTCGAGACTCTCGGTGGCACTGGCGCGGGCGGCCGCGAGCACTGATGGCAGGCGCAGCTGCGGAAGATCGCCAAACCGATGAAACTGCTCTTCCTGGAAGAGAAGATAGTCGGGATCAGACCGAGTCCAGTTCTCCAGCTCATCAGCAAATCGCAGCAATGGAGAAACGGTGGCTTCGATGGCGTCAGCAGCCACCACGAGAAAGTCGACCGAACTGACCGCGTCAAAGGTATTCGTAATGACGCCGTCGAAAGCGAGTAGATTGGCGACTTCGTCTCGATCGACCTGCAATCGTCCAGCCGCCAGCGAGCCGGCGCCGAGGGGCGAGCGGTTGGTTTGTGTATAGGCGAGCGCCAGCAGCTCGTTCGCACGCGCGAGCGGACCGATCGTACCGCCGAGCCAATGCCCAAGCGAGGTCGGTGAGGCTGGTTGCCCATGGAGTGTCGCCGCCATCATCGTGACGACGTGGCGATCCGCCATCTCAGCGAAACAGATGCGGGTTGAAACTGCCGCCTCGGCGAGGTCGAGCAATTCCGATCGGGCCTGCAACCGGGCGAGCGCTGCGACCGCTTCGCCCGTTCCGCGACCAACTGCCAGCACCCCAAGCGCGCTTGCCGGGACCTGGGCTTCGACGCGTTCTTCAAACTGCGCGAGAACCGAGAGGATCGACTCCGCCGATCCACGTGCGGCACGGACGCTGTGAACTGTCCCGAGCACATCTTCGATCGTGGTTTCCGGCACCATTTCCGTCGTTCCAAGTGCGATCAGATGAGCGGAGGCAAGCAAAGCTGCCAGGTTCCAGGCGGAACCGGTGGGCGCAGGCTGGGTTGGTTCAGATCGATTCACGGGCGTCATGTTCTTTCTGTTGATCATCGGGCGTTGGAATTGCCACTGGTTCGAGGTCGGCGACCACCGCACCCGGCCAGACTGTACGTCGCAGCAGGAGCATGGCAACACCAATGGCGATCAAGCCCCAGCTGATCCAGTAGGCGGCCGGCAACGGTCCAATATAGAGGCTATCAGTCCGGACTCGCTCGATCAGAAAGCGAACGGATCCATAGAGAATCATGTAGATCCAGACGACGTCCCCTTCGCGCCAGAAACGGCTTAGTGGCATCCGCAAGGCAATTGGAATCAGGATTGCCGCGATTGCCAGGTTCAGCAGCGATTCATAGAGAAAGGTCGGGTGGAAGGTTTCGAAGCTTGAATACTGCGGCGGTCGATACTGCGGATCGATATGAACGGCCCAGGGTCGACTCGTGGGTGTGCCAAAGGCTTCCTGATTAGCCCAATTCCCCCAGCGTCCGATCGCCTGACCAATCGGCATTGCCGCGGCGATGATATCGGCCCAGGTAAGAAAGCGCTGATCGCGCCAGCGGCAATAGACATAGAGCGCAATCAAACCGCCGACTATCGCGCCATGGACCGTCAGCCCACCGAGTCGGATGTTGAGCGCTTCACGCGGTTGATCGAGAAAGTAATCCCATTTCAGAGCCAGATAGTAGAGCCTGGCTCCGATCAGCGCGCCAATGACGATCCAGGGAGCGACATCGAGCACGAACTCGGGATCCAGACCGCGCGAGAGGGCAATCCACCGAGCAATAGCGATCGCAATCAGCAAGCCGGTCAGTATGAAAATCGCGTACCAGCGAATCTCGAGTCCGAAAATGGAGATGGCCACCGGATCAGCGAGTTTGGGCACAACGGTTCCTGTCAGGTCGACCCGTGTCGGAGGCTGGCGCTGGGGTGAACCGTTTCAGGCTGACCCGACGCTGGCCAGAAAGGAGAGGATATCCGAGCGGGTTGGCAACGCGTCGATCGCGCCATGGCGGGTCGTGGTCAGCGCTCCAGCAGCGGCGGCATAGTGCAGATCGCTTTCAGTCAGATCCTGCCACTCATTCGCGAGCAAGCGGGAGAGAATCGCAGCCGTAAACGCGTCGCCGGCACCGGTCGGATCGATGGCATCAACTGCGAAAGCTGGAACGAACTCTGACCTGACCAGGTCGCCAGTGCTGGAGCGAACCGCAAACCAGGCGCCCCGACTGCCGTCAGTCACGATCAGAAACCGGGCTGGAAACTGGTCCAACCAGGCGAGAGCCTCCCTCCCCATGAGCCGACTTCCTGAAAGGTACGCGACATCATCGACGCTAGCTTTGATCAGGTCGACTGAGCCAAGAACTGGGCGAACGACGTCCAGGATCTGCTCCGGTTTAGACCAGATCGATGGGCGCACGTTCACGTCAAAGCAAACCGGCACATCGGCTTTGTTCGCCTGGGCAACGGCACGCTCGATTGCCGAACGGGAGGGATCTTCCGCGAGGGACACCGAGCCAATCACCAAGGCGTCCCGGTGGCGGACATCGGCACGGTCGATGTCGTCGGGTGACAGCAGACGGTCGGCCATCCGGATGAGTCGAAAATGCCCATCACCGTTCGCGTCTTTCCAGGCAAGCGCCAGACTCGTTTCAGCATCGGGGGTGGAACGGATGAGGCTGGTGTCGACGTGGGCAGCGCTCAGTGATGTGATCAGCCGCTCTCCGAAGGGGTCCTGTCCGACCACGCCGAGGAAGGCCACCGGCAACCCTTGCCGAGCCAGCGCGACGGCGGCGTTGGCCGGCGCTCCGCCGGGTCGGACTGCCAGGGAGGTTGCGTCGAGCAGCCCATTTGAGCCATCGGATGCAATCAGATCGACAAGTATTTCGCCGGCGGCAAGGACTCCGCCGGAAACCAATCGATTCACCGGACTCCGCTGGCTTCGCGGTGGGCTTCGATGACGTCAGGAATCATTTCGAGGCGATGGACCACCCTGCTTAGTTGCTTGAGATCGAGCAGTTCGAGGATCAAACGAATCGTGACCTCGCGATTGTCATGGGTATGTGATTCGAGATTGAGGATATTGATCCGCTCATCCGCGAGTTCGGTTGAGATATCGCGGACCAGGCCAACGCGGTCGAACGCGCGCAGGATGATTGGCACGGGGACGGTGTTATCAGTCGCAGTATCGTCCCAGGTCAGTTCGAGGAGACGCTCCTGGTCCGGAGTATTGATCACGTTGACGCACGAGGCCCGGTGGACGGTGATCCCGCGTCCACGAGTCACGAAACCGACGATCGGGTCGCCGTTGACCGGGCGACAGCAGGTCGCGAAAGTGGTCAGCATGTTGCTCATGCCACCGGCAACGACCCGCGGGGCCGAGGTCGGTTTCTTGAAGGTCGACTGACCGCTGAACGATTCCTTTGAGGCGTGCTCGCCGAGTTTGGTGGCGATACCCTGAGCCGAAACCGCACCATACCCGATTGCGGCGAGGAAATCATCGAGTTTCGAATACCGGGGGAAGCGCTCCAGAACCTCTTCTGGCTTCATCTCAAGACCGAGGCGTTTGAGTTCCTTTTCGAGCGTTTCGCTCCCCTGGTGAACGTTTTCCTCACGCTCCTGACGACGGAACCATTGGCGGATTTTTTCGCGAGCGCCTGGGGTCTTGACGTATCCACGCTCTTCCCGCAACCAGTCGCGGCTTGGTCCGACCTTACTCTTGCTGGTTTCGATTTCGACAACATCGGCCATCTTGAGTTTGTAGGTTAGCGGCACCAAACGGTCGTTGGCTTTGGCGCTGGTCGTGTGGTGTCCGACCTCGGTGTGAATCCGGTAGGCGAAGTCGACGGGGGTTGATCCAGCCGGGAGTTCGATGATGTCGCCCTTGGGGGTGAACACGTAAATCTGTTCGCGAAAATACTGCGACTTGAGGGCTTCGACAAAGTCCTCAGCGTCGCTCACTTCGGTACGCCATTCCATCAATTGCCGCAGCCAGGCAACCTTTTCCTCGAGTTGAGGATCGGACTTGCGTCCCTCCTTGTAGCGCCAATGCGCCGCGACTCCGTACTCGGCGTCGTCGTGCATCTCCTGCGTTCGAATCTGGATCTCAAGCGGATAACTGCCTGGACCGATCACCGCCGTGTGCAGGCTGCGGTAGTGACTCGCTTTCGGAGTCGCGATGTAGTCATCAAACTCGCCGGGAATCGGGTGCCACAAGGTATGGACCACTCCAAGCGCACCGTAGCAATCGGAGGTCTTTTCGACGATTACCCGGATTCCGAGGACATCGTAGATTTCGTCGAGACCGCGCTGTTTCTGCTCCATCTTTCGGTAGATCGAATAGATGTGCTTCTTGCGGCCGTTCAGTCGACCCGGGAAGCCCTGCGCTTCGAGTTCTTTGCTGAGCAGTTCGATCACTCGCTCAACGTATTCTTCCTGATTCCGTCCCTTGATCTCCAGTTGCCGCCGAATGGTTTCGTATTCGACTGGTTGCAGATACCGAAACGAGAGATCTTCGAGCTCGACTTTGATCGGCCAGATTCCGAGTCGGTTGGCCAGCGGAGCGAAGATCTCCATCGTTTGTCGTGCTTTGACTAGTTGCTTGTCGCGGGGGAGGGCGTCGAGCGTACGCATGTTGTGGAGACGGTCAGCGAGCTTGATCAACACGACGCCGATATCCTCGGCCATTGCGAGGAACATCTTGCGCAGATTTTCTGATTGCTCGTCGTAATCACGGACCTGAGCGGACTGATCGCTCGTATCGGTCGAGAGTTTGCCGAGTTTGGTGACCCCATCGACCAGCATCTGGACCCGCTCGCCGAAGTGCTCGACGATATCTTCGGTCGTTACCGGCGTGTCCTCGACGGCATCGTGAAGAAGCGCTGCGGCCGCAGTTTCGGGATCGACCTTCAGGCGTAGGAGTATCGAAGCGACTTCGATCGGATGGAGAATGAACGGTTCGCCCGAATGACGCCGAGTTCCAACGTGCGCTTCGGTCGCAAACGCGAGCGCGGTCTCGACAATCTGGAGTTGCTCTTCGGAATAGCCTTCCTCGACAGCGAGTGCCAGGAAATCAGCACTGGCTTGAGCGACGATGGCATCTTCATCGAGCACTGTGAAACCAGTGCTCGAAACTGGACGCAGCAAAGCACCTACGGGAGTAGGCTCCTCCATCACATGCGGTTGTTTCGGAACCTGCATGAGCGCGTGTGAACTTCCCAGTTGTGAGCGATACAGAATCCAAAAACGCCTGACGCTGCCAACCATCAGGGTTATGTCATTGTAAGGAGCGGCCCGGAGATCGTCAATCACTGGCTACTGTTACAAACTCTCTCAGCGAACGGCAGTGATACCATCATCGATCGAAAAAACGGCAAAGATCCGTACTGACGCATGGACCAACGACCAATGAGCGTAGACACCGCAGAACTCGACCGACTTCGTCACCCTGATGAAGCCTGGGCCACGATACGGGCACACCTATCACCGCTCGGACCCGAACAGGTTCCGATTGCGCAAAGCGCCTGGCGGGTGCTAGCCGAGGATTTCGTCGCACCTGAGGACCATCCCCCTTTCCCGGCGTCGACCATGGACGGCTACGCGGTGGTTGCCGAAGACGTGTCCCCGTGGCGGGAGGTGCTGGCGGTCCAAGCGGCTGGAGATGTCACTGCAGAAGCGGTCACGATTGGCACAGCCGTGCAGATCATGACTGGCGCCCCGGTTCCGGCTGGCGCGGATGCCGTGGTCCGGGTGGAGAACACGGAACGAGCGGATGATCATGTGGTGATCCACCAGGACGTCGTTTCACCCGGAGAAAACATCCGTCCAACTGGTTCGGATGTTGCGGCCGGGGCGCTTCTCCTGCCGGCCGGAACGCTGATTGGTCCGGCTGAAATCGGGTTGCTGGCTGCATTTGGAGAAGATCCCGTGACCGTCCGGCGCAAACCACGGGTTAGTGTGGTTTCGACCGGCGATGAACTCGTCGAGCCGAACGAACCGTTGACAGCAGGCAAGATCCGCGATTCGAATCGGTTCAGTCTGATCGCCGCGCTCACGGAAGCCGGTGCAGAGGTGATCTGGTCCGGCAAGGGTCCGGATGAGCGGGTCCATCTCGAGACTCTTCTCCGGGAGCGGATCGCCGACTCCGACATCGTGATCACGAGTGGCGGCGTGTCGATGGGCGAGCTCGATCTGATCAAAGCCATTCTCGGTGATCTGGCCGAGGTTCATTTCCGGCGTGTTTTCATGAAACCTGGAAAACCACTCAATTTCGCAACCGTCGGTGAGACCCTGATCTACGGGTTGCCGGGCAATCCGGTGTCGGCGCTGGTTTCGTTCGAACTTTTCATCCGGCCGGCGTTGGATCTGATGCGCGGGGTCACCTCGTCCCGGCCGCAGTTCCAGGTCGCGATCGGACAGGAGATCGTGCCTACGGATCGGATCGAGTACCAGCGAGCGCGAGTCACGATTGATGCCGACGGCAGATTGCTGGCGACCCCTACCGGAGGGCAGGCTTCCTCGAGGCTCCTCTCTCTGGTCGGAGCCAATGCTCTGCTGATCCTTCCGCCTCGTGAGGAGTTGTACGCACAGGGCGAATTAGTGGAAACGATCCTGCTCGACACGCCTTACCCGGAATGATCGCTCCATGCGCAGCTGAGCGGCTCATGTACTATGGCCCGGAGGCGGCTGCGCCCGTCGACTCGCGTTCCATCCGAACCAAGTTGAGCCATTACGATGAAGATTCACCTTCGCTATTTTGCCGCCACCCGGGAGATCACGGGTACCTCGTCGGAAACCATCGAGATCCCGGCGGGAACTAACGTTGGCGCTGTTCTCGCGGACATCGCGACCAGATTTCCGCGGATGGAACGACTTCTCCCGATCGCCATGCCAATGGTCAACCAGGAGTACGTCGAACAGGCACACGTTCTCGAAGAGGGAGACGAACTCGCATTGATCCCTCCGGTCAGCGGTGGCGAATCCGCTGTATCCATCTGATCATTTTGCGATTACCGATCAGGTGATTGATCGCCTCGCGATCGAACAACTGGTCTGTTCGCCGTCGTCCGGAGCCGTTATATCGTTCGTGGGAACGGTGCGTGACCACGCCCGTGGTCGGAGCGTTGTCAGTCTCGAATACGAGGCCTACGACTCTGCCGCGGAAAAGATGCTCAGACGAATCGGAACGGAAATGCACGAATCCTGGGAGATCGAACGAATCGCCATCGTCCACCGGACGGGGCATCTCTTTCCCGGTGATGCGAGTGTGATCATTGCCGTGTCCTCACCCCACCGGGCTGCCGCGTTTGACGCGAGTCGGCATGCGATCGAGCGAATCAAGGAAATCGTGCCGATCTGGAAACACGAGCATTACAAGGACGGTTCGGTCTGGGTTGGGAGCGAAGCCGAGTACCAGGAAGCGTTGCATGAAGAGGCCAACCCCGGATCGACTGCCTGATCGGTGGCCGGATGGCATGTGCAAGGCTGCCGTGTATCCAGTCTCGCTTTGACCGCTCCAGACGCTTGACTCTTTCTGTATACTGGATCGAGATATCAGGATTAGCACCTGTTCGATGATGTCAGCCCTGAAAGGACTTGCAGATGACCGCCACAATCAAGAATCCAGCCGATCTCGTTCGCCACACCCGCCCGCTGGTGGCTGAAGACGCCACCGAACTCATTGGGAACACACCCCTCGTCAAGCTCTCTCGCTTTGCTCCGAACGCGGCGGCGACGTTGATAGGCAAGCTCGAGTCGTATTCACCCGGTTTCTCGGTCAAAGACCGGATTGGCGTGTCCATGATCGATGCCGCCGAAGCCGAAGGTCTCATCGAACCGGGAAAAACAACGATTATCGAACCAACGAGCGGAAACACCGGGATCGCCCTCGCCTGGGTATCGGCAGCACGCGGCTATCACCTGATCCTGACCATGCCGGAGAGCATGAGTCTCGAACGCCGGATTCTCTTTCTCGGCTATGGCGCGGAACTGGTACTGACGCCGGCGGCCGAAGGAATGCAGGGAGCAGTCAATAAGGCTCAAGAACTGATCAAGTCGACCCCGAACTCCTGGATGCCGATGCAATTCGCCAATCCGGCCAATCCGAAGATCCACCGCGAAACCACGGCTGTCGAAATCTGGCAAGACACGGCTGGCGAGGTCGATATCGTGGTTGCTGGTGTCGGCACTGGCGGCACGATTACTGGTGTTGGTCAGGCCTTGAAAGCCCTCAATCCGGAGATCAAGATCGTCGCGGTGGAACCGACCGAATCGCCAATCCTTTCCGGAGGTGATGCTGGCTCGCACAAGATCCAGGGGATAGGCGCCAATTTCGTGCCCGACGTGCTCGACCGCGAGGTGATCGATGAGATCTTCCATGTTTCGAGCGAAGAAGCGATGGGCGCCGCTCGCGAGATGATGCGCAAGGAAGGCTTGCTGAAGGGCATTTCCTGCGGCGCAGCCGCGTTTGCTGCTCGCGAAGTCGCCAACCGCGAAGAAAATCGAGGCAAGACGGTCGTGGTCGTTCTGCCGGACACCGGCGAGCGCTATCTCAGCACGTTGCTCTTTTCCGAGCTCCGGGAAACTGCCGCAGCGATGACGGTTTAGTCGACCGGGGATTCACTCGGTAGGAACCGAACCGGGAACCCTTTCGCAAACCGCGAACCACCCGAACCGCGATAGATCAGGGCGCGCAGTGCGTCCTGATCGCTTTCCTGCAGTTCATAGCGTTGATTGAGAAAGAAATCGACCAGACGTTGCGGGTCGACGTCGGATCCCTCCCTGATCTCACGACGAATCTCGCGAGCGTTTCCCAATCCGACTTCGAGCGCCATCCAGCAAGTTCTTTCAACCAGGAGCGTCCGCTCTTTCGTGGCGGTCTGAGGAACGGCCAGCACATAGGTCACCACCGGCATTTCGTTCAGCACATACCAGGCGGTGACGAGATCGCTAAGGACACCGCTTTCCGGTTCGGTCAGCGCGAGCGTGTCCTCGATGACCGTGACTTGCGCGCCGGCTGACGGTTCTTCGGTCCAGGCGGTCGATTTAATCCCAAAATAGGGCCAGAGAAGCGCCCGCGCCAGCAGTTCAGTCGTGCCTGAGACCTCGACCATGGTGACCGGCGTTTCCTCGATGCCGTCTGGTCGCACGGGTGTCAGCAACGCCGCACACCCAGTCTTGTCTGAAACGAGACCAAACCGGTTGTGGCCGACATGGGTAGCGGTCAGCAACGACAACTCCGCCGATGGTAGCAACGCGAAGTCATCGGGCCCGATATTATCGGCCGTCAGACCCGAAACAACCTGAATTTCATCGTCAAAGGCCGATGGGTCGGTTTTGATCGGCGCAGTGATGAACGCCGTCGGCAGCGCCTCCTCGATCCAGAAGGTCATTCTTCTTTCCTGATCACAGGAGCGCCTGCGATGGTTGCGGTTCGGTCATCGCTTTGAGTTCCGACATCGGAAAGCGGGGGTAGGAACCGAATATCTTGACGACATTGCTGACCAACCGCAACCCTTCAAGCACGTCGACGATCTGCGGATCGAGACGATGTCCCTCGAAGTCGATCAGAAAGACATATTCCCCCAACCAGGCCTTTGTTGGTCGGCTTTCGATCTTGGTCAACTGGATCGATCTCTTCGCGAAGGGCGTCATAGCCTGATAGAGCGCGCCGGGAAGATCAGCCTGAACCGTGAAACCGATGGAGGTTCGGTCAGCACCGGTTGGCGCGGCGTCTTCATCTGCAAGCACCACGAAACGGGTGACATTCGAGCGCATGTCCTGGATGTCGCGGGCAAGGATCTCACCGCCATAGAGTTCCGCCGCTCGCGCGGTGCCGATAGCAGCCCGACTCGTATCGCCCGACTCTGCCACCTCGGCGACCGCGCCGGCAGTACTGAGAGCCGCGATTTGCTCGGCTTCAGGCAAGCAACGCTCTAAAAAACGCCGGCATTGTCCAAGCGCTTGGGGATGCGAGGTCACTATCGAGATATCGGACAGTGTTCCACCCGGCGCCGTAACCAGAAAATGCCGGACTGGTACCACGACCTCGGCGCAAATCTTGAGCGGTGTTTCGTGGATGAGCAGATCGAGAGTGGCGCTCACCGAACCCTCGATCGAGTTTTCGATCGGCATCACTGCCGCGTCCGCGAGACCAGTTTCGACCGCAGCCGTCAATGCTGGGATCGAGCCAAACGCGAGCAAGTCCGCATCTCGCCCCGCATAGCGAATCGCGGCATCCTCGCTGAATGTTCCTCGTGGTCCCAGAAAAGCCGTCGCCATTGACCTGCCTCCTCGTTTCGCAGTGAACCGTAGCATGAACCTCGAGTCGGTAACACCGGGCCTTGCTCCTATACTGGAGCGATGAAAACCAAGAAGACCAAACACAAAAAAGAGCGACCCGCCGCCGCGAATCCCGTCGAGGACAGTCAGCGGCTCTTTGTGGCGGTATCGGTTTCAGCCGAAGTCCAGGCCGCGGTGGCCGAGCTCATCGAAGTGCTCGCGCCGTTTGGCGAGCATATCCGCTTCGTCAAGCCTGACGCGGCCCACCTGACGCTGCATTTCCTCGGACCGATCCCCCCTGAACAGAGCGCACTGGTCAAGATGGGATTGCAGACACCACGGTCCCCAATCGAGCAATTCAGGCTTGGCACAGCCGGTCTCGGTGTTTTCCCGTCACTGGCTAAACCACGGGTTCTCTGGCTCGGAATCAATGGCCAGACAGACGCCTTCGCCAATCTCCATCGCGACGTCGGCAAACGGCTGCAGGCTCTCGGGCTCGATGTCGACATGAAACGTCCAGTTCCCCATATCACGCTCGGCCGTGTGCGTGACAGCGTGCCGGGGGATTTCGCGATAGGACTCGAGCGGACTTTGCGGGACGAGGACCTTCTCGAACGAGTTGACCGACTGCAATCTGAATTCGCAGTGACGGATTACGATCTGATCCAGAGCTATCTCGAAAAGCAGGGGCCGCGTTATGAAACGCTTGGACGGTACCCTCTCGGTTGATGGCAACCCCGGGTGTCGCCTGACCATCGGCTAAACTTGTCGTCCGATCGATAGCAGGAATGAGTTGCGTGCTCCTCCTCCTGCCAGACTGACCTGAGCACGTGCGCGAATGACGGTTATCACAACGACCTATGTCCAAACTCCTCGATACCTTGCAAGACGTCGATCGCCGCTATAGCGAACTCGATCGCTTGCTGGCCGACCCTGAAATCTCCACCGATCCGCAACGCTTGCAGGAAATCGGTCGTGAACGCGCGGAAATCGCGCCGATCATGGACGCCTATACGGAATACAAGCAGATCGAATCGGCGCTCGCCGATGCCGAGGAGATGGCGAGTGATCCAGATCCAGAGGTTGCGGCGATGGCGGATGATGAGCGTCGTTCGCTGCTCGAACAACGTGATGCGTTGATTGCCGGCGTAAAAGCGCTCCTCGTGCCCAAGGATCCGAATGATCAGAAAAACGTGATCGTCGAGATCCGGGCGGGGACGGGTGGCGACGAAGCCGCGTTGTTCGCGGCTGATCTTTTTCGGATGTACAGTCGGTTCGCGGAACGCCATCGCTGGAAAACCGAAGTTCTTTCCGCCACCGCTACCGATGGCGGTGGGTACCGTGAAGTTATCTTCGAGGTCAATGGCAAAGGCGCCTACAGTTTTCTCCGCTATGAAAGCGGCGTTCACCGCGTCCAACGGGTTCCGGCAACCGAGAGTCAGGGTCGAATTCACACGTCGACGGCCAGTGTGGCCGTCCTTCCAGAAGCGGAAGAGGTTGATATCGCGATTGCCGACAACGAGATTCGCGTCGACGTTTACCGCTCGACCGGTCACGGCGGCCAGAGCGTCAACACGACCGACTCCGCCGTCCGCCTGACGCATCTACCGACTGGTCTGGTCGTCACGTGCCAGGACGAAAAGAGCCAGTTGAAGAACAAGAACAAAGCGATGACGATTCTCCGCTCTCGCTTGTACGACATCGAACTCGAACGGCTTGCTTCCGAACGTGGCGATGAGCGACGCTCCCAGATCGGATCAGCGGCCCGAAGCGAGAAAATCCGCACCTACAACTTCCCGCAGGACCGTGTTTCTGATCATCGAATCAAGATCAACCTTTCGAACATTCCGGGAGTACTGGACGGGCAGATCGATTCGCTTCTCCAAGAACTCCGCGCCGCCGACGAAGCCGATCGTCTCGCTGAAGCCGGTCTCGAGGATGCGTCCGTCTCCTGACATCGCGAACACAGGTAGGCGCGGATGGAGAGCAACCCGAGCGGACTGACGATTCGAAGGACGCTGGCGGAAACAACCGCTCGTTTGCGCGAGACTCCATCGACCACGCCGAGACTCGATGCTGAAATCATCGTCGGGGCGGTGCTCCAGCGATCTCGAACTGATCTCCTGGTGCATGACGATAAGCCGGTTGATTCCACGGCGCTGAACGCAATCGAAACGCTTGTCGAACGCCGATGCCAGGGTTGGCCGATCGCCTACCTTACCGGTCGGAGAGGTTTCAGGGACTTCGATCTCCAGGTTGGGCCAGGCGTGCTGGTTCCTCGGCCTGAAACCGAAACGCTCGTCGAACTGGTGACCGCCTGGATCCAGCAAAAGAGCTGGCCAGTCTCCCCAGAAATCATCGACGTCGGAACGGGAAGTGGCGCTATTGCGCTGTCACTCGCTGAAACGCTCGCTGATCTCGATCCACGCGTGGTTGCCAGCGATGTTTCGTCGGTAGCACTGGCGTATGCCGCGAAAAATCGTGATGAGCACCCCCATCTTGCGATCGATCTGGTGCTCGGCGATCTGCTGACCTGGCTCGGTCGGCCGGTCGACGTTATTGTTGCCAACCTCCCCTATCTCCGCCCTGACCAGGTCACCGGCAACTGGGAACTCGCGGTCGAACCATGTGGGGCACTGGTTTCTGGTGAGGACGGGTTGGATCTGGTGAATCAACTCCTCGACCAGGCGACGAATCGGATTCGGCCGGGTGGATTGATCGCGCTGGAACTCGATCCGGGCAACATTCATGGGGCTGCAGAACTTGCAACGTCATACTTTCCTTCGGCGAGGACTCGAATCGAACGCGATCTGGCCGACATCGATCGCTTTCTTCTGGTTGAATTGCCTATGGAGCCTGTCGCAACGATGCCAGCAGGGAAATCAACCGAATGACTACGCCATCGAACAAAGATCCGCGTCTCATCCCCTATGGCTCGACCAATCTCGGGATGCCACTTGCGCTGGCGGACGACCTGATCGTTCCCAACGATCGCTTTTTCGTACGCAGCAACGGTGACACGCCGGTGATCAGTCGTGATGAGTGGCTACTGACCATTTCCGGCGAGGTCGCCAATCCGACGGTGCTGACGTTCGGCGATCTGCTGAATCTGCCACGCCACTCCTACACTGCCTTTCTCGAATGCACCGGCAACAGTCGTTCCCGCTATAGCCCGGAAACGGAAGGAACACCCTGGGAAGACGATGCGGTTGGCAACGCTGTCTGGAGCGGCGTTTCACTCGCTAGCGTGCTGGCCATTGTCGAGCCGACCTCGGCCGCGCGCGAGGTCGTCAGCCAGGGTGCTGATCTGGCAGATATGCAACGTGGTTTGCCGCTAGCGATCGCAATGGCGCCGGACACGGTTCTCGTTTTCGAGATGAACGGCGAACCGCTGCCAGCGGCGCATGGTGGTCCGGTTCGCCTCTTTGTCCCGGGATGGTCTGGCATTGCATCGACGAAGTGGCTCACCCGGCTGGAACTGGCGCGCAAACCATTTGTCGGCAAGTATCAAGGCGAACTCTATCTGCTTTTCGATGAAGATGGCACCCCGGTCGATGCGATTCGGGAAATGCCGGTCAAATCGCTCATCGCCAGGCCAGCGGCTGGCCAACCACTGAAGCCGGGAAGCCTGGCGATCACTGGTTACGCCTGGTCGGGACATGGTGGGATCGAAGGGGTCGAGGTTTCGGTCGACGGTGGCGCTTCTTGGTCCGAAGCTGAGATCACCGCTTCGGCAGGACCGCGTTCATGGTTCGCCTGGTCGTTCGCGTGGGATGCGACCGCAGGCACGCACGACCTGCAATCGCGAGCAACCGATGAACGGGGATTGCGCCAACCGAAACACGCTCGGTGGAATCAGAAAGGCTATTTGATGAACGCGATTCAGACGGTCCGAGTGACGGTTACGGAGTGAGGTCGAGATTGCCATGGGTGTGATTCGGGAGCTGCCGGCTCCGGAAATCGAACGACTGCTGCATGATTCTCTGATCGCCCGAATCGCCTGCTGTGATCACGAGAGTGATCGCCCCTATCTCGTGCCTATCGCCTATGGATACGACGGCGAATCGCTGCTGCTTCACAGTGGTCCCGGGCGAAAGATCGACTTGATGCGACGCCAGCCACTCGTTTCAGTGGAGGTCGATGAGGGCGAATCGGGTGATCGGTGGCGGAGTGTAGTGGTCGAAGCAACGTATGAAGAGGTCCAGGAACCGGTCGAGCGCCTCGAAATCCTGACCACCATGTATGGAGACGGATCTTCGATCCCTGAACTCCCAGAATCGACGATAGTGGTCAGACTTCGCATTACCAGCAAGAGCGGACGATACGAGCTTCCGGAATGAAGTCAGTCGAAGTTGACGAACGCCCACGCTTGACCCACGATGTCGATCGAAAAGTCGACCTGTCGAGGAGCAACGCGCAATGAGCAACTGGCTGCAGGACCTGACCGGCAAACCAAAAACAATCATCGGGATGGTTCACTTGCCGCCCCTGCCTGGTTCACCCCTTTACGACGCCTCCAGCGGTATGAGTCACATCCGTTCCTCCGTCGCTGCTGATCTCGAAGCGCTGCAGGAGGGCGGCATCCACGCGGTGATGTTCTGCAACGAGAATGACCGTCCATATGTCCTCGACGCTGATCCCGCATCAGTAGCGGCGATGGCCGAGGTCGTTGCGGCCAGCCGCTCGGAGCTCTCGGTTCCGTTCGGGGTGAACGTGCTCTGGGACCCGACCGCGACCCTGGCAGTCGCGGCTGCCACGGAAGCCGCCTTTTGTCGCGAGATCTTCACCGGCGCGTTTGCTGGGGACTTCGGAGTCTGGATTCGATCGGCTGGTGACGCGTTTCGCTATCGGCGACAGCTTGGGGCGGAGTCGGTCCGAATGATTTTCAACATCAACGCCGAGTTCGCCGCACAGATAGCCCCTCGCCCTCTTCCAGAGGTCGCGAAGTCGGTCATCTTTTCGTCCTCTCCTGATGCGATCTGTGTTTCGGGTCCGATCACCGGTCAGGCCATCGAGGCGTCTCATCTGGTCGACGTCGCTCCGATCGCTCGGGATTCTGGGGTTCCAATGCTGATCAACACTGGTTTCAAGGTTGACAACGCCGGGTCACTGTTGCCATACGTGGACGGCGCGATCGTCGGTTCGAGTCTCAAGGTCGATGGAATCACCTGGAACGCTGTTGATCCCGCTCGGGTCAAGGCGTTGATGGAGATTGTGGATCGGGCCGGCTGAGGCTGCTCCCGGGATCATCCAGGACACCGCAAACAGTTCGTCGGAAGCACAATGCGCGAGCATTTCCACTCGGACCGCTCGGCTGGCCACAGGCATACCGAGCCGAGTTGGGTGCGCTGAGTTTGTTGTTCTTCTTACGTAGTGACGCACCCGATCCCGTGAAAGTAGTAAAATGGTCGTAGACGTTCAGCCAAACTATCTGGAATTCGCAGGGGTTCTCTCAGCAGGTTCACATACAGAACGTTCTTTCCAGAGTGGTGCGGCAGTGAATAGTCAGAAGATCGACGCCGGTGTCGATCGTAGTTCCGGGGTTGATTGTTACTCCGGAAAGTGTCATCAGGAGGTCTAGTCGATGAAACGAAGCAAACCAGTAACGAATCCCGTTTCGAACCTGTTTGCCGATACGATGGCGGGCAGCATCTCGCGACGTGACGTCATGAAGCGCGCTGGCCAACTCGGCCTCAGCACGGCCATGGTTGGACTGCTCGTCAAGAATTACGGTTCGATGGCGTATGCACAAGATGCCACTCCACAAGCCGTTGGCTATTCTTATGTCGCCCCCGAAGGTCTGCGCACGGACCTTGCTGGCGCATCGATCAATATCATCCAGGGTTCTGACGGTCCGACCATTGAATGGGAAGACTTCATGGCCGCTCAGTTTGCCGAGCTGACTGGCATCGAGACCACGATTACTCGCGGTCCGGAGTCTGCCACCGACCGACTGACCCAGTATCGCCAGCTGCTCGGCGCGGAAGCGACCGATGCAGACGCAATGCAGATCGACGTCATCTGGCCAGGCGTACTTTCGCCACATGCCGTCGACCTGAGCGAGGCGATGACCTGGCAAGGACAGACCTATTTCGACCGGATCGTCAACAACAACACCGTGGGCGAGACCCTCGTCGGTATCCCCTGGTTCACGGACGCTGGTCTTCTCTACTTCCGCAAGGATCTGCTCGAAGCCAACGGTTTTGCGGGCGAAGCACCGGCGACATGGGACGACCTCGAAGCAGCTGCCCAGACGATCATGGATGCGGAACGAGCCAACAATCCCGACTTCCAGGGTTTTGTCTGGCAGGGCGCTCCGTATGAAGGTCTCACCTGTGACGCGCTCGAATGGCAGGTGTCCAACGGTGGTGGGAACATCATCGAATCGGATGGCACCGTCACGGTGAACAACGAAAACACCATCGCGGCATTCGAACGAGCACGGGGATGGGTCAACGGGATCTCCCCTGAAGGCGTCACGACCTACATGGAAGAGGATTCTCGCGGCGTCTGGCAGGCTGGCAATGCCGCCTTCATGCGCAACTGGCCGTATGCCTACTCCCTTGGGCAGGCTGACGACTCGACAATCAAAGACACGTTCGATGTTGGACTCCTACCGATGGGCACTGGTGAAGGCGCAGCCAATGCCAACACCCTCGGCGGCTGGCAGTTCATGGTCTCGAAGTATTCCGAGAACGTCGATGCTGCTATCGAGTACGCGAAATTCATCTGCTCCATGGAGGTTCAGAAGTCCTTTGCGATCGAGCATAGCCGCCTCCCAACCATCGTCGATCTCTATGACGATGCCGACATCCTGGCAGCGAACCCATTCTTTGCTCGCCTGAAGGACGTGTTCCTTGGCGGAGCGGTTGCCCGACCGTCGACGGTCAGTGCTGACCTGTATCCGGACGTGTCGGCGGCCTACTACACTGCCGTCAACCAGATTCTGATTGGCGCGGCGGAAGCACCAGCAGCTGTTGAAGGCCTGCAGGGCGAACTCGAAACGATCATGTCTGAACTCTAAGTTCCTGATCGAGACGATTGACGTCTGACCAAACCGGGGAGGGTCCTACCCTCCCCGGTCGTGTTCAAGGAGGAACCCATGGCCACGACAACACCGGACCTTCCGGCGAGCGCTCCGGTCGAGGATTCAAAATTCGCCGGACCAACATCGGGAATCGGAAAATCGCAGGAACGGCTCGGCTGGATCCTGGTTCTACCGAGCCTTCTCGTGGTCGCGCTGGTCGCCGTTTATCCCCTCATCGAGACCTTCCGACTCAGCCTGACGAACAAGCGACTGGCCAGCGCTCGCCCGACCGAGTGGGTGGGACTCGACAACTACCGCACGCTATTCAACGACCAGATTTTCCGTGATTCACTCATCAACACGCTGAAGTTCACGTTCGCTTCAGTCGGCCTCGAGCTGGCTCTTGGCATGATCATCGCGCTCACGATCAACTCCCAATTTCGTGGGAGGGGTTTAGTGCGAGCCTCGATGCTCATCCCGTGGGCCATCCCGACCGTCGTTTCAGCGACCATGTGGGACTGGATGTATCACGACGTTTTTGGTGTGATCAACGACCTCCTGGTCAACCAGTTCGGAATTCTCGACAGTAAGGTCGCCTGGCTAGCCAATCCGGCGGTTTCGCTCTGGGCGATCGTAGCCGTCGATGTTTGGAAAACGACCCCGTTTATGGCGTTGCTCCTGCTGGCAGGCTTGCAGGTGATTCCCGGAGACGTCTACGAAGCCGCGACGGTCGATGGCGCGAGCAAGTGGCAGCAGTTCATCCAGATCACGCTTCCGCTCCTCCGCCCGGCCATTCTGGTCGCGCTGATTTTCCGCACGCTCGATGCTTTCCGCGTTTTCGATGTCATCTATGTGATGAAGGGGTATGCCCTCGACACCATGTCGGTGGCGGTCTTCACGCAACGCGAAACGCTCGAAAAAGCACGAATCGGTTTCGGTTCAGCGGCAGCGGTCATCATCTTTCTCTGCATCGCGGTGTTCGTCGTCATCTACACACGACTCATCGAAGTCGAAGAGGGCTGAGTTATGGCTACCCTTGATCCTGCCGTCACGTCGACAGTACCCACCCAGGCGCTGACCTATGAGAACACCGCGACTGGCAAGAAACGGCGCAAGCTCTGGCCGATCTTTCAGCGGGCGCTCTTCTGGGTGTTCATTGTCATCATCATGATCTACACGATCTTCCCGTTTTACTGGGCGATCGTTTCCTCAATTACGCCAAGCAGCCGCTTGTTCGATACGCCAGCCTCTTACTGGCCGCAGAACCCAACGCTCGAGCATTACCGCTACGTGATGTCGAACGACAACTTCCTCAAAGCGCTGTTGAATTCCACTATTGTGTCCTTTGGCACGGTTTCGATCGCGTTAGTGCTCGGTTCCCTCGCTGCTTACGCGATGGGGCGACTGAAATTTCGCGGTCGCACCGCTTCGCTCTACATCATTCTTTCGATGACGATGTTCCCATCGGTGGCGATTCTCGGTTCGCTTTACACGATGATTCGGGGTGACTGGTTCCTGCCGACACCGAACATCTACAACACCCGGGAAGCACTGATCATCACCTACCTGACCTTTACCTTGCCATTCACGGTCTGGGTGCTAGCCAACTTCTTCAAGGCAATGCCAGGTGAACTCGAGGAAGCGGCACTGGTCGATGGGGCAACCCCACTGCGGGCCTTCTGGCAAATACTCTTGCCGCTGGCGGCTCCGGGGTTGGTGACGACCGGTCTGCTTGCCTTTATCGCCGCCTGGAACGAGTTCCTCTACGCACTGACGTTTACGACGAATTACGACGCCAGGACGGTGCAAGTGGCGATCGCGCAATTCTCGGGGAATCAGCAATTCGAGTTACCGTACGCGAAGAGAATGGCAGCTGCGGTCGTGGTGACCATCCCTCTCCTTTTCCTCGTATTACTGTTCCAACGCAAGATCATCGCTGGTCTGACCTCTGGCGCTGTGAAGGGGTAAACGTCACTCTTGACCCTTCGCCTCGATGAGTATTGGCTCTGGGATTTCTGGCTGGCTCCGCGACTGGAGCCAGCCGATCTCTTTCATTGCTTTTTTCTGCAAGCGCCGCGATCACTCCGCGATCCGCAGTTGCGTCACAACCACGCCAGGATCGGACACGCGACGTCGCCTGATCTGGTCACATGGACGTATCACGGCGTCTGTTTCGAACCTGGACCGGCTGGAACCTGGGACGATTTCACGATCTGGACCGGTTCGGTCATCCGGGCGGACGATCAGTGGTTGTTCTTTTACACCGGTCGATCGAAGGCAGAAGAAGGTCGCGTGCAACGGATCGGCCTGGCGACCTCCGATGACCTCGAGACCTGGCACCGGGCGGTCAGCAAGTCGCTTTTTGCTCTCGATCCGCGTTGGTATCAAGCCGCCGATGGATCAGGCGAGGCGCAGGTCGATTGTCGCGATCCATGGGTTGTCCGCGACGCTGACCGATGGTTGATGTATTTCACCGCAACGTCGAGCAGAGCCCCGGGCGAGAGTCATGGAGTGGTTGGACTCGCCGAGTCAACCGACCTGAAGCTTTGGTCGTGCTTGCCGCCACTCTCAACGCCTACGAACTTCGGCGAACTCGAGGTACCGCAATTGCTCGAGCGAAATGGGCGCGCGTACCTTCTGTTCTGCACCGCCAAACATCTCGCCGTACCTGGCACGCCCATTCCTTCCTGGAACGGAACCCACTATCTGACTGGTCCATCCCGAACGGGACCATTCGAACTCGCCCCGGAGCCACGATTGCTGGCCGACGAAATCGGCACTCACTATGCAGCCAGACTTGTTGACGATCCATGGCTTGGCTTGCATCTGCTCGCATGGCGGCGTTGGGATGAGCATGGTCGTTTTGCAGGCGAACTCGACGATCCGTTTTCGGTCGAGGTGACCGACGACAACCGGCTGATCGTCAGTTCCTGAGAAACCCAGCCGAGAATCTGAGCAAAAAGAGGGGATAATGGGCGGGCGAGGCTTCTACACGCGCGGCAGGAGTTCACCATGGCCACCGAATCAGCCTTCACGATGGACACCTCTTCCATCAAGTTCGGACCCGGAGTCACCGCTGAGGTCGGCTGGGACGCAAGCAACCTCGGGTGCACGCGGGTGTTGCTGGTCACTGATCCAGGGCTGAGCAGTCATCCAGCGGTCGAGATCGCGCGTGCTTCTCTGCTCGACGCTGGCATCGACGTTGTCGTTTTCGATCAGGTGAGTGTCGAGCCAACCGACGCTTCGTTCTTGCAGGCAATCGACGTCGCCAATCAATCGGCGGTGGATGGCTTTGTCGCGGTTGGCGGCGGGTCGGTCATCGACACCGCCAAAGCAGCCAATCTCTATTCGACCTACCCCGCCGATCTGCTCGATTACGTCAACCCACCGATCGGGAAGGGGTTGCCGGTTCCTGGCAGACTCAAACCCCTCATCGCGGTGCCAACCACTGCTGGAACCGGTAGCGAAACGACGGGAGTCGCGATCTTCGATCTGCTCGAACTTCACGCCAAGACCGGTATTGCCCACCGAGCGCTGCGGCCAAGTCTTGGGGTGCTCGATCCACTCAATACACTCACGATGCCGGCAATGGTGACTGCCTGCTCAGCGCTCGATGTGCTCAGTCACGCGATCGAATCGTTCACCGCGATTCCGTTCGACCGTCGCATTGCGCCAGAAAGTCCATCGCTGCGCCCCGCGTATCAGGGCGCCAATCCAGTGAGTGATATCTGGGCCGGCAAAGCGATGGAAATGGTCGCTCGATACTTACCGGAAGTGCTGGCAACCCCTGGCGACGAGCATGCGCGCGGACAGATGATGTTGGCGGCTGCCTATGCCGGTATCGGTTTCGGGAATGCCGGTGTCCACCTGCCGCACGGAATGTCGTATCCCGTGTCAGGGATGGTCCGGGATTTTCGTCCGGATGGCTACGCATCCGACCATGCCATCGTTCCCCACGGGATGTCGGTGATCCTTAACGCTCCGGCCGTGTTTCGATTCACTGCTTCGGCCGATCCGGCGAGGCACCTCGAAGCGGCCCGACTCCTGGGGGCTGATATCACGCGTGCAACCGACGCCGACGCGGGTGAGATCCTTGCGGACCAACTCATCGCCATCATGCAAGCTACCGGCATGCCGAACGGGTTGGCTGCGGTCGGGTACAGTGCGGACGACATTCCGGCGCTGGTCGAAGGCACCATGCCCCAGCACCGTGTGACCAAGCTCTCACCTCGGCCGGCAGGACCGGATGAGCTTGCAGAGTTGTTTGCGGACGCAATGACCTATTGGTAGAGGGTGGCTGACGTGGAATCGTGGAAACCGGTTCTTGCCGGTGAACAGTTCATCAGTTTGGAAACCTTTCGCACGTCGGGTGAGGGTGTCCGGACCGCAGTCTGGTTTGCCGAGGTTCCGACTGGGATCTATATCGTGACGATGAACGGCAGCGGTAAGGTCAAACGCATTCGCAATAATCCTGAAGTCCGGGTGGCGGCCTGTTCACGGATGGGCGAGGTCCATGGCAACTGGTTCGACGGTCAGGCCGTGGTTACGGAGGGCGCAGAGGAAGCGCTTGGATACGAATTGCTGAACCAGAAATACAACCTGCTGAAATTCATCGGCGCAGCAACTGCTCCTGTTCCGGGACGGGTTATTTTGCGCGTTCGTTTAGACCGGGAGTAACAGAACCATGGCAGCGGATCGCTATCTTGATGTCACCGGCGTCCTTTCACCGGCGATGTGGTCGTACAAGGCTTCAGTCCCGGATATTCCACCATTCGAACAGCGCCGCTGGGCCACCGTTCCGGAACGTGGTTGGGAGGCCGACTGGTTCGCGATGCCAACCCTGGCCGGAACCTATCTTGAAACGGGCAAGCACCTCGATCCATCGGTGATCTCGATCGATCAGGTGCCGGTCGACCGCCTCTTTTGCGATGCCTTGATTGCGCGGATACCCAAGTCGGCGCGGGAACATATCACGGCTGCGGATCTGGAGCCGTTCGGCGACTTGGTCACGCCCGGTGGCGCTCTCCTGGTTTCGACCGGCTGGGACCGACTCTGGTCTGATCAAACCGGATCATTCGTGATGGACAGCCCTCATTTCGACCGTGAAGCAATGGCGTGGATCGTCGATCACGAAATCGGTATTCTCGGTGGTGATATGCCCTGTTTCGACGATCCGCAACCGAATGGTGGACAGAACGTCAACACGCTCCTCTTCGGCAGTGGAGCGCTGATTCTGGCTCCGCTGGTCGGCCTGGCGAACTGGGACGGCACCACGGCGCGTTTGACCGTGCTGCCGATCCCGCTGGCTGGTTCCTGCGGCGCTCCGTGTCGGGCTATTCTGTCTCCGCTGTGATTGCAATCGGTTTAACCGGAGGAAACCATCGTGACGAAAACTGACTGGAACCGCGACGATACGGTCGTTCTCTATCGCACGAGCGGCACATATCCGTTTGCGGACGAAGACTTCCGCAGCGCGAGTGCGTCACTACTCGAAACACTGGCTCCACAAATCGACCTGCCGAAGATCACGCTGAAACCGAATGTGGTTCACGGAGTTGCGCCCGATTCCGGGATCACCGTCCATCCCGGCTTTCTCGAGGGACTGGTGCAAACGCTCGTGGCTGCTGGTCATGACCCCAGCACAATCTCCGTTGCCGAAGGTGGCGGCGGCGAGGACTCGCGGGACATGTCGGTCCACTATGCCAATGTCGGATTCGACAAACTGGCTGAGGCGTATGGCTTCAACCTCGTCGATCTCAACGCCGACGATTTCGTTCGTGTCGATATCCCCGATGGTCGCGTGTTCAAGCAGATGCCGATTGGCAAAACGGTCTGGGATCCGGAAGCCTATTTCATCAATATTCCTAAAATGCGCACCCACAACCTGGCGGTGACCACCATCGCGATCAAGAACCTGCAGGGCATTGTGGTTCCGCTCGAGGAACGGCACATGTGCACGCTATTTCCGCGTTTTGACGGTGACCGGGGTGGGAATGGACTCGACCAGTCGTTGCTCGATACCCATGAACGCTGGGCGCACAAGATTTGCGATATCTCCCTCGCCCGCCGACCCGATCTGAACATCGTCGATGCGATGGTTCCACGGGACGGAACCGGGTTCCGAAACGGTAACGACCGACCGATGGGTCTCGCTCTGGCAAGCGTCAATCAGGCCGCCGTTGACACCATCGGCACCGCGCTCATGGGTATCGATCCTGCTGCGATCACCTATCTTCGAGTTGCGGGGGAACGGGGTATGGGTCCAACCGCCGTCAAGGACATCCGGTTGCTCGAAGTCGTCGACGGAGTCTTGCAGGAACGCTCGGGAATCGCCGAACTCGTCGCGAATCCACCGTTCAAGGTGACTCTCTCGTCGACGATCACCTATCAGACGTTCGAACCGATCGAATACAACGATCCCGATCTCGAACCGGCCCACGCCGGAGTCGCTTAGTCGGCGGTCAGCATCCGTCGGCAAACGGGTTCGACCACATCGAGCGCACCACTGGTTCGGATTTCCATGTCAGCCTTGGAATGCCCTGGAGGTGACGACAGTCCATGCTCGATGAGCAGGGCATGCGTGCGCCTGGCTACCGCCGGGCCACTATCGATGAACTGGAGCGCGTCCCCAGCAATTTGGCTCAAGGTCGACCGGAGAAAGGGAAAATGCGTGCAACCCAGCACCATCACATCGCACCCCTCGGCAATGGCCTGCTCGACGATCGGGCGAACTTGGCGTTCTGCTTTCAGACCAGTCGTGTGTCCCGATTCGACCAGGTCAACCCAGTCGGGTGCCGGATAGCGGTCGACGACAATATCCTGCGCATGGCGTTCGATCAGCCGATCGAGCCTCGGGCTGCTGACCGTCCGCGGGGTCGCGACGACCGCGATCCGTCCCGACCGACTCAATGCCGCGGCGGGTTTGACGGCGGGCTCCAAACCAACGATCGGAATGGGAAAGGCCGCCCGAAGTGCCTCGAGAGCGATCGCAGTGCCGGTGTTGCAGGCGAGAACGAGCATCTTAATGCCGGATTCGAGGAGTTCATGCGTGATGGTCAGCAGCCGATCGAGGACAACTTCCGCATCCCGGGTGCCGTAAGGGCAATAGGCGGTGTCGGCGTAGTAGATAATCGATTCCGAAGGGAGCGCGTCCTTCAAAGCAGCGACCACGCTGAGACCGCCAAGGCCTGAATCGACGACACCAATAGGCGCCGCGTTACCCAGGCGAGGGGGAAGAAACGAAGCGGAATCCTGATGTTGGAACGCGGTCAAGCCCACGTGCGGGAGTCCTGTCGACTGACTGAGCCAGTGTCCGTACATGCGATATTAGCATTGGTTTGGCGGGAGGGACAAGCACCTGTGCAAGCGCAAGATGGAGGCTACGCGCGTAGCATCACCAGCCGTGGCGTTTCGTCTACCTGTGTCGACTACTTGTGGCGTATTCCGCTACCATCAAGCTTCGATGCTTTCTTGTGTATCTTTCAGATGAGCGCAGGACGTCATACTGTCGCATGTTGTTTCAGCGAGGTTTCATGAATGACCACACCACTCGAACGTTTTCGGCAGAACAAAGACGAGTATTTCGTCGATGGCGAGCATTCACCGCTCGATCCGGAGGATATGGCGACGTTTACTGGGCTGAACTACTTCGACGAAAACCCCGATTTGGCGTTCGAACTCGAAATCCAGCCGTTGGGTGAAGGGGTGGAAGAAATCGTCCAGATTGAACATAGCGATGGCTTTGTGCGCCCGTTCCGGCGCGCCGGCACAATCACCTTTCCCGTGAACGGCGATAAGGTGACGTTAACACTCTTGAAGGAGTCGATCCGGGGGCGTTTTTTCCTACCCTTCATCGACGGCACGTCAGGGGATGAGACCTATGCTGCCGGTCGCTTTCTCGATCCCAAGCAGAAACCGGATGGATTGCTGACCGTTGATTTCAATTACGCCTACAACCCTTATTGCGCCTATAGCGATGGCTGGAAATGCCCCTACCCACCTGCGGAGAACCATCTCTCGGTAAAAATCGAAGCCGGAGAAAAAGGGTTCGAGCGGAAGGGTTAGCGCGACGTCAAGGAGCGGACCGTCGGGGCCTCGGCTACGGAATGGCCGTAGTGAATAAGCAGCCAACGGTTCATCGCCCTGGCCGCACACTCGACCGATTCAAGACCAGCCGCAAACGCCCGACTGAGCACCGCACCGACCGCTTCTCGTTCCCAGTCGTATTCGATCCGTCTACGCTCGACATAGGCGCAGGCAGCGCTGTCGAAGTACAACTCCGCGAACACCCACCGCTTGTCATCCTCGGTCAGCAACAGCAAACGCTTGCCGTGCTGCCAGACGAAAGGAACCGGACGGCGCGCCGCCGCTCCCTGCGACTCAGTGAACGCGAGGTTTGCCAACCAGTCGCTGCGTGCCACCGAACGTGACGGATCGCTTTCCTGATTGGATTCAAATTCTGAAGAATGGCTCGTAGTCATAAGGAACGCTCTTCAAGGCGAGATTAAGGAGTACTAGATAGAAATATAAACTGTTCTCGGAGCATCGGCCACTTTGCTGATACCGCACTTCATATCAAGGGCTCAAAGGTAGCATTTGCTGCAGATTGAAACAAGTTCACGACGCCGTGTGTTATTGCTACGTGCGCTCGACCTCGATCGTGCTGTCGGCAATGTTTGTGCCCTCGAGCGTGAGAATCACGCGATACTGACCGTCGGGCCAGACGTCGTCGCTCTGCCGATCGAGATGTAGTTCGATCCAGCCACGGTCGATTCCCTCCTCGACTTCCACCACGGTTTCGAGTTCTGTCAGTTCGACATCATTGAAGAACCAGGTGGCGATGAGAGACGCAGATGGGGGTAGATACTCAACCGACACCGCAATGGTGATTCGCGAGGCGGTATCCGGGAACGCGGTGACGGGCTTGAGCGGCTGATTTGTGGCCGGATCAACGCTTTCGGTCCAGACGGGTGTACCAAAAGTCGGCGTTGGGACTGAGGTCGGTGAGACCGCGACGGTTGGCGTCTGGTTGTCAGGGGCCTGCTCTCCACCGCACCCAGCCAATACGATCCCGAGAAGAATCGCTGCTCCAATCAGACTGATCGCTTGTCGCTTAGCCACGTACTGATTCAACCATTCCGCTGAACGTCTTGTCCTTGTCTCGTGAAGGTTGCGACTTTTCGATGAAGACGCCGGTTACCGCCGTACACTTGCACGGTGTCCCGCTACTCCCGCTGGCACTGGAGTCTAGCGCGAGTCAGGCACCAAATCGACACCTTGCTGAGTTCCAAACCGAACCCATAATTGCCATCGAGAGGAACCACCCATGAGCGATGACCAGAAACCCCGAAAAGAACGTCTGCCGACACTGAGAAATCTCATTCCCAACCCAACGATCAACCGCGCGGCTTGGTCAGGCAAACCAACAGAAGACGCGCTCCTCCTCCGGCCCGGCGATTTTGATCAGAGAACGGCTGCCGATTTCACCCACGGTGATCCCTGGCGAGTGCTCCGGATTCAAGGCGAGTTTGTAGCTGGATTCGACGCCCTAGCCGAACTGGGTCCGGCGATCACGATCTTTGGGTCGGCTCGCATCGAACCAGAAAGCGAATGGTATGCCGCTGCCGAAGAAACTGGACGCAAATTGGCGGAAGCCGGCTTTGCAGTGATCACGGGCGGTGGACCGGGCATCATGGAAGCCGCCAACAAAGGAGCGATCGAGGCCGGCGGTGTTTCGGTCGGCGCGAATATCGAACTACCGCATGAACAAGGCGTGAATCGTTACGTTTCTCTTCCGCTCAATTTCCGCTATTTCTTTGTTCGTAAAACGATGTTCGTGAAATACGCTCAGGGATTTGTGATCTTCCCGGGCGGATTCGGCACACTCGACGAGCTGTTCGAATCGTTAACTCTGATTCAGACCGGCAAACTCAGCGGCTTTCCAGTTGTCCTGTATGGCTCCGACTTCTGGCAGGGGTTACTCGACTGGATATCGCTCGAGGTCGCTGGAAACGGGTACATCGGACCGAACGATATGGATCTCCTCACCATGACCGATGACATCGATGAGATCGTCCGGATCATGATCGAATGTCACGAGAACCACTGCGCCGAACCCGCCTAACTTGCGTGTACGTCCATATCCATATGTACGTACAAAATCGGGCGGCGATGGTATCCTACCGGCATGTGCACTGATCTGTCGTAGCCAACGAGTCCAGGTTGCACCTGGTCGCATCACGTGACCATTCTCGGCGTTGGCGT
This sequence comes from uncultured Chloroflexia bacterium, assembly GCA_963712055.1. Taxonomy (GTDB): domain Bacteria; phylum Chloroflexota; class Chloroflexia; order Thermomicrobiales; family UBA6265; genus JAHBVL01. The sequence goes on along the minus strand of CAVQGN010000004.1, from coordinate 223,797 downwards.
CATGCGGCGGCTTACGAGTCGCCTGATCTGAGGCTGGATTCTCGATGGGTCGTCAGGATCTTTACCCGAAGCGGTTCCCTCTTCTCCCACTCAAGAACGTGGTCATCTTCCCGCGCAACATCGTGACGTTGCTTGTGGGACGACCGCGTTCTATTCAGGCACTTGAGGAATCGCTTTCGTTGAATCGGCGCATCGTCGTCGTGACCCATCGCGATCCCGATTGCGAGGAACCGGCGGCGGAAGACCTCTACAACGTCGGTTCGCTGTGCGAGATCGTGTCTGTCGAACGACAGCAAAACAGCACCATACAGGTCGTCCTCGAGGGTATTCATCGCGTCAGCGTCAGCCAGTTTGATTCGAGTCGATCTTTTTTCACCGTCACGGCGGAAGAACTCCTTGATCCGGCCCAGCCGTCTGACGCCAGCGACGGTCTGGTCAATCATGTCAAAGAGCTCGTCGCTCGATACCACGAAGCCCGCGAGAAGCTGGCGCCCGAAGTCCTCGACATGGTTAATCGGGCGAACGAACCTGGCCATCTCGCTGATCTCCTCGCGACCCAGGTGATGACCGATACCAATCGGCGTCAAGATTTTCTCGAAACTGCGGAAGCCAGCAAGCGACTCGAGATGATCGCGGTTCACCTTTCCGGCGATCTCGATGTCGCTGAACTTGAAAACCGGATTCAGGAACGCGTCCGCGATCAGGTCGAGAAACATCAGCGCGAGTACTACCTTCGCGAGCAGCTGAAAGCGATCCAGGACGAGCTCTCCGGCGACGAAGCCAGCGAAATCGAAGCGCTACAGATAGCGATCCGGGAACGGCAGATGCCCGAGGAGATCGAAACCCGCTTGCTGCGGGAAGTCGGGCGACTCGACAAGATGCCGGCTGTTTCCGCTGAAGCCACTGTCGTTCGGACGTACATCGAAACACTGATGTCGCTGCCATGGTCCGAATCGACCGAAGATCGGCTCCAGATCGACGAAGCCGAAGCGATTCTCGATGACGCACACTTCGGCCTCGAACATGTCAAGGAACGGATTCTCGACTTTCTCGCAGTTCGCCAACTCCGTGAGCAAAACGCCGTTCGAACGAGCGGGAGTTCGCAGATTCTCTGTCTCGTTGGACCTCCAGGAGTCGGCAAGACGAGTCTCGGGCAATCGATTGCCACGGCCATGGGACGGGAATTCGTCCGGGTGTCGCTCGGTGGGGTTCGCGACGAATCCGAGATCCGCGGTCATCGCCGCACCTATATCGGCGCGATGCCTGGTCGGATCCTGGGCGCGATGAAGCAGGCTGGTGTGACCAACCCTGTCATTCTGCTGGATGAGATCGACAAACTCTCGTCCGACTTTCGAGGTGATCCGGCGGCGGCCCTGCTGGAAGTCCTCGACCCGGAGCAAAACCACGCCTTCACCGATCATTTTGTCGATATTCCTTACGATCTCTCACGTGTCCTTTTCGTGACCACGGCCAACTATCTCCAGCAGGTGCCAAGACCATTGGTCGACCGGATGGAAATCATCGAGGTTTCTGGCTATACCGAGGACGAAAAATTCGAGATTGGCAACCGCTATCTCCTCCCCGATCAGGTTCAGCAGCATGGTCTGCTCGCCGACACCGTGGTGATCCCTGAAGACGTCTTCCGCATTCTGATCCGCTGCTATACACGGGAGGCTGGTGTCCGCGAACTCGATCGTGAGATCGCCGCGCTCTGCCGAAAAGTCGCTCGCGCCGTTATTCGCGGGCACGACGGTCCCCTGGTTCTCACCAGCGCCGATCTCGAAACATGGCTTGGACCACGACGGTTCTCGATGCATCACGATCTCGGCGAAAGTCAGATTGGGGTTGCCATTGGTTTAGCCACATCAGAAGTGGGAGGCGAACTGATCCCGGTCGAAGTCGCCACGATGCCGGGTCGCGGTGCGTTGACCATCACCGGTCGAGCCGGTGATGTTATGCAGGAATCGGCCCGAGCGGCGCTGTCATATGCTCGCTCGCGGGCCGAGCATCTTCAAATCGCCAATGACTTCCAGGAACACCTTGATTTGCACATCCATCTGCCTGAAGGCGCCACTCCCAAGGATGGCCCTTCTGCTGGCATCACGATGGCTGCTGCCTTGATTTCTGCGCTCACCCGCAAACCGGTTCGCAACGACACCGCCATGACCGGGGAGATCACCCTGCGCGGTCGCGTGCTGCCGATCGGTGGAGTCAAAGACAAAGCAATGGCGGCACATCGTCATGGCATTCGCCGCTTGATCCTTCCGATTGAGAACAAACAGGATGTGATCAAGATTCCTGAAAATGTGCGAGCCGACATGGAGTTCATTTTCGCGACGTCGATGGACGATGTAATCAGTGCGGCAATCGCGCTCGATGCAACGCAAAGCCAGCGAATCGCGAACGATCTCGTGCTCCACCAACCGAGTTCGCCGAAAGCCGACGCACCGGTGTCGGTGACGACCGATCTCTAGAATCGAGACTCGACCCTTAGGGTCGCGAGGCTGGTTGCAGGTCCTTGATGTGAACGTCGAGTTTGAGCCCGTTCCACCAGCCGACGGACATTGTGAGCGCGATATCGAGCGCGCCCATCGCACGGATAGTTTCGATTTGATCGGCCATTCCAAAAAACGGCGCCCGGATTTCTCCGATGGGCGTTCGCCAGCAGATACGAAGATGACTCTTGTCCTTCCCCATGATTTCCAGACGCTCGGGCTGCACGTTGCGCAACCGGAGGAGAGGCTCGGGGTTGCCAGCCCCAAATGGACTCAATCGACCAAGGAGTTTGGCAACATCCATTGTCAGGTCGGCATGTTCGAGATCGGCGTCAAACTCAATCGGATCCAGACAGGGGATCTCGACGCCGGATCCATCGACATAGGCGCTGAGCTGCTCGCGAAGCGTGTCGACGTTACTCATCCGAATCTTCATACCGGCTGCTTCCGAATGGCCGCCATATCGTTCCAGCAAGGCGTCGGCCGAGCGAAGCGCCCGATAGATGTTGACAGAGGACACCGACCGCGCTGAACCGACGGCAAACTCGCCATCTTCAGCCAGCACAACGGCCGGACGACCGTAGTAGGTCGTCAAATTACCCGCCGCGAGACCTACCAGCCCCTGGTTCCATTGCTGACCGGCGACAACGATCACTGATCGCAGGTAGGTGTCTGGATCCATGGCAATCTTGCGATGAATTTGTTCGACAATCTCGTTCGTTTCGACTCGCCGCCGGATGTTCAGCCGTTCCAGTTCCGCTGCCAGTTTTCGAGCTCTTTCCGGGTCTTCGCACTGGAGCAATTCGAGCGCGATCGCGGGGTCAGACATCCGGCCCGCGGCATTGATTCGGGGTCCGATCCGAAAACCGATATCACTGGAAGCAACGAGTCTGGTCTGGGTCTGGGAGAATTCGCACAGGACTTCGACGCCGAGTCGCGGTTGCTTGCGAATCCGCCGTAGCCCTTCGCGAACCAGATGGCGCGAAGCGCCAGTGAGCGGAGAGATATCAGCGACCAGTCCTATCGCCGCCAGATCGGAAAACGACCGCACGCGTTCACCTAACTGACCGTCGAGGCCTTCCGTGCGCGCCGCCAGACCAAGACCAAGGAGATACGCGAGACCAGCGGCAGAGAGTTCCTGGTAAGGCAAGGTTTCGTCGACCCGGGCGGACACAAGAATCGCTCCGTCCGGTCCAGCGTCGGACATCTGGTGGTGATCGAGAATGATCATATCCATGCCCAGACTCTGGGCATAGGCAGCACTGGGGTGATCCGTGCTGCCGCAGTCAACCACGATGAGGAGCGTCACGCCGGCATTCGCAAACTCGTCGAGCGCCGCGCGATTGAGGCCGTAGCCTTCGGCCCGGGTCGGCAAGCGTTTCCGTACCGAAACCGGTTTCCCGGCAACCTCGCGAATGGCTCCATCGACGATTGCAACCGACGTCACGCCGTCAGCGTCATAATCGCCAAAAAGCCCTATCGTCTCGTCCTGTTCGATCGCCGCTAGGACTCGCTCGACCGCGATCCCCATGGTCGGCAGAAGAAACGGATCAGGTTCGGTCTGGAGGTCGATGTTGAGAAAGCTCTCGATCTCCGCAGACGACCGAAAACCGCGACTGAAGAGAATCTGGGCCATGACCGGGAGATCATGGAGGGTGGCTAGATCAACCGGGACGTCGACCGGATCGATCCAGCGTGAGCCGCTCAATGAAAAGGTGCGGGTGGGTTCGATTTGCATGGCGAGATCATACGGTATCGTTGACTGCCGAGTCACATCTTGGAGAAAAAGCATTCAGCGGCTACCATATCGGGACGTGGGAACGACCCGCTCGGGACGTCTCTGGTTTGTTTGCAGCGATACCAGTTCGTCTCAACCACGCACCGAGTACGGGAGAACAGGAAGGGGAACCCTGTGCGCACCGCAACCTCGCATCACTTTTTGCCGTTCTTCGCGTTGATCGCAGTCATTCTGGGTGTCGTTTCGCCGGCGAGCCAATCGGTGGCAGCGTCCGAATGGACGCCTCCGACGACAGTCTGGATCGAATCGACTGGCCATACCGTGGACGGCTATTTCCTTGACGAATGGCGGAACCACGACGCACTGCTCGGTTTGCCGATCACCGAGGAGTTCCGCAAGCCCACCCTCCTGCCGGGTGTTCCGGCTGATGTTCGCATCATTCAGTATTTCGAAAACCTCGCGATTGTCTATGTTCCGGAAGCGGAAACCCGGGAACTACGTGTGCGGGCTTTGCCGCTTGGACGAGCAGCGGTCCTGCGAGATCGTCTTTGGAAATCCGATCCTGGTACGCTCGAGAAACGAGGCTGCGGTGCCGCCAGCGAAACCAGTTGCCTGGAATTCGAAAACGGGTTCGCAATTCAGGATGAGGTCCTCGTTTTTTGGCAGAACCATGGCGCTGAACGACTCATTGGCAAGCCACTTACTGAGCTGCGTTCGTTCAGCAACGGCGAACAGCGCCAGTATTTCGATAATGCCGTGCTGATTTTGCGCGACGATAAGACCGTTGTCCCACGAGCAGTCGGTATCGAGAGCGCGGAATTGCAGCAGATAAGTCTCAAGCCAGTTCCCCAACGCGCCGGCATTCCAACGTATGACGAATCGCTTTTCGTTCCGCCACCGGAAACAGTCGCTCCGGTCGAAACAAGCAACGACTTTCAGCCTGCCATACAACCGGTGGCGGGTGGCAGCACCGAAGCGATCAGCGAGGACTCAGTTCCCACGTACTATTCAGGACCCGGACCGCAGCAGGGCGCTTATAAGGAAATCGTCGTTTCGATCAGCGCGCAGACCCTTTGGGCTTACGAGGGAAGCGAACTCGTCGTCGAAACGCTCGTAAGTACCGGCACCGCCGAAGTACCGGAAACGGTGACACCGATTGGCTATCACTCGGTCCTGGTCAAGTACGATTCCCAGACGATGGAAGGAACCATCAGCGACGAATATTACAAGGTCGAGGATGTTCCCTGGGTGATGTATTTCGACAACCTCGGCAACGCGATCCACGGGACCTATTGGCACAGCAACTTTGGCACACCGATGAGTCACGGGTGTGTTAACCTGCCGCTCGAGGTCGCTGAGTTTCTCTACTATTGGTCGCCGGAAGGCACGGCGGTCACGGTCATCGCCTGACCTGGGGATGTATGGCAACGCAGAGCGATTTCTCTCCGGTCGAGTGGACGATCCTGACCGAACTTCCGGTCCGGGTGGTGGCCGCTGCGGTCACGGCTGACCCAGCTTCGGCGCTGGGTTCGATCCTCGAGCAAGTGACCGGGCTCTCTCAGCTCGCTAATGGGGCCGCCAAGCGACGCGACAGTGAGCTAGTCACGGCGATCTTCGCCGACTACAAGAGTCGCGGCGAAGGCGAAGAACGCACGCTGCAATTGAGCGACCAGTGGGTTGATGACTTGCTCCCCGAAACCATTCTCCGCGCGAGGCAGGCTGGGCAAATTCTTGCCAAACATCACTTCGATGCGGAAGCGGAAGCGTTTTCCAGTTGGCTCTACGAAACCGCTGAAGCGGTTTGCATCGCCGCAAAAACTGGCGGGGTTCTCGGGATTGGTGGCAAGCGGATCAGTGATTCCGAAGCCGCATTTCTGCGTGATCTGAAAGCGGCATTCGCACCCGAGCCCAAGGATCAATCCTGACGCACTACGAGACGATTGAGGAGGCCAAGATGTCTGCTGTCGACACGAATCAGCGCCATTTTGACGCGATAGTGATCGGATCAGGTCACAACGGGCTAATCAGTGCTGGCTACCTCGCCAAATCCGGAAAATCAGTTCTCGTTCTCGAGCGACGCTCCGTCATCGGCGGGGCGACCGTCACCGAAGAGGCCTTTCCGGGCTACCATCTTTCGACCTGTTCCTATGTCTGCAATTTGCTCCTTCCGGAAGTTGTCGCCGATTTCGACCTGCATCGCCACGGCTACGACATCCGCCCATTCGACCCGTTCTATTTCTCTCCTGCGCCCGACGGTTCGTATTTCATGTCGTTCCTCGATAGCAACCGGACCCGAGAACAGATCGCCTCGTTTTCACCGGTCGATGTTGCTGGTTACGATGCCTATTGGGCGATGTGGGACCGAATCCTGGCCCGAATGCGTCCCCTTCTCCTGCGACCAGCTCCGTCCGCCAATGAGATCGAACAGGCTTTTTCTGGACCGGACGGGCAGTCCGACTGGGAAACCCTGACCGAGAAGAGCATTGCTGAGGTACTCAACCACTATTTCGAATCCGACCGGATCAAGGCTCCGCTTTGTACCGGCGGCGTGATCGGTGTCAACGCTGGTCCCTACACGCCGGGCACGGCGTATGTGAAATACCACCATCTCATTGGTTCGGTCGGTGGTGTTCAAGGCGCCTGGGGCTATGTCCGCGGGGGCATGGGGAATGTTGCGCAGGCGTTAGCCGGATTCTGCCGTCAAGCCGGGGTCCGCATCGAAACCGATGCCGAGGTGATGGAAATTGCCGTCAGCAACGGTCGCGCTCGCGGTGTTCGCCTGGCTGATGGGCGGTCGTTTAGTGCCGATCAGCTCTTTTCGAACGCAGATCCGCAACGTACGTTTCTGTCAATGGTCGCCGAAACGCATCTCCCGGCGGATTTTGTCGAAGGCGTCCGGGCGATCCGGAGTAGTGGATCGGTCGTTAAGGTCCTGCTCGGTCTGAATCAACTCCCTGACTTCATCGCCATGCCAGGAACTGACGTCGGACCGCAACATACCGGTGGTATCGTGATCAACCCATCGATGGATTACCTCGAAACCGCCTGGCAGGAATGCAAAGCGGGACATCCCTCTACCCGTCCGTTCATGGACTGCTATATCCAGACGGCGACCGAAAGCGGGCTTGCGCCGGCCGGCAAACATACGCTCAGTCTCTTTGTTCAGTACGCCCCCTACGATCTCGCAGAAGGAACCTGGGACGAGCGCCGGGATGCAATCGGCAAGAACATCATCGATACCTTGGCAGAGTATGCGCCCAATCTCTGGGGGGCAATCGACCACATGCAGGTGCTCGGACCGCCAGATATCGAACGAATCGTCGGTATCACTGGAGGCAACATCTTCCACGGCGAGATCATGCCGGACCAGATGTTCGGCAACCGACCGGTTCCGGGTTATTCCGGCTACGAGTCGCCGGTGGAAGGACTCTATTTGTGTGGTAGCGGCGCCTGGCCAGGCGGAGCCGTTTTCGGCGCCCCGGGTCGGAATGCAGCGCTGACGGCCCTCGGTATGTTCGACCAACTCGAGCGATCCCACTAGATGGGGAAGCCGACTCCTACCACCTCGCAATTGCTCACAAAGCTGTATGGGTCATTCAAACCAGGCATTTTTCGGCTCGATGCGGAAGGGATGCATGATCGCGCGATCAATGCGCTGTCAACGATCTCGCTTCAATCCCACCTTAAAACGCTCATCGACGAATCTGATGTTACGCTGACCGATTACCAACTCCACACCCATATACCCGGTATCGGGTCCGGGTTTCCAGTCGGTGTTGCTGCTGGTTTCGACAAGAACGGAGTGGCGTTCCCGGCTCTGCTGGCGCTGGGTTTTGGGACGGTGGAAATCGGAACCGTGACCCCAATCCCGCAAGCCGGAAACCCAAAGCCTCGAGTTTTCCGGTTACCCCAGGACCAGGCGCTCATCAACAGGATGGGGTTTCCCGGCGCGGGATCCGAGGAAGTCGTCGTCAATCTGCAAAAACGACGACGATCGGAAATGCGCGTCGGCATAAACATTGGTCCGAACAAAACCGCGGTCGAAGCTGGGCGCGCGATCGAAGATGTGTTGATCGCCTATCGCCGGTTGGCTCCGTATGCGAGCTATGTCTGCATCAACGTGTCATCGCCAAACACGGCCGGTTTACGGAGTCTGCAAGCGAGAAAACCACTACAGGAAATGCTGGCGAGCGTGAAAGCCGAACGATCACGCCGAATCGCGCCGCCGATCTTCGCGAAAATCTCGCCTGACCTCGATGATCATCAACTCGCTGACGCGGTCGAAGCGGTGGTCGCAGCCGGAGTCGATGGAATCATCGCCACGAACACGACCATTTGCCGTCCGCCAGGCTTGAAATCGACAAACAGCTGTGAACTGGGGGGACTCAGTGGACGACCGCTGGCGCCCATTTCCCAGCAAACGCTCCGTCGCTTGACCGGGATGCTCAACGGCGATCTGCCAGTGATCGCGGTTGGCGGTATCTCGACTGGCGAAGATGTCATCAACGCGATCGCATCTGGGGCCGCCGCCACACAGCTCTATACAAGTTTCATCTACCGGGGACCGCTTGTGGCAATCGACATCGCCAGCGAAATGCGAGCGTCCCTGCAACGACTAGGCGTGAGTTCTGTCCAGGAAATTCAAGGCAACTGGCGCGATCTGGTCTGATCAGGCCCAATAAAGAATCGCGCCGCTCACGACGACCCAGACCAGCAGCGTCAGTCGAAGGGGTCGATCGCTGACCAACAGCAATTCCGGACTTCCCCCCACATGTTTGCGATAGAGCAAAAAGAGATAGCGGAAGATCGCGTAGACGACAATCGGCACCGTCAGGAGCATCGCGTGATTCTCCGGCAAGGTGGGCGCCGCTACGGTGTAGATGGCGTAAGCCGCGATCGTCGCGGCGGCCGTGATCATTACCACCTGATCGAGCATCGGGATCGAATAGTCTTCGAGGTTTTGACGATGGCTTCCGGCCGCGTCCTGAAGGGTCAGCAATTCATGACGGCGTTTGCCGAAACCAACCAGCAGCGCCAGAAGCATCGTGCAGAGATAGAGCCAGGGAGAAATCGGCACGTCGATCGCCACGGCTCCAGCAGCCGCTCGTAGCACGAATCCCAGCGATATGAGAATGACGTCCAGAATGACGACGTGTTTCAAACCGGCGTTGTAGAGCAACATCATGACAACGTAAATACCGACGACGAGCAGCAATTGCGGTTCGATCAACCAGGAACCAATCAGTCCGCTCACGAGCAGGACAACCGCCATGATCAACGCCGTTCGGACCGACAGTTCCCCGGCGGCAATCGGCCGATTTCGCTTGACAGGATGGACGCGATCCTGCTCGACATCGCGAATATCATTGACCAGATAGATCGAACTGGATACGGCGCAAAAAACGAGAAACGCACCGATGCTGTGCCAGAGCGCCGTCCAATCGAGAACGCTGCGAGTGAAGATCAATGCCGCGAAGACAAGGAGATTCTTGGTCCACTGGATGGGTCGCAACGCTCGAATCGCAGGCGGTAGATCCTGGAACGGGTCATTTTCCGGTTTCGGTTCGATATCCACCCCGGGCATGACGATCAACCCGCCGGAGTTCACCGGTGGATCTCGATAGTCACTCAGAGGTCGAGGTTCAGACACCGATTCGAAACACCCGCTTGCCGGGATGTACTCCCGGAACATGCATACAATCAGGAACCAATGACAAATTCTAGTCTGGTCAAGCGATACGGGTCGACTCCGTCGCGGTCGCGGCTTCCAACGATTCAAGCGATCGATCACACAGGTGACAGCCAACCCGGATCGCCTGGGCCATGATCGTCAATGCCGGGTTGACCGCCGCCGAAGATGGGAAAAAGGAGCCATCGACGACATAGAGGTTTTGCAGTTCATGCGCTTTCGAGAACGGGTCGAGTACGGAAGTTGCGGGGTCATGCCCGAATCGCAGGGTTCCGACCTGGTGCGAATTCGTTTCAAGACCCATCGTCCGGCTGAGTACCACCGGGTAGCCCGCTTCCGCGAACATCGTTTTCGCCGTCTCGATCAACCTGCGATGCGCTACCTGATTATTCGGGGTCCAGGTGATCCGGATCCGTCCTTCTGAACCAAGCGAAACCCGGTTGTTCGGATCCGGGAGGTCTTCGCTCATCACGTTCCAGTCGGTGCTGCGAGCGGCAATCTGCTCTAGCACACTATCCGGGACCATCCTGAGCACCGGTTTGAGCATCGCTCCCTGAATCTTGCCGACCGGTTGGAGATTTCCGAGCGGGTACGGAAAACCGGGACCGCGAAAATAGAAATCATTGATGGCGAATGTTTTCTGAACCACGGTCGGATTGATCTGCTCGGGGTGAGCGGCCATCATAATCGTCATGTTGTGGACCATGTAATTCCGTCCGACCTGCCCGGATCCATTCCCCAGCCCGTGCGGATGGGCGTAGTTCGCTGACCGGAGCAGCAGTGCTGCAGAATTGACTGCCCCAGCCGCAACGACAACGGTTCCCGCGCGGATGGTCTGCCTTGCTCCATCGCGTACGAGTTCGATTTCGTCGACGATCGTTCCGGTCGCATCGGTGAGCAGGCGAGTCACATAGGTGTTCGTCCAGAGACTGATATCTGGGTCCTGCAGCGCAGGTTCGATCCCGCAAACCTCGGCATCACCTTTGGCACGGACCTGGCAGGGAAAGGCATCACAAGTGCGGCACCGGATACAACGTCCCCCAATTCGATAATCAAGCCCGAGTGGCATCGGATAGGGGTGCAGTCCCTGCCTCGCGAACGCATCGGCGAGCGTTTGCATGTACGAGTCGGTCGGAACGGGTTCGAAGGGATATGCCGATGATCGCCATGGTTCGGTGGGATCAACTCCGGCTTTCCCGTGAACCAGATACCACTGTTCGGCGAGACGGTAGAACGGTTCGAGATCGCTGTAGGAGATCGGCCACTCCGGCGAGGTTCCGCCCTCATGTTCGATTGAGCCGAAATCCTCTTCACGCAGACGAGGCAACGCCGCCCCGTAGACCTTCGTGTTGCCACCAACGTAGTAGTGAACGCCAGGCTGAAATGGCTTGCCCTCACGATCTTCCCAATGCTCGTCCGGTTTGTAACGATGGTGTTCGAAGACGGCTGCCGGGCTCCAGTTTTCTGGTTCGGTCGGAAGCGTTCCACCGCGTTCAAGGATTAGTACGCGGGCTCCGCTGCCGGCAAGAGTTCGGGCCAGGGTTCCCCCTCCGGCACCTGAGCCGATGATGACGATATCCGCGCTTTCAGTTGCGTTCATACCTCTGCCTCCCGCCAGTGGCATCCGGTGCCAGCGCTCATCGAACCGGCTCTCAGTCCTGGCGAATACTGCGATTCGAGGGGCAATGGGGGCTACTGGTAGATGATCAGATCCGGTGACGGATCGAGCGCGAGCACCTCGGCCGGCGTCATCAGCGGCACGTCCTGCCGGTACCAGAGCTTGAATCCGACAAACCCGTCCGGCAGATTGTTGGTGATGACGGCATAGGTTCCCCGCTTTTCTTCAGGGGTTCCAAAACCGTCGACCTCGAGCACGAACTGGACGCCGTCAACGGGGACGATCTGGTCCCGGTTGCTGATCGACGACAAGGTGAACTGATGGACAATAAGAATCTTCGGCGGCAACCCGTTTTCAGCAGCGATCGTGGCCAGTTCGTACTGCGCGTACATCACGTCGGTGGCATCGATGCTGCCGATCACCGTGGCCGGAATCTCATCCGGTCCAACCGAGAACTCAGGATCGAGGGCAAGATGGACATGGGGATAGAGGAGATAGGGCCGGGCGAAATCCATCTCTTCCTGAACGGTTTTGCGACCGAACTGCATATCGAGGATCAGTAACATGTTGTTTTCGGCGGTGAAATCGACATAGGACTGCAGTACATCCGCGCTGATGTAGGCCAGGTGATCACCGTCTTCGCCTTCGTATGCCTGCGCCACTGATGCGATTACCTCGAGCGCCAGCACAACCGGACGGGAGGGATCCACCGCTTCGTATTCAGCCGCTTGGGCACGGAGAAGATCGAGAAGTGGCGCCGGGTCGTATTCGCCGAGAATACCCATTTCACTGACACCCGGGAACCCGTAAAACGAGAGAATTCGGTTGGCCGGGAGAATGGCGCCTTCCATCGCTACCGGTGGAACAGTTGCCGCCGGGATCTCGGTCGGAGCGACCTCGACGGTTTCCACCGTCGCTGTTGGCGCAATTGGTTCTTCGGCGGGTATCTGTGTCGCCGCCATGATGGGGGCTGGTGTCGGACTACTTGCAGCAGCGACTGCGGGTATGGCTTCGGGCGGCTCGTCACGATTGACGCCGCCTATGTCCCGGAATGGAACCACGACGAGCAGGATCAGGCCCAACAATGCAGCGGCGGCGAGCAAGCGATCAGACGGAAACCAGCGGGGTCTGCGAGATGCAGAGGCTGTCTCGGATGGCGGAGCCGCCACCCAATCCTCCGAAAACGGCTTGGGAGCCTCGGGGTCTGGTTCTTTTCTGGAAAAACGAAGCGACAATGCCGAAACCTCCGATTTCGCCAAAACCACGGGAAGTATAGGCACTCACTGCTTCGGTCGGTTCGAGTCGGTATTTCGGGTAACAATTCAGCGACACAGCGCATTTCCTGACATGTCCTCAGCAACGCCATCCTGCAACGTGGCTTACTATTGCACTGATTGATTTGGTCGACACTGTACGAGGAATCGTATCGAGTCTTTTTTTGAACGAAGACGTCCCGCGATGTCGTCTTCGTGAACCATCTGGCGACGACCCCGTATGAAACGTCCCCTCTTGCTGACGACGCTTGCTGTGCTCTTGGGCAGTGTCCTTATCGGTGCGTTGATCGGTATGACTTCTGGCGGCAACGAACCGCCATCGAACATCAGCTTCCCTGGTGGGGTACCGACCGTATCGCGGGATGGTCGAATCGTGCTGGGGATTGCAGGTTCACCGGTGGCGAGGGTGGGTTCTCCAGTCGCACTCGCCTCCCCGACGGCATCGATTCAGACCACGATCACCTCACCGGCTCTCGGTTCAACACCTGGCGCGACTGCTGCTGTCTCCTCAACGGAATCGACGTCGAACACAAGTGCCCAACAACCACCGCTCGCTTCGCCAACAGAAGCGGTCGCTGAATCAAGTACGGCCGGCACGGCCAGCGGCGAACCAACAGTTGCCGCTGATGCGTCGCCAGCCATCGCCCTGAGTGATTCAGCGACTATCGAGTCGACCAGTACCGTTGCCGGGTCGCCAACTCCGGCTTCGTCGCAAGCGACCGCTCCGACTGCAATCGTCACAAACGCGCCATCCAGTAGCGCAGAAGCCTCACCAGCCGCCGCTTTCACCGAATCAGCCACACTCGAGGCAACGAGCACCGCCACCGCGTCGACAACCTCGGTACCGACTGAATCCCCCACCGTTGTGCCGTCCAGCACCGCCGCCGCGTCACCCACGACCGCGCCCATCGGAACAGCCACCAGCGCGCCGTCCAGTATTGAACTTGGTTCACCAACCATCGACGCAACTGAAATCCCCACCAGTGCGCCAACTAGCACAGCGACCGCTTCGGCGACCATCCCTCCGACGGAAACGGCTACCACCGAACCAACAAACACCGCCACCGCTTCGGCGACCATCGCTCCGACGGAAACGGCTACCACCGAACCAACCAACACCGCCACCGCTTCGGCGACCATCGCTCCGACGGAAACGGCTACCACCGAACCAACAAACACCGCCACCGCTTCGGCGACCATCGCTCCGACGGAAACAGCCACGATCGAGCCAACCAACACCGCCACCGCTTCGGCGACCATCGCTCCGACGGAAACGGCTACCACCGAACCAACCAACACCGCCACCGCTTCGGCGACCATCGCTCCGACGGAAACGGCTACCACCGAACCAACCAACACCGCCACCGCTTCGGCGACCATCGCTCCGACGGAAACAGCCACGATCGAGCCAACCATTGCAGCGACCGAAACCCCACCTGAGGCAATTGTTCCGGCGCTTGTGGGAACTCCGGAGACGCAGGCGACTCCAGAAATCAGTGTCGATTCCAGGACGCCACCTGGTTCAACTGGTGAGCCCGAGGCCTCGCTCTATCGCGGCGAAGCTTCTCGTGATGGACAGTTCGAACTGACCGGCCCAGAAGTCGACGCGCAGATCGCCTGGGATGTTCCGCTCGGTTCAGAGTCGTTTTCTTCGCCGGTCGTCAACGGTGATCGCGTGGTGATTGGCGATAGCGCTGGTTCCGTCGCTGCCTATTTCATCAGCAACGGAACGCGTATCTGGAGCTACGAAACCGGTTTCTCAGTTTCGTCCAGTCCCGGTATCGCGAATGGCGTGGTGTACATCGGCACCCTGGGTGGTGAGGTCGTGGCGATCGATCTGCAAACGGGTGCGCTGATCTGGAGCGTGACGGTGGATGGTGCTGTTCATGCATCGCCATTGATCCTCGATGATGCCCTCTACGTCACGACCTATGGTGGATCACTTATTGCCCTGAACAGCGTCGACGGTTCTGAACGCTGGCGCTATCTCTTGTCGACATCCAGTAACTCGTCCGTAAGTTCCGACGGTGCGCAGCTGTTCGTCGGGGACGATCTGGGCACCGTTCATGCTGTTGATATCGCCACCGGAGAGGGTGCCTGGACATTCCAGGCCGACGACGCGGTTTTCTCAACTCCGGCCGTGCGCGAAGGCTTGGTCCATTTCGGCGATTTCGGTGGAAATGCGTACGCTCTCAACGCTGAAACAGGTGAAGTCGTCTGGAAAGAAGGAGGCGCCGGCAGGATCTATTCTTCCTTCACTGTTGACGGGGGAACCGTGTACTTCGGCAGCGAAGATGCGGCTGTCTATGCGCGCGATGCGGAGTCGGGCGAGCTCGAGTGGACAGCGAACACCGGCGGTGTCATACGATCATCACCAGTCGGAGATGAACGCGCAGTTTACATTGGCAGTTACGATGGGCAGCTTTATGTTTTCGCCAAAGCTGATGGCGGAATCTTGGCAACGGTCGATCTTGGCGCTAGCATAACGTCGGCCTACCTGACAGCCGACGGTATGGTTGTTAGCACGATCGACGGGCGCCTGATCCTGCTCGTGCCGTCAAGCTGAGTGCCTCTCGGATCAACTGCGAATCAGGATCGGGACTCCAACGTCCGCCCAGTCCCAGAGATAACGGGAATCATCGAGCAGTAGATTGAGGCAGCCGTGGCTACCTGGGCGTCCGATCGTTTCCGGCGTGCGCCACCATGCGAAATGGATCGCATGCCCTTCATCGGTGAAATACTGCGTGAAGAGCACGTCCTCGAGCTTATAGAAATGCTCGGCCCCGATGGCGCCACTGGTCATCGTTTCGTTTGGCACCCGCACAGATATGTAGAACAAGCCGGTTGGCGTTTCCCAGCCAGCCATCCCGGTCGTAGTGACCATGACGCGAGCGGGGTCTCTCCCTTCATAGGCGGTCAGCAACTGCTGCGTGAGTTGAACATCGATCCACCGGCCTTCGGAAGGGGCATCGGCTGGAAGCGTGGGAGGAAGCACGGGCGCTGTGCGGCCGACGTTGCGCGAATAGGCAAAGCGTCCTTCGCCGAGCTTGGCCCACTGATCGGCTCCGGGAAAAACCTCCTCGCCGACGACCCAGTCAGACACCTCGATCTGCTCTCCCAACGCCAGCACCTCGACGATACCGGCTCCCGTGTCCGGCGCTGACCGGACGTTTGTCTCACTCAATGCTGCACCCTGCCAGATCGACTGATTCCACTGCGATGCATCAATTTTGGCCAGGGGTGGTGGGACCGTCAGAAATTCTGCTGAAACCCAACCGGAAAAGCCATCGGCATAGCCGGGGATCCAGTCACCGGTAGCGGAGCGATCGGAGATAAACTCGGCGTTGTCCGCCAACGTAACGATGACGTCTGTATTGAGACCAGCGCCGGCCCGCAAACGCAGACCATCCTCGGCTGCGACCAGTTTCGTTACACCGGCCGTCGGTGGCGCCGGCAAGAATGGCGCTGTCTGGAGTAGACCGTTGGCTTCTGCGAGATCAAGCGCGGTGGAACGAATCCGGACGCCGGCCGAACCGCGATCTTCGAGCACGGCTTTCTCGAAGACCTGCAACGTCAATCGGGTTTCGGCGTCCTGGAAGGGTTCGCTGAGTGGTTTACCGAGGATCGGCAGATCGCCGCTCACTGACCAGAAGGAGACAAATCGACCTGACAATGTATGTCCGGTGTCTGCAAAATACTGGCAAAAGACCGCATCCACCGCGCATTCACTCACGCGCTCCCGGGCGTTTGGCGGGGCGATTGACTCGATGTACTCCTTGGACAGGAGCGTTCCCTGCATATCCCACGGGCTGTCCAATCCGGGATCGTATACAAGCGTGACCGTTTCGAATGACTGCACCACACCGACCGATTCCTCGAAACGCTCTTCGGATATCGGCGCTCCAAGCACATCCCGACCGCCGGCCATTTCCCAGCGTTCGAGGAAGGGTTGCTGCAAGTTGTGACCCGTTTCGGCGAAGTAGCGACCGGTGAACTCCTGTGCATCTGCTTCGAGCGCGATGCGATCGAGACGGAAACCGGTCCCGGCGGCTATCGCGGCGGCGAGACCGAGAAACCGTCGACGCGTCGTTGTCGATGGAAGGGATGGACCATTTAGGAGCGTTGCCACGAGAGAGAGAATCCTTCCAGAAGTGCGACCGGGGTACTCTTGCTTCAATCATCAGTCGAGTAGACTGCACAGTCTTTACGCGTTTCGAGACGACCGGGTTTTCTGAGGTGATTCAGTATGCAAGTTCGGGTGCTGTACTTCGGCATCATCAGCGATATGGCGAAACGAAAAGAAGAGGTGGTCGAAATCGAAGCCGGTACCAGTATCGGTGATTTGTACGACCGCCTCAAAGCTGCCAATACGAACTTCGCCGAGGTCGCTCGACAGACGCGACCAGTTCTCAACGGGAAAAACGCCAGTGTCGACGAACTTCTCCAGGACGGAGACGAGGTTGCGATCATGCGAGCAATCGGTGGTGGCGACGTCTTCGAACGGTGCTGTTCATGAAATACACGCCCCTTGCTGTCGCCACTCGCGGTGGCCATCCAGAGAGCGTTCATACCGGTTCGATTGTGGTTGCGGACGTCACCGGGGCGATCACGGCCACCATCGGCGATCCCAAGCGGTTCACCTATTTTCGCTCCTCGGCCAAACCCTTTCAGGCGATTCCGGTGGTCGAAAGCGGGGCCGCTGATGCGTTCGGTCTGACTCCGGCCGAACTGGCTCTCTGCTGTGCCTCGCATAGCGGCCAGCAATCGCATCAGGATCAGGTCGCGGCATTTCTGGACAAACTCGGGATGAGCGCAGACACACTACGGTGCGGTATCTCGCTTCCCTACAACGAACTGGCACACGCGGAGGTGATAGACGGTAAAGTGGCGCCCTCGCCATTGCAATGCGACTGTTCCGGCAAGCACTCGGGCATGCTCTCCGTCTGCAAACATCTCGGCTATCCAACTGATTCCTATCTCAGTGACGACCATCCCCTGCAGAAAACCATCAAATCGATCATCGCGGCCGTTTGTCGGGTTGACGAGAACGAAATCGAGATCGCACGCGATGGCTGCAGTCTGCCAACCTTCGGCATGACAGTCGATCGGTTCGCGGTGGCGTTTGCGACCTTGGCCAGTCCCGCGGATGCGCCAGACGGAGCCGGAGCGCAATGGTCGGTTGAACTCGATAGACTTCGGGCGGCGATGGTCACCCATCCGGAGAATGTTGCCGGAGATGGCGAGTTGGTCACTGATCTCATGCGCATCGGTGGCGGCGAGATCGTGGCCAAGAGTGGAGCTGAAGGCTTGATCTGCTTCGGGATTCCGGCGCAAAGGCTGGGAGTCGCAGTTCGGATCGACGATGGCTCTTTCCGGGCTCACCCAGCCGTCATTATTGAATTGCTGCGCAAACTCGATGCATTGCCTGAAGCACGCATAAGCGAACTCGAAGAACTCTATCCCCCGCACATTCGGACCCACAACGGGTGGCATGTCGGTGACTTGACGGCCGCGTTTGACTTGCCAGCATAGTTCCCGTCGGGATCGAGGTCCCCTGTTCGTAGCCTGCGACGATCAGGAGAACGCGCATCCCCGTTTAGGATTGATCACGGTGGTGATGGCTCACATCAGGAGTATGGGTCCTTCGTGACAGTATCCGTTTCGTCTTCTTCGGCAATGCTCAGCACACTGATCGAACCACTGATGCGGTCGGCCGTGGATCAAGTCGATCCATCATCGCAATTTCTGGCCGACATGATTCGCTATCACCTTGGCTGGGTCGATCAGACCTTTCGGCCTCTTGGTACGAGTGAGACCGACAAGGGCAAGCGGGTTCGTCCGATGATCGCGCTGCTTTCCTGCGAAGCCGTTTCCGGTCGGCCTGAACCTGCCGCTCCCGCAGCCGCCGCGATCGAGATGTTCCACAACTTCACGCTCGTCCATGACGATATCCAGGACCAGAGTCCGATACGACGCCATCGACCGACTGTTTGGGCGCTCTGGGGTATTCCTCAGGCCATCAATGTCGGCGACGCCATGTTCGCGCTCAGCCAGACACTTTTGCTTGACCTTGACCCCGCTTCGATCAACGGCTCGAGCGTCGTGCAGATAGCGCGACGATTCAACCAGGTCGCGGCGGAGATCGTCGCTGGCCAGGCACTGGATCTTGATTTCGAGTCTCGAGAGAAGGTCGAACCTGCCACGTACCTCGGAATGATCCGACGCAAGACCGCCGAACTGATCGGGTTTTCGGCTTGGTCCGGCGCCACGGCAGGGGGTGCTTCGGAAGATGTGGCCGATAGTTATTTCGACTTCGGGCTGTCGCTCGGTCTGAGTTTTCAAATCCGCGATGACCTGCTCGGTATCTGGGGTCTGGCTTCGGAAACGGGCAAAGCCGCGGCCGATGATATTCGCCGCAAAAAGAAAAGTCTGCCGATACTCGAACTTCTCGCGCGCGCTTCCGGCAATGATCGCCAGCGCCTCGACGCGCTCTATGCTCAGAACGAACTCGATGATTCCTCGCGAGACGAGGTGTTGGCGCTGCTCGCGTATTACGATGTGCGGACCGAGATCGAACGGCAGGTCGAAAAGCATCACCTCATGGCGGTGGAGTCGCTGGCGACGGCGCTGGGAACCCAAAGGACATCAACAGCGGCCCACGTGCTTCAGGGACTGACCGAGACGCTCCTGAATCGCGCTCATTGATCCGATCACAGAGCGCTTCTCTCAATCGGAATATCCCGCTGTCGCCATGCTAGGCTTCTGCCAGCGAGTTCGCAGAAACGATTTGCAAGCGAGGTCACGATGGACGTCGATTTCAGCGTCATCGACAAGATGAGAGTCGAAGGTATTCTCCGGGAAGGCCATTTCTCCCATCGATCCGGGCACCACACCGCTGGATTGATCGATCGTGATCTCCTCCTGGCCGATCCGGCGCTGGCCAGCCATTTTGGTTATGTGATCGCCAAGGAGTTCTTCACAAATCGGGTCGAAACAATCGTGACCCCCTCGATCTGGGGTGCTGGACTGGCGCAGTGGATCGGCTATTTTCTCGATCCAAAAGCTAAAGTCGTCGATGTCACCCCGGTGCAGAACGATTTCATCATCGCTGAGAGTCTTCGGCCGTTGATCGAGGGTAAACGGGTGCTGTTGGTCGACAACTTGATCATCAGCGGGACGACTATGAATCACTTGGCTGAGGTCGTCGAAAGCATGGACGCAACGATCATCGGCGTCGCGGCGCTTTGGGATTCCGGTCCCGAATCAATTCACGGGTTCGATGTGGTTTCGCTGCTCAATCCACGCTATCCAGCCTATTCTGCGGAGCAATGTCCGCTTTGCGCCGAGGATTCGGTTCCGTTGCAGCAGGTCCCGTATTAGTCCGCGACGTTCAGGTGGATCGATGGAACCTTCCGCGGAGCATCCCCATGGCAACCGTCCTACCCGGGGTTTGATCACGAAACTGGAAACCCAGGCTCGCAATCCCGAGCGGGTCTCTGTTTACCTGGACGATGCGTTTGCGATCGGACTTCATCGCGAAGTCGTGATTCGTCATGTCCTTCGGCTCGGGATGCTTGTCGACGAAGCGATGATCGTTCGACTTGAACAGGACGAAGCGGTTCAACAAGCCTTCGAAGGGGCGGTGCGGTTGCTGACGACCCGTCCCCGCTCGAAACGTGAACTCTCGCAACAACTTCGTCGTCGCAATCATGACCCCGGTGCGATCGATGCGGCGATCGAGGTGCTGGGAGATCGGGGGTATGTCGACGATGAACAGTTTGCGACATTCTGGGTCGAAAACCGGCAAGCGAATCGGCCTCGCGGGATTCGGTTGATCCGCCAGGAACTCCGCCAGAAGGGCGTTGCGTCTGATGCCGTCGAGCGGGCGCTCGAATCTGCCGACATCGATGAACTCCAGGGAGCGACCGATCTCGCTACCTCTCGTTTGAACCGTCTTCGCGATCTCGAACCGGATGTGCAGCGCCGCCGCCTCTTCTCCTTTCTGGAGCGAAAAGGGTATGGCTATGACCTGGCCAAGCGGGCGGTAGCAGCGGTCCTCGATGGGGAAGCGGATGAGGACGAATCAAGTGACGTCGTCCTGTCCGACAGCGACTGATTTCCATCCGTAGCGTGGTACACTGACAGAGGCTGCACGAACAGAAACCGCTCAGAACGGACCTGTCTCGCGTTGCAGATTTCCCTTTTTGACAGCGACGCTTCTCTTCCGAGCGACATCCGCTCCGGATGGGTTGTTTGTTGCGAGACAGACGTGGAGATCGGGGACAGCAACACATGGCGGAAATTCGGTGGCATGGCCACAACTGTTTTCGAGTTCGAAGTCGCGAAGCAACGATCGTGACTGATCCAGTAGGCCGCAACACCGGATACGCCATGGCCAAGCAGAATGCCGACATCGTCACCATCTCGCATCCCCATCCCGGCCATAACAACCTGAATGCGCTCCGACCAGATTTCCGGGTTGTTGAGGGACCGGGAGAGTATGAGATCAGTAATGTTTTCCTGACCGGCGTCCGCACCTATCACGATGACAACAAGGGTTCCGAACTCGGGTACAACACCGCGTTTCTTTTTGAACTCGAGGATATGACCTTTTGCCACCTGGGTGATCTCGGTCATGGTTTGACCACCGATCAAGCCGAAATCCTGTCGGAATGTGACATCTTGATGATTCCGATCGGCGGACCGCCAACGTTGACGCCAAGCATGGCGGTCGATGTTGTCGCCATGCTCGAACCGAAACTCATCATACCTATGCAATTTGCCACCGCGATCGGCGACACCGATCGGATGACCATCGAGGATTTCGCAAAAGCGCTTGGATCAAAACCACCGGAAGCGCTAGACAAACTGACACTGAAGAAGTCAGACCTGACCGAAACCCCGACGCTTGTCATTCTGCAGCCCGATTCCGAGGTGGCCAAACGATGATCACGAACTGCACGGGTCGCTGGCCGATGACGACGGATCACGCCGAAAGGGAGCGCGCATGACACCCAAGTACATTTTTGTAACCGGTGGGGTGGTGTCATCAGTTGGCAAGGGGATTACAACCGCAGCGCTTGGCCGTTTGCTCAAGGACCGTGGTTCGAGCGTTTCGATCATGAAGCTCGATCCCTATCTGAATGTCGATCCCGGCACGATGTCGCCGTATCAGCATGGCGAGGTCTTCGTTACGGATGACGGTGCTGAAACTGATCTCGATCTCGGACATTACGAACGCTTTATCGACGAGAATCTCTCCCGCGCGTCGAACGTCACCACTGGGCAGGTCTATTCCGAGGTTATCGCCAAGGAACGCCGCGGCGATTATCTGGGCGGTACGATCCAGGTGATTCCACACATCACCAACGAGATCAAGAACCGGATTCGCCTGGCGTCGCGGCAGCACAATTCTGATGTTGTGATCGTCGAAGTCGGCGGTACGGTCGGCGACATCGAAGGGCAGGCGTTTCTCGAAGCGATTCGTCAGATGCGGCGGGAGGTGGGACGCGCGAACGTGCTCTTCATCCACGTCACGCTCCTCCCACTGATCGGGTCGACAGGCGAACTGAAAACCAAACCAACTCAACAGAGTGTCCGCGAACTCCGATCAATCGGAATTCAGCCGGACGTCATCGTTTGCCGCTCCGAATCGGAAATCCCGGCAGATGTCAAAGAAAAAATCGCGCTTTTTTGTGACGTCGATCCCGAAGCCGTTGTGCCCATGCCGACGGCCGACACGATCTATGAAGTTCCCCTCATCCTCCACGACAACAATCTGGACGGGTACATCGACACCCATTTGAGCCTGGGTGGTCACGAACCGGACTTGGTCGAATGGGAAGACATCGTCTACCAGATCAAGAATCCCTCCCGATCGGTTCGGATTGCGCTAGTCGGCAAATACGTCGAACTTCATGACGCTTATATGAGCGTGACGGAGTCGTTGACGCATGCCGCGATGGAGTTCGATGCTAAACCAGAAGTCGTCTGGGTCAACGCCGAAACCTCGACACCGGAGGAGATGACCAAGATCTTCCGTACGGTGTCTGGCATCCTGGTGCCAGGTGGTTTCGGACCGCGAGGAACCTCAGGCAAGATCGTCGGTTCCGAATATGCCCGCACGTCTGGAACTCCGTATTTCGGTCTCTGCTATGGACTCCATATGGCCGTGATTGATGTTGCACGGAATGTTCTCGGACTCGAAACAGCCAATTCGACCGAGATCGATCCCGATACTGCCGATCCGGTCATCGATCTGATGCCGGGTCAACGTGGCGTCGATATGGGTGGCACCATGCGACTCGGACTCTGGCCGTGCAAACTCGAGGAAGGAACGGTCGCCCGCGGCGCCTACGGCGAGGAAACGGTGTTCGAACGGCACCGCCATCGATTCGAAGTCAACAACGACTATCGCGATCGCTTGGCCGAAGCGGGTCTCATCGCCAGCGGCGTTTCTCCGGACGACAAACTGGTTGAGATCATGGAACTGGATGGTCACCCGTTTTTTCTGGGCGTGCAGTTCCATCCCGAGTTCAAGAGTCGGCCGAATCGACCGCACCCGCTTTTCCGATCATTCATGGCCGCGGCAGTCGCTCATCTCCCGGAAGGGTCACAAGCGCCACTGCCACTTGGCGACCCGATTCCGGAGGTCGTGGAAGCAGGGAGCCGCTAGGGCGTCAGTCTGAAGTCGAAAACTCAGATTTGATCCGCTTATCCTTGGCAATCACGGTTTCTGCCGTAAGATGTTGATGTGTTTCGAGAGCCTGCTTCAGCGATTGATCCGAGGTCGCCAGTATTCGCACCGCCAGCAGCGCCGCATTGCGGGCGTTGTCGATTCCAACCGTGGCAACCGGGACGCCCGCAGGCATCTGGACGATCGACAGCAGCGCATCCATCCCATCGAGCTTGGTAATCGCCACTGGTACGCCGATCACCGGCAAAGTCGTCGCCGAAGCTACCATACCGGGGAGATGAGCTGCGCCCCCGGCCCCAGCGATGATGACCCGCAGACCCCGTTCAGCGGCAGATTGAGCATAATCAAGCATGACCGCCGGTGTTCGATGCGCGGAGACTATCCGTACCTCATGGGGAATGGCGAACTCGGCCAGGATTTCGCTGGCGGGTCGCATGGTTGGCAGATCGGAATCACTGCCCATGATGATGCCGACGACCGGATCAGTTCCGTGGCTCAACGAATTCGTCATAGCGTCTCTCCCGTGAGAATCCCGGCCACCGTTCGTGCCCGCTCGAGGGCTTGCTGCTGATCGGCGTCGAGAACAGTGACATGTCCGACTTTTCTCGCCAGTCGTGGTTCCTTGTCATACAGATGCAGATTGGCGCCTGGAATCGCCAAAGCGTCCGCGCGCTGGTCGCGCGGATCGTGATCCGATCCGACCCCGAGCACATTGACCATCGCCGCAGGAGCGATCAGATCCGTTTCTCCAAGAGGCCAATCGAGAATCGCGCGCAGATGCTGTTCGAACTGCGACGTCATTGCGGCTTCGATGGTGTGGTGACCAGTGTTGTGCGGACGAGTCGCGATCTCGTTCACGAGCAATCGTCCGTCAGCCACGAAAAACTCGACGGCCATGAGCCCGACGATTTCCAGTTGATCAGCGATGCTCGCCCAAATCGCTCTGGCTTCCTGTTCAAATCGTTCGCCACCAGGAGCTGGTGCCAGCAGTTCGGCAAGTTGACCGTCGACCAACCGGGTTTCGACCACGGGATAGATGGCTTCCTCACCCTGCCAATTTCGAGCTCCGAGAATCGCGAGTTCCTGTTCGACCAGAATCCATTCCTCGAGTACCGGTTTGATCCCGCGATCGCGAAGCGTCGACACAACCTCGATCGCCACGGCCTCGTCGTCTACCTTCCAGACCCCGCGCCCATCGTACCCGCCACGATCTGCTTTGATGATCAACGGGAAAGACCACATCCGTAACAGACTGGCGAAGTCGTCGTCAGGATCAACGATTGCGAATCGAGGCACCGGTAGCTCGAGATCCGCAAAGAGTTCGCGCTGCAACCGTTTGGACTGTGAAACCGCCATTACCGCCGAAGACGGCGCAATCCGGTATCCGGCCTTTTCCAGCGTTTGCAGCGCCGCGACCGACACCAGTTCGTGATCGAAGGTGATCACATGACACTGCTGCGCAAGGAGGGTCAGATCGTCGAGATCATCTGGCGACCCAACGAGTGGATTCGCGTTGACCTTGGCCGCACTCTCGGAAAACGTGGTGGCCAGCACCCGCACTTCGATCCCGAGAGCGATGGCAGCCTGAATCGTCATCCGGGCCAGCTGACCACCGCCAACGATCCCGACGACAGGGTTCTTCACTCGCTCTCTCCCGATCCGAAGTCGATTCAAGGACACTTACTCGCGCGTGTTGTCAATTTCGCCACCTGAAATCAGGTTGACGACAGCAAACGTGAAGCGTAGCATCGAACAAAGCGTGCGCTTTCTGCTCACCGTTCCCGAAAAGGCTCTTCCATGACCAGCACTCAACGTTCCACCAACGACAGCGAGGATTTCGACACCCTGCAAGCCGATGACTTTGATGTCACGTGCCCGGGCTGCGATAGCAGTTTGACTTCCGATCCCGTATTTCAGAAGTACCGTATCTGTCCTGTCTGCAATCGTCATTTCTGGATTCCGGCTCGGGAGCATCTGCATCTCCTGATCGATTCCGGTTCGTTTCGCGAAATCAACAGCGAAATCGTCTCGACCAATCCGCTTCTCTTCCGGGACGGATCGCCTGGTACAGAAGCGTTGGCCCGAATCTCTGCCAATCCGAATAGCGAATCGCTCGTAACCGGCGAAGGCAAGCTGGGCGGCCAGGATGTCGTCATTGTAGCGATCGATTTCGCGCTGCTCGGCGATGCGATCGGGATCGTCGCTGGCGAGAAGATCGTGCTCGCTATCGAACGCGCGGCGACCCGGCGTCTTCCTCTGATCTCCGTCAGCACCAGTGGCTCGCAACGCGGTCAAGATGGGTTGCTCTCACTTCTGCAGTACGCGCGGATCGCAAACGCAATGACGCGCTTGCAGAAAAACGCCGTTCCGATGATCGCATTGCTCGCCCATCCATCGACCGGAGGCGTTTTCACCGGATTCGCCGGCCACGCGAATTTTCTCTTTGCCGAGCCAGGAGCTGACCTCGGGTTCTCGACGAGTGCCTCCCAATGGGCCGCAGTCGCCCTTCCGCCCGTCGATCGGTCAGCGGCCACCGTTCTGGAACAGGGCGCCCTTGATGGCATTGTCGATCGGCGCCGACAACAGGACTCGTTGATCAATCTGGTTGACCTGCTCAACAACCGGATTGCGCCTCGACCGAGTGCGGCACCGGTTTCGCGGCAAGAGCCACTTCGATCCGTGGCCGAATCGGTGGCAATCGTCAAACACCCGGAACGTCCGTCAGCAATGAGTCTGATCGAGCGGATCATGCCGGGGTTCGTTGAACTTCACGGCGACCGAGTTGATTCCGACAGTGACGCCGTCCGAATCGGCCTCGGCCAGATTGATGGCGTTTCGGTCGGCGTGATCGTTGTTGACGCAAGGATCGCCGAGGATGGCCAGGGTGGACTCACCTCTGGTTCCTACCGAAAGGCCATGCGGTTGCAGGAACTGGCGGCGCATTTCGAACTCCCGATTGTCACGCTGGTGGATCATTCGCAGATCGCTCTCGTGGCCGAACGAGTCAGCGCATCACTAGCGCTGCAAATGGCTGCAATGACCCGTAGCAGCATGTCACTGCAGGTGCCAACAGTCGCGATCATCACCGGCGAGGCCCAGGGCGCTCCAGCCTTGTCGTTTGCTCTTGCCGACCGATCCGCCATGCTCGAGAACGCCGTCATTTCGGGTTCACGGCCCGATCGGACCGCCGCCGGAATCGCAATCCCGGCTGCTGGCAGCAATCGGCCGCATTGGATGAGCGCGCGCGAGTGTCTCCGTCTCAATCTGGTCGATGCGGTGATCTCCGAACCGGTTTCTGGTGCTCACACCGATGCAGCGGCGACCGCCCAGCAAGTACGCTTGGCGGTCCTGCAGGCGCTGGCGGAAACAGCCGCCGTCGGACCTCGCCGACTGGCTGATGAGCGATCGCGGCGGTTCCGCCGTCTCGGTGTGTCAACACCCATCAGCGACGAGGCACTTAACAAAGAACTCGACCAGTTTCAGGAACTCCAACGTACGGTCGGAAGATCGATCGACGATTTGCGCACACGACTGGAAACCTATTCCGGCAACATTCCTGCCCGCTCGAACCTGCCGTCACGTCCACCGGTTCCCGGGCTTTCCCTGCCCAACATTCCGAACCTGCCTACGATCCGCCGACCGTCGGTCAACAAAACAGAAATCACCGAGATTCGCGACCGACTCGCAACGAAAAAGCAGGAGATAACCGGCAGAGTCCAGGAAGTGCGCACTGCGGGGTTGTCGCAGCGGAGTTCTGCCACCGAGTCGGACGTCGACAGATCTCAGACCACCGCAGAACGCCTCGGCGATCAGACCGAGAACGACATACCAATCGAATAGCCTTTTCGGCCTCATCCCTGGCAGAACCTGCGTTCGCGCTACCATTGACGGCTGGTTCGTCGATGCAACTGGAGAATCGACCTCGTGTCTACCCGACCTGTTTCCATCGTGCTTTTTGGCAATGGCTCCATCGGCAGGACATCGCTGCGAATCCTCCGGGACGTGCGGGAGAGATGGGCGGCCGATTTTGGCTCGATCGTCCGTATTCGCGGGATTATCGATTCAACCGGCGGGGTCGTCTGTCCCGAGGACGACGCCTATTCTGATCGCACCCTCGATCGCATCGAAGAGGCCAGGGAAAACGGTGACCGTCTGTCGACCTCCGCACCGGAGATCGGACTAACCTTGCGGTCGCCTCATGAAGTTCTCGATATTGCCATGGAGTTCGGTCCGCTGATTGTGATCGATACCGCCGCTGGAGAAGCCTCGGCGCCCTTGATTGCCCGCGCGCTTCACAAGGGCAACGGCGCAGTTTTTTCGAACAAATCATCGCTCTCGCTCGCTCGACGAGATCCAGATAGCCAAACAATCTGGAGCGAAGCTCGTGTCGGCGGCCAAGTGCGCTATGAAACGAGTTGTGGCGCCGGGTTGCCCGTCATCTCCACGCTCCATTCGCTGACCAATTCTGGAGACGAGATTCTCTCGATCGAGGGGGCTCTCTCAGGTACACTCGGCGCGATTTTCGCCGACGTCGACAACGGAATTCCGTTTTCGGCGGCTGTACGTTCGGCGCGCGACCACGGGTTTACCGAACCCGACCCGCGCGACGATCTGAGTGGTCTCGATGTCGCGCGCAAAGCGTTGATTCTGGCCCGGACGATCGGGCTGGCGCGCGACCTGTCTGATATCACCATCGAGAATCTCGTTCCGTCGTCGCTCCAGGATGAATCGATCGAAGCGTTTCTCGATGGCATCTCTTGTCGAGACCAGGAAATCAGCGCTCTCGCGGCAAGCGCCGCGGCCTCGGATTCGACCCTCAAGTACGTCGCCTCGGTGAGTGCGGAAAAACCAATCGAAGTTGGCTTGGCTGCAGTGCCGAGAAACACCGTTCTCGGATCGCTCCAGGGTCCGGAAAACGTCATCACTATCCGTTCCAGCCGCTACGACGCCCACCCCCTGACCATCGCCGGACCCGGCGCTGGCGCCCAGGTAACGGCTGCTGGGGTCGTTGCCGATTGTTTTGGTCTGATTCGTCAATTGGAGGTCTAGTTTCGATGGCTCGTCCAACCCAGGTCTTGTCGCTCGAATCGCTACAGGCTCGCCTCTCTCCAGAAGACTTCTATCAGTCTCCGGGAGGGCGGCGAATGCTCATCGCGCTGGCGCTGGTGGCGGGTTTGCCCGCAGGCGTCCGTGTGCTTGATGTTCAATGCGGGATTGGCAGCGCGTCTGTCGATCTGGCAGAGGCGTTCGATGCGTCTGTCACCGGATTCGACGACTACGCTCCCTATCTCGCGTTCGGGAAGAATCAGGCATCATCACGCGGAGTCAGCAAGAAAGTCACGTTTCAGAAAGTCAGGGGAGAAGACGCCATCGAAGCCATCCCGGCGGACTCGTTCGATGTGGTTCTTGGTCTCGGTGGCGGTCTCAGCGACACGCTTCCCGGCGGGCTGGCGGGAGGGTTGAGCGCCGCCTCGTCCTGGCTCACCGATTCTGGTGTGGTCATTCTCGGCGATCTGGTTTCACCCGGCCCTCCATCCGCGCTAATGTCGCTGATCTTCGGCGATTCGCTCATGTCTGAAGACGACTATCTCAAAACAGTCGACGAAGCCGGTTTCGATCTGATCTTCGCGGCTCGTTCGTCCGGTTCCGATTGGGATCAGATGGCGTCGACCATGGAGCGACTGCGGCAGCGATCGCTCGATCTCGGTCCGGATGACGAACGGAATCGCCAACGATTGACCGAGGCAGCCAGAACCCACCCAGAGATCGCCTATCTCAACGTGGCTGCCCGAAAGCGGTAGTGAAACGTGCGAGGATTTCCTCTTACGTGTGCCGAAACTTGACACAGAACGTGTAATGTGTATACTTGTTGGTAACAGGGGGAGTAACCCTCGCTTCGGCCTACGAAGCGGACGCGCAATCGTCAAGACGTTCTGCTCCAACAGAACCGGTTGCGCTGGAGACTGACACCAGTCTCCTGGTGTAAGACCCTGGCTACGCGCACAGTGGCGTCTGTAGCTGGGAATGCATTCTGACTATTCCATCCCAGCAACAATGCCTTCGGTGGCGTGAGACGTTCCCGGCGATGTGATTGCCGGGCGGTTCCTGAGCCAGTCGAGCTGGCCAGCGGTCGCTAAAGGAGAAACTGCATGTTTTTTGACCCGATGTATCTGGTCTTCGTCATCCCGGGAGTGCTGCTGGCATTCTGGGCGCAACACAAGGTCCAGGGGAATTTCAAGAAGTACTCTCAGGTACCGAATGCCGCGAGAGTGACTGGGGCTCAGGCCGCCCGGCGCGTGCTCGATGCCGAAGGTCTCTACGACGTGCCGGTTGAAGCCACCAAGGGCGTTTTGACCGATCACTACGATCCTCGCACCCGAACGCTCATGCTGTCAGAAGGTGTCTACAACCAGCCAACCGTTGCCGCAGTGGCCGTGGCGGCTCACGAGGCTGGCCATGCCATCCAGCATGCTAATGCCTATGCGCCGCTGAAAGCTCGAACTGCGATCGTTCCGGTGGTCAATATCGGGTCCAAACTCGGATTCGGTTTACTGATCGTCGGCATTCTGATGAGCAACATGACCGTCGGCTGGATTGGTGTAGCGCTTTTCGCCACCACCACAATGTTCGCTCTGGTCACGCTGCCGGTTGAGTTTGATGCGTCAAAAAGGGCAAAAGCGGCACTCGTTTCGACCGGTCTGGTCGACGGTGGCACGGCGGGTGGCGCCGAGAGCAAGGGCGTCGAAAAAGTCCTCGACGCCGCCTCCTGGACGTACATCGCCGCATTCCTGACTTCATTGCTTTCGCTGCTCTACTACATCCAGCTTCTTTCTGGCAGCAGCCGCAGCAACAACTAGCGGCTGTCGCGCAACACGAACCCCGGGCTGCTTGGTCCGGGGTTTTGTTTTGGCTATACACGGTCACCCTTCCCGCTCGGTCGCGACATCATGTAATCTCGCGATCGCTAGGTCGACACTCTGGTACACACCGAGTGACTGTTCGAGCCCGCCCACCACCAGCGCGTTGACATAGCCAGCGAGATTGTGAACTCCGGATTGTGCGGGGTTTGGTGGCGTCTGGAGGCGGATATCGGAGGCGATGCCAACAATTCCGTAATAGCGCTCTGGATCGACATGACGGACCAGACAATCGAAGTACCCGGCTTCCCAGTTCGTGCCCGAGTCCTCGCTCACCTGCATCAGCACGACATTAGCGCTCTCGAGTTCGGCCATATCAGACCGGTAGATGAGATCGGCGGTGACATCAGTCCGGGTTTTGTCATTGATCGGTTCGCTTTCGTTCGGGCAATACACTGTGAAGCCTTCGGACCGCAAACGGACCGCCAGATTGAGATTGAAGGTGACATCGGCAGCGGTAAACATTGGACCGCTCATATAGATCTTCATCACTTAACTCCCGGTGCAGGGATAGATCTCGATCCCTGTTTGCTACACTCCGTGAGGGAAATCAATCCTCCTGATGGGCAAGCGCCAGCAGATGGTTTCTTCACTCGTTCTGACACAGGATTATGGTTGATGGGTTTCATACGCAATACGTCCACGTTTCTCGTCGGAGCCACCGTCGGCGCCGCCGCCGGCATCATGGGAGCGCGGCTGTTCGCTCCTAAGAGCGGAGAGGAAACTCAGGGTTCGCTTGACGCATGGAAAGCAGAGATCGCCGCTGCGGGCGAACGCGCGCGCATCGAAACCTCCCTCAAACTCGAACACGAATACCGCTCGACCGTCGAGGATCGGACGGCGCTTCGAGACGAGCGACTTGAGATCCCAACCCTAGAATCCCCCACAACCTCCTAGACGCTCGATCACACCATCAGCCCCACAGGTTTCGAGATCGCCTCGCTATGCTAGGCTGCAATCACGAACTTGGGTGTTGAGCAAGGAGAGCGCGGGTGACCTCACGGAGCAGACTGACTCTCGATCGACAGGTCGCGATTTCCTCGGGCGGGATGGTGGCCGCCAAAACGATTGAAGCGGCTGAGGCTGGGGCTGCTGTTCTCGCGGACGGCGGCAACGCCGTCGATGCAGCGGTCGCCACTGCGTTCGCAGCCGCCGTTGCCGAACCGTGGATGAACGGTCTCGGCGGAGGCGGCTATCTCGTCCGATACGACCCGAAAACTGGTGACGGCAATGTCGTCTCCTTTCCGATGGTTTCTCCTGCCGCGGCCACACCGGAGATGTTTCCATTGACCGGAGGAGGCCCCGATGCGGCGCTGTTCGGCTGGCCTGAGGTCGCCGACAGCCTCAACATTGTCGGTCCGCTCGCTGTTGCCGCACCGGGCACCGTTCCAGGGCTCGATTTGGCGCTCCAGGCGTTCGGTAGTCGTTCTTTGGCTCAACTACTCGAACCAGCGATTAGCATCGCGGAGAAGGGCATTTCGGTTACGTGGCACACCTCTCTCGAAATCGCTCGCGACCTCGCCAATCTCCGCCGCTTTGGAGCCACGAAAGCGATCTATTGTCCCAACGATCTCGTTCCCTGGTCGGCCATGGCCGACCGTCCAGCCAGGATCCTGAACCCAGACCTGGCCGAGAGTTTGCGTACCATCGCGCGTGAGGGCGCCAGCGCTTTCTCCACCGGTTCGATTGCGAGCGCGATCGACGACTGGTTTCGAGCGTCTGGCGGGCTGCTAACCGGCGACGATCTCACTCGCTATGAAGCCAAAATCGAACCGGCGCTCCAGTTCGAGTATCACGACGCGTTGATCACGACCACTGGCGGCGCCACTGGCGGGTTCACCCTGGCCGAATCGCTGCTCCTCTTGAACGGATCTGGTATTGGTGATCTCCCACCACAATCGGCAGCTGCCTACCACCTGATGGCGCAGGCATTTTCAACAGCGTTTGCTGATCGCTTCGCCTATCTGGCTGACCCTGATCATGTCGACGTGCCATTCAGAGCGCTCCTGTCGGCCGAGTATCTCGATGGACGCCGCATTGAATTCTCAGCAGATCCTGTGACTTCGCCGCGAGCCGGAGATCGCCAGGCACTTGGCGTTCAGCACGATCTACCCGGTTCCCTTCCCGACTACACGTCCGGGGGCAGCACCACCCATTTGAGCGTTGTCGATCGGGATGGGGTCGCGGTTTCGCTGACTCAGACCCTCCTGAGCCTCTGGGGCAGTCGAGTGACCGTTCCTGGCACCGGCATCATGATGAACAACGGGATGATGTGGTTCGATCCAACGCCTGGTCGGCCGAACTCGGTAGGTGGTTCGAAACGACCACTCTCCAACATGTCTCCAGCCATCGTTTCAAATGAGCACGGAATGACCGCCGCTGTCGGCGCAAGCGGGGGTCGACGGATCATGAATTGCGTAGCCCAGATCGCCATGAATCTGGTCGATCATAAGATGGGAATGCAGGAAGCCGTCAGCGCCCCGCGGATCGACCGCTCGACTGCCACGCTGTTGATCAGCGACCGTGTGCCGGTGGAGACCGTCAGTGAACTCGAATCACTTGGTCATACGGTCGATGCGCGGGACGAGAGCCTGCAGTTCGGGGAGTTTTCGTCGCCCGCTTGCGTCCGGTTCGTATCCGGCCAAAGCGATAGCGGAGTCGACCCGTTCTACTACCCGGCCACGGCCATTGGTGTCGACTCGTAGCAAGAAACCGCTAACGGGTGGATTGGGTATGCTTCGGAGGACGGCCCCGACTGGTGAGCCGGCTGAGTTCGGCGACACCCTGGAGTCCCTGCCCTGACCGATCACGATGAAATCCCAGCAAAACGCTCACCGGTGATTCCCATCATTGCAGGTGCCCTGATCATCGGCGCGCTGGCAATTCTGGGAGCGGTCTATTTTCTCAACTCGTCGGATGATGACCCCCAAGGCGATATCGCTGTTCTCGACCTTGCAGCTCCGATCAGCGATGCCAACGGGACCACGACAACGATCCGGCTCCGTATCGACCCGGTCCGCAAGGGCAGCAACGATGTCGAGGTCCTTTTCGGCAGCCCGAACGATCCACCAGTTCCGGCTCCGACCGGAATCACGACGGTGGAAATTACCGGCTACAGTCTTCGCACGGGTGAAGCAATGCAATCAGCCACCCTCGATCGCACCGATGCCGATCTTTTCGCGGGATCACTCGAGATCCCAGAAGACGGATGGTATGAAGTCAACGTCGGCCTCGCATCGGCGTCCGGTGTCTCCCCCGGAGCGACCTTCTTTCTCCTCGTCCCAGATCCGAACGTCAACGGGTTCGGCGCAGTTCCTTCCTCGGCATCGGACCAGACCGCTGAGCAGTTCTACCTCCTCGGACTCAACGCCACGACCAGCCTTTCGTCGCTCTCCTACACAGAGCGGCTCTCCTCTGGTGTCGGTACAGTGGTCACGGCCCAGCGGCAGGTGAGCGATGGTTCAGATGGAAATCCGCCGGTTTCGAGTCTGAAGGCGCCCGAGATAGAGATTCTCACTGTCGGCGATCAGACCTGGCAACGGCCAACTGGAGGTACCTGGATCGAGCGGACGAAGGTCGACGTCTATCCGCCATCCGAATGGGGAGATCTCTATCCTGGAGCGACTGATTTTGGTCTTGGAATCACGGAAGAAATCGATGGCATTCAGGCGCAGGTGATCTTTTTCCATGCACCAGCCTCGGATCGCTGGGTGGCCGCCTGGTACACGTGGTGGATCGATCCGTCTACCGGCAATGTCCTGCAGGAAGCGATGACCTCGCAACTCCACTACATGCGCTATCACTTCTTCGCGTTCGATGAACCGGTGCTGATCGAACCGCCGATCGTCGATGCGACTCCTGCGGCTGTGGCGTCACCCGCGACAAACTAGCGAATTCCCGTAGCCAGCAGGAGCAGCACACCGAGTCCGACGACCAGCCGATAGATGGCGAAAACACGTGTCGAAGATTGCGAGAGATATCGAAGCAAACCCCAGATCGCCAGAAACCCGGTGATGCTGGCACTGATCATCCCTGCGGCGAGCATCAGAATGTCATGCGTGTCAGGTGATGCTTCGATGATATCAAACACTCCTTTCGCCCCGGCCAGCGTGATCAGCGGAATGCCGAGCAAGAACGAAAATCGAGCCGCATCTGCGCGATCAAAGCCACGGGTAAGGCCCGCAGTCAGCGTGATACCGGATCTGGAAACACCCGGGATCAGGGCGAGCGCCTGAGCGAAACCGATAACAACCGTATCCCGAACCGCCATCGAGCGCAGTTTGCGTGACTTGGAGCCACGCAGATCAGCCCAATAGAGGACCAGTCCGAAGACGATCAGCATGACAGCGATGGTCGCCACCGCTCGATCGCTGACAGGATCATCGTGAAAATACGATTCGATTGAGCTTTGCGCCGCCAAACCGATCACGCCGCCAGGTATAGAGCCGAGAATGATGAGTAACCCGAGTTTCGCGCTCAGGGAACGTCTGACGGATGGATCAGCACTGACGGCGTCTGACACGGTCGGCTCATACCGTAGCGATTCAACCGGGTGTCGAAGTGCAACCGGGACGGCTCGCAGCATTTCGAGGATATCGTGGCGAAAATAGGTAAACACCGCGACCAGCGTTCCGAGATGGAGCGCTGCGTCAAACGCCAATCCAGCCGAATCCCAACCGAACAACCAGGGAACGATGATCAGGTGACCCGACGACGAGATTGGCAGAAACTCCGTCAACCCTTGCGTAACACCAAGAACGATTGCCTGCAAGAGATCCATAGTAACTCCATGATTGGTCCGAGACGCACGCTGCCGAGAGTACTTACGACTGGGCTTCGACTTGGCGAACGAGGTCCGGATCAGATTCCACTGCCATGCGTTCGACCTGACGCAAGGAAAGATGCATCCGGCTCCATTCGATGATCCCCCAGATGGTGACCGGGAAATAGAGCAGAGCATGCAACAGGATGGCGTAGGAAAGCGCGAGTTCGCGCGGGAGATCGAGAGCGCCAG
This sequence comes from uncultured Chloroflexia bacterium, assembly GCA_963712055.1. Classification (GTDB taxonomy): domain Bacteria; phylum Chloroflexota; class Chloroflexia; order Thermomicrobiales; family UBA6265; genus JAHBVL01. Next base: position 188,356 of record CAVQGN010000004.1, on the reverse strand, counting down.
AAACCACCAGAATCACGGCTGCCTCGAACGGACCGACGTAGCCGGGTGAGGACGGAATAAGCGTCGCCAGATTGGCGATGCCGGTGGTTAGCAGCGCCTCAGGCACGCCCATGACGGCAGCGAGGTCTCCACCGAACGCATGAGCAATCGTCCAGTAAACCGAAGCTTCAAAAAGCCATGCGATGATCGAAAGTGCACTGACCAGCGCCAAATCACCTCGGTTACGAAAGACCCCCAACCCCTCGAAAAACGAATCCGCCATTTCAGCGGCGCGGTCGCTCAAAGAATCTGGCAGAGGCCCCAACACCAGGCGAAGAAAGCGGTCCCGCAGGTCTCCACCGTGCGCCAGCAGGACCAGTGCCACAATGGCGACGCTGAACAGCACGACGGCCAGGATGGTGACGTGCCGGATTTCGTTCGTCAGGGTAACGAAAACCATTGACGTCACGATGAACAGGAGCATGGTCATGCCGTCAAAGATCCGTTCGACAGCGATCGTCCCGAGTGCCGACGACTTCGAAACGCCGTAGTTCTTGTTGAGGGTATAGGCCCGCACGACTTCGCCGGTACGGAGAGGAAGGATGTTGTTCGCCATGAGACCGACGGCATTGATAGGCACGAGCTGTCTCCCCGAGAGGTGCGCTACCGGTCGTAGAAGCACACTCCAGCGGGCAGCCCGCACCAGCAAACCGGTGAAATAGAGAAGCAGCGCGGGAATCAGCCACCAATACGTTACCGAGCGAAACGCGTCCGCAACGGCGCCAAAATCCTGGCCTCGAAGAGAAATGAAGAGGAATATGCCGCTGATCAGAAAGCCAGCGATGACTCGGCGAGAACGCATCAGATCCTGGAGATCCTCGATAAACCGCTGCAGCGTCGTCCGCTCGTCGGTCGAGTCTCAGAACGCGGCAGAACAGCCATGAACCTGTTAACGGCTCATGCCTGACCATGCGACTGCGAAGTATAGCCACTTCGTCCGAAACCCTGAACCGAGCGAAACGTCGGCAGATTTCGTCAACAACCCGATGGATGCCTCAGCGGCTTCATATAGAATTGGGCCAACAGGATTTCCGTACTCGAGCGACCAGGGACGCCGTCCGTGCCGCTCGCACCGAGGGCAGCACCATGAGCGAACCCATTACCGGCGATGCATCGGCATATCTGAAGTCACTTTCGCTGAGCGATGGATCAACGGTCGAGTATGCGAGCCTCGATGCGCTCGAAGCGGCCGGGTCGACAACCATCGACTCCCTACCCTTCACGATTCGGATTCTGCTCGAAAACGTCCTCCGAAATCTCGGGTCGGAAGCGGTCGGGCAGGATGTCGTCGATCGGATGGCAGCTTGGAGTCCGACCGCATCACGAGAGGATTTCGAACTCCCGTTCATGCCCGCCCGGGTCCTGTTGCAGGATTTCACGGGGGTGCCGACGGTGGTCGATTTGGCCGCCATGCGCTCTGCGATGGCTGTTCTCGGCGGCGATGTTTCCCGGATCAATCCGCTCGTTCCTGTCGATCTGGTTATCGATCACTCGGTGCAGGTCGACCGGTTCGGCACGCTCGGGTCATTTGCCTACAACGTGGCGCGCGAATACGAGCGGAACTCGGAACGCTACACATTGCTCCGCTGGGCGCAGCAGTCATTCGAGAATTTTCGCGTGGTTCCTCCTGGCACCGGGATCGTTCATCAGGTGAATCTCGAGTTCCTGGCGCCAGTGGTGGCAACTCGTCAGGTTGGCGACAGTCTGTTGGCATTCCCGGACACACTGGTCGGTACTGACTCTCACACGACGATGATCAATGGTCTCGGCGTACTCGGCTGGGGTGTTGGGGGAATCGAAGCGGAGGCCGCCATGCTCGGTCAACCGCTCTATCAGTTGATGCCTGAAGTCGTTGGTTTCCGCTTGACCGGATCGCTTCCAGCAGGCGCGACTGCAACGGACCTGGTCCTTCATGTGACCCAGATTCTGCGCAGTTTTGGTGTAGTCGGTCGCTTCGTCGAGTTCTTCGGCGAGGGTCTGGGTAGTCTGACTCTGGCCGACCGGGCCACGATTTCGAACATGGCGCCCGAATACGGCGCCACCGCTTCGCTCTTCCCAGTCGACGATGTCACCCTGAACTATCTCCGCATGACTGGTCGCTCCACTGATCTGGTGGAGCGCTATTGCAAAGCGCAGCGCTTGTTCCGGACCGATGCAACGCCGGATCCGCGGTACAACGACGTTGTCGAACTCGATCTCGCAACCGTTGTTCCGAGTGTGGCCGGTCCGCGGCGACCACAGGACCGGGTGGCGTTGCCCGATTTGCCAACAACGCTCGAAACCGCCTTTCCTGAGCAGTTCCCGCCGTCGACGAACGGTGCCGCGCCCACCTCGTTTGCTGGTGTCGAAGTTTCGATCGGCAACGAACGCGAAGTGCTCAATCATGGTTCTGTCGCGATCGCAGCGATCACTTCGTGCACAAATACCTCGAATCCAGCGGTGATGGTCGGAGCCGGTCTTCTGGCGAAAAAAGCGGTCGAACGCGGACTCGATGTCCCACCGACGGTCAAGACCAGCATGGCGCCAGGGTCGCAGGTGGTATCGGCCATGCTGGACAACGCCAACCTGACCCCCTATCTCGAAGCGCTCGGGTTCCATACCGTCGGCTACGGCTGCACGACCTGCATTGGCAACTCCGGCCCCTTGCCGGAACCGGTGGCTAACGCGATCGATGAAAACCATTTGGTCGTCTCAGCCGTGTTGAGCGGCAACCGTAACTTTGAAGGACGAATTCACGCGCAGGTGCGGGCTTCGTTCCTGGCTTCGCCGCCGCTCGTTGTTGCCTATGCGCTGGCAGGCTCGGTCGATATCGATCTGACCAGCGAACCGATTGGATATGACCCAAACGCCCAACCGGTCTATTTGGCCGATATCTGGCCAACCCACGAAGAAATCACTACGACCATTGCCGAATCGTTGACAGCCGAAACGTTCGCGACCGAATACGCCAGCGTGTTCGATGGCGATGAGCAATGGCAGAGCCTCCCGGTTCCAACCGGCGAGCTTTACGAATGGGACCGCGAATCGACCTATGTCCAGGAGCCGCCCTATTTTGTCGATCTCGATATCACGCCGGAAGCATTGACCGACATTGTGGGAGCGCGTTGTCTGGCGCTCCTCGGCGATTCCGTTACTACGGACCATATCTCGCCAGCCGGTTCGATTCAGAGGACCAGCCCGGCTGGTGAATACCTGATCAATCTGGATGTCCCGCCGATCGAGTTCAACTCCTATGGCGCTCGTCGAGGCAATCACGAAGTGATGGTCCGAGGAACCTTTGCCAACGTCCGGCTCCGCAATCTGCTGACACCAGGGAAAGAAGGCAACTTCACCCGGTACTTCCCAACCGACAGCATTATGACGATCTACGAAGCCTCGATGCGCTACCAGGACAGCGGGACACCGCTAATCGTCATCGGTGGTAAGGAGTACGGGACCGGTTCGTCCCGCGACTGGGCAGCCAAGGGACCGCTTCTGCTCGGGATCAAAGCGGTTATTGTCGAAAGCTTCGAGCGTATTCACCGCAGCAACCTGGTCGGGATGGGTATCCTGCCGCTGCAGTTCCTGCCCGGCGAAAACGCCGCAAGCCATGGCCTGACCGGCGAGGAAACGTTCGCCATCTCCGGGATCGCCGCCGGTTTGACCTCAGGCCAGCGGCTGGACGTTTCGGTGACCCGCCCCGATGGTTCGATCACCTCGTTCGAGACGATTGTGCGGATCGACAGCCCGGTCGAGATTGACTACTACGAGAACGGAGGCATCCTGCAAACGGTTCTGCGCAAACTTGCGACCGAAACAGCCTGAGGTCAACCTTGAGCACATCGAAGGGGACAACACTCCCCTTCGATGTGGTGTTCAGTAGCGGCAAACTGGCTCGATCACTCTTCACCGTGCGAAAACCGCTAGTCTCTCTGGAGACTGTCAGGACTCGTAAAGGAACGAAATGAGCTCGGTCGATCAACCAATCCACATCGCGGCCATCGTCGGGAGCCTGCGTCAGGAGTCCCTCAACCGTCGTTTGTTCAACGCGGCAGTTGCACTGGCGCCCGCACACATCACGTTCTCGGAGCATGGAATCGGCGCCTTGCCCCATTTCAACGCTGATCTGGAACACGATCCGGCACCGACGATCGTCAGCCTGCGCGAAGCCGTCGGCAGCGCCGATGCGTTGGTGATCGTTTCGCCCGAGTACAACTACTCCGTCCCGGGAGTGGTCAAGAACGCGATCGACTGGCTGTCACGCCCGTCGGGACGCTCTGTGCTGGCCCACAAGCCAGCGGCGATCGCGGGAGCCGCGTCTGGCCGCTCTGGAACCATGCGCGCTCAGTTGCACCTGCGCCAGATTCTGACCGCTGTAAACATGGTGACTGTTTCCAAGCCAGAGGTGTATGTCCCGTTCGCCGCGGAGAAGTTCGACGAGAATGGCCTGCTGACCGACGAGATGACCCGAGACGCCATTATCGGTCTGATTGCGGCACTCGAACGAACTGTCCTCGAACGCCGTTTGATCGCCGAGAACGAGATCGACTGACCTCGCGCGATCTAGACCACCAGGTCTTTGTCTCCAGCCGCCAAGCGCCGAATCGCGAGAGCGACGCGCAACGGATAGCGGTCGACGGTCGGAATGAAATCGTCCCGATTGATCGTCACCTTGCGCACCTTCGCGTCATGCGCTGACAGCTCGACCGCGGTGAGTGCATCGGATCGTTCCAACAGCAGGTCGATCAACGATTCGAGCGGCACCTCGTTGACGCTCTCGAGTTCGTCGGGGTTCGGTCTCAGTTCCTCCAGAGACCACTCGCCCGGCCAAAGAAGAACATCCTGCAACTCCCGGTCGAGAATTCCGGTTTCATTTTCATTGGCATGGACACGGATACCGGCAAACACGAGCTCGGTTACGACCGGTTCGATTCCGATCTCCTCCTCGATTTCCCGAAGGGTTTGTGAGCGAGTTTCACCAGCCCGATAGTGCCCCCCAACGGTCGCGTCGAGTCGGTTCGGCCACGTGTCCTTGGCAGCGCCGCGCCGCTGAAGGAAAACGGTGGGTTGTGCCGGATCTGGGTTCAGCAGCCAGACATGGACCGCGCGATGCCAGTCGCCGTCGCGGTGCACGTCCTCACGCCGTTTCCGACGGCCTGTCGGCCTTCCTGTCGTATCGGTGACATCGAAAGACTCATCCAGATCCTGGGCACGCGAAATGGGATCACCTGAAACCATCGTGATCCCCTGCCGGAGCGATCGAGATTGCCAAATGGACTGTCCCTGCTATTGGGTGCCGGTCACCGTCGAAGCAAGCGTGAGAGCGCTTGTCCACTCGTTGCCGAGGTCGACGATCCCGCTCGAGAAAAGTCCGAGCGCGAGATTGGCGACGACCATGATGATGATGGCGGCATTGAGCAGGGGCGTCGTCGCGACACCCGTCGTGCCTTCAGCGTTGCCGAAATACATGACAAAAACCACGCGGAGATAGTAGTACGCGCTCAAACCGGACATGATCACGATCGCCAAGGCAAGCCAGAGCATATCGGCTTCCATCGCCGCCACGATCACGTAGTACTTGGCATAGAAGCCCAACAGTGGCGGAATCCCCATCAGGGAGACCATGAACACCGCCATGGCAGCGGCTGGCAATGGGGAGGTGCTCGCCAACCCGGAGAGATCCTCCAGCGTGACCCCTTTTCCACGTTGCTGGAGCCACGTCAGGACCGCGAACGCGCCGATGTTCATGAAGACATAGGCCAGGAGGTAGTAGAGCAATGCTGGTACTCCACCGGTACCAATCGTATCGGTCGGAGACGTGAAACCGCCGACTTCCCGATAGGCAGCCAGCCCAACCATCATGTAACCAGTATGGGCAATAGATGAATAGGCGAGCATCCGTTTGAGGTTCTTCTGGGAAAGCGCCACGATGTTTCCAAGAATCATCGTGATCAGGGCCAGTCCACCGATGAGCCAGGTCCAGTCATCGGAGATCGGTCCGAGACCCTGAACCAGAATCCGGATCATCGCGGCGAAACCGGCTGCCTTTGGCACCACCGACATATAGCCGGTCACTGGTGTCGGTGCGCCTTCATAGGCATCCGGGGTCCACATGTGGAACGGCACCGCTGCCACCTTGAAACTCAAACCGACCACCAGCAGAAGCAGAGCCAGGAGGAGAGACGCCTCGAGGTATTCGGTGTCTCCAACAGCCGCGCTGATACTGGCTCGGATGTTGTCCAGATCGGTCGACCCTGTCAGTCCATACGCCCAGGCCATACCATAGAGGAGGATCGCGCTGGCAAAGATACCGAGGAGGAAATACTTGAGGGCACCTTCGAGCGATTCCATTTTCCCGCGGGAGTAGGCGGTGAGAACGTAGGTCGCGAGGGCGGAGAGTTCGAGTCCGACGAAGATCATCAGCAGGTCGCCGGCAGATGACACCAGCAGCGCGCCCAGAACAGAAAACGCCAGCAGAACATAATACTCACCGATCGGCAACCGGCTTTCGAATTCATCGATATAGCTGGATGAAATCAGCACCGAGAGAATGGCCGCGATCAGGATGATCATGGAAAGGAAAACGGTCAGCCCATCGGCCCTGAACGACCCGGAGAAGGTCATCGCGTCCTGACCACGCTGCCAGTAGAGTGCAACCAGGGCCGCGCCATAGCCGATGATCGAGATCGCGGTAAGCATCTCGGCATGACGCTGTTTTGGCAGGAAAGCGTCGCCAAAAAGGAGCACAGTCGCCGTCAGAAAGACGATCAACTGGGGGACGAACAATCCCCATTCTGGTGTTTCGAGCGTGAGATTCACGAAATCCAAGCCGAGTACTCCCCTAGAGACCTAGCGAGTCAAAGATCGAATCAAGTGCTCGAGTATGAGCAACTCTGCGCATCCCCTAGCCTCCCAGTGGTCCGCGCAGGAACGGATCCATGATGCGCATAAAGGATGGTTCCACGATGCGAAACACCGGGCTGGGATAGACGCCAAGCGCGATCGTCAGCACAAAGAGGGGTGCCAGCGTCAGGATCTCCCGAGGCGTGATATCTGGCCATCGCGTTGCATCAAGTTGGACGGTTTCGCCATCATGAGCGCCACCGGAAACCGGCATCGGCGCGGTGCCATGATGATCGCCAACCGCCAGCATCGCCTGTTCGGCGGCAGTGAGGGCGCCATCATGTGGGTCTGGCAACTCGCCAAAACCGCGGCCCTTGATCACACGCTGGAACATCCAGAGCATGTACCAGGCCGAGAAAATGGCTACCAGGAATGCAATCGCTGCGACCCATTTGCTGTACTGGAACGTCCCTAGGAGAACCAGGAACTCGCCCACGAAACCCGACGTCCCTGGAAGAGCAATGCTCGCAAAGGTGAAGAAACCGAAAAAGAACGTATAGACCGGCAAGCGACCAGCGATACCGCCGTACGCTCCGATCAAGCGGGTGTGCGCTCGTTCGTAGAGCATGCCGACCATCAAGAAGAGCGCGCCTGTGTTGAACCCGTGCGCCAGCATGACCATCATCGAGCCATTGAAACCGTTGAGATCATCGCGACCGGTCAACATGATATTGGTGAAGATACCGAGCGTCACAAAACCCATGTGGCTGACCGATGAATAGGCGATCAGCTTTTTCATGTCAGGCTGCGGCAGCGCCACCAGCGCGCCATAGATGATCGCGATCACTGAGAGCGCGATGATGATCGGCGCCCAGTCCTCAGAACCTTCCGGGAAGAGCGGCAGATTGAAACGCAGGAGACCGTAGCCACCCATTTTCAGCATGACGGCAGCAAGAACCACAGAAGCCGCTGTTGGCGCCTGGACGTGGGCATCCGGCAACCAGGTATGGAACGGCCAGAGCGGAATCTTGATGGCAAAGGCGATGAAGAAGGCGGCGAACACAATACCCTGGAAGAGAGAACTGTACGCGCCGAGATCCCAGCCTTGCTGCAGATCGAGGATGTTGAGGGTGCGAACTCCGGTGCGCTCGTAATACCACTGGTAGGTGGCCACGATCCCGATCAGCATCAGGAGCGACCCGATCAGCGTGTAGAGGAAAAACTTGGTCGCCGCGAAGACGCGGTTTTCACTGCCCCAGATGCCGATCAGCAGCGCCATCGGAATCAGCACGAGTTCCCAGAAGATATAGAAGACGAACAGATCGAGCGCCATGAACACGCCGAGCATACCGGTCTGGAGCAGGAGAAGAGTGATGTAGTACTCCCGCCCTCGGTAGGTGATGCTGTCCCATGACCAGACAACCGCAACGACGCCGATCAGCGTGGTCAATCCGATCAGGAGAACGGCGATACCGTCGATCCCCATCGAATAGCTCACCCCGAGATCGTCCAGCCATTTCACATTCTCGGTGTACTGAAACTCAGCGGTTCGATCGAAATCGAGGATCATCGCCACGGACAGGAAAAAACTGAACAGCATCGCCACGAGTGCGATGACACGGGCCTGCTCGCGTTCGACTCCCCGGATCAGGAAGATCGCCGCCGCCCCGATGATGGGGGCAAATGCTGTCAGGCTGAGAATTGGAATGCTATCCACTATCTGCTCCCTGACTTACCGTAACAAATCGCTGAAACCAGCAAAATAGATTCCCACAATCACAACCATGCCAAGCGCAATCGCCAGGGCATAGTTTCCTACCAGTCCGGTCTGCAGTTTCCGCATCTGACCGCTCAACCAGGTCACGCCACCAGCGATGCCCATGATGAAGCCATCGATGAGTCCGACGTCGACATCCTTCCAGAGGAACATCGACAGCCGCCGGAGTGGATCGACAATGAGCGATTCGTAGATTTCGTCGAAATACCACTTGTTGTAGAAGAGGTTGTAGATGCCCTGGAAGCGCGCAGAAACCGCAGCCGGATCGATGCGTTTGCTCATATAGGTGAAATAGGCCAGAGCGATACCTAGCAACGCGAGAATCGAAGATATGACCGCAAAGGTGATCTTGGTTTCGTCGCTGATCTTGTGGCCTTCACTGTGAGCTTCTTCGCCAGCCGCGCCCTCTTCGCCTTCGTAGGCGACAAGCGCGGTCGAAGAGTCGGCATTGCCGATGGAGGCAAGCGCCGGCACGCCGGCTGCTTCGACGACCTCTGTGGAGTGCGATTCGAACGCCGGTTCGAGGAACTTGTGGAATTCACCTTCATCCGGCGGAAAACCAACCAGGGCACCAAAACCAAGAGCGAAAACCGCGAGGATGATCAACGGAACGGTCATCGTCCACGGAGACTCATGCGGATGGACATGCTCAGTATCAAATCGAGGTTTCCCGAAGAAGACCAGAAAAACCAACCGGAACATATAGAACGCGCTGATCAGTGCTGTCAGCAACGCAACGATCGTCAGGACGTCGCTCAACATCGGGTGGAACTCGGTGGTCCAGGTCCCGGCGATGATTTCGTCTTTGCTCCAGAAACCGGCGAATGGCGGCACACCAGCATTGGCAAGAGACGCGATCAGGAAGGTAATAAAAGTGATCGGCATGTATTTGCGCAGACCACCCATGTTGCGGATGTCCTGCTCTTCGTGCATCCCGTGGATGACGCTACCAGAGCCGAGAAAGAGACCGGCTTTGAAAAACGCATGGGTGATCGAGATGGAAAATCGCGATCACCCAGAGTCCGCCGCCTAGTGCCAGCATCATGTACCCGAGCTGACTGACGGTCGAATACGCGACCACCCGTTTGATGTCGTTCTGGGTCATCGCGATGGTGGCGCCGAGGAAGGCGGTAAACGCTCCGACCACGGCCACCACAATCATTGCGTCGCGAGAGGTGGAAAAGATGCTGTAGGAGCGGGCGATCAGGTAGACACCTGCGGTCACCATCGTCGCGGCATGAATGAGTGCTGAAACCGGGGTCGGGCCTTCCATGGCATCCGGCAACCAGACGTGCAATGGGAACTGCGCGCTCTTTCCGACTGCGCCGGCAAAGAGAAGCAGCGCGATCGCAGTAATCGTGTTGTTGGAAACGCCGAGTTCATTGAGCAGCGTTGGCACGCCGTCGGGTCCGCTGGTCATCACCGAGCCAGTGGCGGTGAACATCAGCATGATGCCGAGTCCGAATCCGACGTCGCCAATCCGGTTGACGATGAACGCCTTCTTGGCGGCATTCCCGGCGGACCGGCGTTTGTAGTAGTAGCCAATCAGCAGGTAGGAACAGAGTCCCACGCCTTCCCACCCGAAGAAGATGAGCAAGTAGTTGTCGGCGAGCACGAGGACAAGCATCGAGAAGACGAAAAGGGGCAACCAGGAGAAGAAGCGGTAGTAGGCGGCATCGCCCTTCATATAGCCGATCGAATAGATGTGAACGAGGAGACTGACGAACGTCACCATGGTGATCATCACAGCGGTCAGTTGGTCAGCGTAGAAACCAATCGGAACGTTGAACGTGCCGGAATCCATCCACGTCCACAGGTGCTGGTGAAGGGCGGCGTCGTCCTGATAAATCTCCAGAAGCACAAGAGCTGACAGAACGAACGAGGTGGCCACAGCCGCGATCGCCACAAGGTGAGATTTGTCTTTGAGCACAGAGCGGCCAAAGGTCAGATTGATGAGGCTTGCCAGCAATGGCAAAGCCGGAATCAGGAACAAATACTCAGCCATTTGCTCCCCTTTCCGCTGTCATCATGTCGCACCAAACCCGAATCATCACCCTGGCAATTCCCATCATCGCCGGCCCACACAGGCACCAGCATCAGCACTGACGCTAATCTCGCAACGTCCGCAGATCATCAACATCGACCGTTCGCACCCTGCGGCTCAACGCCAGAATCAGGGCGAGTCCAACCACCGCTTCGGCCGCTGCGATGGCAATCGCGAACAACTGAAACGTCTGGCCATCGAGCGTATTGGTTTCCTTGGCAAAGGCGGCGAAGGTGATACCCACGGCCGCAACCATCAACTCGACACAGAGAAAAATGATCAGCACGTTCCGACGTATCAGCACCCCCATCATCCCGATGATGAATAGGGTTGCACTCAGTCCGAGGAAATACTCGTAAGTCAGTTCCATCTTACTGGCGTCCCTTACCGGTGACCGGTTGCTCGTCCGGATCCTTGGCAAAGACGATCCGTCGCCCAACACCAGCCGGTTCAACAACCGCCGTTGGCGACGTTTCGATCCCGGTAGCGGCGTCAACACTCACCGGAAGAACCAGGTCGGTACCACTCGGATGTCCAAGCGAGATCGTATCGGTCCGACGCAAGTTGCGAACCCCCAGGCGCTCGGGCAATGCCAGAACTATCGCTCCCAGCACGCCAACGGTAAGAACCAGTGAAACAATCTCGAAGGCGAGGAGATTGTCGGCTATCAGAACCCGGCCGATCGCCTGGGTGTTGCCGCCCACCGCTTCGATGTTTTCCGGTGTCGCCGTTCCCTGGGTGCCAGTGATGGTTCGTGTCGCGATCGCAACAGCGACCTCCAACAGCAGAATGATGCCAAGGAGAGCGCCGACAGCAAGCTGCACTGGTCGACCAGTATGAAATTCGGGCAGGTCCTCTGGATCGACCAGCATCATTACGAAGAGCAGGAGGACGAGAATCGCGCCGGTGTAAACGATGATCTGGATAATGCCGAGGAACTCGGCGCCGAGCATCACAAAGACGGCAGCGATCTGAATAAAGCAGAGCACGAGGAACACGGCGGAATGAACTGGGTTCGACGAGATCACCATCCCAGCCGCGGCTGCTACTGCGATTCCTGCGATGAATAGGAAAATGATGACGTCCCAGGGCATTCTGGTGGTTTGTCCTCGTCCTTACCTGTCGTCAAGGTCGTCCAATCGACCCATCGCCGATTCGTTCGCGTTCATGGTCGCCTATCAATGGCGCCTAGAACAACTTCCCATCACTTGCCAGCCGAATCGCTGCCGTAACCACGATGTTCAACAGCGCCAGAGGTAAAAGCACTTTCCAGGCAATACCCATGAGCTGATCGTATCGGAATCGCGGCAAGGTTGTTCGAAGCAAGACGTAGAAGAAGAGAAAAGCGATCGCTTTCAAAACGAGGTAGAGAACGCCAAGATACCAGTGATCCTGAGCGCCTGGGCCGCTCGTGCCGCCCAGGAACAGTGTCGAAGCAAAAAGAGATATCACGATCATGGCGATGTACTCGCCGAGAAAATAGAACGAGAAGCGGAACGCCGAATACTCCGTATGGAATCCGGAAACGAGTTCGGTTTCTGCTTCCGGGAGGTCGAAAGGCGCCCGGTTCGATTCCGCCACAGCCGCAATCATGAACAGGATGAAGGCGAGCGGTTGAGAAAGGATGTACCAGTTGTTGACGGTGATCGGGCCGAGCTCGAGGTTGGTCTGCTGTTCCGCCATGATGTCGCGAAGACTGAGGGAACCGGAGAGGAGGAAGACACCGACCAGGGAAAGACCGAGAATGAGTTCGTAAGAGATAACCTGAGCGGCCGCACGCAACCCACCCAGTAACGAAAATCGATTCGACGAAGCATATGCGCCCAGAATGATGCCGTAGACCCCGACTGCGCTGAACGCAAAGAGGAAGAGCGCGCCGACATTTAGGTCTGTGATGTAGAGATTGACGTCGGTGCCGAAGACATCGATGGTCCCGCCAAACGGAATGACCGCAACACCAATAATGGCGGTGACGAAGACGATGATCGGAGCAAAAAAGAAAACCCAGTGATCGGCGGCGCGAGGAATCAGGTCTTCCTTGCCCAGGAGTTTGATGCCATCGGCAATTGGCTGGAGCAAACCCTTTGGACCGGTTCGGGTAGGCCCCATCCGATCCTGCATGCTCGCCATGACCTTCCGCTCGAAGTAGGTCATATACGCCATGCCGATCAGCAGGACATTCATCACGAGAAAGGCGAACAGGAACGTTAGCCAGACGGGCTGATCGTTCATACCTGTACCTCACCCTTCTGATTCACGCCCACCTGCCTCTCGAAATTGCGTGCTACCCCGGAGACGCGACTCCGGATTGTGCACGCAAATGGCGCGATCGCCGCACCTCGTCGCGCCTCCAACTATCTTACTGCCTTCCCGTCACTCCGGCGAGGTGTACTCAAAACCCGTTTCCCCGTTTCCTATCGATCAACCGACCCCAAGACGATGTCAATGGTTCCAATCAAAGCCACCACGTCGGCAAGCATGGCTCCCTGTGCGACGTGAGGCAGAACGCTGAGGTTGACGAAGTCTGGAGAGCGGACACGGAAACGATACGGCATCGCCGAACCGTCAGAAACCACGTAGTAGCCGTTTTCGCCTTTGGGATGCTCGACCGCGACATAGGCTTCGCCAACTGGCGGTGAGAAGCCCTTGATCACCCAGACAAAGTGCCGCTGCATGTCTTCAGCAGTGGTCATCGTTCCCTTGTGAGGCGGGATGACGTATTCGGAGTCGTAGGCCATGAGCGGTGTGTCCATCGGCTCAACCGCGTCACAGCACTGCTCGATAATCCGGAGCGCTTGCCGCATCTCCTCCATCCGGACGAGATAGCGATCGTAAACATCGCCACGGGTTCCGAGCGGAACATCGAAATCGATCCGGTCGTACACCAGGTAGGGCATCGCTTTGCGGATGTCATAGTTGATCCCGGAACCGCGCAAACAGGCGCCAGTCAGACCATACGAAATGGCGGCCTGCGAAGTGATGATCCCGATATCTTTGGTCCGGGCAACCCAGATCGGATTCGCGGAAAGGAGTTTCTCGTACTCCTTCTGGCGATCAGGGAAAACCTTCAGGAACTGGCGGATCTGATCAATAAGGAATGGTGGGATCGGTCGCGAAAAACCGCCGATCTCCATCATATTGGTCGTCAGACGAGCGCCGCAAAAAGCTTCAAAGATGTCGAGGATCAGTTCCCGTTCACGGAAGCAGTAGAGCGACATCGACAGCGCGCCGATATCGAGCGCATGCGTGCCGAGCCAGACCAGATGCGACGCGATGCGACTCAATTCACCCATGATCACGCGCCAGTATTGGGCCCGTTCAGGGGATTCGATGCCACAGAGTTTCTCAAACGCGAGCACGCAACCGAGATTGTTGGCCGGCGCGGCCACATAGTCGGTACGGTCGGTCCAGGGGATGACCTGGGCATAGCGATGCGACTCGCCAAGTTTTTCGACACCGCGGTGGAGATATCCGATAATCGGATCGCAATCGACAACGACCTCGCCATCAAGTCGCAGCACGACCCGGAGCACACCGTGCGTACTCGGATGCTGGGGACCCATGTTGAGAACGAGCTGGCGTTCGGTGTCGTCAATCGCCACCTCGTCGGTGATCATGAAGGTCCCGGTCTTGGGGGCGTCTTCACTGATATCGAGCGAGGATGGCGGCGCAAAGGTGCCGTTGGTGATTGTGCTGCTCATGGAAACCTAAACCCCCCGGCCAGTCCAACGCGTTTTGGTGCGCGGAACCATCCGTTCGGTGTTGTAGGACGGATATTCCTTCCACCCGCGCAACGGATAATCCTTGCGGAGTGGAAAGCCTTCGTCCCAGTCATCGGCCAGCAGTATTCGCCTGAGATTCGGATGATCTTCAAAGATGATTCCGAACATGTCATAGGCTTCGCGTTCCAGCCAGTCCGCGCCCCGCCAGAGCGGAACGAGTGACGGCACCGACTGGCCATCATCAACACCCGCTTTGATACGCAAACGGACCCGGTTTTTCAACGAATAGAGAAGTACGACGACATCAAAGCGAGGTGCAGTTCTAAGGCGAAGCATGTCAACTGCGGTTACGTCGGTGAGCATGTTGAAAGCGAGGTGCTCGTGCTGGCGCAGGTAATCGCAGACCTCGCGAAGATAGGCCGGTTTGACGTGAATGGTCGTCTCATCGCGAAATCGGACGACATCGAGAATCGCCGGTCCGAACTGCTCGCTCAGGTCCCTTGCGGCCGGATGCCAGGAAACATCATCGTCGAAATAGAGATGCCGAGCCCAGATATCGTCCGGTGGTTGAACCTCGGCAATTGCTTCAGTCTCAGTCGGGTCGTTCGATTCAGCATCAGTCACGCGGTGATCTCCCTCGATTCCTG
This sequence comes from uncultured Chloroflexia bacterium, assembly GCA_963712055.1. Classification (GTDB taxonomy): domain Bacteria; phylum Chloroflexota; class Chloroflexia; order Thermomicrobiales; family UBA6265; genus JAHBVL01. The sequence continues at coordinate 173,305 of CAVQGN010000004.1, read as the reverse complement.
TTCTGGCGTTCTAGACGCGAACCGCCGCCATCGCATCCTGGCGTTCGGCCAGACGCTGGGCTTCAGCGGCATCGACACCCTGTTTCTTGGCCATCGTTTCGTATTTGATGACCTTGTTCTGCAGTTCGAGAATGCCATAGTAGAGCGATTCTGGTGTTGGCGGGCAGCCAGGTACGTAGACATCGACCGGAACCACCTGATCGACGCCCTGAACCACCGCGTAGGTATCGAACGGGCCGCCAACATTGGCACATGACCCCATCGAGATGACCCACTTCGGCTCTGGCATCTGGTCGTAGAGCGTCCGCACAACAGGCGCCATCTTTTTGGTTACCGTGCCGGCCACAATCATCAGATCAGCCTGCCGCGGTGACGCCCGATAGAGCATGCCAAAGCGTTCGGCGAGGTCAAAACGGCTCATCGAGGCTGCGATCATCTCGATGGCGCAGCAGGCTAGACCGAACTGGAGCCACCAGAGCGAGGAGCGCCGCGCCCAGTTGAAGACAAAGTCGAGTGAGGTAACGAAGATATTCTGGTCGAAACGATCGTCAACTAGACCCATTCGAGAGCTCCCTTCTTCCAGGCATAGATGTATCCCTCGAGAAGAAGAAACATAAACACAAGCATTGCCACGAATCCATAGCGCCCCAACGCGTCGAATGACACCGCCCACGGATAGATGAACACCGCTTCGATGTCGAACACGACGAAGAGCATCGCCACCATATAGAAGCGTGGCGTGAATCGCGCCTTCACTGGCGTGACGTTCGGAACACCACTTTCGTAGGGATCAGATTTGACTTTGGACGGTTTTGATGGGCCAATGATCAGGTTCAGAATCAGCAGGGTCAGAGCCATCGCGATTGCTGCTCCGGCCATCAATCCGACAATGAGCCAGTTTTCGCCGGCAACTTCCATCGAGCGCTACTCCCTGAACCTGATATCGGAAAAATCCGACGCTGCTCGAGACCAGAAGTCCACGCGTGAAAAACCTGACGGTTTTTCGACGCTAAATGGCAGAGAGCCACGCCCCTCCGGCCCAAGCAAAATCCGTGAGTATGCTATCACACGCTCCGGGCTCAGCTCAGTCCGATGCGCGACATTTCACCGCCACTATCGGACCGTTCGAGCGATCTTCTAACCGATCCTGATTTGACCATCGGGAAGGGTCCGGACTTGCTCAGTTGCGCGCAATTGCAGCGCGTACGCCACCGTTATCGGACCGAGTCGTCCGATGAACATGGCCAGACAGAGCAGGAGTTTTCCGCCATCGGAAAGCGCCCCGGTCACACCAGGAGATAAACCAACAGTCGCGAGGGCACTCATCGCCTCGAAGGTCAGGAAAATCGTTTCCTTGCTGGTTTCGTTCGTGCCCGCCTCGAGCAGGATCAACGCGGCGGTAAAAGTGAAATGCATCGTCAAGAAAAAGCCGATCACCGCCAGTGCCCGATAGACGACCGCAGCGGGAATGCGCCGGTTGGTGATTTCGACATCATTGCGAGCGCGAAATGCCGACAGCATCGCGGCGACCACCACCGCCACTGTGGTGATCTTGACGCCGCCAGTCGCTGATCCGGACGCGCCACCGACCATCATCGCCGCAATCCAGAACAAGAGCGTCAGCGGGTTGGCATCGGCCCAGTCAACGGTCGCAAAACCAGCCGTTCGGCCAGCAGCGGACTGGAAAAGCGCCTCGAAGAACTTTCCGGGAATCGAATCGTTTGCCAGCAACCCGTTCCATTCGATGAGGAGAAAACTGGTTCCGGCGCCAATCAGCATCACCGCGCTGCCTACCAACACGATCCTGGTATCGAGCGCCATGCGTTTCCAATCGCGTGTCTTGATCGCGTCTGCCAGGACCATGTACGAGAGAGCACCAGCCTGGATCAGCACCATCATGGTGACCATGAAGGGAAACGAGAATCGGTACGAGCGCACGTCCCGGTCAGGTGGGAGGATTTCGAACCCCGCGTTGCAAAAAGCGGACACCGAATGAAAAACGCCAAACCAGAGCGCTCGCCCAAACGGCATCGAACCCCAGAACTCAATCGTCAGGATCACCGCGCCGATGGCTTCCGCAAAGAGGGTGAACAAGGCGATTCGGCGCGCCAGCATGAGCGCTTCCTGGAGGGTAGTTGTGGGAGCACCATCCTGCATCAACCGGGCATCACGGACCGAAATCGCTCCTCGCCGCAGGATCAATAGCAGCACCCCGGCACCGACCATGAAGCCCAGTCCCCCGCTTTGAACCAGCAACAGAATCACCACGTGGCCGAAGGTGTTCCAATGCGTCGCCGAATCGACTGTGATTAGCCCGGTGATCGATGCCGCTGAAATCGACGTGAACACCGCATCGACTATGGGAGTGCGTTCACCCGATTTCGTGGTGTAGGGGGTCGCCAGCAGCAATCCACCGATCAGCGTAATCAGCAGCAGCGCGCCGGTGAAGTATTTGGCATGCGTTTGGGCGCTGGGCGATTTCCGAGGAGTCAATTCACCGGGAAGCTCGATCGCCCGATCACTATCGGTGTCCGATTCGTGAACCAGAACGGCGATATCATCCCGGTCTTGTGGGTTCACTGGTCGGAATGATTCCCGGCGAACTTTTCGATCTCGACATCCGAACCAGCGACGACGAGGATGTCTCCAGGTTCGATCACCACATCGAGTCGCGGGTTTGCCAGCATGTCTTTCCCGCGTTTGATCAGAAGGACGCTCACGTCAGCGCCAGAGTCTGCAAGAGACTGGGCGATTGGTTTGCTAGTGTGCCGGGCCAGCGCGGGAAGCTTGGCGACTCCGGCATTGCTGGCGAGCGGGATGAAATCGTCGATACTCGGCACAGCCAACGAATGCGCAACTTCCACGCCGGAATCTTCCTCCGGAAAGACAACCCGATCGGCCCCGACTCGCTGCAGGATGCGACCGTGGTTTTTCGACGTCGCCCGGGCCACGACAAATGGAACTCCTAGTGATTTGACAATCAGCGTGCTGAGCACGCTGGCATCAACCGCTTCACCGGTGCCAATGACCGCAATGTCGCAGCGGTCGACTTCTACGGATTTGAGCAGCTCTTCCGAGCTTCCGTCACCCTGAACTGCCAGTGAAATCTCGTCTGATAACGTCCGAACTGCGACGCCGTCTTGATCAATCCCGATGACGTCATACCCAAGGCTGACGCTGGTCAGCGCCACGGCTTCACCGAAACGGCCCAGGCCAATCACGGCCACTCGTCCGCCTCGACCCACACTCGCGCTCATCCCTTCCGCTCCATTCCCGCTGTCGGCCCGACAAAAACGACCTTCAAAACGTTTAGGGATGATACCAGCCGCCGATTTCGCCTCATTTCGCGTTCGCCACATCCGGTTTATGCTGCCGAAAAGGAAAGGACGAGGCACCCGATGCGCAATCTCCTTCGAATCAAATCGTCAGAAGCCACTGACGCCCAACGGCTCGTTGCTGAACTTCGCCGCGAGGGAATCAAGTCAGAACCGGTTCTCGACGCTATCGCCACCGTTCCACGCGGCGTATTTATCGGCGAGCAATACCGAAGCCGCGCGTGGTCGAACTCGGCTTTACCCATCGGGTACGGGCAAACGATTTCGCAGCCCTATGTGGTCGCGGCCATGACCGAAGCACTGAGTCTAACCGGAACAGATCACGTGCTCGAAATCGGCACCGGTTCCGGCTATCAGGCGGCCATCTTGTCTCTTCTGGCAGGAGATATCGTGTCGATCGAAAGGATTCCGGCTCTCGCCGAAACGGCTCGAGCGACTCTGGCACGCCTTGGAATCGACAACGTCAGTGTCCAAATCGATGACGGTTCAGTCGGTTGGAGCGGCTTGGCACCGTACGACGCGATCATCGTGACGGCTGGTTCTCCGGCGGTTCCGCCGTCATTGATTCAACAACTCTCACCAAACGGCGGACGGCTGGTCATTCCCGTCGGTGATGCGAACGGCCAGAACCTGGTGTTGCTGCAACGAAATGGTGATCGAATCGAACAACGCAATCTTGGTCCAGTCGCGTTTGTGCCACTGATCGGCGAGGAAGGGTGGGAACCCAGCACAACGACCCGCTCGCCAGAAGATCCCGAGCGATGGGGAGCGATCGATCCAAACGTGCGCATCGGACATGTGCATCTCAAGGTTGCAGATCTTGATCGCGCGCTTGGGTTCTATCAGTCAGTCCTCGGGTTCGAGGTGACGCAACGGATTGGCCGGTCCGCTGCGTTTCTTTCAGCGGGTGGCTACCATCACCATATTGGACTCAACACCTGGGAAAGCAAGAACGGGCAACCTCCACCACCAGGTACGACCGGTCTCTATCACCTCGCTCTCCTGTATCCCTCCCGTTTGGCCCTGGCGGTGGCGTACCAGCGCCTCCGGGAACATGGGATCCGAATCGATGGCGCCGCAGATCACGGCGTCAGTCAGGCGATCTATCTCCATGATCCCGATGAAAACGGGATCGAACTCTATTGGGATCGACCAATGGATGAATGGCCACGAAACAGCGATGGCGAGCTGGAGATGACGACAGAACCACTCGATCTTCAGGCGCTCCTGGACGAATTCAAGGGCTGATCCGCGGAGTCAGCGCGAGCGACTCTACACTTCGCATCGAATGACGTGATTGACCACGAGGAGAGACACACAATGCCATTCAGGTTGCCCGGTGCCGATCTGATTCTGCGCGATGCCACCGTTTTGACCATGTCGCAATCCGGGATGCCTGCCAATGCGGTTGCGATCAAGGATGGTCGCATCGTCGGCGTTGGCGACATAGTCGAACTGATGCTGCTTGCGGACGCCGGTACCACGGTCGAATCAGCGGAGGGCCGCACGCTAATCCCCGGGCTGATCGATGCGCACAATCATTTGCTGGCTACCGGAAACGTATTGCGCCAGATCTCGCTGTATGACTGTCGCTCGATCGGCGAGATCGTCGAGCGGGTGCAGGCAGCAGTACTCACCGCGAAACCTGGCGAATGGATCCTTGGAAGGGGGTGGGACGAAAGCCTCCTTGCCGAAAGACGCCATCCGCTGGCCAGCGATCTCGATCCCGTCTCGCCAGCCAATCCGGTCGTCCTCCACCGGGTCTGGAACAAACTCTCCACCAACTCTCTGGCATTGGAGGTGGCTGGGATTGACAAAAACACCCCAGATCCACCGGCGAACGAAGCCTATTCCGGTTCGTTCGACCGCGATCCTTCTGGCAACCCGACCGGTCTCTTCCGTGATCGTGCCAAGGACCTGATAACCAATGCGGTGCCGACGATGTCGACACTGGACATGGTCGAATCGATCGAAACCGCTTGCCGCGCCTATAACGCCGTAGGCCTGACTGGCGATGCCGAACCGGGTCTTTATCCGGAGCAAATCCGCGCCTACCACGAAGCCTCGTTGCAGAAGCGGCTGACCGTGCGCGTCGACATGTTGATCGCCGCCTGGGGCTTTGGTTCAGCGGCGGACGACGACGTGATGAAAGAGCGGATTCTCTCTGTCGGCGTGCAGGGTGGTTTCGGAAACGATCTGCTCCGACTCGAAGGGGTGAAATTCATGCCCGACGGCGGTGTCGGCGACCGCACCGCCCGGATGTTCGAACCCTATCTCGATGAACCTGACAATCGCGGCCAATGGATCGTCGCCCCGGACGACCTTACCCGCCTCATCCGCTGGGTCCACGATCTCGGTTTTTCAATTGATACCCATACTTGTGGTGATGAAGCGCAGGAAGTGACCGTCGCTGCCTACGCCAAAGCGCAAACCGAAAACCCGAACCCCCGTTTGCGCCACCGCGTCCACCACGCCTACTTCCCAACCGAGACGTCGTTGGAGATGATGGCTGAGCACAAGATACCGGCGATCGTTTCCAATCCCTTTATCAGGAATCTCGGCGAAAGTTATGTCGCGTCGGTCGGCGAAGCTAAAGCGAGCCGGATGATGCCGATGCGCACCTATATTGACCGCGGTATCCCGCTGGCGGGTTCGTCCGATTCTTCCGTCTCTGATTACAACCCGTGGGTTGGGATGGCAGCCGCCATGAACCGGGAAACGGTGACGGGACGGGTGCTCGGAGCAGACGAAGCGATCACCATCGACGAAGCGCTCCTCTCCTATACCATGGGTGGAGCCTGGGCAACCGGTCGCGAAAACCTCGTGGGATCGATCGAGGTCGGCAAACTGGCGGATATGGTCATGGTGGATGCGAATCCGCTGACGCAATCTGCCGACGAAATCGCCGCCGTGAAACCGATGGCAACGATGCTCGGAGGACGCTGGGTTTTCGATAGACGGTAGCTCGCCCTATCTCTCCGGCGGGGGAGCCATGCCGATGGCATGGAAACCGTTGTCGACAAAGATCGTTTCGCCGGTGATCGCGCTGGAAAGATCACTGGTCAGAAAAACGGCCAGATCGCCAACGTTCTGGTTCGTCAGCGGTGATTTGATCGGCGCGACGTCCTTGAAATAGCCGAGCATATCGGTAAAGCCAGGGATACCACGCGCGGAAGCAGAACTGATCGGTCCGGCCGAGATCGCGTTGACCCGGATACCGTCGCCACCAAGATCGTAGGCAAGGAACCGGACCGTCGATTCGAGCGCGGCTTTGGCGATACCCATCACGTTGTACCGTGGAAACGCGCGTTCTGACGCAATGTAGGTCAGGGTCAGGATACTGCCGCCTTCGGTCATCAACGGTACGATTCGTTGTGAGGTTGAAATCAGTGAATAGACCGAGATGTTCATAGCCACGTTGAACCCGTTCTTGGTGGTTTCCAGGAAGCGATGCTGCATTTCTTCTTTCGGAGCAAACGCCACGCTGTGCACATAGCCATGGACCATGCCGAAATCGGCCGCGAGATTGTCCCGCAGCGCATCCAGGTCTTCGTCTGATTCGACATTGCAGGGATAGAGACGACTATCTGGCGATTCCGCGATCAGGGCTTCAGCATCCCGTTTCATTCGTTCGTCGAGATAGCTGACCGCGAGGGTGGCGCCATGCTCGAGCAGTTGCTGTCCGATGCCATAGGCGATGCTCCATTTGTTGGCCACACCCATCAGCACGATCGTTTTGCCACTCAGCAAACCGCCGCTGTTCTCACCTGAAGTCATCGAAAACTCTCCTTATGGATCAAGATGAGCACCGCCACCAGGTCCATCCGCGACGATGCAGTAGACGCCGAGCGGGCACGCTGTTGCTTGCCAGTATCGTGCATGATTGCGCATGATGCCGAAAATGACATCCACGCGAACCTCAGGAAAGGAACCCGGGTTTGAGCACCACCAGCATCTTCGATGGTCACAATGACACGATACTTTCGCTCCGCGGAACCGGTCGATCGTTTTTCGAGGAATCGGCCGAGGGCCATGTCGATCTGCCGCGCGCCAAACGGGGCGGGATGGTTGGCGGCTTTTTCGCAGTCTTCGTGAGGGATCCGGAAGTCGAGGAGATCGATACGGCTGATCCGACAGCTTCACCCTACGGTGATCCCACGAACATGCCCCCTCAAATGTCCCAGTCCTACGCCGAGCGGTACGCGCTTGAGAGTCTGGCCCAGCTCGCCGCACTGGAACGCGAATCGGATGGCCAGGTCGGGATTATCCGCACGGCGAATGACTTGCGCCAGAACATCGCCGATGGTCGATTTTCGATTGAAATCCATTTCGAAGGCGCCGAACCGATCGATCCTGAACTCTCGGTTCTGGAAGCCTATTACCTCGCCGGACTCCGCTCACTCGGGTTGGTCTGGTCGCGAAACAACGTTTTCGCGCATGGGGTGCCATTCCAATTCCCCGGTTCACCCGACACTGGTCCAGGGCTGACCAAAGCCGGCGAAGCGCTGGTCGACGCCTGCAACGACCTCGGGATCATGATCGATCTTTCGCACTTGAATGAAAAAGGATTCTGGGACGTTGCCGGTCGTTCGAAGCATCCTTTGGTCGCAACCCACTCCGGTGTCCATGCCATCAGCCAGTCCACGCGCAATTTGACCGACCGCCAACTCGAAGCCATCAAGGACTCAGATGGCATCGTCGGGGTCAACTTCCATGTCGGCTTTCTCCATCCAGACGGAAACGGGGACGCCGCGGCGACCAGCGTGAAGGGCATTGCTGACCATCTCGACTACCTGGTCGACAAGCTTGGTGATACCAGGGTCGGTCTTGGATCCGACTTCGATGGTGCGACGATGCCCGGCGATCTGGTCGATGTCGCCGGTTTGCCAAACCTGATCAGCGAGCTCGAGAGTCGCGGTTATACGCAAGAGCAACTTGATCGTTTTGGGCATGGCAACTGGCTGCGGATTTTCGACATGACCTGGAAGAGCTAGAGCTCCTCTGGCCACCATGGCGCACCCGAGCAGTGTGCTAATCTCGCCAGTTGAATTCGCGCTTGCCGCGGATCGACGTTGTGCCTGCCATTGGAACCAGTCTTAGCTATGCCGGAGTTTCCCGACGCGCTGCAAACCGATAATCATTTGCTCTGGATCCTGATCGGGGTCTCGATCGCGATGGTTTTCACGTTGCAGGCCGTTCAGACCGCGGTCGAAGGGGCGTGGCCGCATCAGCGCCATCCCACCTCGATGCTCCCTCATGAACGTTCCGCCCATGCCGGGTGGGGAGTCGTGGCGCTTGCACTGATCGCCGGCGGTCTGTTGCTGCTCGGAAATCTGGGGATCCTCGTCTGGCAAGAACTCGACTACAGTGATTCCCAGGTAGTGGCCAGTATTCTGTTGGCTATCTCGTGGGTATTGTTTCTGCTAATCAGCATCGACCGGTTCGGAATCCGATCCTATCTGACATCGATTGGAATCGTTTTACCGATCGTTGTCCTGACGATGCTGCTCATTGCCGACACTTTGCTCGTTCTCAGCCTGATCGACATCTGGCCAGGTGTGGATGAGCTCCGCGACTCACTCCCAATCATTACCGCCAGCCTCCGCTGACAGGCGGGACTGGCCCAGGACTCGCACCCGTGGTCTCATCAGCGTCGCAATCACCAAAAGACCAAACTACTCCGGTTACGAAGAAACCGCGGAAACAGGCATCTCCTGCCAATGCAAAGGCAAAATCATCGTCGGCTTCCCCGTCAAAACCACGCAAGAAGCCAACCACTACGACACCGCCACCTTCAGCGACCCCCACAACAACCTCAACGACGACCCCTGCTCCGTTGGTCGAAACCACCGCTGAAATCGCACCGACTCTCGCGGAAACCGTCGTGATGGCGCCGTCGGTTCCGAGCGGGAATCAGCGATCCCTCTTCGACGACCCGACGTTCTTCGCTTATTGGCTTTCGCGATTTCTGGGTCAAACGGCGCAAGGAGCTCTCATGTACGGGTTGCTCGTTCTTGTCGTCGACGGCACCGACTCGTCTTTCATGAACTCGCTGTTCGTCGTGTGTGCGGTGATTCCGGCGATCGTGTTTGGTTTGCCGGCCGGGGTGGTTGTCGATTCGATGCCGAAGCGGATGCTTCTGGTTACGCTCAACATCCTCCGTTTCGTCTTCGTCTTGAGTTTTGCGCTGAGTAGTCAGTCGGTCGCCGCTATCTTTGCGATCACTCTCGCAATCTGGATCATCCACCAGTTCTACGCTCCGGCTGAGAGCGCAACCCTCGCTTCGATTGTTCCGATCCATCGCCTGACCGAGGCCCAGGCGGCTTCGAATATGGCGCTCGTCACGGCCCAGGCGCTTGGACTGATCATCCTGGCGCCAATTCTTCTGAAAACGAGTGATCCGACCTATCTCTTCGCGATCTGCGCCACGCTATTTCTGACGGCTTCATTTCTGACGATGCAGCTCGATCGAACGACACCGTTGGCGCGTCGGCGTAAACAAGTCGAAACGGAGTCAGTAGGCGATACCCTGTTGACCGGCGCGAGGGTGCTGTTTGGTGATCCTCTGATCTTCCGGGTTTCGACAATCGACGTCATCGTTGGCATCGGTCTGAGCGCCCTGGTTGTGATCGCACCGCTTTACCTGCGCCGCATTCTCGACACCTCTTCCGAAAACACCGTTTTCGTTTTCGCGCCGGCGGCGATTGGCGTGATTCTTGGTCTCAAAGCCGCGCCGTGGCTCGCCAGCAGAACATCGCTCCGGATTGTAGCCACGGCAGGCTTGCTGGTTTTCGCTTTTTCAATTGCTGCCTTCGGGTTCATGAACGATATCTACGATGTACTGGAAAACACTCTCGGGCTTCCAATTAGCAACATCGCCGCGACCGTCAAGATCGCGCCGCTCGCGTTGCTAGTCATGTTGTTCTCCATTCCAGCAGGATTCTCCTCGTCGGTCGTTGGAGTGGCGGCTCGTTCAGTAACGCTGATGCGCGCTCCTGAGGAATCGCGAGGACAAGTGATCGCGACCCAATCGTTGGCTCAGAATCTGGGAGCGCTTTTGCCCACGCTACTGGCCGGCGTGGCCGCTGACGCGATCGGGGTCGAACGGGTAGCGGTCGCTATCGCGATCATCATGCTCGGCACCGCGGCCGTGGCATTCCTGACCCAGAAACAGATACCGCCGTTGCCATCGCCAACAGAGCCTGGAATGGCCTGAACGTCAGGCGATCTCGATCCGGCGAAAGCGCTTCTTGCCAACCCTGAGCAGCACCGGGAGCTCGGCTTCGAAGGTCTGATCGGCATCATCGACCTTGCTGGCGCCAACTGAAAGACCGCCCTGCTGAACAAGCCTCTTGGCTTCACTTTTCGAACCCACAAGTCCTGCGCGAACAAAGAGATCGGCGATAGTCATTCCGGCCAGATCAGCGCTTGAGATTGACGTTGTCGGAACCGTCGGATCATCGAGCAGCGCGGCTGAATCACTTGATGCAAAGAGTGCCTTGGCGGCCTGCTCAGCCTCGGCGGCGGCGGCGGCGCCATGAGCGAGTCTGGTGGTTTCGCGCGCAAGCACCCGTTTGGATTCGCGGAGAGCATCACCACCGACCGACACCAAATCGTGAATCTCCTCCTCAGGCAGGAAGGTATAGAGATTCAGGAGCTTTTCGACGTCGCGGTCGTCGACGTTGACCCAGTATTGGTAGTAGTCGAATGGCGAGGTCATCGTCGCATCGAGCCAGACCGAATTCCCCTCACTCTTGCCCATCTTTGCACCTGAGGCGGTGGTGAGCAACGGAAAGACAAGCCCAAACGCTCTGACGCTGTCCGCTCGCCGTATCAGATCGACCCCGGCCACGATGTTCCCCCACTGGTCCGAACCGCCCATTTGCAGCGTGCACTGTTCCTCTCTAAGCAGATGCAGAAAGTCGTAGGCCTGCGCAATCCGGTAGTTGAATTCGACGAAATTCAGGCCAGCGCCAGAATCGACCCGCAGTTTGTAGGTTTCAGCAGCGAGCATTTCGTTGACGGAGAAGTGGCGACCAATATCGCGCAGAAACTCGATGTAGCCGAGTCTGAGCAACCAGTCGGCGTTGTTCAGCAGAAGAGCGGGCGGATTCGCTCCGAACTTATCGCCCTCGAAGTCGAGGAATTGGCCGAATTGGGGCAGGATGGTCGTCAGGTTTTGCTGGATCTCTTCGATCATCAGCGCTTGCCGGGTCGACGTCTTGCCGGACGGATCGCCGACCATCGCGGTTCCACCACCACCAAGGGCGATAGGGCGATGACCGAAACGCTGCAACACCGCGAGCACCATCATGCCGAGCTGAGAACCAACGTGAAGAGACGGTGCTGTTGGGTCGAAACCGATGTACCCGGTTACCGGTCCGCTGGTCAGAGCTTCCCGCAAGCCATCCTCATCCGTGATGTCGTAGACATAGCCGCGGCGGCGGAAATAATCGATTGGGTTTTCGCCGGCGTTGCGGGCTCGAATCGCTGCGTCGCGAGATTCTATGTCTGACACTACAAAACTCCTCAACCCGCCAACTGCGATTGCACGTAGCCGGGAATCTGCGACCAGTCACCTGAATAGATCCACATCCCTTCAGCCGTGTAGTCAGAATAGACGAGCGAGTTGAGATCTGAGAACGTGATCGAATCAGCTGAGAAACGAGGCGCTGCTAACGCGAGCGCCAGACGCCGGGAAGCGCCAAGATCGTTGCGCACATCCTTGCGATAGGACTCGACGAGTTCGGGCAGTTGGCCAAGGATTGCCGGTTGCTGCACTTTCGCCAACAGAGCCAGCAGAACCAGATGTTGACGCATCACTCTCCCGGGATCACCATCCTGGTGGCGGGTGCGGACGAACTTGAGTGCGTCGGAGCCGTTCAGCGTGATCTCGCCCGCCGGGTAAAATATCTCTTCGTACCCATAGTCAATCGTCGGGAACTCACCATCGTAGACGTCATACGGATTGACAAGTGTCGCGCCACCGACGGCATCGACAATCTTTTCGAAACCCTCAAAGGTTGTGACTGCAACATGGTCAACGGACACACCGAAATTGGCCAGAACCGTTGCCTTGATCGCTTCTTTCCCGCCTCTGAAAGAACCACCGTCGGCTTTGGAACCGAAATCATAGGCTCGGGTGATCTTGTCGTAACCAAACCCGGGGATCTCGAGATAGAGATCACGAGGTATCGAAACTGCGCGAACGCTGCCGGTCGGCACGTCAACCCGGGCGATCATGAACACGTCCGCGTTCTCCGGTTCGCCCGGCAAACGCGAGTCGAGCCCACCAGCGACAACCGTCATTGTTCCAAGATCGGCTGGAACCACATCGGTCGCCAACGCTCGTTCGAGACGGTTCGCGGTCAGGAGGAGAGAGAGCGGGATCGCGGTGAGTGATTTGAGCAGAAAACGTCGATCGATCATCATCGTCAGCATCCATTTCGCAAAGGAGAGTGCAACCTGTGTCCGCCACCACTCGGACAGCCGTGCAAAGTATCATCCAGACGCTCGTTTCGGCAACGTCCCCGGGTACCGGAAAGGAACGATCCATGACGGCCTCGCCTTCGATCCCTTGGTCCACCGACTTCGCAGCCGCACAAGAAATCTCCCGCAGCGCGAAAAAAGCGCTCCTGATCGATGTCTCGAAGGATCCCTGACTCGGTTGTCAGCAGCTGGATACCGTGACGTATCCCGATCCCATCGTCAATGACGCGATCGCTTCCCGTTTCATCCCGGTCAAACTCGATCTTTCGCGCGATCGCAGCGTAGTACGCGAGCTGAACGTTTACTGGACACCGACGATCCTGTTTGGTGACCGCCGCGGCAGGATTCACTACGAATCGCTCGACTTCCTGCCGCCGGCTGAGTTTCTCGACATCCTCGATATCGGCGAAGCGATGGTCGCGTTGCGGTGGGCCGGGTATCAACGTGCACACGATCTGCTTGCGTCTATTGAAGAGCGCAATCGTGAAAGCCCGTTTGTGCCTGAGGCGCTTTACCGGCAGGGGCTAGTCGCGTTTCTCGAATCGGGATCATCCGCGCGGTTGCGGGAGAACGCCAGTATGCTCGCCGACCGGTATCCCGATTCGGAATGGACCAAACGCGCATCCTATCGCGTCGGATAACCTAGCGAACCGGGTAGACTGACCCGCGGATATAGTCGGCCCTAGCAGACGAACGGAACCTGCTCCGATGCACCAGCACTCAGACACCGATATCGCGTCCTTCTCCCGTTTGATCCGGACGATTCCGGATTTTCCGGAACCAGGTATCCAGTTTCGCGACATCACGCCGCTGCTCGCCAACGCGGATGCCTTCCGCCAGGTCGTCGATCTGATGGCCGAGCCCTATCAGAACATCGGTCACATCGTTTCCATCGAAAGTCGTGGGTTTATCTTCGGCGCACCAATTGCCTATTGCCTGGGCGCGGGTTTGATCCCGGTACGGAAATCAGGCAAGCTCCCCTTCACCACGCTAAGCGAAGCCTATTCACTTGAATATGGCACCAATTCAGTCGAAATCCATACGGACGCGATTCAGCCAGGTGAAAAGGTCGTGATTGTCGACGATCTTCTGGCCACCGGTGGAACAGTCAAAGCCGCGGTCAGTCTCATCGAGCGGCTGGGAGCAGTGGTCGACGGCATCTGTGTGCTGATCGAACTCGAAGCGCTCGGTGGACGGGAACGGCTCGACGGCTATACCGTCCATTCCCAGATCGTCTATTAGGTTCGCCGATCAGGATCGCGCGCGATAATCGGCCATGGCTGCGCCGAGGCGAGTCGCGCCTTCGACGATCCGCTCGAGCGACATCGCCGAAAAACTCATCCGCAACCCATTTGGCAGTGACTGCCCAGCTGGATAAAACCAGGCTCCAGGCAGAAAACCGACTCCGTGTTCTGCTGCAACTCGGAGCAAATCCACGCTGTCCTCGTCATCACCCAGTTCGATCCACTCGAAAAAACCACCGTTCGGTCGGGGAATCGTGATGTCGGCTGGCATCACCTCGACCAAAGTATCGACCAGTGCATCGCGTCGCTCGGCATAGAAACCTCGAAGCTCAGCAATGTGGTCATCGAGAAAGCCGATCGCGGTGTGATAGACGGTCCGGGTCATGATCCGGTCGCTATTGATATCGACGCCTTCTTTCGCGAGCAGCAACAGGGGCATCAGCTGGGGTGGCGCCACCATCCAACCGACTCGGATTCCCGGCGCAATCGTTTTCGAAAACGTGCCGAGATAAATCACGTCCTCTGCAACCGATCTCAACGCTGCGGGTGGAGGGGTATCAAACCAGAGTTCGCCGTAGGGATCATCCTCGACGACCAGCACACCGTGTCGCGCGGCCGCGTTTAGCAATCGACCCCGGCGCTCCTCGGACATGATCGATCCGGTTGGGTTCTGGAAAACCGGCATCGTGTAGATCATCTTTATCCGATTCTCGGGATTACCGAGCAGTTGCTCGAGGGTGTCGGGGCAGAGGCCATCGCTATCGACGGGGCAAACGAAATAGTGCGCTTCATAGGCGTCGAAGACCTGCATCGCGCCGATGTAGGTCGGTCCCTCGACGATGATGCCGTCACCGGGGTCGAGCATGAGCTTCGCGACCAGATCGATCCCCTGCTGACTGCCGCTGGTGACCAGAATGTCATCGCCCTTCGCGCTGATCCCGCGGGTTGCGAGCCGGTCGAGAATCAGTTCGCGGAGCGGCGCATAGCCGGCCAGTTCGCCATAGTCGAGCGCGCCGGAGGCCTCCGACCAAGCGATTGCCGAGGCTTCCCGCAACCGCTCGATTGGCTGACATGCGGCTGCCGGAGCGCCATTCCCGAAAAGAATTGGGTCGGGGTAACTCTCATGGAGTGCATCAGCCGCAGCCCACGGCGACATTTCGAAAGACACCGATCGCCTGGCCAGGACCGGTCTCATTCCGGTCAGTCGATTGGAGGTCATGACCGCGATAGCTCCTGGCTTGAATACGGTACAGGATCGATCAATTCGATTTCGAGGCGCTTGTTGATCCGCCCCTTTGAGCGCGTGCCGATCACCCGGATACCGCCGACTTCGCGCGTATTCTGGACGTGGGTGCCACCATCGGCCTGAAGATCAAGACCGACGATTTCGACGATGCGGACGATCTCGATACCTGGTGGCAGGAGGTTGATTTTCGTTCGGATCAGATCCGGGATCTGAAAGGCCTCTTCACGTGGCAGTGTCGCAACCCGTACTTCCCGCGCTGTTGCAATCTCGGTGTTAGTCCGTTCTTCGATCAGGTTTGCCAGTTCAGGCGTGAAGTCCTCGAGCTCGAAATCCATCCGCGCCTTGTCGACGTCCATGTTGCCGCCCGTCACCTGGGCTCCGAAGTCGCGGTAAACAACACCACAGAGCACGTGGAGCGCCGTGTGGGTGCGCATGAGCCGGTAACGACGATCCCAATCGACGACAACGCGAACCCTGTCGCCAACGACAGGAAGGTCACTATCCGTAGCTTCGATGAGGTGAATAACCTGTCCGTCGAGCCGTTTGACTCCGCCGATCCGCCATGATCGTCCATCCTGAGGCCGCTCGATTACCCCTGTGTCGGCTGGCTGCCCACCACCACCCGGATAGAAGATGGTCTGATCGAGTATGGATCCAGGCCAGCCTGGATCTGATCCGATAACGATGGCGTCGCACGTTTCTAGGGAGGCGTCTTCGAGGCAGAGCAGACGTGTAGTGGTGGCGGGCACGATGAACCCTTTTCGATCTGTCCAGCTTCGGTTCACAACGAGAGCGCTGGCGCTAGTTGCCGATGATAGAAGTGGGCTGGAATCGCGTCAAACTCGATTCATGGCAGTGTCTTTGAGGCAAATCCGAATTTGAAGGACATAACGTCACCTGCTATGCTTGCCAATGCGTACGAACGCAAGCGAAAACCGAGCGTCCCGCCGATCTCGAGTTGGAAACTGCCCCATGTCTATGCCCCCCAGCAATGAAACCGGAACGACTGTTGACTTGCAGACCCACCACCTCCCTCCAGATCTTGGTCTGCTCGGGCTATACGAGCAGCGTGCACTGGCCAGGCAAGCCGCAAAGATTGAATCAGCACCGGTGGTCCAAAGATCCGCTCCAATCGTGATTGGACGCCAGCGCTCCGCATCAAGTGAACGACGGGCTGTGAACATCTTCGTGCCTGCCCATGTGCGGGCGGCCGGAATCGGCGACTGACACCATCCCTACCCTGTCCCCACGATCATTCTGAGACCGCTCCTCGCAGGTCGTTCTTCGGTATACTCGGCTTGTCAGCGACGATTCGCGCGAATGTCGCAGAGCGAAGGCCTGGAGGAGATTGGACGTGTCGTTTGAATCGCGATTCTATGTTGGGGACACGGTCCGGGTCGAAATGCCACGCGGTCATAATCGACGCGGAGTCTGGGGCATCAGTGTGCTCTACACGACCTCCCAGGAAGCCAAGTTCGATGGCGCCATCGGCACCGTCACCGAAGTGAACCCGGAAGGACCGCACACGATTCCACTCTATCTGGTTGATTTCCGCACTCACGACAACAGTCGCGCTGGGTTGCCCTGGCAGGCTCACTGGTTTCGCGAGGAGTTCCTCGAACTCGTTGAGCGCAACGCTGTTGTCGAGGCACTCTCCTGATCTACATCAGTCAGCACCTGGAGACGAAGCAGGAGGGCCGAGTGGCCCTCCTTTTGTACGTTGCTTCGCTTTTGCGCTCCCTTCAGGATTGAGCCAACGCCTGATCAAGATCAGCAATAATGTCCGAAACCGTTTCATAACCAATCGACAACCTGATGTAGTCGGGTGTCACACCGGTCGACGCCTGCTCGTCGACGGTCAACTGAGAATGCGTCGTCGAAGCGGGATGGATGATCAGTGATTTCGAGTCGCCGATGTTGGCAACATGCGAAAAGAGCTGGACGTTCTCGATCAGTTTGCGTCCTGCTTCCTCGCCTCCTCGGATCCCAAAACCGATGATCGCGCCGAAAAGGCCCTGGCGATGGTATTTGCTCGCTGTTTTGTAGGCTTCGTGGCCGGGGAGACCCGGATAATTCACCCACGACACTTTCGGATGCTCGGTCAGGAAGCGGGAGACTGCCATCGCGTTCTGACTCTGACGTTCCATCCGCAACGCCAGGCTTTCGAGTCCCTGGATGAACATCCAGGCGTTGAAGGGACTCAGGCAGGCGCCGGTGTCACGCAGCAAATGGGTGCGTGCTTTGATGATGTAGGCGATGTTGGCGCCAAAGTTCGCCGGGCTGAACACGTCGTTATAGACGAGACCATGATAGGAAGGATCGGGATTGGTGAAATCAGGGAACTTGCCAGATGCGCCCCAGTCGAACTTGCCGCCGTCAACGAGCACGCCACCGATCGCGGTGCCATGTCCACCGATAAATTTGGTCGCGGAATGAACAACGATATCAGCGCCATGCTCGATTGGGCGGACGAGATATGGCGAAGGCATCGTGTTGTCGATGATCAGGGGGATACCAGCAGCATGCGCGACTTCGGCTACGGCTTCGATATCGAGCGTGATCAGCCCTGGATTCCCAATTGTCTCCGAGTAGATCGCTTTCGTTTTGTCAGTGATGGCCGCTTTGATCGCCGCTGGATTCGGCTCGGCGAAAATGACCTTGACCCCCATCTTCGGCAGGGTGTAATTGAAGAGGTTGTAGGTCCCGCCATAGAGACTGGTGGTCGACACGATTTCATCACCGGCATTGGCGATGTTCTGGATCGCGGCGGTTTCTGCCGCCTGTCCCGATGCGAACGCCAGCGCGGCGGCACCGCCTTCGAGGGCGGCTATCCGCTTTTCGAAGACATCCGTGGTCGGATTCATCAAACGGGTATAGATATTGCCGAACTCCTGCAGCGCAAAGAGTCTGGCGGCATGGTCTGGATCGTCGAACAGGTACGACGAGGTCATGTAAATCGGCACCGCGCGCGATTTGGTGGAGGGATCAACCTCCTGCCCCGCGTGCAACGCCTGGGTTTCGAATCCGAGAGGTCGTTCGCTCATTGATAGGTTCCTTTCCCGATACGAGAGATAGATTTCTGACGGGGTTTCGACGTTAGGTGGTCCGCTCCCCCCTTTCGTCCGCGTCGATCAGATGATGCTGACGAGCGGGTAGAACCTGATCCATGAATGGCCGCATGGCGTCATCCATTAGATCCCAATCTTTGAGAAACGCGTCGTGACCATTGGGTGAATCGAGCTCGACATAGTCGGCCGGTTTGCCAAGCCCAACCAGATCGGCGGCGAGCTGGCGGATCGGTTCTGGCGGATAGAGCCAGTCGCTGCGAATACCAACAAGACGGATTGGCGAATTGATCTGGTCTAGCCAGCGTTCTTTACCGCCGTCGCGATAGAGATCGAAATGATCCATCGCACGAGTGAGGTAAAGATGACTATTCGCATCGAACCGCCGCACCAGGGCGGCACCGTGATAGTGGATATAGCCCTCGACATCGAAGGTGCTGCCGAACGCGGGATAGAGGGTCGGTCGAGCCGCTGGCTTGCGGGCGAAGCGCGCATCCATGCTCTCGGCACTGTGAAACTGGGCCATCATGATCATCCGCGCGATCGCAAGCCCGTCGCCGGGGAAGGTCCCTTCGGCCGCGTACTCGCCGCCGCGCCAGTCAGGGTCAGCCATAACCGCCCGCCGTCCTGCTTCGAGCAGGGCAATTGCCTGCGGACCGAGCGACGGAGTCGCGCCGATCGCAATCGTGGCGGCGACTTCATCCGGATAGCGGGTAGCCCATTCGAGCGCTTGACAGCCCCCAATCGAACCGCCCGCAAGCGTGATCCTATCGATCCCGAGCGCGGCCACAACCAGGCGATGCGCGGAAATCATGTCGCCAATCGTGATCAGCGGAAAGCGCATCCCGTAGGAGCGGTTGGTCAACGGATCGATCGACGCCGGACCGGTCGTCCCCTGACAACCGCCGAGGATATTCGCGCAAATTACGAACGCCCGATCAGTATCGATCGGTTTGCCCGGTCCGATCACCGGACCCCACCAGCCGCCCTGCCCAGCGGCGTTGCTGTCGCCGGTCAATGCATGGAGCACGAAAACCGCGTTGTCACGCGCTTCGTTGAGTTGACCCCAGGTCCGGTAGGCAATGGTGACTTCTTCGAGACGCCCGCCCATTTCCAGGTCGAGGGGACCCGCATGCAGCCATTGCAGTTCGCCACTTGTGTCTCGTTCTCCCGGTCGGGACAGGAGGGTCAGATTCGCTTTGCCATCGGTTCCGAGCGTGGCCGGCGGCTGCACCGGGATGTAGATCGAACCGTCGTGTCGTTGTTTCATCGTAGTTGCTGTCCGTCGAGCTGGAGCGGCTCGGGGAACGGCACATTAGAGGTCCAACAGTTCCGGCGGAGGTGGATTGGGGGAGCCCGAGTACAAAAAACGCCCCTGGGCGGACCAGGGGACGATCAAAGACTCATCCCTTATCTCGCAGATCTCTCTGCCGGAATTGGCACCTTGCGTTCATGGCTGACCGCAGGCTGCCGGGCTTCACAGGGCCGTATCCCTCCACCTCTCCTGATAAGGCAGTACTCTTCAGTTGTTGATGAACAATCTACAGATAGATGTCGCGACTGTCAATAGTCCATCTCCGCTTGTCAAACTCCACGCAGTTGAGCGATGTTCACCTATGCTGAATCCGTGCATCGACTTCATGCAATTCAACGATGTCTTCAGCTGGGAGTATTGCTATGTCAGTGAACGCGGAATCAGCCAAACACCAGAATATCGCGCTCTTTCGACGCCTCATCGACGAGGGTTTCAACCAGGGCGAGTTCGCGGCGATCGACGAAATCGTTTCGCCGGACCAGATCGAGCATCAACCCGGTCTCGGATCTGGTCCAAACGGTCTCAAAGGCGCCATCACGTTCCTACGCACCGCTTTCCCGGATCTGATCTTGACCATCGAGGACATCACCGCAAATGGGGATACGGTCTGGGCGCGAATGAAGGGCCGAGGAACGAATACCGGATCGTTCGCAGGCCGTCCCGCGACCGGCAACACAATCGAGATCGATATCTTCGATCAGTGCCGCTTTGAGAACGGGCAAATGGTGGAGCATTGGGGTGTTCCAGATCGGTTCTCCCAGATGCAGCAACTCGGATTCCTGCCAGATTGAGGACGATATTCGCGCCGCCCGGAAAATGGAGCATAGACAGATTTACGGGCGAGGCAGTATGCTAAGCGCTTGCACCGAAAGGCTGCAACTTGCATGAAGCGGTTGTGCAAGGAAGTGGGTCAGGGATCTACGCGATGAACACCAGCATCACACCAGAGCGTCCATCCCGCTCTCCGCTCAGGCGACCGATCCACCTTGTGGGTATCCGGTCGCCGCGCTAACCCGCCAAGCAGACGAAACGTTTTTTCTCACGAGGCCTCGACGGTCTCGATTCCCGCGACGACGGGGACCAGTAAGCGTCACGAGCACTCAAGCGACCTGGGGATGGTGGAAGCCCGGGAATGGTGTTTCAACGCTGAACGCGCCCTTGAGCGGCCATCCGAAGAAAGTGACTCGCACCAGGCGTCGTCGCAAGTAGGATGTGGTGGGTGGCGCCCACGAAGGAAAACGCCGAGAGATTCCGGAGCATGCGGCTCCGGCAAGAAGGGTGGTACCGCGAGAGCCGACGCATCTCGCCCCTTCCGTTCGAAAACGCGGTTTTCGAACAGGACGCGTCTCGATCGATTCGAGAGCCAGGAAGGGTTGACCATGCCGGATCCAGTCTATTTGTCCCGAACCCAATCCGATAACCCCGACGCAGCCGCAGCCGTGCGTGATCTGCGCGCGGTCGATCGCGCTGACGATCTGCAAACGCTCTCCCTCGGCGGTGGTTCCGCGGCCTCATTGCGGACCCTATCCGTCAGCACGCGTTTGCGAGGGCGGAGCCTGGTCGAGGACATCGATCTCGCGCCAGAGGAGATTCTCGACCTGCTCGACACCGCTTCGCGGTTGAAACGGATGCAGAAACGGGGCGAACCCCACACCTATCTCCCCGGCAAGACCCTCGGCATGATCTTTCAGCATCCAAGCACCCGCACTCGGGTGTCATTCGAAGCGGGTATGGCTCAGCTTGGTGGCACCGCGATCTTTCTGGGCGTCAACGATTTGCAGCTTTCTCGCGGCGAAACGACCGCAGACACGGCTCGTATCATCGGGAGTTATGTCGACGCGATTGTGGCCCGGGTCGCGCGGCATGAAGACGTCGAGGAACTCGCCGCCAATGCCCGCGTACCGGTAATCAACGGGCTCTCCAATCGGAATCATCCCACCCAGGCGCTAGCCGACCTGCTTACCCTTCAGGAGCATTACGGTCGCTTGAAGGGTCTCAAAGTCGCTTACCTTGGCGATAGCAACAACACCGCCGCTTCCCTGATGCTCGATTGCGCCGCCACCGGAGTCAGTCTGACCATCGCCTGCCCTCCTGGATACGGCCCCGATGACGAGATCTTCACTCAGGCGACCTGGCTGGCTGCCGCCAGCGGCGCCACCGTCCAGGTGACTCACGATGTCGAAGCAGCAGCAACTGACGCCGATGCGATCTACACCGATGTCCACGTCAGCATGGGTCAGTCCGACAGCGCCGCGCGTGCGGTTGCGCTGGCGCCATACAAGGTCACCCGGACAACGATGGCAATGGCCAAACCTACGGCGGTGTTCATGCACTGCCTGCCAATGCATCGCGACGAAGAAGTCGAGCAGGCTGTGGCCGATGGCCCCCAGTCGATCGTTTTCGAGCAGGCGGAAAACCGCCTTCATGCGCACAAAGCGCTCTTGCTGCAAATGCTCTGCTGAGCAGCGATTCACTCTTTTGGTCCTGATTGCGGCCCGGGGTGGTCCCGGATCGCCAGTGATGTTCAACCCTTGTTGGGAGGAGAAACGGAAACATGAGTTCTTCAACGATCGAATGCCCCGAATGCGGCGCAGGATTCGATAGCGGCACGGTTGAAGTCGGCGAGATCATCGTTTGCCCGGAATGCAGCGTCGAACTGGAGGTTCTCGGGGTCGGACCAGTGACGGTTGGCCTCGCGCCTGAAGAAGGCGAAGACTGGGGCGAGTAGTTCACCTTTCGAGACCTGAAACTGCGCGGAGGTGCGTGTTGGGCACAGTTGGAATTCTTTGCACTCGAATGCGAATCGAAGAAAAAGCGCTGGCTGCCGGCTTCGAAGCTGCCGGCCACCGCGCTGTGCAAATGAACCCGCTCGATATGCCCTATCTGATCGGTGGTCAGCAGACCATGGAACAGGTCGACTGGATCATCGATCGCTGCACGGGGCGAGTCGCCGTTTCGATGCTGACGCCGTCGATATCCCGATCTGGTCGACGCATCTTCAACGCGGGACTTGGCTCAACCGGGACCAGGATCGACATTGCGACGGTTTTGCACGATCACGGTTTGCCGAGACCATTGACGGCGCTGCTAGCCACCGAAACAGCCGGTCTGGCAGCGCTCGACGCGCTCGGTTTTCCAAGCACATTGCTGCCAACCGCACCTGGCAGCGCAGCTCTGCCAGCCCTCGACAAAGACATCGGCGAAGCCCTCCTGGAGCATCGCGAAACGCTCGGTCATATGGGAGAGCGGGTCATGATCGTGCAACAAGGTCATGCTGCTGGCGTCCATTTCCATCGCCTGATCGTGGTCGATGGGCAAGTGGTTGCCACTGGCAAGAACGAGGAACGAACGCATCTCGAAGACACTGAGACGCTCGCGATCGCAGCGGCGTCCGCAATTGGCGCGTCGATGTGCGGTGTCTCGATCCTCAGGACCGAGAGCGGATACGTGGTCTGGGACGTCGATCCCGTCCCGGCGTTCCGTGATTTCGATCCCCTCCACGGGTGCGATCCCGTGGACGCTATCGTCACCATGGTTCTCGGCCATGACCCGGTCGCCGCCAGCCAGACACGGAGTGCTGATGTCATACTCAGTGTCTGAGCGGTCCACATTGAACACGAGCGACGAGAGCGCGGTCGGTCTTCTCGAGGGACTGGTCGCGATTCCGAGTTTCAGTCGCGACGAGCACGACGCGGTCGGCTATCTGGTAGATGCCATGAATGCGCTCGGGTTCAAAGCGCATATCGACCGAGTCGGCAACGCAGTAGGCTCGATTGGTTCAGGTTCGACGGAGGTCGTTCTGCTTGGCCATATCGATACGGTTCCCGGTGCGATCCCAGTTCGGATCGAGGACGGTCTCCTCCACGGTCGTGGCGCGGTTGACGCCAAGGGTCCTCTCGCTGCCTTCGTGATGGCCGCCGCGCGAGCAGCCGGCGAACAGAACCGGATCACCGTCGTTGGCGCGGTCGGCGAGGAAGCAATCGGTTCGATCGGCGCGAACGAAGTCGCGACCTGGCCCGCACCGGACTATTGCATCATCGGCGAACCGAGCGGCTGGGACGCCGTGTGCCTCGGCTACCGGGGCACGGTTTCTTTCGAATATCACCTGCGCCAAGCAGCGCGGCATACCGCCGGTCCAGGCGACTCTGTTGCGGAACAAGCGGTCGCGTTCTGGTCGCGGTTGATGAAAGCCCTGGCTGTACTGAACGACGAAGCGACCGGTTTTGCTGCGGTCGGGTCATCCTTGCGATCGTTCAATACGACGTCAGACGGACTCTATGACACGGCGGTGTTGTCGATTGGATTGCGTTTGCCGCCCGCGATTCCGTCGGCGCAGATCATCGAACTCATCGACCGTCATCGAGGCGCAGGCGACATCGTCCTCCATGGTGTTCAAGAGGGCTACGAATCAAGCAAGCGAACGAAATTGGTCACACCCTTTTTGCGGGAGATTCGAGCAGCCGGAGGGAATCCACGCTTCACGAAAAAACTCGGTACTTCGGACATGAATGTGGTCGGCCCGATCTGGCAGTGCCCGATCGTGGCCTACGGACCGGGCGATTCTTCGCTCGATCACACACCCGAGGAGCACATCGTGATTGCCGAGTACCTCACCAGTATCGCGGTTCTGGAAGGAGTGCTGGGAAGTCTGTGACCTTATCATCCAATGGCACCGGCGCTTCAATAGCGCACAATGACCACCCGATTCGAATCGGTGTCCTCGTTTCTCATCTGCGGGAAGAGGAAAAACTGATTTTGGCCGCCGGGCGTGCACGTGGTGTCATGATCGAACCGATCTTCGACCGGAAGATCGTCCTCGATATCTCCACCTCCGATCCTTCGCGATCCGACATGAGTTACGACGTGGTTCTCGATCGCGCTGTCGCCCACTCACGAGCGATGTACACGCTGCGTGCTCTCGAAACTTGGGGGGTACCCACCATCAATCGCTCATCGGCAACCTTCATTTGCGACGACAAAGCGCTCTGCAGTCTCGCTCTTGGGGCTGCCAACATCACGACGCCGCATACCCTCCTTGCCTACTCGGTTGAATCAGGACTGGAAGCCTGTGAAACGCTCGGATACCCGGTGGTGATGAAACCGGTCACCGGGTCGTGGGGACGATTACTGTCAAAGGTGAATGGACCGGAACAGGCACGGGTGATTCTCGAGCAAAAAACCCAACTCGGTTCGTTTCATCATGGCATCTTTTATGTTCAGCAGTTTCTCGAAAAGCCCGGGCGCGATATCCGCGTTTTCGTTGTTGGTGAGCGGGTCCTCGCCGCATCCTATCGTTCGTCCGATCACTGGATTACCAATACGGCTCGAGGCGCAACCTCGCATGCCTGCCCGATCACGCCGCAGATCGAGGAACTCACGTTGAAATCCTGCGAAGCGGTTGGCGCCCAGATCGCCGGGGTCGACCTGATCGAAACGTTCGATGGCTATTCAGTGGTCGAGGTCAACACCGGCGGCGAGTTCCATGGGCTCCGCGCGACCACGTCCGTCGACATTGCCGCGGAGATCGTCGAGGAAGCGATTCGGGTCGCTAAATCAGCCCGACGCGAGCGACGGGAGGTCTTGGCTGGCGACTGATTTCGCGATCGGGAGTTGACAGACTCCGTAACTCTTCATAACCTCAGACCTGAACGGCATCGACCGGGACAGGATCGAGCAGAACGGAACCCCAGAGAGCGGACATCAGGTGCGAGTTCCGCGGCATCCGCTGCCACGATCAAGACCCGCGAGTCACTGGAAGAAACGGTCTCTGGAGACCAGAGTAGAACCAGTCGGGAGCGCCCGTTATCGCGCCGAGAGCATCATGATGCTCTCACGAGGCTGACCGGATAGGGTCGGCGAACAAAGGTGGTACCACGGAGCGAGACCCTCCGTCCTTTGGACGAAGGGTCTTCTTGTGCTCGAACCGCAATCCGTCTGGAAGGAAATGCACCGTGGCAGCGCCATTGACCGTTGGAATATTGATGTCCCGGGTGCGGGTGGAGGAAAAACTCCTCCTCGCCGAACTTGACCGCCGCAATGTGATCGTCGAGCGCCTCGATGATCGCGACATGGTTCTCGATATCGGCAAACCCAATATCGCGGTCGATGTCGTTTTGGAACGGGCGATCAATCATCTGCGGGCTCTCTATACGCTCAAGATCATCAATGACTGGGGAGTCCCTTCCGTCAACATGTATGAGGTCGCGAATATCTGCGGCGACAAAATGCTCACCACAACCGCGCTGGAGCGCAACGGTGTCCCTTCACCGCGGACGCTGATCGCATTTACTCCGGAATCGGCGCTGCAGGCGATCGAATCGCTTGGCTATCCGGTTGTGATGAAACCAGCAGTCGGGTCCTGGGGACGGCTCCTTTCGAAGATCAACGACCGCGATGCCGCCGAGGCGATCCTCGAACATAAAGTGACGCTCGGTTCGTTTCACCATGGCGCGTTCTATATCCAGGAATACGTCGACAAACCTGGGCGCGATATCCGTTCATTCGTGGTCGGCGGCGAAACGATCTGCGCGATCTATCGGACCTCCCCCCACTGGATCACGAACACGGCCAGGGGTGGAGCCGCCACCAACTGTCCAGTGACCCCGGAAATCGAGGAGGTCTCTCGCGCGGCGGCAACCGCGGTCGGTGGTGGCATCGTCGCTATCGATCTCCTCGAAAGTGAGCGCGGGTTGCTCGTCAACGAGGTCAACTACACGATGGAATTTCGCAACAGTATTGATACCACCGGTGTGGATATCCCGGCGAGGATCATCGACTACGTGATCAATGTCGGTCGTCATGGGCCACAGCCTTTCGCAAGCGCTGCCCAAACCGTCGCATCATGACCGAATCATCGTTCGAAGAGAGGAAAATCATGGAGTCATCAAACCAGAAACTGTCAGCCGCCATTGTCGGCGGTTCAGGGTACGCCGGCGGTGAACTCGTGCGACTGCTGCTCAGTCATCCGCATGTCGATCTCAACCAGGTCACATCCGAGCGATTAGCTGGTAAGTTTGTCCATTCGAGTCACCCAAATCTGCGCAAACGGACCCAACTCAAATTCATCGCCAGCGACAAACTCGAATCGTGCGATGTCATATTCGTCGCGCTGCCGCATGGTGTTTCGATGGGGAAAATGGTGAGCCTGCGCGAACTCGCTCCGGTCGTCATCGATCTCAGCGCTGATTTCCGCTTGAACGATCCGGCGGGTTATCCGACCTGGTACAGCCACGAGCATGATTTGCCGGAACTGCTGACGTCGTTCGTTTATGGCATTCCCGAGCTGCATCGCGAGGCGATCCGAACGTCGGATCTTATCTCGAGCGCGGGTTGCATGGCGACCACATCGATTCTCGGACTCTATCCCCTCTTCCAGGCCGGCGTTGTCGATCTCAACTATCCGACCGTGATCGAAGCCAAGACCGGTTCGTCTGGAGCCGGCGGCGCGCCTGGGCTCGCTTCGCATCACCCGGAGCGGTCTGGGGTCATTCGCCCATTCAAGCCAACCGGACATCGCCATAGCGCCGAAATCATCCAGGAGCTGACCTTCGACGGAAAGACGCCGGAGATCGCGTTTTCGGCCACCTCGATCGAAGCCGTGCGCGGTATCCTCGCAACGTCGCATGTCTACCTCAATGAGCCGATGAGCGAAAAAGAGGTCTGGGCGGTTTACCGCCAAGCCTACAAGGACGAACCGTTCATGCGGGTCGTCAAGGAATCGAGTGGGATCCATCGGTTTCCCGAACCAAAGATCCTCTCAGGTTCGAACTACTGCGATGTCGGTTTCGAACGCGATCCTCACTCGAAACGGGTGGTGGTCATGGCCGCACTCGATAATCTCATGAAAGGCGCAGCTGGACAGGCGGTGCAATCGTTCAACGTTCGCTATGGTCTTCCAGAAGAAACTGCGATTGACTTCGCCGGCCTGCATCCGATCTAGTGGAGGTCTCACTTCGATGAACTTCGGATTTGTGATCCCCGGTGGTGACGCGCCCGAGGTAGTCGAACTTGGCTTGTTGGCTGAAGCTTCTGGCTGGGATGGCGTTTTTGGGTGGGAAACCGTTTACGGTCTCGACCCATGGGTCATGCTTGGAGCAATCGCGGCCCAGACCACGCATGTCCGGCTGGGGACCCTTTTGACCCCGCCGTCACGACGTCGACCCTGGAAACTGGCGGCCGAAGTCGCAACACTCGATCGGCTCTCCCATGGCCGGGCAGTACTCGCAGTCGGGTTGGGCGCACTCGATACTGGATTCGCTGACGTCGGCGAAGTCACCGACCGCAGAACCCGCGCGGAGTTGCTCGACGAGTCGCTCCTACTCTTGCGGCTCTTCTGGGAGAATAGACCATTCACGTTCACAGGAAAGCACTACCAGATCAACTGGACGAATCCACATGGTGACTTGGCGCCGTTCGGCGGTGCGGGCATCGCAATCTGGGTTGTCGCACTCTGGAAAGCGGGTCCATCGCTGCAGCGAGCGTTTCAATACGATGGCATCCTGCCGACGAAACAGACGGAAGAGGGCGGATGGGCTGAGCTCTCGCCCGATGAGATCGCCGTTCTCCGTGAGCACGCGAACGAATCCGCTTCGCACGGGACGAGATTTGACATCGTGATCGAAGGGCGAACATCACCAGACAAACCAGAGTCGCTGATGCGTGTCCAGGATGTAGCAGCGGCCGGAGCTACCTGGTGGGTCGAATCTCCCTGGGACATCGCCGATGATCTCGCGGCCGTCCGTGAGCGGATCCTCGCTGGGCCACCGCATTTGGAGCAACCAACCGGAGAGGAGTAGACGACGCCATGTATGTCATCAAGATCGGCGGCGGCGCTGGGATCACCGAGGAGGCTTTCGGGCATTTCGCGGACGATCTCGCCCAAATCGACCAGCCATTTCTGCTGGTTCACGGCGGCAATGCGGAATTCAGCCGTCTCAGCGAACGCCTTGGCACCCCGCCCCGAATGGTAACGAACGAAAAAGGGAGGGTGAGTCGCTACACCGATCGCGAGACCATGGACGCTATGCTGATGACCTACACCGGTAAGGTCAACAAGACGCTGGTGGCACGGCTGCAGCAAGCCGGTGTCAACGCGGTAGGGCTCTCCGGGATTGACGGCCGGATCGCAACTGGTCTGAGAAAACCGGTTATGCGATTCGTCGAGGATGGCAAAGCGAAAGTGCTGCGCGATGATCATGCAGGCAGCATCACTGATGTCGACACGCGGCTTCTGTCGCTTCTGCTCGACGCCGGCTATCTCCCAGTTCTGACACCACCTGCTCTTGCGATCGAGGAAGGCGTTCCAATCAATGTCGACGGCGATAAACTGGCGCTTCAACTCGCCATCGGTCTCGGCGCCGAAGCGATCCTATTCTTCTCCGACACCCCCGGGCTCTTGCGCGATCGCCATGATGAATCGACCTTGATCACTCGGATCGATACAACCGACCGCGAGGCCGCTCTCGCCGTCGCCGAGGGGAGAATGAAGGTCAAGGTCGAGTCGGCATTGAACGCGATCGACGGGGGAATCGGCAGGGTCATCTTCGCCGACGGTCGTGTCGAATCACCGGTTAGCCGCGCGTTGGCCGGCGCCGGAACTGTTATAGGAAGTCAAACCAGCCTATCCTGACCGCAGGTAATCGGTCGCACGCGCAAGGAATCCACGCATGGGAGCGCCACGAATGACGTCGTCACTCGAACTGATCCAGGAAATCGAATCCACCCGCCAACTCCCTCTCTACGCGAAGCGTGACATTGCGCTGGTTCGTGGCGAAGGCGCTTACCTCTTCGACAGTGAGGGTCGGCGCTATCTCGACGCCATGAGCAACTACGGGGTGGCGGTGCTCGGGCATGCCGATCGGGAGTATCAGGAAGCCCTCACCGATCAACTTGGCACCCTGACGACCTGCCACCAGAGTTTCTACAACGATGTGCGAGCCACCGCATTGGCTGCGATCGCGGCCGATCTTCCGGCAGATGTGGACAAAATCTTTCTGAGCAACTCCGGCGCGGAAGCGATCGAATCCGCGATCAAGTTCGTGCGCGCGGCCACGGGGCGCTCGAAGATCATTGCCGCTCGACGCGCCTACCACGGCCGCACTCTCGGGGCGCTGGCAGTGACTGCCGATCCGAAATATCGCAAGCCCTTTGAACCGATGCCGATCACGGTCGAGCATGTGCCCTTCGACGATATCGAAGCCCTCGAAGCCGAAATCGACGCCGAAACAGCTGCGGTGTTCATCGAACCGATCCAGGGTGAAGCGGGGATTTTTCCGGCCTCAGACGACTACCTGCAAGCGATCAGGCGTCTGACGACGGCTCACGACGCGTTGATGGTCGCAGACGAGATCCAGACCGGATTTCGGACCGGTGCTCCGTTCGCCATTGCCACGGCGAACGTGACCCCCGACATCATCTGCACCGCCAAGGCAGTCGGAAACGGGTTCCCGATCGGAGTGACGGCGGTGACGGCTCCGATCGCCGAAGCGATGCCGGCCGGAGCGCACGGAACCACTTTCGGCGCGAATCCCCTCGCTTGTCGCGCGGCGATCGTCACGCTCGGTGCACTGCGCAAACGCGATCTCTATGCCAACTCGACCCACATCGGCGATCAATTGATCGGCGGGATCGAACGGATCGACAGTCCGAAGGTGCGGCAGGTCCGCGGTCGCGGGCTAATGATCGGGGTCGAGCTCAAGGAAAGGGTGACTCCGACACTGCGCGCATTGCAGGAACGGGGCATTCTTGTGCTTCCAGCCAGTCCAGTCGTATTCCGTTTGCTGCCACCGCTGATCTGGGGACAGGAACAGGTCGACGAGTTTCTGAACGGACTCGAAGATGTGTTCCAGTAGCTCATGAAACAAGCGGCGTCCCGACCGACTCGATCGACCTGGTGGCGAGGGATCATCACGATGCTCGCCATCATGAGTTCGATGCTGGTGGTCGGGTCGGCATCGTCGCGGAATCAGACCGACAATCCAGGACCAATCATCGCGGTTGCCCCGCAGCCACCTGGCCATCCCCTCACCGACAACACGATTCGGCTAGTCGATCGCTACGGCAACGACCTCGGCACCGTCCCATTCGACCAACCAGGTCAGGTGACCCCGACAACGCTGGCCGGCACCGCGTTGATTCGATCGCTCGGCGGTCTTTATGCGCTGATTGATCTGGATTCGCTCGCGGTCACTCCTCTCGACTTCACCCATGCATCTCCGGGCGCCGTCACGCCGCAGTCTTTCCAGTTTGTCCAAGACCGGGGTCAACGATTCGCGCTCTTCGGCGATCAAACCTCGCTGCAGGCGTGGATCGTCGATCTCAGCACGGGTGAAAGCGTCTTGCTCGGCGATCTCATCGACGATCCATCGTTTCGGGTCCTCTCGGCCGCTATCGATCTGGGCGATCGATTGCTGACGTTTTCCGACGGTCAGCAAGCCTTTCTGCTCGTCCTCGCTCCGGATCAAACACCCGTTCCGGTTGATAAGGATCCGGTTCTCGCCGCAGTTCCATCAGAAAACGGTGAAGCCGTGTTCTATCACCGCAAGCGTGCCGACGGTGGAACAGACATCGTTCGCCTCGACCTGCAAGCAGACACGCGCGAGATTATCGCTTCCGGATCGCCGTTCATGAACTTCACCCTTTTCCCGGGTGATCGCCTCGCTTACAGCGACAATGGTGAGGTTTGGTTGCTGGAATCTTCGTCGAATGCACGACAGCTCGGTCAATTTGGAAACGCCGCTCGCGCGATCTCGATGACCAGCGATGGCTCGGCCATACTCGTCTGGCATGACGATGTCGGCGCCGATGCCTGGTCAGTGGTCGATCTGGCCAGCGGGAAGGTGACCGACCTCCCCGCTCTGGCGGGGATGAACCGCCTCGATGGTTCGCTGGTCCAGGATTTCGCGCTCTTTTCGGCGGCGGCGAATGGCGCGCCGGGCACGCCGGGAGCCGCCTACATCAGCCTCGAGCTAAGGACCGGCACAACTCTGTCGCTTTTGACGCAGGACAGTAGCGATATCTATTCGGTGAATCCCATTTCATCGGAAAACGGTCGTTTTCATCTGATCCAGGCGATTAGTCCGCCGCTCGGAAGGCTTTGGCTGACCGACGGCGCGACCGGAGTAGCTTCACTCATTGCGACATCGCCCGGTGCTGCTGCCGGGGCGTTAGCCCGTAACGGTTGTTGTCTGGCGGTTTCCGTTTTCGATACCATCGGAGAAGGCCGTCAGGGAACGGTAACGATCACCGATCTCGCGACCGGTCAGGCGATTACCTCACTTGCGGACGTTATCCTGCTCGGCTGGGCATCCTGACCAGAAAAGCCCCCCTAGCCGAGTCCGTTTGCTTCAGCTTCCTCGTCGGGCGATCGTCTCGAGCTCAGCTTTGACCGCGGTGACGGCATCAGACAGCGGCACGAGCACGTAATCCGCCGCTGTGCGTCGCTTAAGTTCGATTTGCCCGTTGGCCAGATTGCGTTTGCCAACGGCAATCCGAAGGGGACAACCGATCAAATCGGCATCGTTGAACTTCACGCCCGGGCGTTCGTCACGGTCGTCGTAGAGCACTTCGATTCCAGCGGCTTGCAGGTCTGCATAGAGCTGGTCTGCGGCAGCACCGGTACCGTCTTCCTCTCCCGAGCCAATGAGCACCAGTGACACGTGATACGGAGCCACCTCGAGAGGCCAGAGGATTCCCTTGTCGTCGTAGTTCTGCTCGATAATCGTCGCAGCCGCCCGACCGCTTCCTATGCCGTAGCAACCCATAACAACGAGCCTTTCCTCGCCATTCGGATCGAGGAACGTCGCGTCAAGTGCGCTGCTGAAGTGGGTTCCGAGTTTGAAGATGTTACCGATTTCTATCGCTTTTTCGGCAACCATTTCCTCGCCACAATCAGGGCAAAGAAATCCTGCTTCGGCTGCGGCGATATCAGCAACCAGATCAGCGTCGTAATCCCGACCGAGATTGACATTTAGCAGATGATAGCCAGGCTTGTTGGCTCCAGCGACAAGGTTCGGCGTATCGCGGATGCTCTCGTCGACGACGATGAATGCGCCCCGGACCCCGACCGGTGACCCATAGCCGGCTTCGGCGCCAATCGCCTTGATCTCCTCAGCGGTGGCCGGTGTCAATCCGCCTTCATTGACTGCGTTCCGCAGTTTCGTTTCATTGACGTCGAGATCACCGCGAATGACCACAAAGATAAATCGTCCAGATTCGCCTTTGAAAAAGACCGCTTTGGCAGTTTGGGAGGTCTCGATCCCGAGAAGGCTCGCCAGAGCGGCAATCGTTGGGGTGTTCGGAGTCTCGATCTCTGTCATCGGTTTCAGCGGCGAATCGATGGAGGGAGGCCGCTTAAACGTCGCCACTTCGCGATTGGCCGCATAGCCGCAACCGGTGCACATCAGGATCGTGTCTTCGCCGTTCTCGGAAAAGGCCATGAATTCATGGGAAGCGTGCCCACCCATCATGCCGACATCGGCACCGACCACGATGAACTTCAGATCCCATCCGGCGGAACATCCGATCGTAGGCTTTCCAGTGCTTTTGATAGGCGACATCGAGACCCGCTTCGTCGGCATCGAGACTGTAGGCGTCCTTCATCGTGAACTCACGAACGCGAATCAGACCACCGCGTGACCGAGGTTCATCGCGGAACTTTGTCTGCAGGTGGTAGACGATCTGGGGCAATTGCCGGTAGGAGTTGATCTCCTGGCTGCAGAGATCAGCCACGACTTCTTCGTGGGTCATCGCCAGCACCATGTCACGATCGTTGCGATCCTTGAACCGGGCCATCTCCGGGCCGACCTGATCGTATCGACCCGATTGTCGCCAGATATCGGCCGGGTGCACGACCGGCATCATCATTTCCTGGCCGCCGATCGCATTCATCTCTTCACGGATGATCTGCTCAACCTTGCGGATCACACGCCAGCCCGTCGGCAGTACGCTGAAGATACCGGAGCCGAGTGGTCGCACCAATCCGGCACGGATGCTCAACTGATGACTGATCAACTCGACGTCGGACGGCGCCGCTCGCAACGTTCGCCCAAACAGATGTGACATTCGCATACGTGGTTTACCCCTGAGCCTGACCGGTTCGACCGCACATGGTGCCTATCTTCCCAGATCGGCTCGCTTCCAACAAAGTCGGGACCAGATGAACCGGAGCAGTCACTCCGTTCGCCTGGTCCCGACTGATGTTTCCGAGGGAACGATTACTCTGAGAGCGTTCTGATATACGCCACGATATCAGCGATCTGCTGGTCGCTCAAGATACCAGCATATGGCGGCATCGCCGGTGGATAGCCAGCCACAATCTGCTTCATAGGATCCGAAATCGATTCGGCCAAATAGGCATCGTCAGCGATCACCACTGTGCCATCATCGAGTTCGACCTCGGAGCCATAGAGCCCAAGCCAGGTTGGGCCGACCATCTGACTGCCGTCCACAGAATGACAGGCAATACACTGCTGGGAGAGGTTTTTGCCTTCGACCGGGTCACCCATCATTGCCATCGGAGAACCGACCGGGGATGCTTCTGGCGAGGCAGCCGGTGATGCCGCCGGTGAGGCTTCAGGCGTCCCTTGGATCGCGTCGCCATCTCCTGTGCCGACGACAATCCCGATGATCACCATGGCCGCGACGGCCAGCAAGATCAGTCCTCTGCGCATAACCTCTCTCCCTTCGCCGAATCTCCGGTCATGAAAGCTCTGTGAATGACCAAGTGTCCAGCATTTCCTGCCACGAACGTACGTCGCCCGCTTTTTCCTGTGCGAATGCCTCCGCATCGTCCTCATGTTGAAAGGCGACAACACCAGTCCCCATCGGGGTGGGGTACTCGTTTGTCGTTACGTAAAACCCTGCCGTCGCATCGAGCCACGCCATCGATGGAAAGTCATGGGCCCAGAACCGACCCGAATCGCCCGCTTGCACTGCCAGGATCATCTCTCCAGGATCGTCGAACAGAACCGCGGTTGCGTCAGCTTCAACGATGGCACTGGCAAAACGCTCGTCAGAGATAATCATGCGGCAACCATCACAAACATCCCGGCCGAGTTTGATTTCCGGGGGTTCATCAGCCGAAACCTTGTCCCCACCACATCCAATCAGTACGAGTGGCAAGGCACCAGCCGCGTAAAGAAAACGTCGCCGGCTGATCATCGGAATTCCGTTCGCTTGAAGAGCCAGTAGCCGATCGGCAGCGGGACGATAATCCACAACGTGAGCAGGACCAGCATGATCATCGAGAAACCGGAACCGAAGCGATCGACGGCATAGATCCCGGCGGGACCCAGCACTTCGAGCGAGGTGTGCAGGAGGTCGACGCTTACGAGTTTGTAGACGTCCAATGGATTGAGCAACGTCAAGGACAGGAGCGTTTCCGGAGCCAGGCCGAGCACCATCGAACTGCCCATGATACCGAGGTCGCCGATGATCACGAAAAGCAACCAGAGGGTCAGGGCGATACCGAGAGCGGCTGCCGTTTGCTTTGAGAAACTCGAAATCACATACCCGACGCTGAGCATCGCCAAACCAAGAAGGAGCGTCAGAACGACGAGAACCGCGAAGGTGCCGGTGCCGCTGGCTCCGCCCTTGATCGCCATCACGACGCCGGCCCCGCCGAAACCGATCACAAGGAGGAGCACGAGCGAAAGCGCCGCTCCCAGGAACTTGCCGAAGTACACCTCACCCGCCGAAACCGGTTGTGCGAGGAGATACTCGAGACTTCTCCCTTGCCGGTCTGCCACAATCGCCTGCGCGCCGATCGTTAATCCAATCAGCGGCACCATCAGCAGGAGGAGATTGAGCAAACCAGCGGAGGTGCGTCCGAATCCAGCCTGACCGGTGAGGTCAGAAGCGCTCAAGGCAACGGCCGAGAAACCGATGATGAGCACAGCGAAAATCAACGTGTAGAGCACGAACCAGCGGTTTCGCAGTCCCGTTTTTGCTTCGTTGGCGGCGATTGCCGTCAGGACATGTCGGTCCATGCGTATCGCTCCCATTCAAAATCTTCGATATCAACGCCATTGCGCGACAGTTTGGTCAGGACTTCGGCTTTCTGATCGTGTCTCAGGGCGACCGTGATAACCTGACCATCACCGCCGGCTTCGAGGCCCATCTGGGCAAGGGTGTCGACCGCGACTGGACGATGTCCGTTCCGGAGAAAGACCACAAGCCTCGATTCCGAACCGAGTGTCGTCGCAAATCCCACCGGCGACTGTTCTTGCTCGAGCACACCCCCATCGAGCTGGAGGATGGTATCGGCCAGCGCGAGGACATCCTCGGGACGATGCGACGAAAAGAGCATCGTCATGCCATTCTGTTTTAGATTGCGGAGGAGTTGAAGCAATTCAGCCCGCCCCTTCGCGTCGAGATTAGCGGTAGGTTCGTCGAGAAAGAGAATCGACGGCGTTCCGATCAACGCAAGCGCCAATGACAAGCGCTGGCGCATCCCACCGGAAAGGGCCGCGATCTCCTTGTTGACCTGATCATCGATACCGAGCAATCCAAGCTTGCCGATGGCATCCTGCGGATCCGCATTCTTGAGCTTGGCGATATAGGTCGCCATTTCTCCGACCGTCAGCGGCTGCACCGGCAAGTCCTGGGGAACATAGCCGATCGCCTGGCGGGCCTTGCGGCCATTCCTGGTAGGGTCATTTCCGGCGACAGAGATCGAACCATCGAACGACGTCAACCCGAGCAGACACCGGATGATCGTGGTCTTGCCCGCGCCATTCGGTCCCCAGAGCGCTGCCGACTGACCGGGCGCAATGGCGAACGTGACGTTCTGCAGCGCGGGAAATGGTCCGTAGTACTTGCTGACGCCATCAACGTCGATAGCGGCGAGGGTCGCACGATTGCTCATGCTTGCCCTCCTGATCCGGTGTCCCAAACCTGTTGACGGCGCAATTTGCGCACACCAATCAGCGCAACGACCCCGATAAGACCGCCCGCGATCGCCAGGAGAAAACGCTTGGTTGGATCGGAGCTTTCGACCGGCGGGAGGAGATCCGATTGCACCGGCGACATCAATGGCGCTGGATCCTCGAAGCGGATCTCCGGTCGGACCGATGGAAAGGCTTCTGCAGCAAAATCGATCGCCATCGAAGCCGGGCTATAGG
The DNA here is from genome assembly GCA_963712055.1 of uncultured Chloroflexia bacterium. Classification (GTDB taxonomy): domain Bacteria; phylum Chloroflexota; class Chloroflexia; order Thermomicrobiales; family UBA6265; genus JAHBVL01. Next base: position 136,491 of record CAVQGN010000004.1, on the reverse strand, counting down.
AAAAAATACGGAGATCGGGATAGTCACTGACCAGCGCTTCGAACATCCGCTGTGACTGATAAGGCAGATCACCAACACCATCACCACCGTCGTCGTAGCCAGCGTAATCACTCCAGTAGTTGCCGCTGCCGTCAACAGCCCAGGTGATGTCCTTCAGCTTGCCGCGCCCGAGGAGGGCGACATGATCGCCGTTGTCGATAAACGCATTGTCGATCAGCGTGTTGTGCCGAACTGCGGGCTGGAAGCCGATCCCGACTTCATTGAAGGCGAAAACGTTGCCAATGAAATAGTTCTCGATATTGGGTTCGCGGGGTGACGTATCGACCTGTGCGCCAATCTGGTTGTTGACGAAGCGATTGGCTTCGACATGAGCGCCATCGACGTCCTTGAGGCCGAGACCGCCGCCACTGGCGCCCTTGTTGTTCGAGAGCGAGTTCCCGACAACGAGCGGATCGCGGCTATACATGATGTAGAGACCGATCGTGTTGTCATTGAGCGAGTTGTTCGAGATGTCAGCGCCGTCGCTGTACATGAGATGCATACCGTAGCGGTTTCCGTCGAAGCGATTGTTGATCATCTGGGCGTCATTCGAATACCAGAGAATGATGTCACGGCCATCGACCGCGATATTGCTGTCCACGATGACGTCGTTTGAATACCAGATGCGGATGCCATCGCCGCGAAGAGCCTGATCGACAGGGCGGGCGATGATTTCGTTGTTTCGAACGATTGAACCATGTGAGGTCCGCAGGTAAATCCCGAACAGGGCGTCCTCGATATGGTTGTTGATGATCGTCGTCCGTTCGGCGTCGACGACGATCGCACTGTCCTCCTTGTCATGGCTGGAGCCAGTGCCCTGCAGCCTGAAGCCGTCGATCGTGACATCGGTGGCGGTGATCCTGATCAGAGTCCCTTCTTCATTGCCATCGACCGTCGCACCCTCGGTCGCGATCAGGGAAACGGATCGATCGATTGCCAGTTCGCCAGGATAGGTCCCGCCGCGCACCTCGATCACGGATCCTTCCGGAACGGTCGCGATCGCTTGGACGATGGACGTGACTTTGCACGTCGGACAGACCACGAGTTCAGCGTTGATGTCCTGGCGGGCGGACACCTGGAGAGATTGCCCCGTCCAGCCGATCGCCACTCCACCTCCGGCGATCAGGCCAACGAGAACAACAATACGGAAAAGGAGATTCATCGTCAGTTAGGCCGTCCCGACATCATGTCGACGACGGCGATCGAGGATCACGGCTGCCAGCGTGAGCAATGCCGCGATGCCAGCGAGCCAGAATCCAGCCTGAAACATCGCTTCTGTGCTGAACTGTCCGATCGTGCCCTCACCTACGATTTTCGGCGTGAACTCGTCGATCGAACTCGAAAGCGCGGCGGAATCGTCAAGTGTGTGACCGGCGTAATAGAGCCAGGCGAAAAGATCGACGACAAAAATGATGGGATAGACGATGACGGGAAGACGTGCGATTGTGCGCCATTTGCCGCTCATGAACAGGGATGCTATTGCCAGCACCGCGAAAAAGGCGATCGCGTAAACGGAAATAAGTCGTTCGAAGGTGCCGGCGTCGGTGAGTTTGATCATACCGATGTAATGATTGAGTCCGTCAACTTCCTGAACTGCTCGTTCGTCCTCCATTCGGTTGACGAACACGTCGACTGAGAGCCCCTTCGGATATTGCGGAGCTCGCAGAACGATGTTCCAGTATGGGAGAAAGATCGATACGATCATCAGCGCTGCTGCGCCGATGATCAGCGGTACTTGCAGTCCCAGCGCTTGTACCCGGCTGAGCGCACCGGTCGATTCGGCTCTCTCCTCGACCGGAGCAACCGTATCGGTTGATGACACTGCCGTGGCCATCATCGTGTCCTTTCGTTGTGTTTCCATTGGTTTTCCCCTGATGGACGTGGGTCGAACCGGGAACCCGGTTCAACCCACCTGTGAGCCTACGGGGCGACCAGGAAGTAGCCCATCATTTCGAGGTGCAACGCGGAGCAGAACTCCGTGCAGTAGAAGGGATAGACGCCTGGCCTATCCGCGATGAAGGTCATCGTGGCAGTTTCGCCTGGCTCGATACTCAGGTTGATGTTCTGTCCAGGAAGCGCAAAACCATGGGTAGCATCCTGGGCCAGCTCAACATTCGTCACGTGCCAAATGACCGTGTCTCCAACTTTGACTTCTACCTGGTCCGGCGTGTAGTGACTACGGATAGAGGTCATGTTGATGGTTACGGTGGATCCATCGCGATTGATGGATTCGTCGCCGATGTTCGTGGCAACCTCGGACAGACTCTGGCTGCCTGGGTCCCATCCAACCTCTGGATACGTGACCCAGACGTTCTGGAGCTTCTCGGCACGAATCGTCTGCGCATAGTGAGGCTCGCCCACACCAATCGGCATGTCGTAGATCAGTTCCATTGCCTCGCCGGTAATATCGACGAGCTGGAAGTTCTGCGGATGAAGCGGTCCGACCGGGAAGAAGCGATCGATTGCCCACTTGTTGAATCCGATCAAGAACTTTCCTTGCGGCGACACCGTGTCACCCTCGACAGTACTGATGTGGCCGACGTTGTAGTTCATCGGGATGCTATCCACGAGCCTCCATCCATCGTCGACACCTTCGCCACCCAGTTTCCAGCGGGCGATCGCACTGTCGAGGAAGAGACTCGTATAGGCATAGCCGTCAGCGTCGTACTGCGTATGTAGCGGTCCAAGGCCGAGTTCGACCTGCGCTTCGAGGCAGTCCTCGAACCCGAGCACCGGCACACCGTATTCGTCTGTTTCGGTTGCTCCAGCCGCGATCGCGGCCTGGATCTTCTCGAAGCTGTACACGGTGACATGAGGATCGAGTTTTCCGGCAACGACAATGTACTTGCCATCGGGGGTGACATCGACGCCATGTGGGCTCTTAGGCTCTGGCACAAAGAAGAGCAGACCTTCGTCAATCGCAGTCTGCATCTTGATCATGTCCATGCCGTTGACGGTTTCAACCTTGCCAGCCGCGACCACTTCTTCGGCCTTCTGCCAGTTGATGACGGTCATATAGTCCATATCGCGCTGGGACGCGCCGGCTTCCACCGGTGGCTGACCATCGAGCGTGCCTCCGATCGCCTTTTCGACGTTGAGCGTGTTTGAGAACATCCAGCCCATGGACGGACCTTTGCCAGCATCGGCAAGGTCGTTCCAGTAGGGTGGAAGTTCGACTCGAGAAGGACGCTTCCGGATTGAGCCGTCCTGCATCGCGATCGAATTTCCAGAACGTCATCGCACCGCGATAGAGGTTCGAATAGTCGGCGAGAGGCGCGTAGGTCCAACCAAACGGCGTCGCATACTGTGAGCCATCGATGATGTATTCGGTGTTTGGTGTGGCAAAGGCGCCACCGTGATTACTGAGGACGTGTGGATTCTTGACGATTTGCTTGGTTTCGAAGTCGCGGAGATCAATCACGCCGACTCGAGCATGCGCTTTGTCATTGATAAAGAGCCACTCGCCATCGTATTCGCCGTTGGTTTCACTCAACGCCGGGTGATGGGTGTCGCCCCATGTCGTTGGCTTGCCGTCGACTGACCCTTCCCGAAGAACCCGTCTCGTGTCGTCCGAGAATCCAAATCCCTGCCAAGGCTCAGGCGTGAATACCGCGATTACCTTGAGCAATCGCATGGAAGGAACACCGATGACAAGAACCTGGCCGCCGTGTCCGCCCGACGAAAAAATGATGAATTCGTCTGTTTGCCCGCTGGGAACGAAAGTCTTGAGCGCTGCAGATACGTCCTGAGGCGTCAGTCCCCGTTCTTCCGCGATCTGTTCCGCAGTTTCCTGCAATCGACTGGCAGAAACTTTGCTGCCTCCACCAATCCGTGCTCCTGTGCCGGCAACCACGCCAGCAGCAGCAACTCCCGCCGCACCCTTCATTGCGGTTCGACGAGATAGGCGTTCTTTACTTCCGCCTGCATCCATGGTCTTTTTCCTCCTCAGACCTGGCCGCGAATACCGATAACCGCAGCCCAGGAGGAGTAAGAACCGATGCCCAATCGCTTCTTCAGTTCATTCCCTGCATCGGGAATGCTCCCGGTTTGCGCGTTACGGAAACAGTAGGAGGAACCACGCAACGGACCCGTATGAAGGGAAGGTCGGATGTATCAAAATCGTGACAATATTCACAATCGGCAAAACGTGGCGTGCACTATGCGTCGAGCGCCTGCTCCAGATCGCGCCAGAGATCGTCGACATCCTCGATTCCGGTCGAGAGTCGTAACAAGGCCGGGTCGGCCACTTCGCCGCTCCAGCGCGCTCGCCGCTCGATGAGTGATTCCACGCCCCCTAGACTGGTCGCCGGTACCCAGAGTTCGACCCGATCAAGAATCGATTGCGCACCGTCGGCACCGCCAGCGACGATGATCGAGAGCATGCCGCCAAATCCACCATCCATCTGGGCCGCCGCGATGTCGTGCCCAGGATGCGAACTGAGGCCGGGGTAGTAGACCGCTTCGATCGATGGGTGCCTGGACAGTCGTAGCGCGAGTTCGAGAGCGTTAGCAGATTGTCGCTCCACCCGCAACGGCATCGTCTGCAAGCCCCGCCGAGCAAGCCAGCAGGAAAAGCCGTCCGGTTGGGTGCCGGACGAACTTCGGCGTTGCCGCAATGTCGCGGCAAGTTCCGAATCTCGGACGGCCACGCTGCCGAGAATCAGATCGCTATGACCACCGATGTATTTCGTCAGACTACTCATCGACGCCATCGCACCAAATTCGAGCGGGCGTTGGAGAGCCGGAGTCGCGAAGGTGTTGTCACACGCCCAGGGCACACCATGACGAGCAGCCAGTTCGCCAATAGCAGTCAGGTTGGCCACAGCCAGGAGAGGATTGGTCGGTGTTTCGGTCCAGAGGAAGCCAGCTCCCACGAGGGCTGTGTCAACGGCATCGAGATCCTGCTGATCGACGAAGCGGACCTCACATCCGCGCGGCGGCATCACCGTTTCCGCTCGCACCCGGATCCCGTAATAGGCGTCGTAAGGCATGACCACCGCCTTCCCCTCTGGCGCTCCATCGAAGAGAACGTTCGAGGCAGCGATTCCGGCATTGAACACGACCGTGTCGGTGGCGTGTTCGATTAGCGCCAACGCCTGCTCGAGATCTCGGAACCCGGGGCTATCTCCGCGACCATAGGTGTAGTCACCAGGAGCGGGATTCCCGGGAGCCACGAAAGTCGACGACAACTCGATTCCCGGCACGAGTCCTTCGCCAGTTTGATGTTTGCGTCCGCCGGTCACGGCCAGTGTCGCTCGTTTGAGTTCCTCCGGATGGCTCATCTTCTGCCCCTTCATTTTGAGAATCAACGCCGAAGCCTACTCCAGTTGCTGCTCGCCGAAACACCAGCTGTCCACACCTCCTCATGGCTACACTCTCTGTATCAACTCTCTTGCATTATTCGATAATATGATCTATCATCAAACCGTGAGATGATCTGCTCGCAGTGATCATCACAGATTAGCTTCCAGTCACACACTGGACAATCCTACTGGAGGTCAAACCATGACAACCCGATATCCGACCACTGGCGATTATGTCTCGCTGAAAGACGCGATGGACCGACTAGTAACCGATGCGTTCGGTAGTAACATGTTCCGAACGCTCTGGTCTGCTGGCGAAAACGGCGGCGCAAAGATGCTCCTGCCTCTCGATGCCTACGCCACCTCGGAGGAGATCGTCCTGATCGCCGCGATACCAGGCGTCGATCCGGCTCAGCTCGATGTGACGATCAACAAGAACACGGTCACGATCACCGGCGAAACTCCTGACGTCGCGGATGCTGCGGACGCCCAGGACGCCACCTGGTATCTCCACGAACTGCCGCGCGGTTCCTTCAGTCGCTCGGTCACCCTTCCGGTCGAGGTCGACGCCAGCCAGGCGGATGCCACCTTCGAGCACGGGGTTCTGCGGTTGGTGCTACCGAAAGCGGAAATCGCCAAACCGCACAAGATCGCGGTTCGCACCACCGCCAAGTCCACCGCGGAAGCGATCTCGAGTGAAAGCGAAGCGACCAGCTAGTCGCCTTCATTGCGCACCATGAGAAACGGACCTGGGATTGATCCCAGGTCCGTTTTCCTTGTCTGAGTCGAATGCGGCCTAGTAGTAGACGCCGTACTCAGTCTGAGGATCGAAGAAGTGCAACTTGTCGGGTGATGCGGTCACATCGAGTTTCATGCCGCGCTGGAGACCGGTATCCGGGTCCATCCGGGCGGTGATGATGTGCCCGTTTTCCATGATCAGGTAAACGAAGATCTCGTTACCGAGGAGTTCGACAACATCGACCGTCACCGGAATCCGGGAGTCGGATGGTGCGACGCCATTGGCATGGTCCCAGTCAACAATGTGCTCCGGACGGACACCGAGAATCACTGGCTGGCCGATATACTGCGCCAGCATGCCGCCTTTCGCAGTCGGCACACGCAGATTGAGGCCTTCACTGACCGCGTAGAGATGCTCGCCCTGGCGCTCGATCGTGACGTCGATGAAGTTCATCGAAGGTGAACCGATGAAACCAGCCACGAACTTGTTGGCTGGCATGTCATAGAGACGCTGCGGGGTGTCCAGCTGCTGCAAAACACCAAGGCTCATAACCGCGATCCGGTCGCCCATGGTCATGGCTTCGACCTGGTCGTGGGTCACGTAGATCGTGGTCGTGCTGACGTTTTCATGGAGCTTGATCAGCTCGGCGCGCGTTTGCACGCGCAATTTGGCGTCAAGGTTGGAAAGCGGTTCGTCCATCAGGAAGACTTCGGCATCCCGGACGATCGCCCGACCAAGGGCAACGCGCTGGCGCTGACCGCCTGAGAGCGCTTTCGGTTTGCGATCGAGCAATGGCTCGATATCGAGCGTGCGGGCGGCTTCGCGAACCCGGCGATCGCGCTCGTCCTTTGGCACTTTCCGCAGTTTCAGGGGATAGGCGAGATTGTCGTAGACGGTCATGTGCGGATAGAGCGCGTAGCTCTGGAAAACCATCGCGACATCGCGGTCTTTGGGCGGCAGGTCATTGACGACCCGGTCGCCGATGATGATCCGACCTTCGCTGATCTCTTCGAGACCGGCGACCATTCGCATGGCAGTCGATTTTCCGCATCCGGACGGACCGACGAGAACGAGGAACTCCTGGTCGTAGACTTCCATGTTCAGTTGATACACGGCGATCACACCACCTGAGTATCGTTTCGTGACGTTGTCGAAAATTACTCGTGCCACGTTTCCGACTCCCTCCTCTGGTCTACAGGTCTGGACGACACGTTCGCCCTCGACCGGAAACGCCCTGAATTCCGTAAGGACCAATCGTCTCCAGGAGACTATGGCCCGCCCGCTGCGGCGTCTTACATGCGTGCAATGGGAGTGTTGCCCGATGATCGGGAAATGTCAAGCGCTATGCTCGCCCGGCTGGAAGGCGCCTCGGCAGTCGCGTGCTGGTCCAATCCAAACGTCCGCGCGGCCTCGATTCATGACACCGGCCAAAAACGGATTCGACGAAACATCACCGGGCTTGAACACCTGATGGTGGAATCCGCAGGGCAGAGACGGCGACCACCGCTTGAGGACGAGTGTTCAGGCGAAGATATCGGCTACTCGCAGTCTGAGTCCGGGAAGCGTTTCGCCACCGTCGAGGTGGTCCTGCTCGGTGAAAACCCGGGGAGGGCCAGATGGCACATAGATCACGACCTCGCGCTGCTCCGGGTAGACAATCCAGACCTGTCGCACGCCGGCTTTGAGATAAAGAGCGATTTTCCGCTCGATCTCACCGGGTGTGTTCGCCGGGGAGACGATTTCAACGGCGAGATCGGGGGCCAGCTCGACGAAACCCGAGGTATCGGCAGGAATCCTGCTCATGGAATCCCGGGGATGAATCACCCGGCCAACACATCCGAAAATGACGTCAGCTGATGTCCAAGTCCCCGGTTTCAACCGGCGGTAGGCGGAGGCGCTCCTTTTCCACGCGCCATAGCCGGTATGATTAGGAACTATCGGATCGTGGTTCAGAACGGAGCGCAACATGAGTCGGCAAGGGCATTCACCTCGGGTGGTCACCTTCGGAGAAGCGATGATTCGGCTGACTCCACCAGGCAACGAACGCCTTGAACGCTCGATCAGTCTCAATCTCAGTCCAGGAGGCGCGGAACTCAACACCGCGGTCACGCTGGCCTGTCTCGATATCAATGCAAGTTGGGTTTCGCGGCTCCCTGAAAACGCGCCTGCGCGCTATTTGGACCGCCAGGCCCGCGCACACCGGGTCGATACCAGTGGCGTCAATTGGGTGCTCGAAAGCGACGGGCGAATGGGTCTTTATTTCCTCGAAGAAGGGACCGATCCCCGACCTTCTGCAGTTACCTACGATCGCGCCGATTCCGCGTTCGCCAATCTCAAACCGGGTGAGTTTGACTGGACCACGCTCCTCTCGGATGCCAATGCGTTCCACATTTCCGGGATCACGCCGGCCGTGAGCAGCAATTCCCGCAAGGAAACGATCACCGCACTCAAAGCCGCCAACAAAGCCAGTGTGCCGGTTTTTTTCGATCTCAATTACCGCTCGAAACTCTGGACTGTTGCCGAAGCGCGCTCCTGTTTCAAGCAGATGATCCCGATGGTCGATGTCCTCTTCGCCGGTCGAACCAGTCTGGGCACCTTTTTCGGTATCGAAGGCGATCATGAACAGGTAATGGCCCAGGCGCGCAAGAAACTCGGCGTCGAGGCCTGCGTCCTGACCCGAAAACGGCTCAAGAGCAGCACCCAGCTCAAGATCATGGGTCTCGCCATCGGCAGCAGCGAAGAGCTGGCGGAGACGAACTGGAAATCGATCGAAGTCGTCGACCGTCTTGGTGGTGGCGACGCGTTTGCCGGTGGTTTCATCGCCGGTTATCTCGAGGATTCCGACGATCTGACCCGGGCGCTCGACCTCGGTATAGCCGCATCCGCACTCAAGCACACGATGCCAGGCGATTTCCTCTGCGCGACCCGCGCCGAGATCGAGGAAGCCGCGACTTCAACATCCAGCGGCGTACTGCAACGCTGAACGGTTGGAAACGGGGCAGATGAGCGCGCCGCGCGGACCGATCAACCTCCGGCCTGTGACGCAGGAGAACTGGGAAGCGATCGCGCGGTTGCAGGTGCATCCCGATCAGGCGACCTTTGTTGAATCCAATCTCTGGTCGTTGGCAGAGTGCGGTTTCTATCCACAGCTCCATCCAATTGGGATATATCAGGGTTCGACTGCGGTGGGGTTTCTGATGTGGGGAATCAGTCCAGACGACAATCGTCCCTGGCTTTTTCGACTGATGGTCGATAAAGATGTTCAACAACACGGGATCGGGTCGGCAGCTCTCGCCCTCTTGCTCGCGCAATTGCGCAAGGGTGGACTCCCTGAACTCAATGTCGGATATCACCGCGACAATATCGTCGCGGAAAGGCTCTATCTGAAAGCAGGATTCAGCAAGGGCGGCATGACGCCATGGGGCGAACGCTCGGCCCGGATCGACTTCTGACTCAGTCTCGCAGGTGGGTCAGGGATGCGCCGATGGGGCTCGGATCGAGCACGGCGACATGTCCTTCGACGTGGTGCTCGGAAGCCGTCAACTCCATTGCGCGCTGAACCGCTTCAACTCGATCAGGATCGGCCAACGCCAGGATCGTTGGTCCTGCGCCACTCAGACAAGCGCCGATGGCTCCTGCCGCTCGCGCGCGATCAGTCATTGGCGTCAGATGAGGGAACAACCGGGCGCGATAAGGCTCGTGCAAGCGATCCTGCATCCCGGCGGCGATCGCAGCGCGATCGTTGGTGAGCAGACCGATCGAGAGACTCGCCGCGGTGCCGACATTGTAAGCGGCGTCTGGCAGCGGCACCGTCGGCGGAAGGGCGGCCCGTGCCGCCCAGGTAGCGCCGGTAGCAGCAGGGATGAAGACCACCGCTTTCAAACCAAGTGATTCCCCGTCGGTCAAGCGGATCGCAGCGGACAATCCGGAAACTGCCAGCACGGCCCCGCCATAGATCGCCGCACCGACATTGTCGCCGTGCCCCTCCATCTGCCAGGCTCGCTGGAAGAGGTCGGTAGTGGACAACCCGAGATCGAGCAACGTGTTGGCGGCATAGAGACCGCAAGCGAGCGCCGCCGCTGAGCTACCCAAACCACGGGAAACAGGGATCTCGACCGTCGCGCGCATGAAAAAGGGTGGCAGCGTCCGCCCCACCTGCTCAGCCAACTCGCGCATGGCGAGCAGTGAATAGTTCTCCCTGTCAGCGAGCAAGGCCGCATCCGAACCACTGATTTCAATGCCGGAAGCGTGGTCGGTGTCGATCTCGAGTTCATTCCAGAGATCGAGCGCGAGTGCCAGCGCATCGAACCCCGGCCCTAGATTGGCGGACGATGCCGGCGCTCTAACCGTGAAGTGCATCCGCCAGCATCCGTTCGAGCGCATCGAGATTCGCCGCCACCGATCGAGGCGGGTTCGCAAGAGGATACTGGGTTTCTCCGGAGCCCCCGAGGTGGTACGAGATCACAGCATCCGGGTCCTTCAGCACATGCCCAGTCAGCACGCAAACGGCATTCACATCCGCAGGAAGCGTGCCTGCGGCCACTAATTTGCGCAAACCAGCCAGACTCGCCGCCGAGGCCGGTTCGCAGCCGATTCCGACCCGATCGATCCAGGCTTTCGCTTCGAGAATCTCCTCGTCGGTCACCCGGGTGGCACATCCTTCGGTCAGGGTGAGGGCCCTCCGCGCGCGTTCGACGCTCGCCGGATCGCCAATCTTGATGGCAGTGGCGATCGTTTCCGCCGCGACCGGTTCGTAATGGTCGAAACCGGATTCGAAATAGTCGACAAACGGTGCCGCTCCAGCCGCCTGCGCTGTCACCAGTTTCGGCATGCGGTCGATCAATCCAGCGTGCCAGCAATCGGAAAGGGCTTTGCCAAAAGCGGCAGTATTGCCGAGATTCCCACCAGGAAGCGCAATCACATCGGGAACCTGCCAACTGAGTTGTTCGAGCATTTCGATGACGATCGTTTTCTGACCTTCGATCCGGAACGGATTGACGGAATTGACCAGATAGACCGCGTAGGTGTCCGTTAACTGGCGCAAGAGCGCCAGGGCGGCGTCAAAATCCCCTTCGATCTGCACTACGATCGCGCCGTGGGCGATGGTCTGGGCCAACTTGCTCCCACTGATCTTGCCTTCTGGGAGCAGAACCAAAGCGGGCATATCGGCAGCGGCGGCATACGATGCCAACGACGCCGAAGTGTTGCCAGTCGACGCGCACGCCACCATCTTCGCGCCTACGGACTTGGCGTGGCTGATACCGACCGTCATCCCCCGGTCCTTGAACGATGCTGTTGGATTCTGGCCCTCGTGTTTCAGACCGAGCGCCTTGACCCCGGCAAAGGTCCGCAGCCGTTCATCCTCGTAAATCGGGGTGCGTCCCTCGGATCGACTCACCATCGCCTCGTCAGGCAAGCGAGGCAGGAGGGGCTGGTAGCGCCAAACACCCGAGGTTGCCCACGGACCCATAGATGGGGTCAGAAAATCGTTGGGTGTCAGTTTTCGGTCGAAACGGAGATCGACATCGAGGAGCCCGCCACAAATCGAGCAGCGCGCAACGGCGACGGCCGCACTTTCGCGCGCGCCGCACTCCATGCAACGGAGGACGATCTCGTCGAGCAATGGGGATGGTGAAAAGGCTGGACTACTCATCAGGCTTCTTTGCCAGGAGCACGCGGGCTCGAGGGATCGGTGTTTCGGCTGTTCAGGATACTACGCTCAGCCGGAACCACCGGGCAGAAAACGATAAAAACGCCGATGCCTGAGCACCGGCGTCAATCAAGATGCGTCGTATTCGGATCAGGCGGCAACCCGCACGGCGCGTACAACGGTTCGCTGCAGATATTCGCCAGTCTGATAATCGAACGGTCCGCCGCAGGTGATCAATGTCAGCGATTCGGCGTCCGTGGGTCCGACGATATCCTGGATCGGGGCATTGGCCGTGTCAAAGTTTTCGCGCCACTGCACCTCATACTCGAAAACCGTGCCGTCTTCGCCGGTGATCTTGATGATGTCACCCTCGTTGAGGTTATTGATGTTGTAGAAAACCGCTGGTCCGACATCCCAATAGTCCAGGTGGCCGGCCATCAGCACGTTGCCAATCTCACCGAGCTGGGACGATTCCTGGTACCAGGAAACGATCCACGGGCCCGTTGGATCAAGCATGATCCCGTCTTTGATCTCGATCGTTTCGATCTGCGAATTCACGAACGCTTTTTCGATCTCGATTGCGACCGGTATCTCGCCAGTTCGGTATGACGGCAGTTCTGGCACCACGCTGAACGGACCAGGACGAGCACCACCGGTGGTCGGCACTTCGCCGACAACGGTCGACTGAATTGTCTGATCCTGGGCGGTCACGGTCTGATGGCTACCAACAGTGAGAACAACCGCCGCCAACATGGTCGCGATGAATGTCAATCGCATGAGTTCGAACAATCGCATAGATATACTCCATCACTCCGTATTCAGAAAACAGTTTCGCCGAGGATGGTGTCGTATGTTCATCTCTGACATCCCTCGTCTCTCTGAACGCCTGACAATCACATATCGTATCACTCGCCGCCGTCCACAAACAGTGATCAGGTGTCGAGCGCCACTGCCCGCTCGATCCATTCCTCGAGCTGGCGAAGTGAAATCTCGTCCAGCGTCACAGTAGGCTGGCGCTGCACGTCGGTGGTAAAGACCCCTCTGACCTGGAGTTCGCGTTTGGCAGCTTTGACCGAGTAATCGATCGACTGCATCGACCACAAGATGTACGGCAGGTCACGGTGAAAGAGATTCATCGCTCCAGTACGATCGCCGCCGTCATAGAGCGCCTGCGTTTCGGCAAAAACACGCGTGAAGTTGGGAGCCGGCATCGAACCGATGACACCCCGATCGAGCGCATCGATGATTCCCAGACCTCCCCAACCACTGAACACGCTAATCCGTCCTTCACCGAGCGCGATCGAATCAGAAATCGTCGCGCCCTGGGGTGAACCCTCCGCCTTGACATAGGCGAGGTTCGGGTAATCACGGCTCAAACCAGCCCAGAGCGATGGAGTCATCGTCACCCCGGTGAGTTGCGGGGCATCTTGAATCACAATCGGGAGGTCAACGCTGGCAGCGATCTTGCCGTAGTATTCCTGCAAGCTCAGGCCGCCCGGTTTCACGAAATACGGTGGCAGCACCATCAGCGCGTCGGCGCCCAGAGCGGCCGCTCGCTTGCGCCCGATCGACCGCGACAGCGGTTCCGGCGCCATCGGCCGAAATCACGACCGGAACACGACCGGCGGTTGCTTCTACCACCACCGCTGCGATCTCATCGCGTTCGGGATCGGTCAGTTTGTAGCCCTCACTGGCGATGGCCAGCGCGGAGACGCCGGTTGCGCCCTGGTCGATCACCCAGTCGATCTGACGCGCCATGTCGTCCGGCAAAAAATGACCAGCCAGATCGAACGGCGTCACCAGAATCGGAATGCAACCATGGAGTGTGGTCATCGGTGTCATCTCGCTCCGTCGCGCCGTTCCCAGCCGGGTTTGAACAGTGGCAGGAAGTTCGATTCATTGTACGGGTGCTTTTCGAGCTCGTTCCAATCGAGATCCGTGCCCAAACCAGGTCGATCAGGAACGGTAATCCGGCCATTGATCACTTCGACTGGATGGGTCAACAGATCGTGCTCCCAACCCACGTTGAATTCATCGAAGAGTTCCTGCACAAGCAGGTTCGGTGTGCACGCGCCGATCTGAACACAGGTTGCGGTCGAAATCGGACCTTGCGCCTGGTGGGGAGCGACAACACCATAGTTGGCATCGACCATCGCGCAGACAAAACGCGTTTTCAGGATGCCACCCATACATGATGGATCCGGCTGGAGAATGTGCACCGTGTTGTGCTTGAGCAATTCGGCAAACTGATGCGTGGTGGTGAAGCTTTCGCCGCACGAGATCGGCACCGGTGAATGACGGGCCACCTCGGCGGTCGCATCGATCTTGGTGTGATCGGTTGGTTCTTCGAACCAGGTCGGTTCATAGGGGGCGAGTTCGTTGGCGATGGTGATGGCTTCGGAAACGCTGAAGCGCCGATGGCCCTCGACCATGATCTGGACATCCGGGCCGACAGTTTCCCGAACGGCTCCCACGATATCGATCGATAACCGGCGGTCGGAAGGGGTCATCGTTCGCCAGGCCGAACCAAAGGGATCGAACTTGAGTGCTTTGTAGCCTTTGCCGATCACCCGCTCGGCGTTGTCGGCAAACGCATCGACATCACGATCACCCTGGTACCAGCCATTCGCGTAGGCAGGCAGGCTTTCGTGGTAGCGGCCACCGAGGAGGTCGTAGATCGGTCGCCCGAGTTCCTTACCGATGATGTCCCAGCAAGCGATCTCGATCGCCGCCACCGCGTTCATGTGTATCTGGCCGCCTTCGGAATAGACGTCGCGCGCCATCTTCTGATAGATGGTTTCGATCTGAAATGGGTCCATCCCTTCATAAAACGGCGCGAGTTCATGGATAGCGGTTTCGACCGTTTTGGCAAAACCGTTCAAGGACCCCTCACCGATGCCATAGAGACCAGGTTGATCGGTGTCAAGCCGGACGAGCGTCCAGTTTTTCCAGGGGTTACCGACAATAAAGGTTGTGGCCTTGGTGATGCGCACGTGACGTCTCCTTCATCCCGAGAATGAACAAAGCGGGCGTCTCGAAAACCGAGACGCCCGCTCATGATACCGATTAGATCAGCATCGAATGGTTGGAAATCCTAGGAGGTTGGGGTCGCCGCAGCGCCGCTGCCTTCAACCACATCGACGACTACAGTGAGGGGCTCTTCGGTGCTGCCCGGCTCGCCGATGGCAACGAAGGTGTAGGAATTGCCGTCAGCAAGCTCAACTCCATCAACCTCGAGAGCGGTGCTATCGGTGCCCGCTGCGTTGAGCTTGAAGTTGTAGGTTCCGGCAGGCAGAATTCCGGCGTCACTGGCGCGACCGTACTTCAGGTCGGTAACAGCGACTTCATCGTTGACGAGAACGTCGATCGACGGAGCCTGTGACGACGCGTGGACGAGACGAGCGGTCGCGCCTTCGGCAGCGATCGTGCCATTGTCGACCATAACTGGGATCACAACGAAGTCAGACACGACGACAAGATAGGTGCGACCTGCTTCGGTTGGAACCACGGTGTTGAACAGCCATTGGTCAAAACCGAGATTGACATTGTTCTTGACGACAACGTTGGTTGCAGGAGAGGTTCCCGTGAACGTCTCGGAAATCGTGCCGTACTCCAGACCCTCAACAACCCGCTGGTCCTTGTCTGAACCGTTGACGTAGACATCGATCTCCTTCTGCGCCGTCATGGCATTCAGGAAACGGATCTGAACTGGAAACGATGGCTGATCCTGTGCCGATGTAGAACCGACACCAATTGTCAGGGCAGTGCCAGCCAGAAGTGCCACAACGAGTGACAAACCGAACCATTTGCGAAGCCGCATGCTCGAGTACCTCCAATAAGCGCCAATCGCGCTGAACCATGATGGCGGTCAAAACGAACGACCGACATTCCAGCATTGGATTGTACGCGCTTTGTTGCCTATCCTCAACACAATGCCACTAAGGCCGCTACTCAAAATCCTGCGCCCGTTGCTCAGCGCCGTTTTCAGAGGCCTCGACGCCGTTCGTGGACCGGTCAGGCAATCGGACCTTTTCCTGGTTCATCAATGATGACGGAAGGAGCGACAGCAATTCGGTTGGGAGTGGAAAGACGACGGTCGTATTCTTTTCGGCCCCGATCTCCGTCAGTGTTTGCAGGTAGCGTAACTGCAACGCAATCGGTTCCTCTGCAATCACTGCGGCCGCTTCAGCCAGTTGCTGGCTTGCCTGAAACTCGCCTTCGGCATGGATGATCTTCGCCCGTTTTTCCCGTTCAGCTTCCGCTTGCCGAGCCATCGCGCGTTGCATGGTTTGCGGAAGCTCGATGTCCTTCACCTCGACAATCGAAACCTTGATACCCCATGGTTCCGTTTGCTGGTCGATGATCTGCTGCAGTTCCTGATTGATCTGTTCTCGTTCGGAGAGCAGCTCGTCCAGAACAGATTGCCCAAGTACGCTCCTCAATGTTGTCTGCGCGATCTGGGACGTCGCGCGTTCGTAGTCAGCAATGTGGTTGACCGCCGCGGCAGGATCAACAACCCGGAAGTACGAGACCGCATTGACCCGGATGGTCACGTTATCCTTGGTAATGACCTCCTGTGACGGCACCTCCATCGTTACGGTCCGCATGTCGATCTTGACCATCCGCTCGACGATCGGAATGATCCAGACGAGCCCTGGTCCCCGCAACCCGGTATGGCGTCCAAGACGGAAAACGACGCCGCGCTCGTATTCCTTGACAACCTTCGCCGAAAGCATGAGCACGAGCATCACGACGCCCATGATCGCCATCATGATGATGAGTGGGTACATCCGATTCTCCTCAGGCTTGGTCAGCCAGCAGTTGATTATTAGGTCAAAAGGGGATCAACAAAGGCGTTAACGTCAGATCAGCGTCATCGCACCGGTGGAGCTAGCTGGAAAACGAGAACACGACCGGTCGACCGGTCGTGTTCTATGGTACGAGAAATCCAGGTTGCGACCCGACTCGACGTTAGAACTCCGCCAGGAAGATCACAATAGCGCTCGGAATCGTCAGCACGATTGTTCCGATAACCGCCGCCCAGAAGAGTTTCTGCTGGTACTTGACGCCTTTTGACCAGAAGTCGATCAGCAC
Organism: uncultured Chloroflexia bacterium; assembly: GCA_963712055.1. GTDB lineage: Bacteria > Chloroflexota > Chloroflexia > Thermomicrobiales > UBA6265 > JAHBVL01. The sequence goes on along the minus strand of CAVQGN010000004.1, from coordinate 119,666 downwards.
GATCCGCAGCCCGTTCAACGTGTGGTAGATCACCGCTGCAACAAGACCAACTTCCATCGGCAGGAGGAAGGGATTGCCGTAGAACTCGACCGATTCGTCGTAGATGTCCCGCCCCAGACCGATCAGCATGATGTCGATGATGTGCACGAGCAGGAAAAAGACTATCCCGATACCAGTCACCCGGTGAATCAACCAGGCGTACTGTCCGAGATCGCCGCGGTAGATTGGTCGGGTGCCGAGACTGATATGGCGGAGGATATAGATCAGCAGCACCGCTCCCCCGACATAGGAGAGAATCGCAAAGATGAAGAGGGACGCGCCGAGAACATCGGCTATCCAGAGTTCGCCGGAGAGCGGCCCGGTGTTATCCCGAGCAGCGGCTTCATCGAACGTGAAGATCGTTACAGAGCCAAGCACGGTGAAGATGAGACCGACCACCCAGGTCAGACTTGTCAAGGCCACGCGCCAGCCGGGTGACTTGACCCAGTCGATGATGATCGTCCGCATCCCCAGCAATCCATGCCAGAGCGCCATGATCAGCAGCAGCATGTCAAATGTCCGCCAGAGCGGATTCGCCCAACGAGCGGAGACAAAATCGAAATTCGTGTCGGACGGGACATTGAGATAGTGCGTGATAAACAGGTGTCCACCGGCCAGCAACACGAGAAGGAGACCGGATACCCGGAAGAAATACCAGGCGAATCGGTCGAAACCGGGGATTCCGGCCGCAAAACTCGACCCAGGTCGTTCTGAAACTACCGATGCCATTGGCCTGCTCAACCCCTTTCGGCCCGTCCCGGACCTACGACGTTTGCTCACCCTGGGGCGGGCTCGCCGCCACATTCCATCTGCAACACATTGTACGCTTGCGCGTCGTGATCGGCGTCTTTGTCATTGCATGAGTGTTGGACTCGCCACCATGAATGAATCGAATCCGGTGTCCCAAGCCTCAGTGTCGGCGCGTTCGACCCGTGACCTCCTGTTTCTGATGCCAGCGCTGATCTGGGCTGGGGTGATTTTCGCTCTCTCTCACCGAGAGACCATTCCAACCGCAGGGTTCAACGCCCAGTTGGTATCCTCGCTGGGGCATCTTGGCGCCTATGCTGTGCTCGGCGCCTTGCTTTGCGGGGGTTTTCTCTTTATGGGACTGCCACGAATCACCGCCGCCATGTACGCGATCGGGGTGGCAACCCTTTACGGGCTGATCGACGAGTTCCACCAGTCCTTCGTGTCGGGTCGTCATGCCGGTCCGGAAGACCTGGTGCTCGATTTCGTCGGAGCGTCATTTGCCGTCATGGTTCTGCTCAAACTGACCCTGCTCCGGAAAGCGGGTTAGTTCGGCGTTGGGTGCTGCCCAAGTCCGGCGGGCGGGCGGGAATTCCGAACCACACCAACCAGCGCGATAATCGTCAGCAGATAGGGCAGAACTTGCAGCAGTTCAGTGGGAACGCCAATCCCCTTCGTCTGACCCTGGATATTGAATGCTTCAGCGCTGGCGAAGAGGAGCGCTGCGGCTAACGCGCCAAACGGCATCCAGTTTCCGAAGATCACCGCAGCCAGCGCGATAAACCCGCGTCCGGCGGTCATTTCCGGTTGGAAGAGACCGAGCGAACCGATCGAAAGAAACGCTCCTCCCGCCGCTGCGAAGACACCGCTGGCGATGACCATGGCGTAACGCATAGCAGAAACATTGATCCCGACACTCTCGGCGGCTTGTGGGCTTTCTCCACAAGCCATGACCCGCAATCCCTGCTTGGTCAGCCTCAGGAAGAGATAAACGAGTGGGACCAGGAGAAACGCGACTGGAACCAGAACATTGACGCCGGCGGTCAGATTGGGGAGTTTCTGCACGGTTGGCGTTCGCCCAGCCGTTCCCCAGATACTCAAGATAAGAAAAGCTGTCGTGCCCGCCGCCAGAAGATTGATTGCGGTCCCTGTCACGATTTGATCTGAACGCAATCCAATACTCCAGAAAGCGTGAATAGCGGCAACCGCTCCACCGGCGATCAACGCACAGAGGAGTCCCAGCCAGGCGTTTTCGAGGTAATAGGTCGCGGCTACCGCGGTGAAAGCACCGGTCAGCATCAGGCCCTCGAGACCGATGTTCATGACCCCGGAGCGTTCGCACAGGAGACCACCCATAGCTGCGAACACCAGCGGAGTCGCCATCCGCAAGACCGCTTTCAGCAGATTGAGATCGAAGAAGTCGAGAAATCCATCCACGCTGATCCGCGCCTCCTACAACTCCATCGGAACGGCAGGATCGACACCGATCGTGCTCGTGTATTCGTCGCCAGAGGTTGGGGTCCGTCGTCGCCGCGACCACCAGGCCTGGATTCTGCTCGATGCCGCCAGAGCCGCCACTGAAAGGATCACCAGGCCCTGCAGGACCAGCACCAGTTCTTTCGAGGTCCCAACCTGGATCTGCATGGCATTCGAACCGGCCCGGAGCGCTCCGAAAACAATCGCCGCCAAAACGACGCCTATCGGATGATTGCGTCCGACCAGTCCGACCGCGATCGCGGTGAAGCCGTACCCCTGAGGCGCGTTGTATTGCTGGCCATGAAGCCCAAGCGTTTCACTCGCACCGCCAAGGCCGGCAAGCGCTCCACTCAGGAACATCGCGATGGTGATAGTCCAGCCCCAGCGAATACCGGCATAACCGGCTGCGCCGCGGCTCAACCCGACGGTCCGTAGGTTGTAGCCAAAACTGGTCCGGAACAGGAGAAACCAGACTACGGCAGCGGCGCCAAGTCCGACAAGGAAACCAGCGTGCAGTCGAGTGCCATCAACAAGGATCGGCAACCGCGCTTCCGGAGGAGCTGGGTTCGTCGATTGGAGCATCGGGTTGACCGGCAACCAGTCTTCAGTTTCGAGCACGGTGTACGAAAGAATCTGATACGCAAGATAGTTGAGCATGATCGTGGTGATGACTTCATGTGCACCAGAAATCGCTTTCAGGACTCCGGCGATCGCACCCCACAATCCGCCCACGACAAACGCCAGTGCCAATGCAGTCGGGACATAAACGATCGCCGGCAGTCCCAGGTCAGCGCCCGCAAAGAGACCAGCCGCCAACCCGCCCATAAGCATCTGGCCTTCGATACCAATGTTGAACAAGCCTGCCCGAAACGCGATCGCGAAAGCAAGACCACCGAAGATGTAGGGCGTTGCCGCGGTCAGGGTTTCCGAGCGCGCCTGTCTGCTACCGAAGGCGCCGTTCCAGAGCGCTTTGTACGATTCGACTGGATCGTCTCCAGACACCCAGATGAAAATGGCGCCGACAGCCAGAGCAATGACAATCGCCAGGACTGAGGTGCCAACTGTGACTGCCGTGGATTTCCACTGGGCCGCGCTATCGCGCGACAGGTTCGCTATCGACACGCGCTCCGCGCCCTCCCATCAGCAAGCCAATCTCGGTTCGATCGACCTTGCCCGAAAGAAACTCTCCCGCAATCCGGCCTTGATAAATGACCAGGATCCGGTCACTCAGATCGATGATTTCATCCAGATCGAATGAAACCAGAAGAATACCCCGTCCCTTGTCACGTTCGGTCACCAGCTGGGCATGGACGAACTCGATCGCGCCGACATCGAGCCCCCTGGTTGGTTGAACCGCCAGCAGCACATCTGGTTCCCGGTAGAGTTCGCGGGCAATAATCAGCTTCTGCTGATTGCCCCCTGACAGATTTTGCGCTTTCGTATCCGGACCTGGCGCGCGGACATCGAATTCCGCCATCAGATCCGCTGTGATTTCACCGGACTTGCGGTAATTTATGACCCCGTTGCTGCTGAACGGCGGAAGTTCGGTGTTTCCGAGCAGGACGTTTTCGGTCAACGTGTATGGCAACACAAGGCCGCGATGATGACGGTCCTCCGGGATGTAGGAAAGCCCGTTGACTCGCATTTCGATCGGGTCGTCGCCCGTAACATCTGCGCCACCGAGCATGATCGTACCGTCGTCTGGTTTGCGCAGACCGGCGATCGTTTCCACGAGTTCGGTTTGACCGTTCCCTTCAACACCAGCAAGTCCGACGATTTCGCCGGCCCGGATCGACATACTCAGGCTGTCGATCGCGTTCCGCGAGCCTTTTCCTTTGACCACCAGATTGAAGACTTGCAACGCGGACTCGCCGGGATTCGCTGGTGGTCGCTCGACGGTGAGCAAGACGTCCCGGCCAACCATCAGTTCGGCCAGTTCAGCCGCATTGGTTTCCGCCGTGATCCTGGTGCCCACCGTACGTCCGCGACGGATCACCGTGACCCGATCGCTGATGGCGGCGACCTCGCGCAATTTGTGAGTGATGAAAATCACTGTTTTCCCGGATTCGCGGAGTGCGTTCAGGATTCGGTAGAGTTCATCGACTTCCTGCGGAGTCAGGAGCGCTGTTGGTTCGTCAAGGATCAGAATCTCACTTTGCTGATACAGCACCCGCAGGATTTCGACTCGCTGTTGCATACCGACCGGAAGATCCTCGACGCGGGCAGTCGGGTCGACAAAGAGTCCATAGGCTTCCGCGGTTTCGCCGACTTCTTTTTCCGCGGTCTTACGATCGAGTTTGATTCGAGTGCCTTCTGAACCCAGGATGACGTTCTCTGTGACCGTGAATACCGGGATGAGCATGAAATGCTGGTGCACCATCCCGAGTCCAGCGTCCGACGCGTCTTTCGGACTGTGGAAATCCACCGGCTGACCGTCTACCAGAATCTCACCTCCATCGGGCGGATAGAGACCCATCAGCACATTCATCAGGGTTGACTTGCCGGCGCCGTTTTCACCCAGGAGCGCGTGAATCTCCCCCTTGCGCACGGCCAGATTGACGCCGGCGTTGGCGATGACGCCAGGGAATCGCTTGACGATCCCCCGCATTTCGACGGCCATCGGCCAATCTGCATCGGTCGTTTCAACCGGCAACTCCGGATCAGTCACCCACCCATCCTGGCACGATCATTGCGGCCTCGATCTCCGGCCATCCGCTCGACGATGCGCGGATTGTACGAGAAAGGAGCGCACGCTTGTGCGCTCCTTTCTTCCAAAAACCTGATTCCTGAGAAAACTAACCGGCCGGGGTTGCTGCCGGGGCTGAAGCGTCGAACGCTTCGTACTCTTCGTCAGTAGACGGCGGCACGAGCGTGCCCGCCACAATCATCTGCTCATACTCATCGACCACGGCAATAACGTCCGGTGCCACCCGACCGTTTGGATCTTCGAACGCGACACCTTCTTCTGCAATACCAAGCAGATTGACGCCGGCTTCGAAGTTCCCCTCGACCTGCTGCTTGCAGGCGCGGTAGGAGGCGAAATCGACGCCCTTGCGGCAAACCGCCAGTTCGAAACCTGGAGCAAGGCCATCCTGGGTCACGTCGGCGCCCAGCACCCACTGCTCGCCCGGTTTGTTGAGTTCGGCGACGGCCGAATAGGCGCCAGTACCGGTTAGACCGGCTACCGGGAAGACGATGTCCGCGCCGTCGTTGAACTGCGCGAAGGCGAATTCCTTGCCGGCTTCCGGATCGGAAAACGAATCGACATACGCAATGATGACTTCACAATCAGGATTGACCGCTTCCACGCCAGCGCGGAAACCGACTTCGTACCGAACAACCGGCGGAATCCGCTCGCCGCCGATCACACCAACCTTGTTCGTCTTGGTCGTGAGACCAGAGGCAACGCCGGTCAGGAAGGCAGCTTCCTGTTCCTTGAACAGCACTGACTGTACGTTTGGCAGTTCGACGGCGGAATCGATCAGTGTGAAATTCTTGTCAGTGTTCGCAGCAGCGACCTGCTCGACAGCGGCTGTCAGCAGGAAGCCGACGGCGACGGTCAGCGGACCCTGCTGGGCGCCGGCCGTCACGTTTGGAACATAAGCGGCAGCGTCAGCGGACTCGATGACCTTCCACTCGAGTCCGAACTCCTCCGCAGCCTGCTCACCACCTGCGTTGGCGAGGTCATTGAAATTCTGGTCACCGAGACCGGCGGTGTCAGTCACCATCGTAACGACAATAGGAGTCTTGCGCGTCGACGCCGCGAAGCCCCACTGGCACCGCAGCGAGTGCCGGAATGGCAAGGGCTGCGCCTGCGAACGTTCTACGGGTCAGCTTTCCCTTCGACATTCTTTTGTCTCCTATACGGTAAGAAACTGGACTCAGAGTCAAGTTTCCTCAAACACACAGAAACGCGAGCGCTTCAATCCGCTCGCGTTTAATCGCCGGGAGTTTACCATCCAGCGGCTCAAGTTGCCGCATCAGTCAGGTGCTCGCTGCCAAAGTCCGCTTTTTCCACCTGATTTCTCAATGAGTCGAATCGCATCGATCGTCATACCGCGATCGACCGCTTTGACCATGTCGTAGATCGTCAACGCCGCAATCGAAACGGCAGTCATTGCTTCCATTTCGACTCCGGTCGGACCTCTGGTTTCGACCTGGGCCGTGATATCCACGGCATCTTCGCCGAGATCGAGCCGAACATCGATGCGAGTGAGCATGATCGGGTGACACATAGGCACCAATTCCGACGTTTTCTTTGCGCCCATGATCGCTGCAACCTGAGCAACGCCGAGGACATCTCCTTTGGCGGCTCGATGTTCGCGAATCAAGGTTGCTGTTTCGGGCGCCATCGATACCCGGCCGACAGCGATCGCGATCCGGTGGGTCGCGGCTTTTTCTCCCACATCAACCATCCGAGCGCGGCCTTCGGCGTCAAAATGAGTGAGGTCGCGCGACAGATTGTCGGGTCTGGGAAATTCCTCTCTGGATGACATCAGTTGGCCTTTCGTTGGCTCATGCGCAATCGCTGGCGAAACAATGCTGCAGTTACTTCGCATATTCGCTATGATACGGTGATTGACTTGGAGTCACGAATCTTGGTGGCAGCTATACGAGCGCCTCCGTATCCGGTAGCAGCGTTTTAGGCGAAAGGATCGAAGCCAATGGATTCAGTCGCACAACCAATCGTGCATTTTGACAATATGCGAGCAGCACTGACCGAAATCAGAGATCGGTGGTGGCTCGTTTTACTCAGAGGGGTTCTGATTATCGGCATCGGCGTGCTGATGCTTCTCGAACCAGAAATCAGTTTGCGTACGTGGATCTTTCTGATTGGAGCGTTCGCCATCGCTGATGGTGTGTTTGCCGGTTTGACCGCCATCCGGCGTCTCTTCGGTGAAGGCAACTGGTGGCCCTATCTGTTCCAGGCTGTAATCAGTCTGGCATTTGGTTTCCTCGCGATTGTGTACCCCGAGTTGACCGCCGTTGGCTTGCTCTACGTGCTAGCCGCATGGGCGATCGTGGTGGGAGTCATGCGAATCATCACCGGAATCAGAGTTCGCAAGGCCGTCTCCGGCGAGTTCTGGATCATCCTTTCGGGCGCGATCTGGGTCGGATTGGGAATTCTCCTGATCATCCTCGATCCAGCTGATGGTCTTCTCGGGGTTCTGATCGCGGCTGGAATCATGCTGATCTTTGCCGGCATCCTGGATATCATCTCCTCGTGGCGATTGCGAAACCTCGATGTGGATGGCATCGTTTCCGCCTACGAACAAGCCACATCGCTCTCCATCGAAACGATGAACAAGATCATCAACAGCTCAAACACACGTCGATAGCCTGTTCACTCGAAAGCGGGTCAGGAAGGATCCTGACCCGCTTTTTTGCGTTAACTGGTCGGATCGCGATCGATCCAGGATCGCCTACCAGCTCAATCCCATTTGATGCAGATTCGCGACAGACCGAACGGCAGCTGCCTGACACGCTTCGTAATCGGGCCAGCCCTTTTCGTCGAACTCGACCTCGGCGCTGATCGGACCGGTGTAACCGGCCTCTTCGCAGAGTCGCAGCAAACCGACCATGTCGATGTCGCCGTCGCCTGGCGGTGGGAAGTGGAAGACACCTTTTCCCCCAACCTTGTCCTTGAAGTGGAAGTGAACCATGCTCGGAAACGCGAACGCGATATCGGTCATCGGGTCAGCGCCGGTGTAGTAGATGACATTGCCGGGATCGTAGTTGAAACCGAGAACATCAGGTCGATTGATCCGTTCGAGAATCGGAAGGCCCGCTTCTGCGGTTGGCAGCATGTTGCTGTCGGTTTCCATCCCGATCTTCAGACCCTTGTCGCGAGCGTAGTCGCACAGAGCCGCCACGTTCTCGAAGTAGGCTTCGCGATCTTCCTCAGTTTCTGCGTCGCCGGTGAAAGTGTTGACAATCTGCATCCCCAGTCCAGCGGCGATATCAATCGCTTTGCGAAAACGTTCTTTTCCTTCCTCGGTTTGCAGCTGTGTGTGACCGCTCAGACTGACTGGTATCAGTTCGAGCGAGTCGAGTTTGGTTTTGATCCGAGCGATCTCGGCGTCCGACGCGGTGTCCGGATCGATATGTTCGAACCATCCCTTGACCGCGCCAATCTCGACGTTCCGATAACCCGCGGCGGCAAGTCCTTCGAGCGCCTGATCGATCGAAAATGGCGCGAACACAATTGTTGAGCCAAGAATCGTGTTTTGCATTACTCCTCCTCCTCCTCGACGTCACGTTCGGACGGCTCGAACGGATCGCCTGCCTCAACGGATTGAATGAAATCGCTTACCAATTGATTGAATGTCGCAGTCGCCTCCCAGAACATCCCATGACCCGCTTCCGGGATGACGGAAAGGGTCGCTCCAGGAATCGCATTGGCGATTTCGATGGAATAGCGCAACGGCGTGTAGATGTCCTCCTCCCCGCAGATAACGTGAGCCGGAGCAGTGATCGAAGGGAGTCGATCGAGAACGTCATGGCGTTTGAAGGCATCTGATTGACGGAGATATGCCTCGAGTGATTGCGGGTGGCCTGCCTTTTCGGATGTGGTCAGGAGCATCGTCAGGTTTGCGGGATCTGCATAGAAACGATGGGTGAACACCCACAACCAGGTCGTGCGATCCCAGGCCACCCTCCCCTGCTGGCGGAAAACCTCATCCCACTGGGTCATCAGCTCGTGCATCCATCGGTCGGTTTTCGGCCAGGAACAGACGATCGTCACGCTCCGCGTCCGCTCGGGAAAGGTAGCGGCAAATTCCTGGGCAATGGCGCCGCCCATTGATGCGCCGACCACATGAGCGCATTCGATTCCAAGCGCATCAAGCAAACCCGCGGCATCATGGGCAAATTGCTGCATGGGATAAGCAACGGCGGGACAACCTGGACCGGTTTCGCCAACATCGCGATTGTCGAAGGTCACAACCTGGAACTCCCGCTCGAAATCACGAACTTGAAGATTCCAGGCTCCGCGAGCTGCGCCGATTCCGTTGATCATCAGCAGCGGAGGACCACTACCTTGAATGTCATAGGCGACGGTGAGGTCACCGATCAGCGCGTGTGGCATCGTTGAAAATGCTCCCCAATTGCAAGCGTTTCACCCGGCGGAGATTGACGTACGTTTCCAGCATCATGCCAAAGGAACTCCGATCGGGCAACCTCTGGCAACCGGAATCACAACCATCCTCTTCACCACTCAAGTTGTTTCCTTGCCAAACACCGACTAACATAGACTTGCAGGTCCGCAACTGTTCAAAGTCCCGTCCTGCTCTAGTACGAGATCATTTCGATGTCCACAGTCCCGCAGACTGACTCGGTCGACCTGAGCGCGAAACACACGCGTCGGGTCATTCTCCGAGCCTCAGCAATTCTGGCAGCATGGAGCTCGTCGCACGGGCCGGTTTTTTCTCACCACACAAGCGCCCAATCCTATCCAGAAACGCTTGCCGTCGATATCGACGCCAATGCAATCGTCGCAGCTTCGACCAGCACTGGCTTCACCGAGATCGCGACCGAGTTCCCCATCTCCGCAGCCGGTGCCAGCTGGGACAGCGAGGTCGGTACCTGGCCAGTCATCGAGGTGCAGTTGAGCCTGGATGGGGATCTCTACACAGATTCCTTCTTTCTCCTCTATGACACCGACACCGGAAAGGAAACGATCGACGACCGGCTCCACTCCAGGCTGGTGCACTCGGGTGGAGCCAATTTCCTTCGATTTCGCTCGCTCGATCCTGAAGGCAATCTAGCGTTCGTGGACGGGCTGGTCCTGACCTTCGTCAATACTTTCGCCGGTCCGACCCGATTTGATACGCCGACAGCTTTCGTCGCAACGGATGATCCTTCCGCACCACCGCCGATTGTCGGCCGAGCGGAATGGGGTGCAGATGACGCCTTTCGGTTCAACGATGGCGAAGAAATCTACCCGCCAATCTACGCCTCGGTCGAACACGCCATCGTGCATCATACCCAGACCCAGAACCTGCAGGATCCCGTACAGGCAATGCGGAGCATTTACTACTACCACGCTGTCACCCGTGGCTGGGGAGACATTGGGTACAACTACCTCGTAGATCGTTTCGGCACTATATACGAGGGTCGATACGGGGGCCAAGGCGTCGCTGGTTCGCATGCATGGCTCTTCAATCTTGGCTCGGCCGGGATCAGCCTGCTTGGAGATTTCCGATTCCAGGACATGACCGTTGACGCAAAAGCAGCGCTGGTCGCCATTGTGGCATGGTCCGTGCGCGAACTCGACCCACTCGGTGAGTCCGATTTCTATGGAGTCGCCAATCTCCCCACGATAGCGGGTCACCGGGATCTCAATCCAACGGATTGTCCGGGCGACGTCGCCTACGACGATCTGCAAGAAGTCCGTCAGCTCGTAGCGGACGTCCTATCCGAAATCCCAACTGGCCCGCCTGCCGGACTGGTTGTCGGTGACTTCGTAGTCGTCGTGACTGATGACGGGGGACCGCTCAACGTCCGGGATGTTCCAGGTCTCGATGGTTCCGTGATTACCCAGCTTCTCGATGGTACGCTCGCCATCGTAGTCGATGGGCCTGAGTTCGCCAGCGAGGGAAGTTGGTACGCAGTATCTGCTGGTGCCGAACTGGGATGGGTCACTGCCGCATTTCTGGAGCTCGCGCCACCAGAGGTCGATGAGAAAGTCAAGTTCACCGTAGGCGATCTGGTCGCTGTCGATGTGGACAGTGTCGATCTGCGCCTAAGGCCCGATCTCTCGGCAGAAGTCATTAACGTCGCACCTCGGGATCTCCGGCTCCTTGCGATGGTTGGACCGAAACTGGGTGACGGCCTCATTTGGTTCAACTTCGCCGATGCCGCGGATGTCGATGCCGGCGTCTTCGGATGGAGCGAGCAGGAGAGCTTCCGCTTGATTTCAGCTGGACCTCCACTCCCTCGCCCACCGAGATTCGACTTTGGCGATTCGGTCCTTGTCACCAGCGCGCTCAATCTCCGATCCTCTGCCTCAACCAGCGGAACCGTTATCACCACGATGGCGACCGGATACGATCGGAACCGTTATCGATGGACCGACGACCGCCAATGGCTATGAATGGTGGCAGATCACGGTGCCGGCCGGCACCGGCTGGGCGGCCTCGATCAGCCTGGTCAAAACGACTGCTCCGCCGCCACCACCTCCGCCACCGACACCGGACACCTTCGATATCGGCGACACCGTTCGAGTGACGAGTTCGCTCCGACTTCGGACAACGCCATCGACAACCGGATCAATTCTGACCACCATGACCACCGACACGATCGCCACGGTCATCGGTGGGCCCGTTAACGCGAACAGCTACGAATGGTGGCAGGTCTCGGGTCCAGCCGGAACGGGCTGGGCAGCTTCGATCGGCTTGGTCGAAACGACGGCTCCACCACCACCTCCACCACCAGCTGGTGGAACCTTCGACATCGGTGACACCGTCCGTGTGATCTCCTCGCTCAGACTTCGTTCTGCTCCGTCGACGAGCGGAACGATCATCACCACGATGGCGTCTGGCACGGTCGGCACCGTCCTTGCTGGTCCGACCAATGCGAATGGATACGAATGGTGGCAAATCCAGGTCGCCAACGGAACTGGCTGGGCGGCTGGGGAGTTTCTCGCGGAAACCACTGCGCCACCACTGCCACCGGATTCAGCGATCGATATTGGCGATCAGATTGTCACGACATCGTCGCTGCGTCTCCGATCGTCCCCTTCGCTATCGGCAACCGTCATCACCACCATGCCAACGGGCACTTCCGGAGCCGTTCAAGCTGGACCGCAATCAGCCAACGGCTACACCTGGTGGCAGATCGCAACTGCTGCCAATACCGGCTGGGCGGCCGGAGAGTTCCTCGCCCCCGCCTGACCCAGAAACACGATTGTTCAATTCTCGCCGTTGACTTGACGGTCACATTTGTGCGCCAATTTCTCTTGTGTCAAGACGCGACTATCGACAAATAGTGCGTACGTACGCTAGTATCGAAACAGTTGCCCGTGACTGACCACGATATCCGCATCGTGACAAACGGGCACATCTGTCGAGAATCGCCCCAATGCGGTTCCCGGAGGAACACAGATGGACCCCGCTCTAGCCCCGTCCTCAGATCAGATATCCAGTCCCGCTCATGCTCGGTTTGACCGCCGTGTGGTACTCAAAGCGGCTGCTTTCCTTGGGCTATTGGCAACCGGGCAAGGACGTGCTGCCGCTCTCGGTGGGGATCCCGACCTCGAAGGCGCTACTTCCGAAACTCGCGGTCAGAACTGGTTTGAAAATGATCAGCTCGATGCCGTAGGCGGTGCGTCTGATGGGGAGCCATTGACCATCGCGACTGCGTTTCCAATAACGGCCGTCGGTGCCCACTGGGATTCAAGCGGTCCCGATGATGCCAAGGTCGAGATCTGGTTGAGTATGAGCGGAGCCGATTTCGACGGTCCGTGGGTGCTCCACGTATCACACGATACTGGCGATCAAGATGAAGCGAACCGTCACTTCACCGGACTCGTCTGCACCGAAGGAAGTCAGTTCATCCGCTATCGCACCGTGGATGGCATTGGCAATCCGATCACGCTCCCCGATTTCGCCTTGACCTACATCGATGCCAGCAATGGTCCATCAATGCCGGCTCTCGGTGGCGTGGAATCGGCCAGTCTGGATGGCTCCCGCCCGCCGCGGGTCATACCGCGCTGGGAATGGGGAGCCAATGAATCCTATCGATTCGATGACAGCGGTGAGTGGTGGTTTCCAGCCTACCGGACCGTGGAGCATGCGATTGTTCACCATTCCGAAACATCGAATGTCGAAAACCCCTACCAAGCCATCCGTTCGATCCAGTACTACCATGCCGTGACTCGGGGTTGGCACGACATTGGATACAACTATCTCGTCGATCGGTTTGGGAACGTCTACGAGGGGCGAATCGGCGGACGCAATGTCGTTGGCGGTCATGCGTTGGAGTATGCGTGGGGATCTTCTGGAATCTGCTTCATGGGCAATCACAGTTTTGCCGATGTCTCTACCGCGGCACAAGCAGGAATGGTTGCCATCGTGGCCTGGGCCACTCGATTTCTCGATCCACTTGGTCGGAGCTATTTCAAGGACATTCCGAATCTGCCGACCATCTGCGGGCATCGCGATGTGATCTCGACGAGTTGTCCGGGCGATCTGGCCTATGACGATCTCCCTCAAATTCGTCGTCTCGTTTCCGATACCCTGGCATGGACTGGCTCGTGGCCTTCGGTCACTCTGATCATCGGGGACTATGTTCGAACGAGTAGTAGTGTCAATCTGCGCTCTTCCCAGTCGACTGGAGCGAGCGTCGTTTACACGCTAGGTTCGGGAGTGACAGGGACCGTCTATGATGGCCCAGTTTTGGCCGAGGGCTACTCCTGGTATCAGATCGCGACTGATTACGGTACGGGCTGGGCCGTCGATGCGTTTCTTGACCGCAGTCCTCCCGTCAACGGCTGGAAGGAAGGACGGTTCTACCGCGATGCAGTTGTAGAAAACATCGACAGTGTCACCCTCCGTTCCCTCCCCAGTACGAGCGCAAGCGCGATCCGCTCCCTGCCTGCGCGAACGGCGATGAGTATCCTCGGTGGACCGGAAGACGCGAATTTCAATCGTTGGTACAAGGTCCGCACTCCATATGGAAATGGCTGGGTCGCGGCTCGTTTCCTGACCTGGTCGAACCAGTCTCCGCCCACAACCGATCCCGATCCACCGACAACTGGTCGGTTTGCGATCGGTGACGACGTTGCCGTGATCGATGGGCCGCTCAACCTGCGTTCATCCTCCAGCACCTCCGGCACGATCGTCGCTCAGCTACGGACCGGTGCGACCGGTGAAGTTCTGGCGGGCCCCGAATCGGGCAGCGGCTATATCTGGTACCGACTTGCAACTGGGAGTGGCAATGGCTGGGTCGTGCAGGACTACCTGGGTGAAGCGACTGATCCACCCCGTTTTTCGACAGGTGATCGCGTTTCAGTTTCCGATGGACCGTTGAATGTCCGCTCCTCCGCCGGAACTACGAATTCGATCGTAACGCAGGTCGCCACTGGAGCCACCGGCCCCGTTCTGGCGGGACCTTCGAGCGCTTCCGGCTACACCTGGTTCCGGGTCCAGTTTGCAGCTGGCACCGGGTGGGTAGTACAGGATTATCTCGAGCGTGAAAGCGTGACCCCGTCGAGCGGAGGGTTCAACTTCAATGACGATACGATCGTGGCAGATGGTCCCCTGAACATGCGGTCGGCTCCTTCAGCGAGCGCGACGGTGGTTACCAAACTCCAAACCGGCGATCGCTGCGTGATCAAGGATGGTCCATCCAATCAAGGCGGGTACAGCTGGTACCAGGTTTCGAGCAATGGCCGGCTCGGCTGGGTGGCCGGGGATTTTCTCGCTCACGGTATCCGGGTTGGCGGTTTCTGCACCATCTTCACCGGGAATGGCAGTCTCCGTTTGCGTTCCGGCGCAGGCACCTCATTTGGCGTTGTGACGACGGTTGCTGACGGCACATCAGGGTCAGTCCTGGCTGGTCCAACCGATAACGATGGCTTCACCTGGTGGCGGGTGTCGACCTCACGCGGCACGGGTTGGGCTGCCGGCGCTTACTTGATCCCTGGGTAGTGCTGGTCATCCGCGCATAGCTGACTGGTATGTTCCTGCGCGCTCGAGCAAGTCGCTGCCTATGCCAACCCCGCGAGGTCGCTACGCACCTCTGACTGAACGACCTCGACCTCCGATACACTTCACGGCAGTCGCTAATGACTTGAAAAACCAGGAGGAACTTCATGGTCCAGCCGCTCGATCGAGTACTCGCCGCGATCGACGCCCGCCAAGACGAGATTGTCGAATTCGCCGCCGAGCTCATTCGGCAACCATCGGTCAATCCCGACCTCGAACCGAACAACGATGCCGAACGACCTGCCCAGGAATGGCTTCGCGATCAATTCGAACACAGTGGCGGATTCGAGATCGACTACTACGAAGTCGAGCAGAACCGTCCTAACGTGGTGGCAACTCGGCGGGGTTCGGGTGGTGGCCGCTCTCTGATCTGGGCGGCTCATACCGACGTGGTGCCAGTTACGCCGGAGCAACGTGAGCAGTGGGTCGGGAGCGGTCCATTTTCCGGCGAAGTGATCGACGGCAAGCTGTACGGTCGTGGCGCTTCCGATATGAAAGGCGCGATCGCCGCCTATTCGATGGCCGCGCGAATACTTCGCGACGAAGGGGTTGAGCTCCAGGGTGATCTGATCCTGGCGCAGTCGCCGGGAGAGGAAGCGGGTCGCCGCGATATTGGCTGTAACACGGTGCTCGAGCGCGGTCACCGGGCCGATATCGCGATTTTTCCTGAACCCTCAAATTTTGCCATCTATCCGACGATCAAGGGCGAACTCTATTTCAAACTCACCGTTCCCGGGAAATCGACTCATATCTGCAATCGTCATCTCGTGGCGCAACCGTTCCCTTCGGTCGACGAACGCCCTGGTGTGAGCGCGATCGACAACATGCTCAAGTACCAGTTGGCGATTCTCGAACTCGAACGGCAATGGAATCTCTGGCGATCCAATCCGTATGTTCCGCCGGGTGGCATGTTTATCAACATCAACACGATGCAAGCGGGAACCTCGCTAACGTCGGTCCCGGATAGCGCGGAAGCGACAGGCTCGCTTCTGTTCAACCCCGATCTGACAGCCGATGAGGTGATGGCTGAGATTCGCGCCACGATCGACCGGGTAACTGAGGCGGACTACTGGCTGCGCGAACATCCGCCAGTGCTCGATCTCCCGCTCGATTCGAGCAGCAGCGCTCCATGGGTCAAAGAACCGGTCAATCTCTCGCCCGATCACCCGAGCGTCAGTGCGATTCAGACGGCGATGCAAGCGGTGACCGGCGAAACCCCGGACGTGACCATCTCCCCCTTTGTCTGCGACGCCAACTTCTGGTTTCCGCAAGGGCAACCGAGCCTGGTCTTCGGCGTCGGCGACCCGTCCTGGGGTATCCATGGCGCCAACGAGCACTTGCCAGTCGCTGACCTGATCAAAGCCACCAAGGTGTTCGCGGCAACGACAATGGAATGGTGCGGGGTTGCCTGAAACAATATAGACATATGTCTAGGCTCTTGCTAGAAACCCTCCCGTGCGGGCGGAATTTCATCGCGACATCGTTTTCCAATTCGATCGCGAACGACCAGCGCGCATTCCGCGCCGGGCTCGTGCTTTCCCAAGAGCGGATGGCCCGGATCTTCGACGTGAGCGCCAAAACGATCGAGCGATGGGAATCAAGCGCGAACGCACCGCCTTCGCCGCCAGATCGAAAGCTGCTCGGGGATTTGGCGGCAATCGTCGAGCTCGGTGAGATCGTTAACGGTGCGGACGGGTTCCGCCAGTTTCTCGCTACTCCCATGGCGAATTTCAGCGGCGCGACGCCGCTGCAACTCCTGATGCAGCGCAAGCCCCAGGATGTTCTTCAGTTGCTGGCTCAGGATTACGACGGTCTCGGCAGCTGAGTGTCTGTTGCCGATCATGTGTTCCCATTCCGCGGCATGGGTTGGCGACACGTTCCTGCTGGCACGCCATTCGGGCCACTCGACACCCGGATTGCGGCCCGGTCGAGCGAGAACCGCTGGAACTTGGCGGGAGAACCAACGCTCTATCTGGCCAGAGATCCCGGTCTGGTCATCGCGGAGTTCGGACGGCACATCCGGACGAACCGCAACGAGTCACTCGTCGAAGTAATCCGGCCGCGGCAGCACTACCGTATCGAACTTGCACTGGATCAGGTCATCGACCTCCGCTCGGCCGAATCGCGAAGCGCGCTCGGACTCGACGCCGATCCTGCCGTATTTGTCTACCTCGATATCGCTCGGTCGACTGCCGGGTTCTTGCGACATGCCATCGGCGTTGAGGCCATCCTGGCCCCGTCGATGGCCCTATTCGATCAGCCTCGCTCCTGGATGATGGCGCTGTTCATCGAGAACTTGGGCGACGGTCCTGATGGGTGTGTGGTCCAGGTTGAATCCGGAGAAACGTTTGAACTCAAGCAGAATCTATGCGAAATGATGTGAGGCTTGCAGGAAAGCTCCCGTGAATCTCCCCTGCCACTTCGGCCAAATGGTTTGTTGACGGCGAGTCTGTGCTGGCCTTTCCTTGATACCGCGCCTGAGGGCTATCGTTCATCGAGCGGATGCGGCGGTGCTCCAAGTTCCCAGCTGTCGATGAGTTTCCAGTTGAACTCCTCCCACCAGGCGTCGTCCCAGTCAGGGCTTTCGAACGCGTAGAGATGACACCAACGGGCTTCGAAGATTTCGGGGCCGACTGGTTCGAGTTCCTGCACGAACTGGAGCACCTCACGGAATTGGGCTGAGGGGATGTCGGCCATGGCAAGCGTCAGATGCGCTTCGAAGCGATCGCCGAGCCATTCCTTCGCGGTGAACACGCAATCGTCCGCGACCAGCGGCATCAGCGCGGCCAGGGCGGCATCGTGGAGCGCCTGGAGAGGGAGATTGCGATCAAGGTCGGGTGTCCGCATGATCGAAAGAGCGATGCCGAGGTCACCAAACCCGACGACACCCTGGCTCCAGACGGAAAAAGGCTGCAACCCCTCTGTGATGGTGGCGGCGGCATCCCGGATTTCCCGAATGGATGCATCCGAACGGAAGAACCCTTTGATCGTCGCGTGGGGCATGAACCGCCCTGCCACCTTCGCCCCGAACTGGTGGGCGAGAAGGTGGTGCATCTCGGTTTGCGCGCGTGACATCGCCGGTGATGGGCGGAGGTAGTAGCCGTAGCGGGTCGTGGTTCTGTTCATTGTGGCGAGATTCCTCTTGTGAACTGCTTACCTGTCTTGGGAGCCGACCTCGGACTCAGCCGTCAACCGAATTGTGCGGCAAGCGAAGAAAGCGCAGGTGGCCAGCCCGATAGGCGGACATGCCAGGGATAATCCCGCGACCTCCAGAC
Organism: uncultured Chloroflexia bacterium; assembly: GCA_963712055.1. Lineage (GTDB taxonomy): Bacteria > Chloroflexota > Chloroflexia > Thermomicrobiales > UBA6265 > JAHBVL01. The sequence continues at coordinate 101,422 of CAVQGN010000004.1, read as the reverse complement.
TCCCCTCCTCGCGAACTTTTGGGTGGGAAGGACGCTAGGTGTTGGGATCGAGCCGGAATGAATTCCAGCGCTGACAGGCTCTGGTCCCTGCGGGGACGCCGATTGGGAGTCGTGAGCATCCCGGAGGGATTTCGTGTGTCAGCCCTCGACCATATTCGAGGGGAAGGACACGGCAAGATTCCGATATCCTCCCGACGCACCTAGCTTGGAGGGCGCGTTGCCAGCCCGGACACCGATCTGTCTGCTGTGAATCCGCGCACCTACACAATATATCGATGTTCATCTATATTTAGGTGGGACGGGGAGATGCCCGTCGTTAGAAAGGCGCGGTTTCGCAATGCCACTGTTCACATCGCCGACGCGGTATCTCTTTTTCACTGGCAAGGGAGGGGTGGGCAAAACCTCGCTCGCGTGTGCAACAGCAGTGGGGTTGGCCGATTCTGGCAAGCGAGTGTTGCTGGTAAGCACCGATCCGGCTTCAAATCTGGAGCATGTTTTCGGCGTTTCCGTCGGGGCGGAGATCGTCGCGGTGCCAAGCGTGTCGGGACTCGATCTGGTCAACATCGATCCGGAAGAAGCGGCGACCGCATACCGGGAGCGGGCGATGGAGCCACTCCGGGAGCATGCCAGCGAGGAAGAATTGCGCTCGCTCGAGGAGCAGCTCTCGGGCGCGTGCACGGTCGAGATCGCGGCGTTCGACGAGTTCACCGGGATTCTGATTGGAGCGCGTGGAGCCGATCGATACGACCACATCATCTTTGATACGGCGCCTACCGGTCACACGCTTCGTCTTTTGAACCTGCCGGCTGCGTGGAGCACGTTCATCGAAGCGAATCCTCGAGGCGCATCCTGTCTTGGTCCCAGCTCAGCGCTGCAGCAGCACCGCAGTCAGTACACCCTCGCGATCGAATCCCTGAAAGATGCGGCAAGAACGACGGTGGTGCTGGTTTCAAGACCAGAACGTGGCTCCCTCGGCGAAGCGGCCCGAACCGCTTCCGAGCTGGATCAGCTGGGTCTCCAGAACCAGCGGGTGGTCATCAACGGGTATTTCGTGGCCCAGGATAGAAGCGATCCAGTAGCGGTTGCGCTGGAAGAACGTGGCGGTCGGGCTCTGTCCGGTCTCCCGTCCCCGCTCGACCAACTCGAACGATCGATTGTGCCGCTCAAACCGTTCAATGTCGTCGGGCTCGAAGCCGTGCGAAACCTTCTGGCTGATGAAGTTCGAATCGATCGTCTGGATGCTCCGCCTGCGGCACCGGATTTGCCGGCGGTCGACGAGCTCATCGATGATCTCGCCCTCGGTGATCGTGGATTGATCATGGTGATGGGGAAAGGCGGTGTTGGCAAAACGACGATCGCTGCGTCAATCGCCATCGGACTCGCTGAGCGCGGTCGGAGCGTGACATTGACCACGACAGATCCAGCCGCTCATGTGGCGGCAACGGTTGACGGTCATCTTCCCAACCTCACGGTCGGTCGGATCGATCCTGCGGCGGAGGCCGCAGCCTACAAGGATCGGGTCCTGAGTCTGCGCGGCAAGGATTTGACGTCCGATGAGCGTAAGCTGCTCGCCGAGGACCTGGAGTCTCCGTGCACGGAAGAAGTTGCCGTTTTCCATGCATTCTCACGGATTGTCAGCAAAGGGCGGTCGGAGTTCGTGGTTATCGACACCGCCCCGACCGGTCATACCCTTCTCCTGTTGGACACAACTGGCGCTTATCACACCGAGATTCTGCGTTCACTGGAGGGGAGTAGCAAAAGCGTAACTGCGGTAACCCCGCTAATGCGCCTGCGCGACCCCGACTACACGCGGATGATCCTGGTGACCCTTCCCGAATCGACCCCGGTTCAGGAGGCGACGGAATTGCGAAACGATCTTCGGCGCGCTGGTATCGAACCCTATGCCTGGGTCATCAACGGCAGTCTGGCGGCAACCGGCGTTTCTGATCCGGTTCTTGCCTCGCGGGCAGAGCAGGAGATTGCGCAGATCGATCAGGTTTCCAGCCAGCTTTCCGAGCGGACGTATTTGACGCAGTGGATGGTCGAGGAACCCGTGGGGATCGAGGCATTGCGACGGCTCGCTGCGCCCGACCTGTGTTCGGCCATCCGAGCATGATCTTCGGCCCTCCACCCGGCTCGATCAACGCTCAAGCGCCGGGTTCGCGAATCGTCTCAGGAGACATGTCTCCGATGTGACGAGCGGTTGAATTTGCCCACGATTTTCACAAGATCACGTTTTCGCAACGACCTCAACCGCGTTTCACGACGCAGGGTACGCCGTTGACACGGAATTGTGGCGACTGGCTGCCCCGGTGGGCCGTTGAATACATGGATGACCATCTATACGTTAAGTGAAGCCGCAGTGCTTCATGACAGTGGCCGACAGCGCATCGGAGGAAGCAGATGGCGACGACAAATCCTTCCGCGACGATAGCAACTGACGAAACTCCCCATCTGTCACAACTCGACCGGTTTTTACCCGTGTGGATCTTTGCAGCGATGGCGCTTGGAGTTCTGCTTGGCCGGGTATATCCAGGAATCGGCGGCGAACTTGACCGAGTGAAGATCGCCGGAGTGTCCGTGCCGATCGCCATTGGTCTTCTCTGGATGATGTATCCGGTACTCGCCAAAGTGAAATACGAGTCTATTGGCGAATTTCGCGCCAAAGGGCGGCTCTTTTCTGTTTCTCTCCTGTTCAACTGGGTCATCGGGCCGCTGCTGATGTTCGTGCTGGCCTGGATTTTCCTTGCCGATGAACCGGCCTACCGGAACGGCGTGATCCTGATCGGACTCGCCCGCTGTATCGCCATGGTGTTGATCTGGAACATGCTGGCCCGAGGCGATGGGGAGATTGCGGCGGTGCTGGTGGCTCTGAACGCGCTCTTTCAGATCGTCATGTATTCCATTCTCGGCTGGCTCTTTCTCACGGAGATTCCAGGCTGGTTTGGGGCAGACACGTCGACGGTTGCCATTTCAATGTGGGCGATTGCCAAATCTGTGATGATATTCTTGGGAATTCCGCTATTGGCCGGATACCTGACACGCCGAATCCTGCTGGCGCGCAAGGGAGCTTACTGGTATGACAACGTGCTCATGCCCAGGCTTGGACCAACGGCGCTTCTCGGTCTGCTCTACACCATCGTTCTGATATTCGCGATGCAGGGCGACAAGATTGTCAAGTTGCCCTTCGACGTGATCAGGATTGCGATTCCGTTGGCGATCTATTTCGTGATCATGTTCACGACCTCGTTCCTCCTCTCCAGAAGACTGGGGTTCACTTATGAGGAAACTGCTGCTCTTTCATTCACGGCAGCGGGCAACAACTTCGAATTGGCCATCGCTGTCGCCATCGCGACGTTTGGCATCTCATCCGGCGAAGCGCTGGCCGGCGTGGTGGGTCCCCTGATCGAGGTGCCCGTACTGATCGCGCTCGTCTATCTCTCGCTGTGGCTCAAGCGACGGCTCTTCGATGTTGTGGAATCACCGTTGCCAGAGCGGAGAGCAGCTGGTTAAGCACCTGCTTCGGCCAGAAAATCCTTATCGATATCTGAAGGTAAACGAGAAGGATTCCCGATACTCCCTTCCTCGGACCTTACGCTGAGTATGGCGTTGGATGTTAGGATCGCGCCGGGTTGAAACCCAGCGCTGACAGGCTGTTGTCCCTGCGGGACGCAGTGCGCGGCGAGCAATCCCGAGGGATTTTGGTCTGTCAGCCCTCGACTTCAGTCGGGGGCGATGAAATGGCACGACTTCAGTTCTCCGCCAACGCGCCGGGTTGAAACCCAGCGCTGACACATCACAATCCTGCGCATTGGGTTCGGTTTCTGTCCTCCTTTTTGTTGGTGGTCCGCCGGTGCAGGTCCGGCGGCACTGTGCTAGTGACGAGCGGCGGAATCGACCATGACGAAGGCCCACAATTGGAAAGGTCAGACACAGGGGCCTGCCCCTACAGGATCGATTGGGGAATTCCGGGATTCGGCGCCGAGTTTGGATGACGGGTTACCAGCCCGGACACGTTTAATGGCTGCGCCGTCCGCAGACCTGTCCGCTGGGATCGTGTGAGTGGAGAATAGAACATATGTTCTGTTTGTGTCAAGTGGCGGGTCGTGAGTAGCTGCTGCGGCAGGAGATCCTTCGTTCCTCAGGATGACAATCGGTGGGAAGCCGCTGCGGCAGGAGTCCTTCGTTCCTCAGGATGACATTCGCTGGTCGGGGTGACGATGGGTGGGGGGCTGCTGCGGCAGGAGATCCTTCCTTCGTCAGGATGACAATCGGCGGTCGGGATGACAATCGGTGGTCGGGGAGACAATAGGCGGTCGGAGTGACGATGGGTCGTCAGGACGGCATGAGGGGACGAAGACTCTCCACTTCCTCCCCGCACGGCGGAAAGGAGCTGGGAACTGGAAGATCCCCAGGCAAAGTGCTCAGGCCGGAACGTCCGCGGTTAGCGGGTTGGGTCCTTTCCTCGCATTGCGCGCTAGTCACCCTGCAGCCGCTCCACCGGGTTGGTAAGCGTGCCGATGCCGATGATGGTGATCTCGACTTCGTCGCCGTCCGCGAGGGTGAAGTCGGATGGCGGGACGATACCGGTGCCGGTCATCAGGAAGACGCCGTGGTAGAACGAGTTGTTCCGGAAAAGCCACGATTGCAGGTCGTCGAAGGTGCGGTGCATCTGGGCGGTGCTGGTTTCGTCCTCGAAGACAACAGCCCCACCGCGACGGATCACCAGCCGGATCGGTAAGCGTTTCGGGTCGACGACTTCCCACGCGAGCGCGATCACTGGTCCGAGTGCGGCGCATTTCTCATACATCTTGGCTTGCGGAAGATAGAGCGGATTCTCGCCTTCGATACTCCGCGAGGAGACGTCGTTACCAACCGTATACCCAACGATCTCTCCACGGCTGTTGATCATCAAGGCGCACTCCGGCTCCGGAACATCCCAGGTGCTGTCGGATCGGATCGCGACCGGTTCACCCGGTCCGGAGACCCGGAACGCAGTCGTTTTCATGAAGAGTTCCGGGCGTTCGGCTTCGTAGACTCGGTCGTAGACGCTCTTTTCCTGCGATTCCTCCATCCGGGCATCGCGACTGCGGAGATAGGTCACACCAGCGGCCCAGACTTCCTGCCAGTCGAGCGGCGCTTTGAGGGTGACCTCGTGGAGTGGAAGACCCGGGAGGTCATGGATGGCATTGAGACGGACTTCGAGTTCCGCGGCCGACATCTCGAGCGCTTCGGCGATCGATTTCGGTCCACCAGCCGCCGCGCTGTCGATCACGACCTCACCACTGATATACCCCAGCCGGGATGCGCCATCGTCGTCGAGCGTGTAAACACACAGTGCCATCGGATTTCCTCCCTGAACCAATTGCCTGACGTCTGTCTGGCAACGTCGAGAATGGTAACGGCGGGCCGATTGCTGCGGCAAAGGATGCTTCGTTCCAAAGCATGACCAGGCGCTAGACGAGCGTTGTGCTCATCTGCTGTAAGCGCTGACTCAGCAGTTCGGCGATGTGGACGATCTCGAGCGGTCGACCTTCGGCGTCGCAGCCGCCGCGGAGATGCATGATGCAGCCCTGGTTGTCGGTAACGATCGTGCGGGCGCCGGTTTGTTCGGCATTGTCGAGTTTGCGATCCATCAAACGGCGGGAGATCTCGGGATAGTCGAAACTGAACGATCCGCCAAAGCCGCAGCACATCGGGACGTCGGTCATTTCGCGGAGTTCGCAGCCGAGGACATCGACGAGCAAGCGACGCGGTTCGGCCCGGAGTCCGAGGGCGTTCATCCCCTGACAGGAATCGTGATAGGTGATTGTTTGCACGGTTCCGCCAGCAAGCGAGCCGTTTTCCAGTCTGGCCACCTGATCGAGAAACGAAGTGAAGTCCATGACCTTGGCGCCGAGTTGGCGGGAGCGTTCGAGCCAGGTGGGTTCGTCGCGGAAGAGGTGTTCGTAATCCTGGGCGAGGGTCGCGACGCAACTTGCGCTGCCGGAGACGATGTAATCAGCCGGTATGCGCGCCAGCGAGGCTTCGAGGGCCTCGATCGTCTGACGGGCCATCCGTTTCGAAGCGGTGTCGTCGCCCATATTGAACGCCGGTAGACCGCAACAGTTCAACCCGGCTGGGAACGCGACCCGGACGCCGAGGTGCCGGAGGGTTTCGGCGATCGCCTGTCCCTGCTCGGGAAAAAGGCGGTCGGTCATACAACCTGGGAAGAGCGCCACCGTTTTGCCGACCGCGCCGTTGGGAACGACGGGTTCGTAGCGTTCGAGAAATGAACCGGTCGGAACGAGGTCGCGCAACGGTGGTGAAGCGGGAGCGGGCAGACTGCGCCAACTCGCGAGGTCTTCCACTTTCGGTACGTTTGTCCCACGGATGAAACCGTCCTTCGCCAGTGGTCGGTCCATGATCGCGCCGAAACGGGTAGCGAGATCGAAGGCTTTAGGGCGGGAATAGACATCGAGAACGGCTTGTTTCACTGGCGGCAAGCCATATTCATCGACCACCATTTTGCGGACATCGAGAATCTGTCGCGGCAACGGAATCCCGACCGGGCAGACCACCTCGCAGGCGTTGCAGGAGAGACAGAGACTCTGCGGTTTGGCGATCGAATCGAGACCGTGATGAAAACCGGAAACGACCAATCCGATCGCTCCCGAATAGATATGCCCAAACACGTGGCCACTGACCTCGCCATAGGGTGGGCAAGCGTTCGAGCAGGCGCCGCAGCGGATGCAATAGAGCGCTTCCGAGAACTCTGGCATCGAGCGCATCGCCCGGCGGCCGTTGTCAACGAGCACGATGTGCATCTCGTGGCCGGGGGTTGGACCCGTCATAAAGGTCGTGTAGACGGTCATCCGTTGACCAGTGGCGCTGCGCGCGAGCAACCTGACCTGGGTCATCGCATCGTCGAAGGTCGGCAGGAGTTTTTCGATCCCGGCCACCACGACCTGCACCGGCGGAATCGAACCGGAGAGCCGGCCATTTCCCTCGTTGGTGACGATCATGACCGTTCCGGATTCGGCGATCAGCGCGTTCGCGCCAGTCATGCCGACTCCGGCAGAGAAAAAAGCAGGTCGGACGGCGTCGCGAATCGCACGCACCTGCTCGGGAATATCTTCGAGGGAGACTGGCTCATCCCGCAGGGTGTTCAGCAGGGTGCCGACTTCCTTGCGACCGAGATGGAGCGCTGGTCCGACGATATGACTCGGGCGTTCGTGCATCTGCTGCACGATCCATTCCCCGGCGTCGGTTTCGAGAACGTCGATCCCAACATCGGCGAGACGGTGATTGAGATCGATTTCCTCCGTCACCATCGATTTCGATTTCGCGATCTGGGTGGCGCCATGTGATTCGCAGATCTGCTGGATGATCGCGACGGCATCGTCGGCGGTGGCGGCGCGATGAACGGTGATCCCAACCCGGGTGGCCATGGCTTCGAATTGATCGAGAAAGAGATCGAGATCGGCGATGACATGTTTTTTGGTGGCGTTGAGTTGAGTGCGAAGACGATCGAACTCGATCTGTTCGAGGGAGCGATCCCGTCCTGGTCGCCAGCCGCGTTGAAATGAGCCGATGTTGCGCGCCATCTGCTGGTTGGCGAGCGCGCGTTCGTAGCGCTCCTTGAAGCCTTTCTGGTCGGGTATCGTTTTCCGGTTTCTGATCGTCAGCACGCTGACATTTGCTCCTTGATCGCGTTCGAACGGCTAGGTCAGGCTATCGACCAGGATGACCAGGATCCTGGCTGGTCCCTGTACTCCGACAGTGAGGGACATTTCGATATCGGCGGTCCGACTTGGACCGGTGATCATGGTCGAATAGGCACCGGTGGGGCCGAGCGCGAGACCGCGCAGGATCTGCCCGGCTTCGTCAAGTGATTCGATCATGGCATCGGTCGGAAGGACGAAAACACAGGTCAGTGAGAGCATGGCGACGGATCGATCGGCAAGGGTCGCTTCACTGGTCAGCACTGAACCGGTTTCGGCGATTGGATGGAGCGCGGTGGTAACCCCTAAACGGGCATCGCGAGCCATGTGGGGGCTGTCCGGAATCAGCAACGCGATGCCGTTGTTGGCCAGCGAGGTAGTGAATCCTGGCGCTCGACCCATCAGTTCGGTCGAAATGGCGGCTTCGTCGGCGTCGATCTCGCTGGCGAGACTGACAATCACCTGCACCGCTGCAGGGCTCGTTGGAACGCGCTTAACGTCAACACCAAGCGATCCTGCCCGCTCAGCGAATTGCTCCACCAGCGCGTCGAGATCCACCGCCAGCGGGCCTCGGTTATACAACCCTGAACTCGTGACCATCGTCAGCACTTTCTAGAGCATGGCTCCAAGGATCCAGGGATTGAACTCTTCCTGGCCGACCCCGGCGGCTTCGCTTTTGCTCATCTCGCCGGATGCGACGGCCAGGATCTTTTCGAAGATCTCTTCGCCAAGTTCGTCGAGAGTGATCCCGTCGAGAACCTTGCCGGCGTTGATGTCCATATCGGGTTCCTGGTTGGCATAGAGCACACTGTTCGTCGCGATTTTGATCGACGGCGCCGGTTTGAATCCAAAAGCGCTACCGCGACCGGTCGAAAAGCAGACGATGTTGCAGCCGCCAGCGACCTGGCCGGTGACCGATACCGGGTCGTACCCCGGCGAATCCATATGGACAAAACCGCGTTCCGTGACCCGTTCGGCATAGCCGACCACCTGGTTAAGGGGCATCGACCCGGCTTTGGCAGCCGCCCCGAGTGACTTTTCATAGATGTTGGTGAGACCACCGAGTTTGTTGCCCGGCGCGGGATTGTTGTCGATACTCGCGCCGAAATAGGAGGTGTAATCCTCCCACCACTTGATCTTGTCGAGCAGCGTTTGGGCGACTTCGGGAGTTTTCGCTCGCCGGGTGAGGAGATGCTCGGCCCCGTAGACCTCTGTCGTTTCGCCAAGAACAACCGTCCCACCCTGTTTGACGATCAGATCGGCGGCTTTACCGAGACCGGGGTTGGCAGTGACGCCGGACCACGAATCAGAGCCACCACATTGCAGCGCCACCATGAGTTCGGAAGCTGGAATCGGTTCGCGAACCGATTTGTTCGCTTCCGGGAGAAGGCGTTTGACGGCTTCGATCCCGTCTTCGACGGTTTTCAGAAATCCGCCATCCTGCTGGATCGTGATGACGAGAGGGGCGTCATCTTGCATCGACGTCGCTTCGATCATATCGGTCGGTTGGTTGACCTCGCAGCCGAGACTGAGGATGACATAGGCGGCGACATTAGGGTGATGGACGATCCCGGCCAGGGTGCGCTGGAAGATGTAGAGATCGCGTGAACCGATATGGGCGCCGCAGCCACCCTTGTGGGGCAGGGCGATCACGCCGTCGACATTCGGAAAGGCATCCATCACACCTGGCTGCCGGAAATACTCAGCCACTCGCACCGTCGCGGACGAGGAGCAGTTAACTGAAGCCAGTACCGCGACGTAATTGCGAGTGCCGGCGCGACCATCGGGTCGGCGGAAACCCATGAACGTCCGGCGTTCGGCTTCGGGAACGAGTTCTTCTGGAACATAGCCTTCGCAGAAGGCGTAGTCGCGACCGAAATCCTTGAGACCCAGGTTGTGTTCGTGGACATGTTCACCGGGCGCGATGTCTTTAGTCGCGAAGCCGATGATCTGACCGTAGCGGAGAACCTGATCGCCTTCGGTAATCGGTCGGAGCGCGACTTTGTGACCCATCGGGATCATCTGTTTGGTCCGGATCTCAGTGCCGTCAACGAGAACCAGCACGGTGCGGGGAAAGAGTTGCTGTTTGGCGACGGCGACATCGTCGACCGCGTCAAGCAGAACGGCAAGATCGGTCAACGGTACCGGTGCTTTTGGGGTACCGCTCGAGAGGGTCATTTCCTCCGCTTGAGGTTTGCCGTTGTCCATCGATTGCCTCCACCAGGATGCGGTCGGTCCGCATGGTTCAAAAAGTCGTGTCGTATCTCCCGCAAGTATGGAGCAAAAAGAAACGCACCGGCAGCCGGTGCCAGCGCGTGGATCGTTTTGCTGTTTCTCAACTAGAGAACGCGGTACTTCTGCCAGACCTCGGACAGGAGTGCGCCCTCACGGAGATCGTCGCGGGCGCGGTCTTCGGACGCGACCTTTTCGAAAGCGAGGCGGACGGTGTCTTCGGCGACCGCTGCCGGGATGATCGCGATCCCATCTATCTCGGCGAAGACAATATCGCCGGGTTGGACGAGCACACCGCCACAGGAGACCGGGCAGCCGAAATCAATTGCCTGGGCGCGTCCGGCCAGATCGTAGGGACGAGAACCGGTCGAATAGACAGGGAAACCGAGTTCAAGGATCTTGCGAGTATCACGATGATAGCCATCCATGACCATCCCGCGGCCACCGCGACCGATGACAGCGTTCGAAAAGAGTTCGCCCCAGAAGGCGTTGCCAGTGATCCCGCCGGTCGCTTCGACGCCGACATCGCCCGGTTGGACAGCGTCGATTGCCGCGATCTGGACCGTGTAGGGATCGTCAATCAGTTCATGAATGGGAGCCATCAGCACCGTGTGGGCTCGGCCAACCAGTGCCCGGCGTTCGAGCGGATCGACTGGTCCAATTGCGGCATCCATGACCTGATTCCGAAAACCGAGACTGTCGAGGATGTCCGAGATGACCGCCACATAGAGATCGCGCGCCATCCGGTCGTAGAGTTCGATTCGCTCATTTGTGTCCATCCTCTTCCGCTCCTCCACATTCCTCAAATATGAAACTCGAAATGACCAAGCTCCTCGGCCCGGGTCAGGGTGCCAGCAGCCGTTTCCAGAACCGAAGACAAGATCGCCTCGCCGACTTCCGCAATGGTCTGCTCGCCGGTCACGATCGCGCCAGCGTCGATATCCATGTTGTCGTGCATTTTCGCGAAGGTTTCTGGATTGCCGCAGACCTTGATCACCGGGACGATCCCCGACCCGGTCACGGTGCCGCGACCCGTGGTGAAAACGACCAGATGCGCGCCGCAAGCGGCGAGTTCGGTTACGCCGTTCGGATCGCTGATCGTGCCGCCGCCGGTCCATCCCTCTTCCTCGACATACATCGGTGCGAGGAGATGGAGACCCGGTCCATCAGGGCGAGGCCAGGCACCGCCGCGGAGGACACTCTGGATCGGGGACGACCCAGCTTTGCAGACCGCCCCGAGCGATTTCTCCTCAATGGTCGTCAAACCGCCTTCGATATTGCCGGCGCTGATCGCGCGGTGACCGGTGCGGACACCCCAGGCCCGCGCCGAATCGATCGCGGCGAGAACGTCAGCAGCCACGACGGGAGTCGCTGACTGCCGCGCGAGGATCTCTTCGCAGCCGAGGAGTTCGTTTGTTTCTTCGAAAATCACCGTGCCGCCAGCGGCCACAATCATGTCCGCAGCGATGCCCACGGCCGGATTGGCGGCCAGACCGGAGGTGGTATCGGATCCGCCACATTCGACGCCGACGATCAAGTCCGAGAGGGTAATCTCCTTCCGGGGTACGTCGGCGCGGATCAGTTCCTTGCCGACCCGTACACCAGCTTCGATCGCAGCGCGAGTACCGCCGACATCCTGGATCGACACCAGGGCAACCGGTTTGCCGCTTTCCGCGATCGCGGATGCCATACCGGGTGCGTCCGAACATTCGCAGCCAAGTGACATCACGAGGACAGCACCGACGTTCGGGTTTTGGGCGAGCCGGAGCATCTTGGTCTGGGCCATCTGATCGGTCATGCAGTCGCGCCAACCAGCAACGACCGCGTCATCGATCTGCATCGCCACGCGTCGAGAGACTTCTTCCGCGCAGACGACGGTGAAGAGAACCAGCAACCGATTGCGAATGCCAACCTGGCCGTCGGGTCGAAGATAGCCACTGAAAGCAATCATCGAGCGACCTCGGGGAGCAAGCCATCGGCCACGCTCAGACTCTCGAGGTTTTGGACATGGACATGAGCGCCACCCGGGATCGACTCTGTTGCCCGTCCGATCGGTCGCCCGTACTTGATCACCAGATCTCCTGTCCGTATGTCGCGCAAGGCGACCTTGTGTCCGAGGCGAATCGGGTCGAGGAGAACGACCTGGGTCGAACCTCCGGTCGGTCCGGCAATCGACGCTGTGCTGCCTATATCGAGATCGTGCAACGCGGTCGCAACCGTGTCCGCGGCGTCGATCTGGATGAAATCGGGCGACGCGCTCACCCGGACACCACGATGATGTTGGCGTAGGGCACGGTATCGCCGGTGCGGACGGTGGCTTTGCCAGTGGCCGCTAACCGTTTGAGTTCAAGATGCGACATCGGCTGTAGCGGCACATGCGGTCCGAGGAGTGCTTCGAGTTCCCGTACCCGTTCCGGACTGGCCATCGCCATTTCGTCCGCAATGACGATTCGGTCGATCTCCCATTCCTCCCGGATGGCGGCGAGGACATCGAGGACGGTTGGAATCCCATCGACAAGAGCGAGATCGATCCGCTCGGGTCCGTCAGGAACGGGAAAACCGCGATCGGAGATGGTGAAGTAGTCGGTATGACCGGTGCGACTGAGAAGCCGGTTCAACGCGGGATTGAGGATGCCCTGCTTTTTCATCCCTGCGTCTCCTCGTCGTCAGGGTGAGCCACACCCCATTGCTCGAAAAAGCGCCGCCGCTGATCCATGGTCACCTGCTCCTGGAAGGTCATTGATGGTCTGGTCAGGAGCAGCAGTCCTGGCTGCGACTCGGTGGTCCAGGCAATCGAAGCAACCTGCCAGCCTTCGGCGCCACGGTCGTCGAGATCAGTGATCCGTTCGCCAGCGAGAAAGAGATACTCCCAGTTCGATTGTTTCGATTCAGCCATCCTGCCCGTCTCCCAGTTGATTGCTCTGCTGTCGGCATGATACGTGTCCCAGCAGCCGCTTGCCTTTCCCGTTTCAATCAAGATAAGGGAATCTGACTGAGACGCTGCCTCCCATCAGGACAGCACCATCCAGATATCCGATACTTCCCGCTATTGAAATCAGCCACTCGACAGGAGCGTAACCATGCAACTCGCGACCCGAATGGAACGACTCGGCACGGAAACTGCATTCGAAGTGCTCGTGCGGGCGCGCGCGCTCGAAGCGCAGGGTCGCGATATCATCCATCTCGAAGTCGGTGAACCCGATTTCGACACCCCCCAGAACATCATCGATGCCGGCTGCGAAGCGCTCCAGACTGGCTGGACCCATTACGGTCCGGCGGCAGGTATCCCCGATCTCCGCGCTGCAATCGCAACTTATCTGAACACGTCGCGCGGAACGGACTATGACGCAGCGAACATCGTCGTCACCCCGGGCGGCAAACCGATCATGTTCTTCGTCATCCTGGCGCTCCTCGAAGAAGGCGACGAAGCGATCTATCCGAATCCGGGCTTTCCGATCTATGAATCGATGATCAACTTCGTCGGCGCGAAGGCCGTGCCAGCGCCGATTCTTGAGAGCGCGGAGTTCGCTCTCAATGTCGACGATCTTCCGTCGCTGATCACCCCGAAAACGAAACTGCTGATTCTCAACAGTCCGGCCAACCCGACCGGCGGCGTTCTCAACCGGGACGAGATCGCGCGGATCGCGAAACTGGCGATCGACCACGATCTGACCGTTTTGGCTGACGAGATCTACAGCGAGATTCTCTATGAAGGCGAGCATGTTTCGATCGCGACGATGCCCGGTATGTCCGAGCGGACGATCATCCTCGACGGTTTTTCGAAAACCTATGCGATGACCGGTTGGCGGCTTGGGTATGGGGCGATGCCGACCGATTTCGCGCAGGTGATCGCCAACCTGATGGTCAACAGCAACTCCTGCACCTCGATGGCAGTCCAGCGGGCTGGGCTGGAGGCGCTGACTGGACCACAAGACGACGTCCACACGATGCTGGCAGCCTTCCGTGCACGCCGCGATCTGATCGTCGACGGACTGAACGCGATCGACGGGATCACCTGTCTGAAACCAAAGGGTGCGTTTTATGTCTTCCCAAACATCAGTGGTTTGGGAATGAAGAGCAAGCCATTTGCCGACATGCTTCTGCAGGATTTTGGAGTCGCCGCGTTGTCCGGAACTGCGTTCGGTCAGTACGGTGAGGGGCATCTACGGTTGTCGTACGCCAATTCTGAAGAGAATCTGACGAAAGCACTGGAACGGATCGCGGCGGCCGCTGACCGCGCTCGAACGTCATAGCGCATCGCATTTTCAGCGTGACGAGGATCCGTTTCGACGTTGCCGCCGTTGGCGAATACGGACCGCCAACGCGGTAAACTCATTGCAGGCAGATTGAATCGCTGGAAGCCGGAGACAGGACAATGGTCGCACCAGTCCAGACGGAACGTCCTTATACCGCCGATGATCTTGCCTCGCTTCCCGATGACGGCAAGAGGTACGAAGTCATTGGAGGTGAGCTGATCATGTCGCCATCGCCGTCACGGCGCCACCAGCTCGCGTCGAGTTACCTCCTCAGGTCAATCCAGACGCATCTCGACACGACCGACAAGGGAGTCGTCTTAGCGGCACCGTTCGATGTCCACCTAGGCAGAAATGATGTGGTTCAACCGGATATCGTGGTCGTTCTGACCGAAAACAGCGAACGACTGAAGGAGTTTGGGATCGTTGGTCCACCCGACCTGATCATCGAGATCCTGTCGCCATCGACAGCGCGCGTTGACCGGATACGAAAAACCGCGACATATGCAACCTTCGGAGTTCCTGAGTACTGGCTGGTCGATCCTGAGCATCACTCGATCCTCGCTCAGCGCCTCGTCGAAGGGCTCTACCTGCCAATCGAATCGCGGGACGGCTCAATCCGATCAGAGGTAGTTGCCGGATTGACGATCGATCCTGCTGACGTGTTTGCGGTTCCTGAGTGGCTCACCGGGCGATAGGTTTGAGCTCAGAAAGACATTAGTGGGATGCTGGCAGCGGCCAATCGTCGTGCATCAATGAACCCGAATTCTCGGAACCAAATAAGCCCAGATTGCACCGTCAATTTCGTCTCCCTGATCTCACCCCGGTGGTCATGCGGCAAGTTACTCACCAATTGGTAGAAAGATCTCCCCTAAACTCGATTCGCCGTTCATGATTCACGGTCTAGATTTCTCGAGTTTCTTCCGAGAATTCATGTCTGAATCGCACGGTTACTTTGGCTTAGCCGAAGATGCGAGTGCCGAGGAGAGATCCCAAGCCCAAGAATCGATGTCAGACACCATGGACCGCATCATGCGCAAGGCAGCGGATCCCGACTAGGAGTCTCGCTGTGCATCGTTTGCTTTATTGAAGGATTTTTTGGTTTTTTACCGTCTAACGACGGAGCGAGGATCGTGGTCAGCCACCGTGCTCCTCGGATTTGTATCCGCGCCCTAACAGTTGAACCTAACGCGGCTAATCCAGCAGTTTGGGGTTTCTCCAAGTTTGGAACGTACCGCCATGCTGGAGGACTTTCGCGTCGCCATGTTGTCCAGAACCGCGTTCGGGAAGTACGGCGAAGGCCATCTGCGGTTGTCGTATGCCAATTCTGAAGAGAATCTGACGAAAGCACTGGAACGGATCGCGGCGGCCGCTGACCGCGCTCGAACGACCTAGTTGGCGATCGATCCTGCCGACGTCTTCGCCGTTCCTGAGTGGCTTTCCGAGCGCTATGCTTGGCGACCCTGATTCACTCAAGCAGCAGATAGTAGAACGTCGTCCCGGGAATCGAACCGTCCGCTGCTTCGGCCCACATCGGGATCGTGCCGACCTCGGTCCATCCGAGCGCGCGGTAGAACGCGTTCGAATGGTCTTCGGCATCGGTGTCGAGATGGAGGAGTCGGAGACCCTGAGCTCGCGCTTCAATGACGATCGCTTCCATCAGGATCCGTCCGATTCCCTGGCGCTGGCAGGCTGGATCGACGAGGAGTTTGCAGACTTCGCCGCGGTGACGTGCATTCTGTTTCGGTGAGCGTTCGATCTGGACCGTGCCGACGATCTGTCCGTTTCGCTCCGCGACCAGCAGATCGATAAGCGGATCGAGGGCTTTGCTCCAATAGGAGCAGGCGGTTTCAGGGTCGAGAGGCGGCAGATACCCGACTGACGCTCCACTCGCGACGACATCTACCAGTAACGTGCTCAATTGCTCGATCTCGCGTTCGGTCAACGTCGACACTCGGCGGACTGCAATCGCGGAACTGCTTTCCTGACCCCGATCCAATTGCTCTCTCCTCCCGATCCGACGGACACTTCAACAACGGTAGATTCATCCATCCGGCTCCTACTGGCAAGCCATGCACCGAATCGTTCACACTCGCGGAAACAGATTGATGCAGCCGTGTCAAAGGAGAAACCGGTGACGAGCGACAGCAAGCGACGTGTATTGATGACCGGCGCAGCCGGACGAATTGGAAAGAGCTTTTTCGAGGTCAGTCAGGATCGCTATGCGTTCACGCTGGCCGGGCGGTCGGCGTCGTTGCAGGATATGGACCTGCCGCCTGAACACTCGTCGCTCGTTCTCGACGTTTCGGACTACGATCAGGTGCGAGCTGCTTGCGAGGGAATCGATACCGTTCTCCATCTCGCCGCCGATCCGTCACCGATGGCTGATTTCGATGGCTCGCTGGTCGAGAACAACTTCCGCGGCACCTACAACGTCTTTCGCGCGGCCGAGGATGCTGGCTGCCGACGCGTGATCTTCGCCAGTAGCGTCCACGCGATGCTCGGCTATCCCCAGGATCAATGGCCGGTTCCGGAATCGAATGTGACCTGGCCGATCAACATGTATGGCGTGTCGAAGGTCTTCGGCGAAGCGACCGCCAAGAAATTCGCCAGCACGAGTGGTCTTTCCTGCATCGCAATCCGGATCGGCGCGTTCCAGGATCCGATGCATCTGAAGATGCTCAATCGCCACATCGTCAGTTGTTATGTCAGCCAGCGCGATCTGCATCAACTGATCGGTCTCTGCATCGACGACGAAACGATCAAGTTCGCGATCGTGCATGGTCAGTCAGACAATCGCATCTCGCAGCTCAGCATCCAGGAAACCAAAGCCTTGCTCGGCTATGAGCCCCAGGACGATGGCTATGAAACCTATGGCGAACCGTCTGCCGAGGAGTGGTGGCCGGCACCTGATCGCCTCGAACGGCGCAAGCCGTAGCCAGTGGTGGAAGTGACAGGCGCACCCGCCGATCCGGTTCCTCGTAAACGGGTGCTCCTGACGGGAGCGGCCGGGCGGATAGGGAGCGGGTTTTTCGAGGCCTGCGGAGAGCGGTATGACTTCACGCTGGTCGATCGATCGGCCGACCTGTTGCAGGACCGGAACCTGGATCGTCACGAGCGAGTCGTGCTCGATCTGGTCGACTACGACCGGGTTCTCACAGTCTGCAGTGGGATCGACACGGTGGTGCATCTCGGTGCTGACCCCTCTCCCGAAGCCGGGTTCGACAATTCGCTGCTCGCCAACAACATCCGCGCGACCTACAGCGTTTTCTCAGCGGCGGTGGCGGCTGGTTGTGCGCGCGTGGTTTTCGCCAGCAGTATCCATGCGGTTTTAGGGCATCCGCGCCGGTCTTGGCCGATTCAGGAATCGGCGCTGATCTGGCCCGTGAACATGTACGGCGTTTCGAAATGCACGGGTGAATCGATAGCGAGACAGTTTGCCAGCAGCAAGGGACTTCCCTCGATCGCGATCCGGATTGCATCTTACGAAGCCCCCTGGATCGCCACCCATCCTGATCGTGGGGTGTTGAGCAGTTATCTGAGTTCGCGGGACATGAACCAGTTGCTGTGTCGATGTATCGATACCGACGAGATCGACTTCGCGATCGTGCATGGTCAGTCGAACAACCAACAACCCCACTTGAGTCTCGACGGCACGACGGCGCTGCTTGGGTATAGACCGGATGACGACGGGTATGCAGTCTATGGGGAGCAACCAGCAGGCTAACCCAGCATCAGGTGTGCGCAGGAGCGAAAAAGACGAGTACGCGCAGATCCTCGACGATGTCGTGGAAGCGGTGATCGATTTCACGTGCGACATAGAGAACCGATCCCTCGTCGACGTCGACCGTTGACCCGTCG
The DNA here is from genome assembly GCA_963712055.1 of uncultured Chloroflexia bacterium. GTDB lineage: Bacteria > Chloroflexota > Chloroflexia > Thermomicrobiales > UBA6265 > JAHBVL01. Next base: position 83,373 of record CAVQGN010000004.1, on the reverse strand, counting down.
GCTGTGAATTTGCCTTTGCCCTCGAGGACGAGATAGACCTCATCTTCATGATGTGGTGATTGCGGATCGGGTGCGCCGGCTGGAATCACGTAGAGTCCAACGCTCAGATCGGTCACGCGCAGGAACTCATGCCACATCTCGCCACCGGATGTGTGCGCGGTTTCGATGGTCGCGAGATCCGAAAACCAGGTGTTCATAGATGCCTCTTTCTGGTTGTCCTGGCACTTGGCCAGGCCGTATGACAGTTGGCAGGGGATAGTCAGAAAAAGCGAATCAACACGACGCCAGCCACGACCAGACCGGCACCGGCGATGCGGATCGGGGTGATCTCATGCACGGTCAATCCGAACCAACCGTAGTGATCCATGATCAACGCAAAGGTCATTTGGCCCAGAATCACGAGGGCAAAGGCCACGCCTCCGCCAAGTCGCTGGACCAGCACCACGCTCAGAGCGACGTAGGCGGCGCCGAGCAATCCACCGGTCCACATCCACCAGGGTCCAGTGCGAATGGATTCGAGACTTGGCCAGGGTTTTCGCTCGATCGCGAAGACATAAATGAAGAGCGAGATCGTCGAAACGGTTGTCGAAATCATGGCCGCATGAGCCGGACTGCCAACCCGCCACCGGAGCTGACCGTTGATCGCTGGCTGGATCGCCATGAAAAAACCCATTGTCAGCGCTGTCGCGACCAGGAGCCAGAACATCCCTTTCACCCCTCGATTCCCTCGCTCTTGCCCCGACCCACACGCGCGACCAGGGTGTCTATCCGGCGGTGACCATCATCCGACTTTCAGCCGCTGGCGAAAAGAGTGCCACGTGCGCGCAATAGGCGAGATGAAGACGGAGGCGGACATGAGGATCGTCGAGGCTCAATCCCGAGATTTCGGCTATCCGTTCGAGACGGTAAAGCACGGTGTTGCGATGGATACCAAGGATCGCAGCGGTTTCCTTGGGTCCGCAACGACCTTCGAAATACGCACCGAGCGTCCGGACAAGATCGGCGTGGCTTTGCTCGTCGTAGTCGATCAAGCGTTGCAGGGCCTCATCGTGGAACCGTCGTAGTTCGTTCGTATCGCGAACCGCGAAGAGCAAGCGGTAGATCCCGAGTTCATCGAACACCGTCAGTGATCCCGATCCGTTCAGTTTTCGGCCCATGCTCAACGCCTGCCGAGCTTGCTGGTGAGATTCGCGGATGCCGGCAATCCCAGTCTGCACAGAGCCGACGCTCATCGAAACCGCTCCCGGCGTGCCCACCATCCGGCGCTCGAACTCCTTGTGCAAACGCTCACCGACCGCCTTGGCGTCTTCTCCTGCTTCAACCGGCCAGATGATCTCGGCGTTTTGATTGCGATGACGCCAGAGCACAGGCTGCTCGAAGCGACCGAGGATCTCTTCAGTCACTTCGAAAAAGTCAGAGCGGCGTTTCGGGGTGGCCACGCCGGTTTGGCGTTCGAAGCGGGCCATAATGGCAACGTGGTCACCGTCGAGATCATGGCCAAGGCGACGCGCTTGCTGGATCAACGAGACTTCGCTCCGGAGGGCGCCATCCAGGATCTCATCGAGCACGTTGAGTTCGAGTTCCTGACGCGCAACCGCCGCCGCCCGTTCCCGGGCCAGCACCAGCGCACAGGCGGCCGCTCCTCGCGACGCGAGCATAAGCAGATCAGCGCTCGCTTCATTCCCGGGCAACAGCAGCGACAACACGCCGAGGAGTCCGTCTTTCCCGATGATCGGGGTGACCACCCGACTCGTACGATCGTCCCACGTGATGACCGTCGTCGGTGGATCAGCTGGACTGGCATTAGCGACCAGTCGAATCCACGGGATGAGGGTGACTTTGCCCCGCTCAAGGAGCGGCAGAATGACCGACGAGGTGGGGACCTGCCCTGTCGGACTCGACATCGCCACAAGCCGACCATCACGCGTTTCGATCACCGAATCGAGACCGGCCATTTCGGCGATCGCCGTGGCAAGTTCGGTCAGCGAATCACCTGAGATGGCCATTTCCATCAGCCGCCGGCTCGATTCATTGCTACGCCGCTGGGAATCGCGTCTCCGTTCAGCGATCAGCTCGACGGCTTCGCGCTCAACCTGAGCGAGGTCCGCATCGTCCGGGAGTCGCAGGAGCGGGATGTGCTGCGCGTTGGCGGCGGTGATCGCTTTGGCTGTTGGTTTACCGACCAGTCCGATGGCAGCGACTCCGAAGGTCGCCAGTTGCTTGATAGCGGCTTCGAGCGTCATTCGCTCATCGAGGTTTTTCAGCGATTGATCAGTCATCAGAACCAGCTCGCCCCCGCTGAGATGGACGAACGCGGGCGCAGTTGGCCGTGGGCGGGTGGCCCAGGTGACCTCGTTGGTCATAGCGGTTTCGCCGGCCGAGATGATCGTTCCGTTTGGCAAAGCGAGGCGCAGGACTTCGTCAACACGAATCATGGCGTCAGATTCAGACTAGCCGGGACCAGATCAGGCGTCGGCATAGCGGGCATGCTCCCACGGACCGACATGGGAGCGGTAGGCTTCCCATTCGTCCGTTTTCGCGGCGATCAAGTGGTCTGCAATGAAGGGACCGACGGTGTTCTGCACCACCCGATCCTGGGAAAATGAATGAATCGCTTCTCCGAGCGTACTCGGCAAACGAGGCACACCGATTCGTTGATATCCCTCGTCGTCATACGAACTGAAGCTCTCATCGAGCGGTTCAGGAGCGTCATCACGGCGTTCGACACCGGCCATGGCGGTCGACAGCGCTACCGCCAGAGCGAGATAGGGGTTCGCCAGTGGATCGGGAGAGCGCAGTTCGAGCGCGGACGACTCGCCTTCGCGCCAATTCGGCACCCGGAGCATCGACGACTGGCTGACACTCGCCCAGGATGCGTGGCGCGGCGCCCGATGACCGGCGTTCAGACGTTTGTACGAATTGACCGTCGGACTGAGAACGAGGCTCATACCGTTCGCATGGTGAAGTTGCCCAGCGATGGCGTGATAGGCGAACGGTGAAAGCGAACGGGCATGATCGACGAGGAGGTCGACCCCAGTCGCGCGGTCGGTGAACTGCTGAAAGATGTGCAGTCCGGAACCGGGCGCATCGGCAAAGGGTTTTGGCATGAATGACGCCCGGAGACCGTGACGGCGGGCAATCGTTTTGATGCTGTGGCGAACGAGGATCAACTGGTCAGCCATTTCTAGTGCTCCGGCCGGGACGAGATCGATTTCCTCCTGCCCAGGGCCGGTTTCGTGGTGAGCGCCACCCACGCCGATCCCGATCTGTTGAAGCTCCGCTACGACCGCATCGCGGGTGCGGGAAACCGCGTCCTCGCCGACATCGAAATAGCCAGCCGCGTCGCGAGCAGCCACCAGTTCAGTTTCGTTGCCACGCAACAGGTAGTACTCGATCTCGATGGCCACCCGGTAATCCCATCCGGAGGCTGTCGCGGTTTCGAGCGTCCGGGCCAGTACCGAACGCGGATCCCCGTCGAAGGGCGAGCCATCCCGGCGACGAACCGAACAGCACAAGCGAGCGCGGGCATCCCCCGATTGGGTTTCGTGGGTGACGGTCAAGGTCGCCGGGTCGGGCGCGAGGAGCAAGTCGAGTTCCATCTGACGGATTCCACCCATCACCGCCGAGCCATCGAAGCGATAGCCCGAAAGGAGTGCGTCATCCAGCAAGGCAGAAGGTATGGTGAGCGTTTTCGCTCCCCCGGAGATGTCGCTGAAAACCAGATCGACAAGATCGATCTGCTGCGAGGCCAGTTCGGCAAACGCCCGCTCAGCGCGGTCGGGCAATTGGGAGTCACTCAAACCGGTATCAACCATGATGCGCTGTCATTCCTTCCCGACTCATTAGAGCGCCCGACACAACTCACCTCGACGACAACGATCGGAGGGTTCGATTTTGCCATTCTCCGGATCATCCTGGTTCTTTGACTCCGAGGCAATCACAACAACGATGTTGGACAACGCACTGCTCCTCCATAAACCAGACCACAGTTGGCGCGCTCCGCCAAATCAGGCATAATGTCCAGAGCAGAGCACCCATCTTGGACTCTCAGCACAATAGCACCACATTGAGATTCAATCTTCAACCCCGTAGACTAACCACCAGATGCTTCCTAAACTGAAAGTGTCGTCTGGAGGAGCCGATACGCCTCCAACTCTTGACTACCGCTGCACTTGGCGATGACGCCGATGCCCATCGCGGCCAGCCGGTAGTCCTTTGATCTCTTGGTTGCACCAACCGTTTGTGCGATGGATACGTTTTCGACGCATTCATCGATCCAATGATTTCAGAAGATGCGGAGAGACCCATGCACGACGAACGTGAATCCATCCAGCACTCGCGGTCGGCCCTTGCCCCGCTCCATCGCGCCGATTACGAGCACGATAGTTGTGGGGTTGGGTTGGTCGCTTCGATCACGGGGGATCCCTCCCACCGTATCGTCGATCTCGCACTGGGCGGACTGGTCAATCTGACCCATCGTGGTGGGGTGGGCGCTGATCAACGAACCGGCGACGGTGCCGGAATCCTGACCCAAATCCCACACAAGGTCATGATCGACGCGCTGAATACCCTGGGATACGAAGAACTCCGCCCCGGGGACTATGGCGTTGTCATGCTCTTTCTGCCGACCGAAAAAACGAGTCGCTCCGAAGCGATCAATCGGATCGTCCAGGTGGTTAACCAGTCGCCATTGACGGTGCTCGGATTTCGCGATGTGCCGACCGATCCATCCGTTCTGGGCGACATCGCCCGCTCTACCTTGCCGTCGATAGGTCAACTTCTGATCGGAAACCCGGACAATCTTCCAGAAGCGAATTTCGAAAAGCAGTTGATGCTGCTGCGGAAATCGATCGAACGCGAGGCACAATGCAACCGGATCGATGCATGTTATGTCGTGTCCTGCTCGTGTCGTACGGTGATCTACAAGGGTTTTTGTCTGCCGGAAGATTTGGCGGCGTTCTATCTCGACCTGCAGAATCCGGCCTACGAAAGCGCGATTGCGCTTTTCCATCAACGCTATAGCACGAACACCCTGCCGACCTGGGCGATGGCGCAACCGTTCCGATTCATCGCTCACAACGGCGAGATCAACACGATTCAGGGCAACCGCTTCTGGATGCAAGCGCGAGAACCATCGTTCGCCTGGGCGGACGGAACGGGAGCGGCCGAACTTGCGCCATTAACGACCCTCGAGGGATCAGATTCCGCCAGTCTCGACGATGTGGTCGAACTTCTTTACCAGGGAGGTCGATCACTGCCGCATAGCCTTATGATGCTCGTTCCAGAACCATGGGAACAGCTGCCCGATATGCCCCCAGCCCGCCGCGCGTTTTACGACTATCACGCTGGGCTGATGGAGCAGTGGGACGGGCCAGCGGCGTTGGCTTTCACCGATGGTATCGTCGCCGGCGCAACCCTCGACAGGAACGGCCTCCGCCCACTTCGCTATTCGATCACCAGCGACGGGTTGCTGATCGCCGGGTCGGAAGCTGGCACGGTCGCAGTCGATCAGCAAACGATCGTCGAAAAAGGTCGGCTCGGTCCTGGTCAAATGATCGTCGTCGACACCCGCCGCGGCGTAGTCCTTCGCAATGCCGCGATCAAGGAAGAGGTCGCGGCCGCCGCGCCCTGGTCCGAGTGGATTGAGAATGAGCGGATTCCGCTCGATCGCACCGACGACCCGCCGTTGCTGGCCGAAGTCGACGATCTGCTGACCACACAACGGGTTTTTGGCTATTCGGCGGAAGACGCGCGGTTGATCGTCAATCCGATGGCTGGTGAATCGAAAGAACCGACCTGGTCGATGGGCGACGATGCTCCTCTGGCGGTCCTGTCAGAACGAGTTCGCCCTCTTTCCGCCTATTTTCGGCAGCGGTTCGCGCAGGTGACCAACCCGCCGATCGACTCGTTGCGCGAGAAAAAGGTCATGGCACTCGACGCCTATATCGGGCCCCGAGCCAATCTCGGCAACCCAACCGAGGGTGCTGCCCATCTCGTCCATCTGAACAGCGTACTGTTGACGGAATCTCAACTCAATCACCTGGCTTCACTTGCCGATGTCGGTTTGCCGTCCGTCCGCCTGAGCACGTTGTTTCCCCTGCCTGTCGATGGGAACCGGGGCGACTGGATCGACAAGAGTCTCGAATCGGTTCTGGCCGCAGCGAGAGAAGCAGCAGAGTCTGGCACGACGATCCTGATCCTTTCCGACCGGGGGATCGACGCCGATCACGCGCCGCTGCCAATGCTGCTCGTGGTGGGAGCAGTTCATCATGATCTGATCAGTCACGGTTTGCGAATGAAGGTCGATCTAGTCTGCGAAACCGGGGAGGTTTGGGATGTCCATCATCTCGGCACGCTGATCGGCTATAGCGCCGCGGCGGTTCATCCCTATCTGGCGTTGCAGGCGGCCGGTGCATTGGCTGGCTCCCGTGGCTTCGAGGAGAAAACGGCGGCTGAACTCCAGGTCAACTATCTGAAAGCGCTCGAATACGGATTCCTGAAAGTCTGCTCAAAGATGGGTATTTCGACGGCGGCAGGCTATCGCGGCGCTCAGATTTTTGAAGCGATCGGCGTCGACCAAGGGGTGATCGATCGCTATTTCTGTGGCACGCCCTCCAGACTGGGCGGGATTGGGATGGCGGAGATCGAGGAAGACGTGCTCGGTCGCCATGCCGATGCCTTTGGTCAGCAGATGGCCAAGCTTCCCGATCCCGGTTTTGTCCGCTTCCGCAAAGAAGGCGAAGCCCACGCATTCAATCCGACCGCCGTCAAAGCGCTACAGGCGGCGGCGATCAGCAGCGACGATGACGATTTCCAGAACTACCGCGATCTCGTCGACGCTCATCCACTGACAGCGATACGAGATCTGATGGACTTCGATGCAATCGGTTCGCCGATCCCGATCGATGAGGTCGAATCGGTGCGGGATATCGCGTCACGGTTTATCGTGACTGCGATGTCGCTCGGCGCGCTCAGCCCCGAGGCCTACCGGGTCCTGGCGATCGGGATGAACCGGGTCGGGGGGCGATCGAATTCGGGCGAAGGTGGCGAGGATCCGCAGTGGTACGACGAACCAGGCCCTGATGTTCCGCACAGCAAGATCAAACAGGTGGCGTCGGGTCGATTCGGTGTGACGGCCCAGTATCTGGCGCAAGCAACTGAGCTCGAAATCAAGATGGCGCAAGGCTCCAAGCCCGGCGAAGGTGGCCAACTTCCGGCCCACAAGGTCACGGATTTCATCGCCCGGGTCAGGCACGCAGTCGAAGGCCTGCCGCTGATCTCGCCACCGCCGCACCATGACATCTATTCGATTGAGGATCTCGCGCAGCTGATCTACGACCTCCGGCAGGTCAATCGCCGCGCCAAGATCGGGGTCAAACTGGTGGCCGAGGCCGGAGTCGGCACGATCGCAGCCGGTGTAGCCAAAGCGCGCGCGGATTACATCCTGATCAGCGGTCATAGCGGCGGTACTGGTGCTTCACCACTCGCCTCGATCAAGCATGCTGGTTGCCCGTGGGAACTCGGCCTCGCGGAAACGCAGCAAACGCTGGTCATGAACGGTCTGCGGTCGAGAGTCCGGCTCCGGACCGACGGTGGCATCAAGACTCCAGAAGACATCATCAAGGCAACCATGCTCGGCGCCGAGGAATATGGATTCGGAACGTCGGTGCTCGTCGCGATCGGGTGCGATATGGCGCGGCAATGCCATCTCAACACCTGTCCAACCGGGATCGCAACCCAGAAACCCGAACTGCGGGCGAAATTCACCGGTACCCCGGAGATGGTGGCCAATTACTTTACGCTGCTCGCGGAAGGAGTCCGGGTCCTACTGGCCCAACTCGGTGCGCGTTCGCTCGAAGAACTCGTTGGTCGATCCGACCTGCTGAACCAGAAACCGAATCTCGGCGGTCGCGCCGATCTGCTCGATCTGACCCCACTCTTCAGCGAACCAGCAGCGCCAAATGAGCGGCGCAAAACGGTCGATATCGCACCCGGCGATCCAACGATCGACGACGATCTGCTGGCACAGTATGGCGAGGCGATTCGCGGATCTGGCAGCATCCAGGCGGATCGGCCGATCGGGACTCCGGATCGCACCGTCGGCGCGCAGATCGCGGGTGAAATCGCGCTTCATCATGGGCTCTATCCGGTCAATGGTCCGACCGTCGATCTCACCTTCCGCGGCAGCGCGGGACAGAGTTTCGGCGCGTTCACGGTCGATGGCATGACGCTGCGTCTGATCGGTGAAGCGAACGACTATGTCGGCAAGGGAATGGCTGGTGGCACGATCGCCGTCAAACCGATGGCAGACGCCGCGTTCTCGGATGTCCAGGTGATCGCTGGCAACACACTTCTCTATGGCGCGACCGGTGGAGAACTCTTTCTTGCTGGCAAAGCCGGAGAACGGTTCGCTGTTCGCAATAGCGGCGCGACAGCAGTGGTCGAGGGGGTTGGCGATCACGGGTGTGAATACATGACCGGTGGCACGGTGGTCGTGCTCGGAAGCACAGGGCGAAACTTCGGCGCCGGGATGACCAACGGTTCAGCGTTTGTATTCGATCCCTATGGCGAATTCGACACCAAGATCAACGGTGAATCGATCCTCGTCGAACGGGGTCTCGATGACGGTGACAGGATGCTGTTGCGGTCCCTGTTGGAACGCCACATCGACCTGACCGGCAGCCAGACCGGTACCGCGATCCTGGCTGACTGGGACACGAGCCTCAGCCAGATCTGGAAGGTGATTCCGCGGGCCACGCTGCTCCTCAAGACCGTTTCGGCGGATGAGGTCGAGGCCAGGGGAGCCGCTGACTAAACGTCCATGGCGATGCATCGAGAGGACCGCTGCGGTCAGGCAGCGGTCCTTTCGTTCCCAATCCCGGTGGTTCGGGTGGTACTTTTGCGACCATTCAGCTTCGTGAAAAGGGATTGCTCATGCCATCAGCAGAGACGACAACACCGAACATCCTCTGGTATTGCACCGATCAGCAACGATTCGATACCATCGGGGCGCTGGGGAATCCGCATGTCCACACGCCCAATCTCGATCGACTGGTCAGCGAGGGGGTCACGTTCACCCACGCCTATTGCCAGAGTCCGATTTGCACACCGAGTCGAGCCAGTTTCTTGACAGGTCGTTATCCGAGCGCTGTCGAGGTCAATGGCAACGGCAATCCCTGGTTCCCCGCGGAAGAATCACTCGTGACTCGACGACTCGCAGATGTCGGATATACCTGCGGTCTGGTTGGCAAACTCCATCTGGCCGGGGCATATCTCGGACGTGAACCACGGGTCGACGACGGGTACTCATTCTTCCAGTACAGCCACGCGCCGCGCGATGACTGGTCGCGAGGCCACGACTATGCCGACTGGTTGCGCGCGCAGGGCGCGGATGCAGCCGGGTTGCTCGCGGTAAAAGATGTGCCTCACGGTCTCGCCGAGCCGAGGCCTGATGACGACAATGTCCCACCCGACCTCCACCAATCGACCTGGTGCAGCGACCGCGCTATCGATTTCATCGCTGCCAACAGGGAACGGCCGTGGGTGCTGAGCGTGAATCCCTACGACCCGCATCCGCCATATGACCCGCCTTGGGAGTACTACCGCCGATTCGATCCTGATACTCTGCCCGGTCCGCATTTTCGGAAGAGCGATCTCAGCCATCAGCGGAAACTGGCGGCGGCGGGTTTCCAGACTGACCCGATGACGCCGGAGGAGTTCGACGGCGCTGGCGGCCGAAAAGCGCAAGCGCTCTACTACGCCATGATCGAGCAGCTCGATGAGCAGTTCGGGCGAATCCTGGACTATCTCGAGGAAACGGGTCAACGCGAGAACACCGTCATCGTGTTCATGAGCGATCATGGTGAAGCGCTTGGCGATCATGGGTTGGCGCACAAGGGATGCCGCTTTTTCGATGGGCTCACGCGGGTCCCGCTGATCATCTCTTGGCCGGGGCACATTGAAAGTGGTCTGCGGAGCGAGGCCCTGGTTGGGTTGCTCGATGTCGCGCCGACCTTGATGGAAGTGGCCGGTCTGCCACCGGCGCGGGAGATGCAGGGTCGTTCGCTGCTGCCAATCCTGAGCGGAAGGCGGTCACCGGATGAGCACCGTGACTTCGTCCGCTGCGAGTATCGCAACGCAATCGCTGAACCGCAGGGGACTTTTGCCACGATGTACCGCGATCGGCGTTGGAAACTGGTCGTTTACCACGATCTTGGTCTGGGAGAGCTCTATGACATGGAACAGGATCCGTTTGAGTTCGAGAGTCTCTGGGACGATCCTGACCATCAGGCGATAAAGACCGACTTGCTGATCAAGAGTTTCGACGCCTCCGTCCGGGCGATGGACTACGGTCCGGAACGGGTCATGCCGTTCTAGACGCCCGATAAGCGATCGCCTGCATTTCGATTCTGGGCTAGACAAAGGCTGTTAACCATTGACTTGGCGGTGCGATCGAGACCGCGCAGTCCAGATTCCTCGTGCCTCGGAATGACAGTGTTGGCCATCGATTTGGCGGTGCGATCGAGACCGCGCAGTTTAGAATCCTCGTGCCTCGGAATGACAATGGGAGTGGCCTCGGAATGATGGTCAGGCTTTCAGGTGACCTTTCCGCGGGCCATGATCTGCCACTGGTCGATCACTTGCCCGTTCTGGACGATGGTCATCGACTGGTGCAGGTTGACCGAGGGGCAGACGTGGTTCGGGATGATCTCGACGGTGTCGCCGACTTCGAAACCGGTCTCGCCTGGCGGGAGGATGACCACGCCATGCTCTTCGCTCAACCGATCGATAATGGCGTCGGAGTGGCCGATGATATAGCCATGACCCGGGTGGCTCGGACTGAGGTCGAGTGCCAGCGTTTTGGCGCCAGCGTCGAGTATCGCGCGATCGTCTGCCGGGCGATTGGCGACCGTCGCCAGATAGCGCGCCGCACACCGGTCAGGACCGAATCGCCCATGTCGGAAACCAGAGGTGTCGCGGAAAACATAGGTTCCAGGTCGCATTTCAGTGACTCCGGGCACGGTCGGCGTGAAAAAAGCGCAGGGAGTCGAACCGACGCTGACGACATCGATCGGGACACCAGCGGCACGGATCATTTCCGCGGTTTCAACGAGCGATCGTCCTGCCGCCAGAGCTTTCGCTTCGATCTCGTGGGGTGGAGCCGCATTGGCGTGCCCTTCATGAGTCATGACACCACGAACGCGCAGTCCAGTTCTGGCGGCAACTGCGTTAGTCAGGTCACGCGCAGGTTCGCCCGCAAGTACGCCCGCTCGATGATGGCCGGTGTCGACTTCGATATAGACATCGACCTCTTTCCCACTGGCCACCATCGCCCTGGAGAGCGCATCAGCGGCTTCGACGCTGTCGATCGTCGCGGTGACCCTGCAACGGTCGAGCAAGGCGACGAGACGGTCCAGTTTGGCTTCACCAACGAGCTGAAACCCAATGGCGATGTCTCCGATCCCGGCGTCGGCGAAAACCTCGGCTTCGCTCAACTTGGCGCACATGATCCCGACCGCTCCCGACTCGATCTGCAGCCGGGCGATTTCGGGTGTTTTGTGGGTTTTGATGTGAGGCCGCAGATTCACTCCTATGCTGCGCGAAAACGCCGCCATTTCGCTGATGTTTTCTTGCAGGAGGTCGCGATCGACCAGCAGCACTGGTGTATCGAGTCGGGTTTCGCTCCCCAGAATTCTGGTCACTTTGTTGGTCATCGGCTAGTCCTCTCGGGTTGCAATCTCCAGTTCGATTGCACGAGCTGTTCATCGCGACATCCTATGGCGATTTGAGGTTTCGGGGAAGGCTGCGAAACTAGTAGGCTTGGAATCGTCCCCGTTCGACCTCGATCCAGCGACCGAGTTTGCTCGAACGGGCGGCGCCGTCGATGAGTTCCTGGACCTTCATCCCGTCCAGGAAAGAGGGCGAGGCCGTTTCGCCGGTCCGGATCCCTTTGATCCATTCCTGCAGGAGTAAACCGGTTGGACCCATGAGGGGGTGGTCACCCGGTTGCGTCCGTGGGGTCAAGTGGTCGGGAATCGGGATTTCCTTGAGATTGCCGTCCGAACCAGCGCCAAAGAGTTTGCGATCACTCGTCATCATCAGCAGCCCCTGCGACCCGGAGAGGATGATCTGCTCTCCAGCTTCGAATGCGGCAGTGGCGGAATAGGTGACGGTACCCAGTGCGCCGCTGAGGAACTGCAACAAAACGACGAAATTGTCATCGGCGCTGACGTCGCCCATTTCGTGGGAATCAGCATGGCGGCGTTGTTTGATCATCGTTGCGGTCGAACCTGAAACGGCTTTGACGTCGCCAAACCACCAACGCAAGGCGTCGAGATAGTGCGAGCCAGCCGCGCCAAGCATGCCACCGCCCTTGGCCGAGTCCATCAACCAGTCCCATGGCTGGCTGTAGGGATCGTTCAGGGTCGAGCGGAAGACCGTCACATTCGCCATTTGCGGGTCGCCGATCCAGCCCCGGCCGATCAGCTCCTTGGCATAAGCGCGGGCTGGTTCGAACCGGAACTCATGATTGATCATCGCAATTGCGCGGGCTTGTTCGGCGAGTTTGACGAGGTCCCTGGCTTCAGCGAGGGTGCGCGACATCGGTTTCTCGCAGAGAACATGTTTGCCTGCTTCGAGAGCGGCGAAAGCCATGGCGTGATGAAGATTCGGCGGCGATGCAATGACCACCGCATCAACCTGAGGATCGCGCATCACATCGCGATAATCGACACTTGTTTTCCTGATGCCATAGGTATTGGCCACCGCCAGCGCACGGTCGGCGCGGCGAGAGCAAATCGTGACCACATCGACGCCGGGTATGCGGCGAAGGGCTGGCAGGTGCGCAGAAGCACCAAAACCGGTACCGATAATGGCGATGCGGATGTCTCGGGTAGGAATGGAACGGACAGTTCTGTTCGCGGTTGTAGCCATGGGTTTCTGACTGGTGATACGAGCGATGCCACCTGGCGCAGAATCCTAGCATGTGTCATCAGGGGTCACGCCGATGTGCGGTTCGTTTGATTAGTTGCCCCATTGTCGATTCAGGAGTCAGTAAATGCGTTTTTACACCGGCAAGGGAGACAGCGGCGACACCGATCTACTCGGAGACCGCGTGCGGAAGGACGATCCCCGGATCGAGCTGATTGGCGAGATCGATGAAACGACCTCGAGTATTGGGTTCGCCCGCGCGTCGGCAGCCGATCCGAGATTGAACGAGTGGTGTATCGAAATCCAGCGCGATCTCTACAAGATCATGGCCGAACTGGCCTTCACCGACGAATTGCGGCCAGCCGGGTACCAACTCGATCCAGCCCGCACATCCTGGCTGGAGCAACTCACGGATCAGGTGACCGACGAGGTCGATCTCCCACCAGTGTTCGTGATTCCGGGTGATAGCCTTTCCGGAGCGGCGTTCGATGTCGCCAGAACGGTGTCTCGCCGGACCGAGCGCGCAGCGGTCCACCAGACGAACCTCGGCGTGCTCATCAACGATGAGATCATTCGCTATCTCAACCGCCTCTCGTCGTTTCTCTTCATCGCTGCTCGCCTGGAAGACAACCATGCGGCCGGAGGGTCGACCAAAGCGCGCGGATAGCCGTCCCTTCTCCGAAATCCATGCGGAATGCTTCGTAAGTGAGCGTGGATGAAGTCAGGGGTGCTCATCAGCACCTGACTTGACTACCCTACCCCCCTAGTGTATATTCGGCGTCTTGTCCGCTCTCCCGGCGCTGTGTCGGCGGGAGGGTCAGATAGTGAATTCACGCGAGGAGTTTCCCATTCCATGGCTGTCGCCGAACCGTCCCTGACGCTGAATCCCGCCGCAACGGATCAGGAGAGCATCGAGCATCATCAGGTGCACCCTCTCGATCGGCTCTCTCGCTGGGTGAGTGGGCATCGCCGTCTTGTCCTGATGGCATGGATGCTGATCGTTCTGATCATGATCCCGCTGGCGGTCACACTAAACGCAGGTCTGTCGGGAGCCGGTTGGGATGCGGCAGGTTCGCCATCGGCGGATGTTCGCACTGAACTCCAGCAGAGTTTTCCGACCCTTGGGGCTGAAGCGGCTGTCGTAGTCTTTTCCCAGGAGACGCCAATCGTCGACAATCCGGCAGCCTTCAACGCGCTGGTGGCTGATCTGACTTCGGCGCCAGATTCGACCTTGATGGTCGATCCGCTGACGCAACCGGTCGAATCCGGTCTGATTTCCCCCGATGGCAGAACCGCATTGATTCCAATGGAACTAGCCGGAAGTGAGGATGCCGACCTGCCCAAATCGGCGGGAGCGTTGATCGGCTATGTCGACGGTCTCGAAGTCTCACCTGGAACCGAGGTGGCCGTTACCGGGCAATGGGCGATGTGGTCTGATTTCAACGAAATCAATGAGAAAGCACTCCACAAAGCGGAATTGCTCTCGGGTCTTCCCAGCATGATCCTCCTCTTTCTCGCGTTTGGATCGCTGATCGCGGCTGGCTTGCCGTTGATTCTCGCGTTGGCCGGTATCGTGTTCGGTTTTGGCGCGCTCCACCTGATCGGGATGATCACCCCGCTGTCGGTTTGGTCGATGAACTTTTCGATGATGATCGGATTGGCCGTCGGTATCGACTACAGCCTCTTTATCGTGTCCCGCTATCGCGAGGAGCGCTACCAGGGCAAGAATCCAACCGACGCGATTGCTGCCACCATGTCGACTGCCGGTTTCGCGGTGCTCCTGTCGGCGTTGGCGGTGGTCCTGTCGCTGGCGGCGGTGTTCATCGTGCCAGTTATGGTCTTCAGGGCTATGGCGCTGGGAATGATTCTTTCGGTTTCAGCGGTCGCGATCGCCGCTCTAACCCTCCTGCCGGTGGTTCTCCTGCTGATGGGTGATCGTGTTCTCGAAAACAAAGAGCAACACAAATCAGACGAACGACGGGAACGAATCTGGGGGCGCTGGACCGGGCTCGCGCTCGATCGACCTGGTCTGACCCTCGCGGCCGGACTACTCCTGCTTGGGGTTTTCGTCGCGCCTGCACTCGGTATGCGACTGGGGATGCCGGGCGCCACGGTGGTCGACGAAGGGTATTCGAGTCGGGATGGGTATGAACTGATGGTCGCTGGATTTGGAGCGGGAGCCACTGCACCGCTCTATGTCCCAGTCGATAGCAGCGAAGCCGAAGCCACAGTCGCGATCGCGCAGCAGAATCCGTCGACCGCAAATGCTGCTATCGTCACGCCGCCAAGCGCGGACGATCGCGTCGTTGTTCGGGTCATCCCGCAGCACGGCGTAGAGAACGAAGCGACCATGGATCTGGTTGCCTCACTTCGCACTGATCTTGCTCCCGTGGCACCATCGGCCGTTGTCGGTGGCCCAGCCGCGCAGAACTACGATCTCACCAACGTGCTGACGAGTCGGGCGCCATACGCCGTGCTGATCATCATGATCGGTGCGTTTTTCATGCTGCTGGTGGTTTTTCGCAGCATCGTTGTCGCGGCCGTGTCGGTCTTGCTCGATCTCCTCAGCGTGGTCGCTGCGTTTGGCTTCGCAACTCTTGTGTTCCAGCACGGCTATGGCGCTAGTCTGATCAGGATCGAGCCGCAGGGGTTTGTGGACGCCTGGGCGCCGCTCTTCTTTTTCGCGTTGCTGTTCGGCCTGTCGATGGACTACCAGCTCTTCTTGCTGGCCGCGATCCGCGAACGCTATGAAGAAACCGGCGATACCAAACTGGCTGTTCGCGAAGGTATCGCCAGAACGGGTCGGCCGATTACGAACGCAGCGCTGATCATGATCGTGGTCTTTATCGCGTTCGGGGTGACCGGGCCAATTCCGCCGACCGAACTCGGGGTCACACTCGCGTTTGCCGTGTTACTCGATGCCACAGTGGTTCGGATGCTGCTCGTGCCGGCGATCATGGGATTGCTTGGGGAAAAGAACTGGTGGCTGCCCGCCTGGCTGGACAAGCGACTTCCTGTGATCCAGTTCAGCCACTAGCACCACCATGTGGCCGCCGCTCCAGGTCCGGAGCCGCGGCCACAACCGTCTACGATCATCCTGATGCGGTCTGCAGTGGGAAGCCTACGAGGGTCTGAACCTGGTCTGGTGGTACCGTCTCTGGGTCGTTGAGATAGAACTCGCAGGACATCCCGGCTGGCGCATATCCCTTTTCGGTAAGGGCTGCCATCAGGTCTTCGTAAACCGGACCGACCTGATCATAGGGTCCGACGTGAAGTTTGGTCGCCCACATGCCGCCGGGAATTTCCATCGCATAGACGTTCCCGTCACCCGCGAGCGGTTCCGGAACCGGTATCCCCATCTCGACGTCGAGATCCTCCATGTCCATGTTGTGATAAATCCCAAATGGTGCGCCGGTCGGCGTCACACCCTCCTGATCGAGGTAGACGCCAATCGCGGCGTACCCGGTCCCAAAAGCGGCTCCGAGATCCTGAACAGCTGACCGCACTCTCACGGCCATTGCAGTTTGCGGTAGCCGTTCCGAGAATTCGACCTCTGCGCTCATCACGTACTCCTTTCTTCTCCGATCAGCCAAGCGGTGAACCCCGCTTGCCTCCTATTCTGGAACTCGGATCGTTGCAGTGTCGCAACAGATTCATCTTCCGCATGACGCGAGGGAAACCGGCACATGAGATCGTCGAAGCTCCGCTGGTGGCGACCGAATCACTCCCATTTGGTCGGCGACTATGGGACAATTCCTCAAAACGATCAACCGGTCCACTGTCACCATCGGAGGACACCATGCCAAACGGATACACCGGAAAGATCCTCGTCGCGGATCTGACTAAGGGTGAACTGACTGTCGACGAACACGACGATGCTTATTACCGGAAATACGTTGGCGGAGCAGCGCTGGCGATGGATTACATCTTGCGGGATTGTCCGGCCAACGCCGACCCTCTCGGTCCGGAGAATGTGCTGGTGTTCGCGGTTGGCCCGATGACCGGAACAGCAATTTCCGGTCAGTCGCGGATGAGCGTCAATGCCAAGAGCCCCCTCACCGGCGCGATTGGCGACGCCCAGGTCGGCGGTTTTTTCCCGGCCGAGCTCAAGTTCGCCGGTTACGACGCGGTTGTCGTCAAAGGCAAATCCGAAACACCCGTTTCGATTGTGATCAAGGATGGCAAAGCCGAGCTGCAGGATGCTTCGAAATACTGGGGCATGGGCACCGGGGATCTCCAGGATGCCGTCGAAGCCGATATGGACGACGACAAAGTCCAGCTGATGGCGATCGGCCCAGCCGGTGAGAACCAGGTCAAGTTTGCCTGTATCGTCAACATGGCCTCCCGCGCTGCCGGTCGAACAGGACTCGGCGCAGTCATGGGAAGCAAGAATCTCAAGTTCATTTCGGCGAGGGGCAAAGCGAAAATCAAGGTCGCGGATGCCGCCAGGTTGAAAGAACTGACCCAGTGGGGCGCCAAGAACACCCGGATCAACGCCTCGATTGCTGGTTTGCAGAAATACGGCACAGCCGAAACGGTGCTGGCCCAGGACCAGGTCGGTGGATTGCCGACCCACAACTGGGACTCCGGCGTTTTTGAGGGAGCCGAAGAAATTTCGGGCGAGCGTATGTACGAAACGATTCTGCTGAAGAACGACACGTGCTATGCATGCGCTGTCCGCTGCAAACGAGTCGTTCAGGACGAAAACCGTGGTGTCGAGGGTCGCTATGGCGGACCGGAGTACGAAAACCTCGCCACCCTCGGTTCCTATTGCATGGTGTCTGATCTCGGCGCAATTGCACTCGCAAATCAACTGTGCAACATCCACGGAATGGATCCAATTGCCGTCGGAGCCACCATCGGCTGGGCAATGGATGCCTTCGACAAAGGCGAAATCAATGGCAGTGACACCGGCAGCCTCGAAATCGAATGGGGCGATGCCGACATGATGGTCAAGTTGACCGAGATGATGGCCTACCGTGATGGCTTTGGCGATGTGCTCGCCGAAGGAATGCGTGGCGCCGCTGCCCGGCTTGGCAAAGGTGAGGATCTCCTTACCGAGGTCAAGGGCAATGCTTTCCCGGCCCATATGCCCCAGGTCAAGAAATCGCTAGCACTCATTTATGCGGTCAATCCGTTTGGAGCTGATCATCAATCGAGCGAGCACGATCCCGGCTATACCCCGGATGCTGACGAAGAGAGCCTGCGTCGGCTTTCACTTCTCGGTCTCGACGAACCACAGGATCAGTTGAATCTCTCGGACGAAAAGGTCCGGTTCGCGTACGAAACCCAGAAGAGTTATTCCTTCCAGGACACGGTTTCGGTTTGCCAGTTCGTGTATGGCCCGTCGTGGCATCTCTACGGTCCTGATCAACTCCGGGATGCGCTCAATGCCGTCACTGGGTGGGATATGACCATCGAGGAGATGCAGGCGATCGGCGACCGCAAGATCGTGATGCAGCGCTATTTCAATGCACGCGATGGCCTCGGTCGCAACGCGGACACCCTCCCCAAGAAGGCCTTCAAGGGCCTCACCGGCGGACCATCCGACGGGTTCAAGGTCGGCAAGGAAGAATTCGAGCACGCGCTCGACGTCTATTACGAGATGGCCGGTTTCGATGTCGAATCAGGCATGCCGACGGCGGCGACCCTCAATCGGGTTGGAATCAGCCACCTGGCGAGTTCAGCAGCGGACTAACCCTGTCGCACGTCGCGAGATAGCAACGGAGCGGGATGATCATCCCGCTCCGTTTGCGTTTGCCGGTCAGGAAATCAACGCTTCCACATCGGCGACCGTGGTTTCTGCCGACTCAAACCAGAACGTCCAGAGCGGGTCGAGATCCTGCCCGGAAGCCATTTCAAAAGCCGCGAGCAGATCGTCCGGATAGGCGATACCGAACGCGAACGTTTCACCATAGGTCCTGAGCGCAGCAGCGAATGCTTCTGGTCCGACTACTTCGCGGATGGCCATCAAGCCGAGTGCGCCTTTTCCATAAACGAGGCGTCCATAGTCGAGCGGATCGGTCGTGGCGCTGATAGGCGTATCGACAACGCCATCGCCGGTCGTGGTCAGCATCTGCATATATGGAGCCACCACAAACCGCTCAAAGAGAGGCTGCGCCGCAACCGGACCGTCGATTTCCTCGATCAGCAGGACCGCCAGGTAGTTCGCCAGACTTTCGTTCATGAACCCATGATCGTTCGAGTTCGCCCCGATCACCCCTCCCCACCACTGGTGCAGGAGTTCGTGGGCGATCAGAAAGCGGATGGTTTCCGAGAACCCCCCTGACTCTTCCAATGTCACGGCATCGAGAAAAACGATGCCCGACCATGACACACCGAGAGCCCCGGCAAGTTCGGTTGAAACGAGGTCGATCTCGGTATACGGATAGTCACCACCGACGTCGCCAAACGTCATCATCACCTCATCGGCGAGTTCGAGCGCATCACGACGCACATCGGGGGAGACGGAATCCGCACTCGCCAGAACGTTGATCGTGAGTCCGCCTGATTCCACCGTGTCGGTGACGAAATCATCATCGAGCACGGCGGCGAAATCGCGTACCGGGCCGGTGACGAACCGTTCCCGCGTGCGCCCGATGGCTCCGGATGCAGTTGACGACACGCCGGTTGCGGCGATGGTCAAATCTTCTGGGCGATCGAAGGTGACCGCATAGGTCGCGGTTTCGGAAAAGGTGGGATCGCCCCAGCTAGTTGGCGGATCGAGACGCCAGCCGCTCTCAGGATCCCATCCCGCGACTATGGGGTACCAGTCGGAGAGGATCCAGGTGCCGCGTTCGCTGTCGTCGCTGAAAATCCCGAAACTTCCGGTTGAGTTCTCCGGGATGCTGACCTCGAACTGCATGTCGACCACTGCGGTTTCGAAAGGCTGAAGCGGCTGCGCCAGAGGAATCGTCATCGCCGTGTCGAGCGATGAAAGCACCGATGTGGCGGCAGTTCCGTCGACCGAAACTTCGGCAATGGTCAACGACCCCGAACCGTAATACGGAGCGTTCGGATAGAGTCGAAACGCAATTTCCTCGACCGTTGTGCCGGTCGTGTTCAGATACGCGATGGTTGCCTGCCCTGTGAGCAAGTTCAGGTCGAAATCGACCACGACATCGATCAGATAGTCGGTGAACAGGCGTCCTTCACGGTCCAGAGCGTTGGCTGCGCTGGCGGTCAGCGGTTGGAGACTTGCTGGGCCTGGCGTCGCGCTTTGGGCCGATGTCACGACCGGGATTACCGTGATGATCAGGCTGACCAGGAGCATCAACGTCGGCAAGAGACTGGGTCGGTTGGCCATGGGTTGTCGATGGGACATCATTGAGGATCTCCTTGATGACCTCGACTCAGCAAACGATTTGAGCGTTGGAGTCGCGGGCGTTCGATCTCGGCAAGCAGAATCACCACCGGAAGCGGATCGAACAGGGCGAGTATATTGCCTCTGGTCTCTTTCGAAATACGAGCACGCGGAAGGAATTCAGATGACACACGATCGACCATTCACCATTGGCCTTCAACTGCCTGAAGTCGAACGGGAGGTCCATTGGCCTGAAATCCGGACGATGGCCGAAACTGCGGAAACCGTGGGATTCGACGCGCTTTGGGTTGGGGACCATCTGCTCTACCGCAAACCGGGTGGAGTGACGGTTGGACCGTGGGAATCGTGGTCACTCCTGGCGGCCCTGGCAGCGGTCACATCGACGGTCGACCTCGGGCACCTGGTCGCGAGCACGTCGTTCCACAATCCCGCCATCATCGCGAAGAAAGCGATGACGATCGATGATATTTCAGGCGGTCGCTTTATCCTCGGTCTCGGCGCCGGTTGGAACAAGGACGAATACTCCTCGTTTGGCTTTCCTTATGACCACCGGGTCGTCCGTTTCGAGGAAGCGTTCACCATCATCCGTCGTCTGTTGGCAGAAACCGAAGTCTCCTTTGATGGCGATTACACCCATCTCGAACGCTGCCAGATCACCCCGCGGGGACCGCGACCGCAAGGTCCACCGCTGATGATTGGTTCGACCGGCGAACGGATGCTCGGGATCACCCTCCCCCACGTCGATTCATGGAATGTCTGGTATGCCGACATCGGCAACAGCCCGGCCGGGTTTGCGGAGGCAAACGAGCGCGTGACCCGTATTGCGAATGAAGTCGGTCGTGATCCGGAATCGATCGAACGGACCGTCGCTGTTCTGGTCGGTGTGACGGGATCGACAGGTCGCGACAGTGTCTATACGGATGGCCAACCCGTTCTACCGATCACTGGGTCATCCAACGAGATCGCCGACGCGCTCTGGTCGTTCCACGAATCTGGCGCCGATCATGTTCAGATCGTGCTCGATCCAATCACGGTCGGCGCGATCGAGGAAGTCGGTCCCTCAATCCGGCTCGTACGGGAGCGTCAGAAGCGGTAGGACCTAGATCTCGGGAATCTCGAGGGGCGCTGAGTCCTGGGGATGAAAACCCAGAAGTCGGCGCGCTTCCCCGAGATCCCAGAACTGGCGCGGATTGTCGGAAATACCATAGACGGTCGCCCACGAGACCTCTTTGGCTTCGAGACAGCAAGCAATCAGTTCGGCGCAATCGCGCCGACTGAGCCAGGTCGCCCGGAACCGTTCGTATTTCTGCTCCGGGGTGAGATCGAGCCAGAACGAACCCTGTGGCACCGATTCGTGCTGCGGATTGTCGTGATCGAGCACGCTGCCGATGCGGAGGTTGTAAACCCTCAACCCAAACGCTTCGTGGTAATGGCGACCGAGGGCTTCGCCAAAGACTTTGGATACGCCATAAAGCGAATCGGGACGGAGGGTGGCGTTTTCGTCGTAACAGCGAGGATCGTCGAGGGCATAGATATCCGGCAGACCGTCGAGTTCATACCCGCCAATCGTGTGATTCGAGGAGGCGAAGATCACGGCGGGAACACCGGCCAGACGGGCGGCTTCGAAAACGTTGTAGGTCCCGACCAGGTTGTTGTGCAGAATCGAATCCCAAGGTGTCTGGACCGATGGCGAAGCGGCGAGATGGACGATAGCATCCGCACCAGCGAAAAGAGGAACGAGCGCTTCGAGTTCGCCAACATCCGCCACCTCGCTTGGAAATGGTGCGGGCGATCGAGTGATCGGCACAAGGTCGTAGCGATCGCCCAAATACTCCATCACCGCGCGTCCAATGACGCCGGCGGCTCCTGTGACCACAACTTTCATACCCACTCCCCTTGTTCATGAATTCATCGGAACAGCACACGCTCCAGCAATCCTAACGGAAGCGTGAGGACCGTCGTTGGGACGCGTGGCGTCCCTGGCGTCCTTCGCATGGATTGATGGGCGTGGGACAATAGAGTGCAGAAACGAATGGCCCGCTCAGAAGAGAGAGGACTGATGGGACAAGCACTTACAATCACGCGCGGAAAACTCGGTGGCATCAACGCTATCGCGAATGACAAGGGCATCATCGCTGCAGCCGCTATGGATCAACGCGGGTCACTGCAGAAATCGATTGGCAAAGCCAGGGGCGATGGTGGCGTCGCGACCTCAGCCGATTTGGCGGAGTTCAAACGAGTTATCACCAAGGTGCTGACGCCGCACGCCACAGCGATTCTGATGGACCCGGAGTATGGTCTCGAAGCGCTCGAGGAAAAAGCGCCTGGCACCGGTGTGCTACTCGCCTATGAGAAGACCGGTTACGACGCCACCGTGGCAGGACGATTGCCCGATCTGCTCGATGAGTGGAGCGTCCGCCGCTTGAAAGAAGCAGGCGCTGACGCAGTCAAGATCCTGCTCTACTACAACCCAGACGACAACGATGAGGTGAACATCATCAAACATGCGTTCATCGAACGGATCGGTTCCGAGTGCGCCGCCAATGACATCGCTTTCTTCCTCGAACCTGTGACCTATGCCGATGGCGTTTCAGGCGCCGATTGGGCCCGGCAGAAACCTGATGCGGTTACGAAGTCGATGGCCGAGTTCTCGAAAGATCGTTATGGGGTCGATGTCCTCAAAGTCGAAGTCCCGGTCGATATGAAGTATGTGTCGGGCACGGAGTCGTTTCAGGGGGACGAGGTTTACACGCGAGACGAAGCACTGCAACTCTTCCGTGATGCCGCTGCAGCCTCAACCAAACCCTTCATCTACCTCTCGGCAGGGGTAAGCAACCCGGTGTTCGAAGAAACACTGCTCCTCGCTGGTGAATCTGGAGCGCCGTTCTCAGGAGTGTTGTGCGGGCGAGCAACCTGGCAGGATGGCGTCCCAATCTTCGGTGCCGAAGGATCGGCAGCACTCGAATCATGGCTGGAAACCGAAGGCGTAGCCAACATCGAACGCGTTAACACCGCCGTGGCACAGGGCGCGCAGCCATGGTGGACAATGTACGGCGGATTGGATCAGATCACGGTTGTCGACCCGACAATTGGCTAGACAAAGGAGTCAAGGACCACATTATGGGTACTGTTGCCATTCATGGATTCGGTCGTATTGGTCGATCAACGCTGAGGATCGCGCTCGAGCGCGATCTCTTTGTGCCGATTTCGATCTCTGACATCAAGGACCTGCCAACTCTGGCAGCGCTGTTCGAAGTCGATACCAACTACGGTCGCTGGACGCAACCAGTTTCAGCCACCGATAGCGTCATGACGATCGGCGATCACTCGATCATATACGTCGATTCTTCCAAGGAGATCCCGGACTGGACCGCTCTCGGCGTTGATGTGGTGATCGATTGCACCGGGCGAGCTACGACACGCGCGGGTGCGCAGGCACATCTCGATCGGGGTGCGAAGAAGGTTCTCGTCAGTGCGCCGAGCAAGTCACGCGACGATGCCGATGTCTTTCTCCTTCCTGGGATCAACATGGAAGACTACGATCCGACTAGCCATCAGATCGTGTCGATGGCGAGCTGCACCACCAACGCACTCGCGCCGGTGGTCAAGGTCGTGCTCGAGAACTTCGGTATCGAGCATGGGTTGTTTTCGACTATTCATGCCTATACCGCCACCCAGTCGCTGACCGACGCGCCTCTGAAAGATCGCCGCGACTCGTGGGCAGCCGCCGAGAACATCATCCCCTCCTCGTCGGGCGCAGCGAAGGCACTGCAATTCATCTGGCCAGAGCTGAAGATCACTGGCAAGGCCTACCGTGTGCCGACGAGAACCGGCAGTATTGCCGAACTGAATCTCGTGACCGAGAAACCGATCACCGCCGAGGCTGTCAACAGAGCCTTCGCCGAAGCGGTCAGCAAGGCGCCGCTCAAGGGCGTGATGGGTGTGCTTACGGAAGAATGGGCGTCGTCGCGGATCATTGGCGACAGTCATTCATCGATCGTCGATCTGCCATTGACCCAGACGATGGGTGATCGTTTCCTGACCTGCGCCGCCTGGTACGACAACGAGTGGGGCTACGCTTCGCGCCTGGCCGAAATGGCCGCGTTCCTGGCCGATTAAACCCACGCGAGACGAACACCATGCACGAACGCGGTGAAATCAATGGTTTCGCCGCGTTTCGTTGCTATGGGGTTTTTGCGTTCAGAGACTCTAGATCACGGCAGTCTTGCGCCGACCCGCGAGTACAGGAGCGCTCAGCTCGCCTGTTTTGGTGGCTGCGATGAAGCCATCGCCGCGCCGAACCTCGACCTGGATCCCGCGTACAAGGCCACGTCGAATCACGGTCTTGATCTTCCGATTGGCATCCTGCTCGTTTTTGACATCGATCTTGACGCTCTTGCCCGAAGCGATGGCATCCATCACCGGCCGCCAAAGCTCATTTCGCAGCGCGCGTCGGTTCGAAGCCGGGAGCGCTTCGAATTCTGTTTCTGTCATCTCTTCCCAGTTGAATTGCATTCGTTGTTCCATTCCACATCACCTCCTTCTGCTGTTACGGCGTAGATTATACAGTGTATTTATTCTATTTACCAGTCATATGTGTATTCTTTGTTTTCCATAGACCGCTCCATGCGAGCCAGAGCGCTGATCCTGTTCGTTTCCATCAACCCGATAAGGACTATCCAGCATGACCACCAACCCGTTTGATGCGCCTGGACGATTCTGGAAAGGCAACCTCCATATGCATACAAAACACTCTGACGGAACACGGGAGGTTGGTGAGGTGATTGCACTCTACGCCGACAACGGGTACGACTTCGTTTCGATCACTGACCACTACATGAAGCGCTTCGATTTTCCGGTGGTCGATACGTCGTCCTATCGGACCAGCACCTTCACCACCCTCTTCGGCGCCGAATTGCACACGCCGGCCGTATCTCATGGTGAACCGTGGCACCTCGTCGCGAACGGTCTCCCGCTCGATTTCGCGCCGACCGCAGTCGATGAAACGGGACCAGCTCTGGCCAAACGGGCCGCCGAATCAGGAGCGTTCGTCACAATCGCCCACCCAGGTTGGTACACGCTATCGCTTGCGGATGCGTTAACCATCGACGCAGCCCACGCGGTTGAGATCTACAACCACAAGTCCACGCAGCACAACGACAAAGGAGACGCTTGGTCGTTTCTTGATCAGATGCTGATGGCGGGGCGCCATCTGAACGCGACGGCGTCCGACGACGCCCATTTCTTTCCTGGTCAGCCTGATCATTTCGGTGGCTGGGTTCACGTCCGGGCGGAGGCAAACGAACCGGACCTGCTCTTGGCGGCATTGAAAGCGGGCAACTTCTACGCTAGCCAGGGCCCCGAACTCGTGAGCATTGTATTGACAGCGAACGAGATCACGATCCGCTCCTCGCCTGTCCGGTCGATCTTCGTGACCGGGAAGGGCTCACTGGCGCGGAACCTCCACCAGAACGACCTGACCGAAGCAACCTTCGCATTGGAACCATTTCGAGACAGTTATCTGCGGGTGACAGTCATTGACGGCCAGGGCAAACGCGCCTGGTCGAATCCATTTTGGCTCGAAGGAGACAAAGAACGTTAGGCGCGGCGGTCGTCCGGCATTGCCATCCCTGGAACGGTGGGTTTCGCTGAGGTGACTGGTGCGGGAGCGCGTTCGCGAGAGTCCACCTCTTGATGATTCCGCCACCAGCGCAGCAGACCGGTCGTGGCGTATGTGACTGCAAACACGCCGGCTCCGATGAGAACAATTGCGGCACCTGAGGCCACGTCCCATTCGAAACTGATGAACATGCCGAAAAAGCCAATTCCTGCTCCGATCAAGGTCGACAGGACGAGCATTTGGCCGAAGGAGTTGGTGATCAGCCTAGCCGTTGTGGGAGGGATCACGATGGCGGCGGCAATCAGTGTGACTCCGACGACATTCATCGAGACAACGATCGTGGCTGCTAACGCCAGCGCGAAACCGGCATCGACCCAGGTCGTGCGAACCCCGTAAACGGCCGCGATCTCGGGATCAAAGGTCGTGAAGAGGAGCTGCCGATAGGCGAGAAAGACTGCGATCATGACCACCAACGCTGTCGCACCGATGATGAAAATGTCCTGGCGCGTCACACCGAGAACATTGCCAAACAACGCGGCATCGAAGTTGCGGGTGAAGTCTCGCCGCTTGCTGATCAGCGCAACGCCCATCGCGAAAGACGCCGTGGTGATTAGCCCAATCGCGGCATCGGCGCCGATGTTCCGTCTGCGGGCGGTGGCGTTGATCAGGAGGGCGGTCAGAAAACCCCACAGGCCTGCGCCGATATAGAAACTGATGCCGAGAACATAGGCGACCACCGCACCACCGAAAACCGCGTGGGAGAGACCGTGACCGATGTAACTCATCCGACGCAGGACAATGAAGACACCCATCATGCCGCAGAGAGCACCTACTATCGTAGAGACCACGACGGCATTGCGGAAGAATTCGTACTGGAGAGGATCAGAGAAAAAAGCCAAACCGGTCAGAGCTCCGATCAGTGCGGGTGAGGATGCACGTGCCGCACATCGCCAGCAGGTGGAACAAGTGAGAAGGGAGCGTGGGAACCGGCTTCTGCGACGAGCAACGCGCCAGTTTCTTCGTCGCGAACGACTCGCATTTCAGCATCGAAGGTACGGCTCATTGTTTCCGGAGTGAAAACGATAGAGGGCGGTCCCTGCGCGACGATCCCCTTGTTGACACAGACAACCCAGGGAAGATGAGCGGCGAGGCTGTTCAGTTCGTGGGTCGTCATGATGATGGTTGTTCCTTGCTGGTTGAGTTCAGCAAGAAGGTGGAGTACATCGTCGCGGGTCTTGATATCGACACTCGCGGTTGGTTCATCGAGCACGAGGATGTCGGGACTTCCGATCAAGGCCCGCGCCAGAAAGGTCCGTTGCTGCTGGCCGCCGGAGAGATCGCGAATGTGGCGACCACCCAGACCCTCCATGCCAAGTCGAGCGAGAGTTTGGGCAACGGCTTCGCGGTCGGCTTTGCTCGACCAGGGTAGCCGATTCTTGCCGTCCCGGATGCCCATCATGACCACGTTGTCGACCGTCACCGGGAAATGCCAGTCGATCGTGCCGACTTGCGGCACATAGCCAACGTTTTTTGGCGGCGAGCCGGGTTTGACCCGGATGCCGCCGATCTCGACCTTACCGTCAACCCGTGGTGCGAGTCCGAGCATCGTCCGCAGCAGCGTGGTTTTGCCAGCGCCACTCGGCCCGATGATGCCCGCGAACTGCCCATCCGGGATATGGAGGGAGACATCCTGCAAAACAGGTTTGCCGTCGTAAGCGACCGACACACCCCGGAAGTCAATTGTGCTGGATGTCCCGGTTTCGACCTCTCTCACGATTTCGCGCCGCTCCCCTGGTTCGATTAGCTAGTAAAGGTATCGTCTGGTGTGATCGCGTTCATGATGGTGGGATCGCCACCAAGCCCTTCAGCCATCACTTGAAGATTTTTCATCATCATGCCGATGAAGGTATGTTCGGCGCTACCGGGCTCGCCGGGCGGATCATCATCGCGAAGATCGTCGTAGTAGGTGGCGCCGGTTTCACGGGCGATCTGTTCGAGCACGGGACTCGGAAAGACCTCGGATCCGAAGATCGCCGGGACCTGTTCGGCATTGATCTGATCAATCAAGTCAGCGACGTCGCGGGCGGATGGCTCGGAGAAATCGGACGGCTGAATCGCTCCGATCACCTCCATGCCGTAGTTGGTCGAGAAATAGGCCCACGAATCGTGATAGGTCAGGAGTTTGCGGTTCTGTTCAGGGATCGATTCAACTGTTTCGCGGACCAATGCATCCAAGTCGGTCAACTTGTCGACATATGCAACGCGGTTCACTTCGTAGTAGTCAGCATTCTCGGGATCGAGTTCCGTCAGCTTCTCCGAAATCAGATTTGCGTAGGTGATGGCAAATGGGATGTTCGTCCAGAGATGTGGATTCGGTTTGCCGCCATCCTCCGGGAAGGAGAAGTCGTAGGCGTATTGCTCAGGATCGATTGTGCGGTCGCCGAGCGTGAAGATCTCGCTCCCATCTGGCATGTTCGCTTCGCCGAGTTTGATCGTCGGTTCCTCGAGTTGCAACCCGTTGGCGATCAGGATGTCTGCCGCTGAGAGGATTTGCGCGTCCGACGGCGCAGGTTCAAAGGTGTGGGAATTGACACCGTCAGGCACGATTCCGCGGAGATTGATCCGATCACCGCCGATATTGCGGACGATCGAACTGATCGGCGCGACCGTCGTCGCGACGTTGAGCTTGCCGTTGTCGCTCAGCTCGTCAGACCATCCGAGCGTACCGTCCGTCTCCTGCGCGGCGACACCCGCGAACCGGGTTCCGACCATCAGGAGAGCAGCCAGACCGACTCCAGCGCCGAGCAATCGTCGGCGATCGATGGTGAGATCAGGTGAAAACACCGTTGATTCAGAGTTGCGCATGTGAGGGGCCTCCAGCGGCACATAGACTTTCGAATATTCGCACATGCGAACACTTGCATGTACACTCCCTCGCAGATTAGCAGTGGGAAGCTGATGGCGTCAACCATGTACGCTACGTTGAGTTGCCCGTCGGTGAAGGAGTGACAGGTTGGTGGAAGTCGAAGGAATCGCAGGAATTACTCGAGATTCGGTGGAACTCGCCCACTTCGCGGAGCGGTTGCGGGGAGCAGGTCAACGCGCAACGCCACAGCGCTTGGTGATCCTGGCGGCATTTGATGGTCCCGGTCGCCATCTCACCGCTGACGAAGTCTTCGCCAAGGTGGCGCCAGCCATGCCATCGGTCAACCGGTCGACCGTCTATCGGACGCTGGAGCTCTATCGTGATCTTGGGTTGATCTCGGAAACCGATCTCGGTAACTCGGTCCGGCAATATGAGTTGATCGAAGGAGAGCCACACCACCACCTCATCTGCCGCGAGTGCGAGGAAACGATCGAGTTCCCCGATTCGATGGTGCAGGAACTCCGCCAGTCGATCCGTATGGCCTATGGATTCGTGCCGGTCATCGACCATCTCGCCGTTTTCGGAACCTGCGCGGAATGTTCGATCGGGGTCAACGACTAGGGTGCCACGCTACGATTTCAACTGCTCGACGTGCGGAGCATTCTTCGAAGAAGAGCGACCAATGGCCGCCGCCAGTGATCCTGCGACCTGTCCAGTTTGCGAAAACTCGAGTCAGCGCGTGTTCACCATGCCGCGACTGCTTTTCAAACCTGATCCGCGCGATGTGACCCCAACCTGGCACAAGCATGACGGGTACGCGCACGCCCACGCGCCGCGGCGGGGACGGCACCGGAATCCAACCGACGATCATTAATCCTGTTCGGCTGGCTCAAGTGCGTCCGGATTGCGGAAATGGAGTCGGGCATGGACGGGCAAGTGGTCGGAACCGGCGTCTTTGCCGACCCAGACGGTCGACGCGTGCAGTTCGGACGTGTACCAGATGTAATCAATCCGGATGACCGGCGTCAGCCGGATCTTGTTTCCACGGGAGCCGATCCGCTGCGTTTGACCTACGCGCTTCGGGAAGCTGGCCGCCCGATGACCGAGTTCCTGGAACGCATCGATCAGTCCATGCTTACGGATCAGATCGTGCTCGGCTTGGCGTTCGGTCATATTGAAGTCTCCGAGAATGAGGGACGGTCGCTCAGTCATGGCTGCGACGGCAACCATCTCGATCTGATTTTGGGTAACGGCGTCGAAGACCACGCCAGTGAGACGCACCTTGGGTGGCCTTGGATGCGCAACAAACACCCTGACGGCGCTCCCATCAATGTCGACTCGCGCACTCAGGTCAGGACGATCCGGGTTGAAACTGACTGATGCACCATCGAGGAGCGGAAAACGGCTGAGTAACCCCTTGCCGGAGAAACCGGTCGGAACCAGAATCTGATGAGGATATTTCTCGGACAGTCTCGCCGCGATCGCTTCTGCCTGCGGTACCGCAACTTCTTGCAGACCGATAATGTCAGCCGTTTCGTTTTCGAGCAGATCGACGAGCTGAGCCGGTTTGGCCATGCCATTACCGATGTTGTAGGAAAGGACGGTGAATCCGGGCCCGTTTTCTTGATCCGCCATTTCCGGAAGCGCGTAAGGGGCAACCAATCGGCTCCGGTACCGTGCAAGCGTTCGCTCCCGGATCTCTGCTCTACCACTACCGCGCTTGTCTTTCATCCGTTGGTATCCATCGACGGCCTGCCAGCAAGCGCGATCGTCCGATCGTAATTTCTGCTTTACCATCGTTGCTTGCACTGCGCTAGAAATGCGACATTCTTGCCACTGCCTAGCCTGATCATGATACGTGAAAGGTGGGTATGGTCGGATAGCATTGGGGTAGTAAACCAGTGTTCATCGCCTGTCATACGGAGAGTTGCGGATGTCTGATTCTTCAGTGCTTACCAGAATTCTCGTTCCACTCGACGGTTCAGAACGAGCGAGCGCTGCCCTCTCTCTCGCAGCGCAATTGGCCTCTCCATCTTCAGAGCTGGTGCTCGGTCAGGTCGTCCCGGAGTCGCGGGGTATTCGTGATTCGATCGGCAACTGGCGCATCAGCACTGCGGACATGACCCGGCAGTTGAATGATCTCGCCGCAAGCAATCTGGCCGAGGCCAAACTTGCAACGGAATCGCAATACCCAGGAATCACGATTTCGACGGCGATACGGATTGGCGATCCCGCTCGCGGCATACTTCAGATTGCCGATGATCTGGACGCTTCCATGATCGTGATGACGAGTCAAGGTCGAGGAGCGTTTGGTCGGGCAGTACTCGGTAGTACCGCCGACAAAGTGTTCCGACTGTCCTGCCGACCAGTACTTATTCAGCATGACTCAGACTCGAGTGCGAATGCACGGTCGATTGAACGAGTTGTCGTTCCTCTGGATGGCTCCGATCTGGCGGAAGCGGCTATCCCGCTAGCCGTCGACATTGCGAAATCGAAGGGCCTTACGCTTCACCTCTTGTCGATCGTTGATCCGACCCGCAGCAGTTCAGCGGCGCTCGCGTACGCCGCCGCCTTCAGCGAGCAACTCCACCAGGAGCTGCTCGAAACGGCTGAGGCTGAAGCACGGCACATGCTCGAAGCCTTGACCGGCTCCGTGAAAGCCAATGCGGTCGAGTGCTCGATCGAAACTGGTTCCGGACCAGCAGCACGTTCGATCCTGGAACACCTGCAACCTGGCGACCTTCTTGTCATGACCAGTCATGGCCGTGGAGGGGTCGAACGTTTCCTGATCGGCAGTACCGCCGAAAAGCTGATCCAAGGGGGGTCGGCGCCGGTTCTGCTCGTGCCGTCCACATCGTCTCCCGGTTCGGCCGCTCATTGACGAAACAACCAACGCCAATCAGGCCGGGATGAAGACTTTCCGATCAGCGGCCTGGGCGGTCAGTTCGGCCCGAAAATCGGGATGCGCAATCCCGATCAGCAGTTCGGCTCGTCTACGCAGCGGAGCCCCTTCCAGGTTGACGATCCCGTATTCCGTCGCCACGTATTGGACATGTCCACGGGTCGTCACCACGCCAGCGCCGGGATCAATCGTGGAGACAATGCGAGAGAGCTCACCCCGTTTGGCTGTCGATGGCAAGGCGATGATTGCTTTTCCGCCGGGAGCGAGACTGGCGCCATGAACGAAATCCATTTGGCCACCGATTCCACTGTAAATCTTGGCGCCGATTGAATCAGCCACGACCTGCCCGGTCATATCGATCTGGAGCGCCGAGTTGATTGACGTCATTTTTTCGATCCGGCGGATTTCACGGGTGTCATTGACGATGTCGGAACTGTGGAATTCGACAAACGGGTTGTTGTCGACGAAGTCGTAGAGGTTCTGACTCCCGAACGCAAACGACGTCACGATCCGACCGCGCCAGGTCGTCTTGAAGCGATTGGTGATAACTCCGGCTTCGACGAGTTCGAGTAATCCGTCGGTGAACATTTCGGTGTGGACGCCTAGATCATTCCGATCCTGGAGACAGGCCAGGACCGCGTCAGGTATCGCGCCGATACCCATCTGCAGAGTGGCTCGATCGCCGACGAGCGTGGCGACATGCTCACCAATAGCCCGCTCGACTTCGCCGATCGGTCCAGGGTTGACGGTAGGGAGCACTCTTTCGGTTCTGACCAGAGCGTCGAAACGACTCACATGGACTGCCGAATTCCCCATCGTCATCGGGACGTTCGGATTGACCAAACCGATGACAACGGCTGCGCTATCCGCAGCAGCCCGCGCACACGACACCGACATCCCCAGGCGGCAATAGCCATGCCGGTCCGGTTCCGAGACCTGCAAGAGGGCAACATCGACCCGCAGCGGACCAGAGGAGATAAACCAGGGGATTTCTGACAGGAAAACCGGGGTGTAGTCCGCACGACCCTCATTCACAGCTGCGCGGACATTGCCGCCAACAAACAAGGCGTTGTGGCGGATATGCCCTGCCAAGTCCGGATCAACATAGGGTGCGGGACCTTCGGTGTGAATCGACAGAGTTTCGACATCTGTCAGTTCATCCGCTCTGGCGCAGAGCGCGTCGATCAATTCGAAAGGGGTCATGGCCACTTCATGGAGATAGACGCGGTCACCTGATTTAACAAGCCCCAATGCCTCTTCAGCGGACACATAAGTCGGAACATTCTGTCTGAGATTCACTGGCGCGTACTCCGTTGAATGACTCACAGGTGACGACGTTAGAACTGCCAGTCGTCCGGTAAACCCGCTCGGCTACCAGTTCACGGACCGTTCTGGTGTAATTATGGAGGCATGGTTCGGTGGACAGCGCGACTGATGCTCCCTGACCGTTTACGCTACTTCCCTTTTCGGCCATGCCAGGGATTCACCACAGATGTGCGACCTCTCGCAGCTCGGCCCCAATCAGATCAGGATCCGCGACGGCGAGATCGTGCCATTTCGTGAAATCGCACCGGCAGACGCCGAACGGTTGCAGCGTTTTCATCGCAACCTGAGCGAACGAAGCCGCTATCAGCGTTTCATGTGGCATTATCCAGAATTGACTGATGCGCAGGCCCAACGCTTTGCCACGGTCGATCAGGTCGATCGCGTGGCACTGGTGGCGATCGATCCTCTTGACCCTGAAACGCTGATTGGTGTGGTTCGACTCGATCGGGATCTGGGCACCGTTGCGGCCGAGTATGCTGCAGTGATCAGCGACAAGTGGCAGCATCAGGGCCTGGGCACCGAACTGACACGCAAGCTGATAGACCGTGCGCAGGCGCTCGGTATAAAAACGGTCTACGCCATCGTGTTACCCGAAAACCGGCCGATGATCCAGCTGCTGCAGCATCTCGGTTTGCCGTATCGGGTTCGGTACGAGGATCTTTTTCAGCGGATCGAACTCGATCTGCCCGTAACACATGAACTCGAGGTGACGGCATGAAACCACGACGGATCGCGGTCCTGACCAGCGGTGGCGACGCTCCCGGCATGAATGCGGCTATCCGCTCGGTGGTCCGCACAGCCGCCGCTCAGGGCATTGAAACGTGGGGCGTCCACAATGGCTTTCGTGGGCTGATGGAGGGTGATTTCGAACCACTCGACAAACGCTCGGTTGGCGGGATCATGCTGCGAGGCGGAACGATACTCGGCAGCGCTCGGGCGCCAGAGTTTCAGACGATTGCCGGCCAGACCAAGGCGCTTGAACAACTGCGGGCAAACGACATCGATGGACTAGTCGTCATCGGTGGAAATGGATCGCAGTCAGGAGCGTTGGCACTGCACAAAGCCGGTTTCCCGACAGTCGGCGTGGCGTCGACCATCGACAACGATCTCGGGCTGGTCGACACCTGTATCGGCGTCGATACGGCGCTCAACACCGCGCTCGAAATGGCCGATCGTTTGCGTGACACAGCCTCTTCCCATCATCGCGCGTTTGTGGTCGAAACCATGGGCCGGAAGAGCGGCTATCTTGCTCTGATGACTGGTCTTGCCGCTGGAGCAGAATTGATCCTGACTCCAGAATCGCCGGTTCCACCGGACGCTGTTGTCCGCGCAGTCAGAGAGGCGCTCGCGATCGGAAAATCCCATTTTCTCGTGGTGGTTGCCGAAGGCAGTCCGGTCAGCGCGGCCGAAATCGTTGATCTGCTCAACAAAGACGGTTGTTACGAGACGCGCTTGTCCGTTCTGGGTCACGTCCAGCGAGGCGGGCCGCCGCTGGCATTCGACCGTTTGCTAGCCAGCCGCAGCGCGGCGGCTGCTGTCGACGCGCTTGTTCAGGGAGAGAGCGGCGTGATTGCGGGGCTGTCGCAAGGCAGTATCACTCTGGTCCCGACTGAGGACGCGATCAAACCGACTATCAAGGTGACTCCTGAGCTTCTCCGACTGGGCGAAGTGCTCTCACATTAGTCGTACTCTTCGCCCGCTACCACCGGGCTCTTACGATTTGTGTTCGCTGGAGCACGTCGAGAGCAGCGTCAATCCAGGTGACGGCGGGAAGAGCGGTATCAATTGTGGCGCAGTCCGCGCCGGGCGGGAACCTCAGCGGATTCCTCTCAAGAGCCTCCAGCTGGGCCTGATAAACGCCAAGATCGGCGTCCGATGGGTCATCGCCAATCGCGTTCCGGGTTTCGAGGCGCTGCAGAACGGTTGCAGAATCACATTCCGTTACCAGAAAGACCACTGGCACACCCATCTGCAGACCGAGCCGGACTGCTTCATCTCGCCACTGCTGCTCCAAAAACGATGCATCGAGCACCACTGGAGATTCAGTGCCAAGATCGTTCTCCGCCTGCTCGAAAAGCGCCCTGTACGTTTGCGTGGTCCAGTCAGGTGTGTAGATACCGGTCTCCCATGCTTGGCCCCATCCTGCTGAGGGTCCAGCGAGCTCTTTGCGAATGACGTCTGATCGAACATGGCGGGCTCCAAGGATCCTCGAAACCCGCTTGGCCACGGTCGATTTACCTGTTCCACTCAGACCGGTCATGACGACCAGAGCCGGTTCGATGGTTGAAACCATCTGGAGAGCGAGCGCCGTGTAGTCGGTCAGCTCGGCCGCCAGGACGTGGTGGTCGAGTAGACCACCACGATCCAATGTCAAGGCGTTGATCTTCGCTCGCACCAGCGCCCGGTGAGCCTGATAGAAGCGAAGGAGCCCAGGTGGCAGCGGTATCCCCCTCGATCGGTAACGGTCGACGATCTGCTCAGCCAGATCTGCCCGGTCAAGCCGACGCAGGTCCATCAGGAGAAACGCGAGATCGCTGGCCACGTCCGCACACCGAATATCATGGCTAAACTCAACACAGTCAATCACCTGAATCCGGCCGTCTTCTTCCAGAAAGACATGCTCGGCCCGTAGATCGCCGTGTCCGTCGCGGACCCACCCCGAATCCGCCCGATCTGCGAATACCCGGCTCTGTTGTTCCATGAAAGCTGTCATTGCATCGGTCACGCACCCGAGCAACGAGATTGACAGTAATCGACCGGCGAACGGCTCGAGTTCCACGAGATTGTCACGGACCACATCGACATCTGCGGTCGAGCATGTTCCCCTTCTGCTCGAACAGCATGGTTCGCAGGCGAGGTGGAACGATGCGAGGTGATCAGCGAGCCGATCGATCGAGTGCGGCTGGAGATCACTCGATGCAATCTGATGGGTCAGGAGGGCCGATTTCGGCAGCCGGCGCATCACCGAGCACCATTCGAGCGCTTCGCCGGAGCCACCAATCACCACACCTTCACCACGACTGGTGATCGGCTCGACACGGAGATAAACGTCCGTGGAAAGTCGGCGATTGAGACGGATATCATCGAGGCAGATTTGATGGCGCTGCTCTAGATCGCGCTGATCGACAAAAGGAAAAGCCACCGGCCGCCGAACTTTGATAACGCGTGACCCCGCCAGAAAAACCCAGGAGAGATGAGTTTCGATCAGGTCCACGCTTCTGACTGGCCAGGGGTAGCACGCGGGATCGAGGAGTTGTGTTGGAATAGCATTGACGGTCGGCATCACAAACTCCTTTCGCTCCTGACGCCTGCTTGGGGCGTACTATTCCCGCAGTTCTCTAGCGATTGACTTGGAAAGGACCATTTCGTGTACCAGCGAATTATCGTTCCACTTGACGGTTCTGCACTCGCTGAGCAGGCTCTGCAAGAAGCGCGAAATCTCTCGACCGCCACCGGTGCACCGATCCACTTGCTCCGGGTGATCGATTACACCCGCCTCGAAAGCTACGGTCCCTATGGTCTGGCGATGGAATACACCTCGCTCGAACCGATTATCAACGAAGAAGAATCGGCAGCTACCGCCTACCTGGAGGAACAGCAAGCGCTGCTCGAGGCCGATGGCTTCGAAGTGACGACGGAAACGCGAAGGGGACCAGTCACCCGCGAAATCGTCAATGCCTCTCAGCCGGGCGACATCATCGTGATGACCTCCCACGGTCGCGGCGGCATCTCCCGGTTCCTGCTTGGGAGTGTGGCGGAAGACGTTGTGCGGCACTCGAGCGTTCCTGTTTTCTTAACCCGGGCAAACACCGACAAACCCAGTGATGCCCAGCCAGACGGAGCTTCTACCGTAGGGAATGGTTAACCAGCAGAACTCGCTCGATGGCAACGGAATCGACGAACGCGCTTTGGTGGCAGCGTATGAAGCCGCGCTGACAATTGCGTCTGAACTCGATTTCGAATCGGTCCTGCAGCGAATTGTTGATCTCGCTCGCGCCTTGGTGGATGCGAAATACGGTGCGCTCAGCGTGACAGATCTGAACGGCAAGATCACACTGTTCATCACCTCGGGTCTCACTCCAGACGAGCGAAATCGAATCGGACCGCTTCCGGAGGGCCATGGGCTGCTCGGTGAACTGGCGAAACGCCGATTGCCTTTGCTGATACCAGATATGAGTCTCGATTCACGGTCGGTCGGCTTTCCTCCAGATCACCCGCCGATGACCTCGCTCCTCGGTGTTCCCGTGCTCCTCGCCCACCGCACGGTTGGCAACCTCTACTTGAGTGACCGAATCGACGGCAAGCCCTTCACCCGGGCCGACCTTGATGTCGTTCAGGTGCTGGCGAATCACGCGGCGGCGGCGGTCGACCGGTCGACTCTGTACCGTCAAGTGGAGCAAGGCCGGAGCGCCGCCGAAGAGCAGCGCGACCAATTGCGATCGATCCTCGACAATCTCCCCACAGCAGTTTCGATCGTTTCCAACCAGGATGGGCAAGTCGAACTGGCCAACAGCGGCGCACTCGAAGCCTTGATCGGCCCGGGCGCGCCGGCGGGAACGCTGCCAACCTATGAGCGCGACTATCGTTTCGAACGGGAAGACGGACAACCGCTTCCCCTTCCCTCGACTCCCTCAGCCCGCGCGCTCAAAGGGGACGTGATTCGCAATCAGCAACTGATCGTTCGTCGTCGAGACGGTAATGCCATACCTGTTCTGGTTCAGGCAGGACCACTGCGAGACGCGGCCGGCATCATCAACCGCGCGGTCGTCGTAATCCAGGACATCACTCGACTGAGAGAAGCCGAGCAACTCAAGGACGATTTCATTTCGCTCGTTTCGCACGAACTGCGCACCCCGATCACGGCGATCTATGGCGGCGCGCATTTGCTCCAGCAGCAGGAAGCGCAGATCGAACCCAAAACCCGGCGCGAGATTCTCAGCGACATCGTTTCAGAGAGTGATCGCCTCAATCAGATGCTGGAAAACCTGATCAGTCTCTCCCTTATCCAGGCCGGTCGGATGGAACCGGATACCGAACCGGTGCTTCTCGAACCGGTGGCGAACGCGGTCGCGCGACAGGTCGCTCCCCATGCACCAGATCACGAGCTCGTCGTCGCTATCGACCCCACCACGCCGCCCGTCGAAGCCGACCCCCAGCAACTCAGCCAGATTCTCAGAAACCTCTACGAAAATGCCGTGAAATACTCACCTGACGGAGGTCAAGTCACCACCAGTGCCGAATTCGACAGCGCATCGGTCACGCTCCATGTCACCGACCAGGGCCTTGGCATCGAAAAGGAGCATGTGGCCGATCTCTTTGAACGATTTCGCAGACCGGGTGCTCCGCCAACGGTTCGGGGCATGGGTCTCGGACTTTATCTGTGTCGCCACCTTGTCGAAGCGCAGGGTGGATTGATCGATGCGGCCTCTCCGGGACCAGGCAAGGGTTCGGTTTTTTCGGTGACCCTTCCGATCGCGCGCGGTTGGCATGTCGAAAGCAACGGTGAGCTCGGCGGATAAACCAGGAAGTCCAGGAAACTCGTGCATACTTACCGGCAATGATGAATCGACTGATCGATCAGCAACAGGAACGGCATGCGTAAACATTTGATCCTTGTGGTCGATGATGAACCGGCGATTGTGCGTCTCGTTCGTTCCAAGCTGCTTGCCGATGGTTACTCCGTCGAAACTGCAGGCAGTGGTGAAGAAGCGCTGGCCTATCTCGATCGCGAGCGACCTGACCTCATGATTCTCGATCTGATGATGCCGGGCATTGACGGATTCGAAACGCTTCGGCGGGTTCGCAATCAAAGTCAGTTACCAGTGATCTTGTTGACCGCCCGTTCCGGTGACGCTGATCTGACCAAAGGCTTTCACGCTGGCGCCGACGATTACCTGACCAAACCCTTCAATCCTGATGAGCTCTCGCTCCGGGTTGGCGCCGTTCTGCGCCGGACGGCCGGGGCTTCTCCGGGAACAGGACGATCGGAACTGCGCTATTCCGAAGTCACCATCGATCTCGACAGTCGGAAAGTGATGGTCAAAGGCGAAGAGGTCAGGTTGAGTCGAACCGAATGGGAGTTGCTGTCTCAATTGGCCGGAAATGTCGGTCGGGTGATGCTTCATGGCGAACTCCTCTCCCGGATCTGGGGACCTGAGTTCCGAGACGAAGCCCACTATCTCCGCACCTGGGTCAGTCGATTACGGGCGAAACTCGAAACCGATCCGGACGCAGATCCATTGATCACGACCTTTCCTGGTCTCGGCTATCGTCTCGAATCACCGCCTCTCGAGGAACTGCCAACGGAGGACGAAACGACCTCGGCCTCGTCCTGATCAGTGGCGGGTCAAACGCTCGGCCAGGCTCTTCCCGCTAGGCGGTCTTCCGGTTTGCTCGGCTTTCATATCGAGATTCCAGAAGCTGCGCTGGACGTAGCGGATCCCAAGAAAACGGAACGGCTCCGGTTCCCAGTTTGGTGACTGATGATTGACCGGCGGCAACGAAGTCCGGCTCGATTCGATGCCAAGCATGAGTTCAGCGATCGTGCGGCCACCGAGATTCGCGGTCGCCACCCCATTGCCGGTATAGGCCCGGGAACTGGCCACATTCAATTGACGATCAAAGGAAAACGTCGGCATGAAATCGCGTGGCCACCCGAGCGGACCTCCCCATGTATGACTGAATTTCACTTCGTCGATCGTCGGAAACCACTCGCGGACATTGTTCATCAACATTTGATGGGTTTCAGCGTGGCGATCGTAGTCATCGGAGATCTTCGAACCGGGATGATAGGGCGCGCCCCGACCTCCAAAGAGAATGCGGCCGTCAACTGTTTTCGACAGATAGTCGACGGTATAGCGGCAGGAATCGACACATTCCCGGTCGGCCCAGCCGATCTCCGCCCAATCGGACTCCGACAGGGGTTCGGTCAGCGTGATCAATGAATAGACCGGAACGATCTGACGGCCGATCCCTTTAAGTGCTGACAGGTAGGCTTCACCGCACAATGCGACCATCTTCGCGCGGACGTGACCGGAATCGGTGTGGAGCGCGGGGTAGGCGCCAGCCGTGTAGCCGGTCACTGGCGTTTCCTCGTAGATCGTCGCTCCCATCGCTTCGACAGTCCTGGCCAGACCGCGCACCAATCGGCCGGGATGGATGACCGCAGTGTTTTTCATCCAAACCGACCCGAGCGTTCCAGCGATCGTAACCCGCTTGTCTGTTTCCCGTTTGTCGAGAAGGCGCACCTCGTCGTCGAAACCAAAGCGCTGAAAGGTTTCGGCGGTTTCGTGAATCGTCGGCAGCTGCGCCGGACCGCGTGCCACCATCAACACACCGCTCTTCTGCCAATGGATTTCCAGTTGCTGCTCGTCTGCGAATCGGCCGATTTCATCCACGGCATCGCTCATCGCGTCATGCATGGCGATGGCCTGATCACGTCCGTAGCGTTCGCTGAGCTGTTCCAGACCGGTCGGAAAACCAGAGGTGACCCAGGCCCCATTCCGGCCCGACGCGCCAAACCCGGCGATTCTGCGCTCAACAATGGCGATCTTCAGCGAAGGGTCGTGTTTGAGCAGGTAGTAGGCAGTCCAGAGTCCGGTGTAGCCAGCTCCGAGGATGGCGACGTCGACATCGATACTGCCGTCGAGAGATGGCCGCGGCGTGAGATCGTCACCGCAGGTTTCGAGCCAGTAGCTGTAGGAGGAATAGGGTTTCATGACCATCTTTCAGCGCACTCGCGAACCTATCACAGTGCGATTCTACGTCAGTCCGGGAAGACGCAAAATGGAGCGGTCAGAGACCGCTCCATTCTTCGAAATCTCCTGATCTGACGTGAGTTCAGATCATCGCAATCCTAAAGGCGAACTTCGCTCCGGCGGACACCGATTCCAGCCGCAAAGAGCAAACCTGCGATCATCATCCCGACCATGGCCAACAGCGAACTGTTCGACGCGACGGTCGAACCGACACCCGTTGCCGGGGTCGTTGTGGCGGTTGTGTCTGTCGTGGTTGTTTCACCGCCGGCAGCAGTGGTCTCGATCACCGGAATGTCGCCGCAGGCAACATACGTGCTGATCTCTTCCGCCGAAAGGTGAATATTGATCGAGTGCGGTCCGATTTCAGGATCCTGGATCGTTGCCAACGGCACCGGAACCACCGTTACGCTCGATCCATCGGCGCCGACGTCGGTCAGCGGAACAACGACATCACCGAGTTCGGCGCAGGTGCCAGAATGCAGGTGAATCGGATGATCGCCAACTGCGCCATCAACGAGTACATCGATCGTTGTCGTCCCATCGCCATTGTCGGTGAGGGTGGCGTCGCCGGAGACACCTGAACCGTTCAGTTCGCTGATTGGAATCACGATCTCATCGCTTTGCGCCATCGCGCCCTGCAATGCGCTGAATGCGACCAATGCAGCGACGACGACTGCAGCAGCCCCCACACGCAGGAGACCTCGTAGTGTCGAGTGAACCATGCCGTTCCTCCTACCGCTTTTGCGGATAGTGCGGCCAATGCCGCGTTCGAAGTTTCCACGTAGCTGCAGATGCTCCGGTCAAGATGTTCTGACGGTTCACCTGTTTGCTACGCTACAGTCAGATTATCGGATCGCAGGCCGGAGTGCAACCCTCAGGAGGACAAGATCTCAGGAAGCCTGGCCAATCAGATCCGACACGATTTTCGCAGAACTGAGAACGCCCGGAACTCCGGCGCCCGGATGGGTTCCTGCACCGGCAAAGAAGAGATTCGGGATGTCCTGATCGCGATTGTGCGGTCGGAACCAGGCGGATTGCATCAGGACCGGCTCGAACGAAAATGCGGAACCGAGCTCACTGTCGAGTTCCTGCTCGAAATAGCGGGGATCGATCATTCGCTCCGTGACGATATGCTCCGAAAGACCGGGCAGATACTCGCGTTCGAGGAAATTCATGATCAGGTGTCGATATGGTTTCGCGGCAAACTCCCAATCGATTCCGCTACCAAGATGCGGAACGGGTGCCAGAACGTAAAAAGCCTCATGCCCCTCCGGCGCCAGCGAAGGATCTGTCAAGGTCGGCATGTGAAGGTAGAGCGAGAAGTCTTCCGAGAGAATCTTGTTGGTGAAGATATCGTCGAGCAACCCCTGGTAGCGCGGACCGAGGATGATGTTGTGATGCGCGAGTTCGGGTCCGTCCTCGCCACGATACTGGCGGTCGGTCCCGAAATAAATCACGACCAGCGACATGGAATAGCGCATTGATTCGAGTTTTTCGTCGGAATGTGACGGGCGAGCCGCTGCCGGAATCATCTTCTTGTACGTGGTCGCGATATCCGCGTTGCTGACCACGATATCGGCTCCAAGAACCGAGCCATTGTCGAGTCTGACTCCCGTGGCCCAACCGTCCTCGATGATGATTTCCTCCACTGTGCTGTTCAGCATCAGGTTGCCACCGCTCGATTCAAAGAGCGCCACCATTGCGTCGATAATCGCGCCAGTGCCTCCCATCGCGAACCAGATCCCCCACTCTCGTTCAAGATGATGAATGAGCGCATACACGCTGGTCGCCTGAAA
The DNA here is from genome assembly GCA_963712055.1 of uncultured Chloroflexia bacterium. GTDB lineage: Bacteria > Chloroflexota > Chloroflexia > Thermomicrobiales > UBA6265 > JAHBVL01. The sequence continues at coordinate 40,852 of CAVQGN010000004.1, read as the reverse complement.
GGGGTTGCCGCCAACGAGCAATGGATGGAATGAGAACGCTTGTCGCAGTTTGTCATCGCGGATGTACTTCTGAACAAGCTGATAGACGGTGAGATGACTCCCGAGCTTTGCCAGATCAGGTGCAACTCTGATCATGTCCTGGATGTTCAGAAAGGGTTGATCCGCGAGTTCGACAAAGCCCTTGTCAAAGATTTTTTCGGTCTGGGCGAGCATGCGAATGTAGCCGTCCGCGTCGCGATCAGAACCGGTCAGTTCGCGAATGTTCTCTAGCATCTGATCGAGTTGGGCGGCGTAGTCGAGACGAGTGCGATCGTCAAAGAAGATGCGGTAAAACGGATCGATTGGAACAAGTTCGACCTCGGCAGGGAATGTCCCGCCAGCCGCCTCGAACAACTCATCGAACATCCACGGCGCAGTGATAACGGTGGGACCGCCATCGAAGGTGAACCCGTCCTGGCGAAAGACATAGCCCCGCCCGCCTGGCTGATCGCGCTTTTCGACGACGGTCACATCATGACCTTGCCCAACCAACCGCACGGCAGCGCCAAGACCACCAAACCCACTTCCAATGACAATAATGCTGGCCACACTGACTCCCTGATCGCTCGGCGAACTCCTGTCATAATCGAACCATACCCGGGCTTCCAGAGATGTAGCGAGTGGGTAGCCCCAGCTTTCTTACTCGATTTCCGCAGTTGGGACATGGATGCGACTCAGGAACGTTTTTTCGGTTGGTTTGGTCCTGATTCAGATCGGGTTGGCTGTGCGGGTGTTCGGTCGATTCGTGCGAACCCGTGCTGGTGAACAGATCGTACGAATGAATCCTGCCGACTCGACACCAGTCATCACCATTCTGATTCCAGTTTTGAACGAAGAAAAACGGCTCGCTCCGTGCCTTGAGAGCCTCACCAGGCAGTCGCCGGTCGTCCAGGAAATCCTGGTAGTGGACGGCGGGTCAGAGGATGGCACGATCGCTCTCGCAGAGCAGTTCGCCGCCGACGATCCCCGTATCACGATCCTTTCCGCTGGTCCGGCTCCATCCGGCGAAAACGGCAAAGTCTTCAATCTCGACTACGCGTATCGATCTCTGCCAGAAGACCGCGAATGGGTGCTGATCATCGATGCCGACGTCAGGTGCACGCCCTATCTGGCGGAGTCGCTGCTGGCGAAAGCAGAAACCAATCATATCGATATCCTGAGTGTGGCCGTCCAGCAGCAAGCTCTCGATCGAACCAACGCTATCGTCAATCCGGCGCTGCTGACGACGCTGATCTACCGTTTCGGCATTCCCGGGAGCAAGGCGACGTCACGTTCAACCGTTCAGGCAAATGGCCAGTGCATGCTCATTCGGCGGGACGTGCTCGATCAACTCGGCGGATTCTTTCCGTATCGGAATGTGATTGCAGAAGATGTGGCAATGGCTCGAGATGCCTGGGATCGGCAGTATCGCGTCGGCTTCTACGAAGCACCCGGTCTCATCGAGGTCGAGATGTACCAAACGGCGTCGGAGTCCTGGCGGAACTGGCCGCGTTCGTTACCACTGCCAGAACGGCAGACAGCGGCCGCTACGGCGCTCCAACTCGGCGAAGTCACCCTCGTCCAGGCTCTTCCCTTCTGGGTGGCGATTCTGGACGGTAGGCTGTTTTCAGTCGGCTCAGTTGCGCGGACACTCAATCGTGTTCTACTACTTTCACGTCTCGGTGTACTGGCTGGTTCCCGGCGAGCGTATGGCCAGATGCCGATGACCTACTGGCTTTCGCCGCTGGTCGATCTCCCAGCGGCTCTTCGACTCTGGCAAAGCTGGTTGCAGCGTTCCCACGAGTGGCGTGGGAGGACAGTGAAACGAATATGAGCATTCCTTCAGTCAGAAATCACGCTTATCGGTGGCCAATCGTCCTGCTGGTGATGCATATCTTTGCGATCATCTTCGGGCTCATTGGCATTCTGATCATCGTCCCAAACATCCAGGAAATCATCGCTCGCGATAGTCGCGCACTCGATGTCTACAACTGGTCGATGGAAAACGCTGGCGCCACCCACATTGTTCTTGGCGCATTGGCGATGTTTGCATTTGGCGTGGTCGCGTTGGGATGGTTCCGAACTGGTGTCTTCTTCGCCGTGTCCGTTGCGGTGTCGCTGGCATCGGAACTGATTGGCACCGGCACGGGGTTCCCATTCGGCAACTATGAGTACACGGATTTTCTTGGAACCAAGATTCTCGGCCGCGTTCCCTACACCATTCCCCTCTCCTGGTTTTATGTCGGTTTGTCCTGCTATCTCCTCGGAGTGGCCTTGGCGCACCGCTATTCGTTGAAGCGAGTGAGCATCATCGGGGTTCTGCTGGGTGCATGGTTTCTGACAGTCTGGGATCTCGTTCTTGATCCGGCTATGGCGCATGAAGACCTGACGATCAAGTTCTGGGAATGGTCGCAAACCGGCGCGTATTTCGGGATGCCGTTGCGGAACTTTGTCGGCTGGACGTTGACCGCGTTGATCTTTATGGCGATATCGCGGCTGATCTGGCGCAGCGATCCCAAAACAAACCGGATGCCAATGGAGTTCCCCTTCGTCGTTTACCTGGTCAACTCGATCTTTGCGATGGCGCTGAGCGCGAGTGTCGACCTCTGGATTCCGATTGGTCTGTCCATTGTCCTGGGAGTCATTCCGGCCTGGCTCGCAATCCGGGACCGGTATGGAGTGACGCGAGAGCAGTTATCTCCCGCTGGAGCCGATGCCTGATCTTCCCTGGCAAACGCTGCGGCAAGGCTCCCGGGTTCTCCTCGATCGCAATGTCGACCTGACGGTCAGCGGTCTCGAGCAAGTTCCCGATACTGGACCAGCGATTCTCGCTTGTCGCCATTTTCATCATCTCTACGACGGGTGCGCACTCCTGGCGACCATCGATCGCCCGGTTCACCCGGTTGTCGCGCTGGACTGGGTCAGCAATCCAGTAGGGAAAAACGTCATGAAACATCTCTGCGCGGCCGCGCATTGGCCGATCGTCTATCGCTCTTCAGATGTGGATCGACCGGCCAGGAGCGACGAAGTCGGATCACTGCGGCGCGCTGTGGATTTGTCCGTGCGGCTCCTCGATAAGGACCGCCTCCTGGCGATTTTTCCCGAAGGGTTTCCGAACGTCGATCCCGGGTCGACCCCCAAACAGTCTCCAGACGACTGGCTCAGGTTCGAACCGGGCGCGGTCCGGCTGGCCCGACTCGCGTCGGCCCGCCAGGGTCGCGCTGTTCCCATCCTGCCGGTGGGTCTCTGCTACGAGGAAGGGACAAAGTGGCAGGTGTCCCTCGCGTTCGGCGCTCCGCTGACCGTCACTCGGCGGGAGGACGAAGCCGCGGTGCTCGCGGAACTCGAGCGTCAGGTCCACGCACTCTCGCAGCACTGAGCGCCGATCGATCGGCTAAATCTCGAGTCTGACCTGCAAAAACGAAAGCGCTACGAAGGGCATCGAAGCGAATTTCCGATAGGTGGGCACATAAGCGCGGCGGACGAGCACGTCGTATCCCTGCGACTCGACCCGATCGAGAATCGAACCGTAGAGGCGAGCGCTGGTCAACACGGCAAGTTGTCCAAAGGCGGACAACGACGGAACGCCTTGCAGTCCGGACGCATAGTACCGGCGAGCGCGGGCGATCTCGAATGCAATCAAACCATCGAAATCGCCAGTTGGAATGCCGTTCACCAGCGCTGCCCGTTCGACGCCAAAACGCGCAAGGTCTTCATCAGGCAGATAGATCCGGCCGAGACCAACATCCTCACCTACATCCCGAATGATGTTGGTCAGTTGCATGGCAATACCAAGGTCAACGGCTGCTGGTAAAGCGGTTTCGTCATGGCAGCCGAGCACAGGCGCGGTCAGCAAGCCAACGGTTCCAGCGACTTGATAGCAATAGGTGCGCAGTTCATTCCAGGTTGCAAACGAGACAGGTTCGAGATCAGATCGAACACCAGCGAGGAGATCGTGCGCTGGTTGCGCCGGGATGCCATAACTCTTGCGTGTCTCGGCAAACGAAACGGCAACCGGATGCCAGGGTCGTTCAATCTGCGACTCCCAGGCGTCGAGCGCGGCGCGAGTGATGTCTTCACCGACCATTCCGGCTCGATCGACGATGTCATCGGCAATCCGACAGTAGCTGTAAATCGCGTGGATTGCGCGGCGGCGATCGGGCGGAAGGAGGTGACTGGCAAAGAAAAAGGTCTTGCCATGTTCCCGGGTGACGTCGCGACAGGTCGCCCAGGGATCAGTTGAACTCGAGAGATCGGCAATATCAGCAATCGCCATGGACAGTTTGCCCGTTTCGGATCAGAGATCCATTCGCTGGAAACATGAACCGTGGTTCCGATACTACCATCGTGTTCCAAGCCCATTTACGGAACATGCACGCCGCTATGGTGCATCGCAAAACGCGCAGAAAACGGAGTTTTGGCTACAAAACCAGCGGATGACGAGGCATCTCAGGAGTGCCGGCGCATCTTGTCAGCGAGTTTGACGCGCAAATCACGAGGATTGTACGGCTCCATCGACTCTCCCAGAATCTGTTCGAGCGCAGCCTTGTCGTCGATTCCCTCCTCCCGGGCCCATCGCCAGAATGCAGACCAGGAGTAGTCGGACGAAGCTTCAGACGCCGAGGAGGGTGTCTTCGGGGTCGGCGCAGCTGTGACTCTCTGCTGCGGTTCTCGACGCTCTTCCGAATCAGCAAACTGGGCACCGTAGCCGAGTGCGTTCAGCGCCCGACCAAGGGCTTTCGTTTCCGCTTTCTCGATGTAATCCGGGAAATCGCCAGCGGTTTCACTACCATGCCCGGAAGCGGTGCCCCCGCCGGGAATCGTGACGGTGGCCTTGAAGATCGCGCTCTGGCCATCGATCTGGATATGTTCGGTGACAATCTGGGCATCAGGGTGCTCGGTACGCAACCAGAGCAACCGGTGCTTGACGTCGAGGTAGTCCTCGCCGGATCTGCCGCGCCCGCCGATCTTGCGCAGATAGGGAGTTGGATCGAATTCGGCGATCCGTGACGTACTCTCGGGATCTGGGAGATCCAGTTCGTAGAGCGGTCGCTGATGCGGTTCGTGGTCATCGAAATCGGACATCTGGGCTGCCTCCCTTCGTTCACCTTGCTGATCGCGCGAGTATACGGGAAAGACTGTCCAGGTTCGGAGAGAGGTGCGCCGGTGTAAACTCTTCAGGATGTGAAATCCACCAACATGAAGCGCCGATGTCCGAGCCCAATAGGGAAGGAAACCAATTGCGATGACGCTCTCCACCGCCGAATACAACTATCAGACCTTTATCGGAGACGATGATTTTCTTTCATTTCGGACCGCGCTTCCAGTAGGATCAACGGCTCCGAATCCGATAATGGTGGACGCGGCCACCGGCGAAAGCCGACCGCTCGCTGATTACTGGTCAGGCAACGACCTGGTGCTGGAGTTCGGGTCGTTCAGCTGACCCTTTTGTGCGCTGGCGGCGCCAGCGCTCGATGCTTATTCGGACGAATGGGCAAACATGGGGATCAAGTCGGCCTTCTTTTACACACGCGAGGCCCATCCGGGTCAGCACTTGCCGGCGCACGAGTCGATCGAGCAGAAAATCGATCAGGCACGGCAGTTCCAGGAACGGTGTGGCCTCCGGCGACCAGTTCTCGTCGATGATCTGCACGGAACCGGTCACCGGGCATTCGGGATGCTTCCGAATATGACCTACATCATCAGCAAAGCTGGCAAGGTACTCTTCCGGTCCGACTGGACCGATCCGCCAACGGTCGAGGCGGCGGTCAACTATCTGATCGGTGCGCGACAGCGCCGCAAAGACGGCCTGCGGCTGAAGCCGTTTTATGCCGAATCGGTAGGATATCGCTGGACAGACGATCCCGCGTTCCAGGCTGGATTGGCGGTTGCCGGGCAGCAAGCGATCGACGATTTTGCCGATGCGATGAAACGCTGGCAGCAGGGAGCCCCTCTGAAGGGCGGACTCTCGATCGACGAGTCCTGATCAACCGTTCCAGACACGAGTGTCGGGATAGGAGATCGCCCAGGCGAACCAGAAAACGACGACGTGGGGGACCGCCACCAACACGGTATCCGCAAGCGGGCCATCGAGTCCCCGGCCGGTGATGCTCCATGTCGTTTCTGTCTCGAGATCACGGAAGAGCCCATCTCCGGTGGCTTCGAAGGTCAGTGTCTGTCCATCGAGGGTGCGGAGAAAGACGCCTGACTGACCGACATCGCGCGAATCGGCGATATCCGATCTGATCGGTTGCTGCGGCCGCGCCTTCCTTCCAGAACAGGACGATCTCGCTTCCGGCAAGCGTGTCATTGACCACCCGTTTTTCCCTCAGCGCCTCTTCGACATAGGCTGCTTGCTCGGTCACACCATCGACACCGGCCACGCGCTGCATGGCCGGAAGGCGGTCATCGTTGCCGCTGTCAAAGAGGAACGGGAACGAGTCGACGTCGTCGTACCCGGGATAGGGATTGCGACCATAGGTGCGATCGAAACCGGTCTCGCGCGAAAGCACCTCACCTTCCGGAAACTCTTGTTTGAAGGTCTCCCAGCCCAGGATCTGCGCCGGTATCACCCTCAATCGATTCCCAGTCAGTTCCCCAACGATCGCTTCACCGGTGATCTGCTGCCACCACGATTCGGTTTGTCGGTCCCACATGACGAGATCGCTGTGCCTGAGATTACCGGTGGTTCCGAAGTCGTACACGGTGTCGCTCCCATCGAGCCGGCGATCGAAAGCAATCGCGGTGTTGCAGAGCGGGCAGAAGGTGACAAGGATTGGGATGCCTCCAAGTTCGTCGTTGACGATTTCGTGCCAGATCATGATCTGGAGGGGATAGGCGCGGGTGACCGGACCTGCTTCGGTGTCGATGGCAACCACGATGACCGGCTCTCGATCGTCGATCCATTCGTCCGCTTCTGCAATGGCGACGAACTGTGGATTGTCGATTGGTGGAATGCCGTCTTTTCCTGGTCCGCCTGACCTGATTTCATCGAGCGGGACATTGTGGATCGAAAAATCAGTCGCCCATCCTTCGCGGTAGAACGTGCTGCTGTCATCATCGAGCAGTGGTCGCGCGGTCGGCGTGGCGTCTCCAAGAGCGGCAGCGGATGATCGCGTCGCGTCCCAGCCCGCGACCATCACCGATCCCAGGCCAAAGCCAGCCAGAAACCTGCGTCGATCGAGCCCCGAGGACAGCGATGGCGTAGAGAATGTTTTCTGGTCGGAACGGTTCATGATGATCCTTCCTTGTCATTCGTCGCGACGAACGCGGATGATGAGTTGATCAATGGGGTAAGCAGTTCGACCATCTCGGTTTCGCTGATCGCGCCAAAACGAACGGACCGGACTACTCCATCCGAGTCGATAAAGAGACTGGTCGGCATCGCACGGACGTCATAGCCTCGAGTCACGTGCTGATCTGGATCGACCAGCAATGGGTAAACGATGGCGTTGTTCTCAGCAAATGTGTCGGCATCGTTAGTCGACTCGCCTGTGTTGACGCCAAGAATCACGACATGATCGCCGAGATCATCGGCCACACGCTGCATCGCTGGCATTTCGGAAACGCAAGCGAAGCACCAGGTCGCCCAGAAGTTCAACATGATTGGTCGACCGCGCAAACTCGCCAGTTCGATGGGCTCGCCATTAAGCGCCTCGAGGCGGAAGTTCGGTGCGAGCTCACCGGGAAGAGTGCCAGTTTCGAGGTTCTGCACGGATGGGAGGTCAGGTGAGACTTGCGCGATCATCCCCAGACCATCCGAAGACGTCGCGTCAGAATCGTTCCATGGTTCGGCAATGATGACCGCGATCAGTACCAGCACCAACGCGCCCAACAGAGCGGGAAGCGCGTTCCCGATTCTCGTTTTGACGGTGTTCTGGACCTCATCGTCCATGGGTAGCGCTCCCTGCTCAACCCTGATCCGGTGAACCAGCAGCGATTGCTGGTTCACCGACGGGTAGCGTTGCGCGCGGCTATCCAGTGAAGTCGTTGTCCGCCAGCACTGGAGCCGGACAGTTGACCACGAAACTCTGGCCCTCTGTATCCGGTGTTCCAGGATAAATCGTGACCTCACCCGCCGCTTCGCGTTCCATCACTTCCGCTTCGGAGCGAAGCACCACGGCTTCCGCGCCTTCGTTCCAAACGACGGTGAAATGCTCCCAGAATGGACTCCAGATCACATCACCGGCTTTGCTGTTGAAGATCGATGGCTGGAAACCCATGGCCGCCGGACCTGGAATGCCATTGCCGAAGACGTAAATCGGCGCCGTTGCATTCGCCTCGATCAGTAGCTGCGTTTGCGCGCTCCCGACAATCCCCATCATGCCAGCCATCGGCACAGCCGAGGTGTCGGTCGCGATGTATCGACTACCAGGGAAACACTGGTGCAATTTGAAGGTCACGGTTCCGGCTTCGGTGTCGGGTTCAGAGATCAGGATGCCTGGACCGAGCGGGTTCTCGAGATCGGGATCGACAGGCAGCGCTCCATCCGGCCAGGTGATCAGGGGATAGTTGACGACGATACCCGTTTGTTCGACGGCAGCCGTACCAGCATCGACAGCGCTCATGATCTCGTCGACCGAGGTCAGCAGCGCCGCATCGCCGGGGAACGTCACATTGTTGACCCGGAACGCGGGAGTGAAGTTCTCATCAGTCGGAACAGTGCTGAGCACCGCGCGCTGATCGTCAGTTCCACCGTCGAAGAGATAGATCTCGGCGAAGCTGCCGTCGGCATTGAGGGCGTTGGCCAGCAAGGGAACATAGACAAGCCCGTTGGCCGCGGAAAACTCAGCATCAGATCCGTCCGTGCGGATGTACCAGGCATCTTCGCCATTGTAGAAGCCGGGATGCATCGTCAGTGTCACCGCGCCAAAATCACCCGCCCACTCGCCTTCATTCTCAAGCTGGAACTCGAGGACATCCCCAACCATTACTTCCGGTTCGGATGCCGTCGGTGTGCCATCCTGGGCAAATGCTCCCGCGGAGAACCGCGAAAGGAAGGCGGTCGCGGCAACCGCACTCAATCCTGCCGCCGCAGAGCCCTTGAGCGCGGTTCGACGGGTTGTGCGCATCCGTGTAGCCATGTCGTTCATCGTCTGCTCCTTGATGATAGTGACCGGCACTAGGCATGTGACATAGCACCGATTCGACAATCGCGTGGCATCCAGGCGATTGCGGTTATCGTAGGAGTGGTCACAGTGAGACGCTGTAATCGCTCTTACCGGCTTTGTAGGCCGGTGTGTAGCCTTGCGTCTGCTCGGGTAGAAGGAGCGAAATCGTGAATGACGATGAAAAAACCGGACAGGATGACGATCTGCTCGAGATTATCTGGCCGGAAACTGGCCTCCACACTCGGGTTGTCGCGCCTGGCCGGGAGCGAGATCAGCTGAGCGAGGATGACGAGATCGCGCTGTCGATCGACAACCTGACCCTGCGGCTCTCCCCGCTCGAATTCATCCAGTTGGCGTCGTTTCTGCGGATGACGATCGATGAACTGCTCGGTCGCCATCCAAGTCTGCAGCGCAAGGTCGTCGAAGCGTTCGATATTCCTGATTAGATGCCGCGAAACGACCCAGGCTGAAGCCTGGGGATGAGATATCCGTGCGCTGCCTGCGTTGATGCTGGCTCTTTCTGCCTAGAGCGTGATCGTCGAGTTTGTTTCGATGGCTTCTCTGGCGGCCAGTGCGACCTGAAGTGCGACCCTGGCGTCTGCGGGAGTGGCGCGGTCGGCGCTGTCACCGTTGTTCACACACTCGACGAAGTACTCGACTTCAGCCAGATAGGGATCCTTTTGCTCGACCGCGATGATCTGCGGATCGCCGCTGTTGGGATAGAGGGTCAGTTCATTCTGACCGCCGCCCATTTCGACGCTGCGCCCACCTGCCCGGAAGAGATATTCCATCGCTCCGCTTTCGCAGAGCACCTGCAGGGTCGAGGAAAACGGGTACGACTCCGGCATCATCATGCCACCATCGACGATGGCCGAACCCTGGTCGTAGCCGATCAGCACCTGGACCTGATCGATCCCTCCCGAGCGTGGGTTCCGGATGCCGGTGGCGGTGACCGTTTGCGGTTGGCCAAAGATCCAGTTCAACGCATCGAAGTCGTGGATCATCATGTCGATCACCGCTCCGCCGGTCAGATCAGCGCGAGAAAAAAGCGCCGACCAAGCGGGAAAAGGTTGGCGGCGGTAGGCAAACCCGGTCAACGGCGCGCCGAAATCACCCGAATGAGCCAGATTCGCGAGTTCGATGTACTCCGGCCAGAAACGCAAAACATGCGCAATCATGAAGACCTTATCGCTGGCTGCCGCCACCGCTTCGAGCGCCGCTGCGTCAGCGTCGGTCATGGCCACAGGTTTTTCGAGGAGGACGTGCTTGCCTGCTGCGAGTGCACGCTCGCTGATGTCGCGGTGCTGCAGAGTCGGCAGGCAGTTGTCGATCGCATCGATTGACGGATCGCTCAGTATCGCGTCGAGATCATCGGTCGAGCTCGTCCCGAGTTCTTCTGCCAGCGGTTTGGCCCGGTCCGGACTGTGCGCGTAGATCGCGGCGATCTCGACGTCCGGCAACGTCGCCAACGCGCGGGCATGGGTGCCACCCATGAAACCAGCGCCAAGCACTGCGATTCGCATTTGCTCTTCTCCTTGTTGACCCCTGCTCGACGGGCGGTTCTAGTCGTTCACGTACTTCGTCAGAAAGTCGTGCGCTTGTTTCACGGCAGCATCAACGTCTTCGAGCGCTGGCCAGGGCTCGCCCTGGAACTCGATCTCAACCGAGACTGGGCCTGCGAAACCGACCTCGGTCAAGGCACTGAAAATCGGGTCAAAATCGACTTCGCCCGTGCCAGCGGCGGGGAAATTCCAGACGCCTGCTCCGCCGATCTGATCCTTGGCATGCACATGCCTGACATACGGTGCGGCGACTTCGATATCCGATTCGGGTCGGGTATCGCCATAGAAGATCACATTACCAGGATCGTAGTTGATCCCGACGTTCGGTTTGTCGATCAACTGGACGAGTTCTGCCGAAAGCGCTCCACTGGCGACCAGTCCGCCATGGGTTTCGAGGCAGATGACGATGTCCTTTTCAGCAGCCTCATCGGCGAGTGGACGAATCCGACCGAGAAATGCTTCCCGCTGCTCGTCGAGCGTTCCTTCTGAAGACGCATCGTGGCCACCGGTGCTGGTGGTTACGTAGTGAATCCCCAGCTTCTCCGCGATCTCGAGCGCTTTGCGGAATTCCTCGACCCCTGAATCGCTTGCCAGATCTGAATGGCCTGCAAAACTCACCGCTTCGAGACCGTACTGATTGAGCAGGTCCTTCACATGAGCCAGTTCTTCGTCAGTCGCATCACGGCGGACATGCTCGGTCCAGCCCGGAACGGACGTCAGTTCGACGCTTTTGAAACCGGCCTTGGCTGCTCCTGCCAAAGCGTCTTCGAGTGAATAGGTGTGATAGGTATTGGTGCAGAGGGTCATTCGTTCAGTCATGGTAGCCTCCTTTGCTCAATCCATCTCCGGTCTCCCGAAGAGAGTTTTCTTTGTCCTATTTCCCGCCGAACCAGGTTCTGCCTGGGTAAAACTTCATGTACTCAATGTAAAGACCATCTTCCTTCGTGAACGCGACTTTGGCAAATGGCGGGTCGTCGACATCGAACGGCGGGATGATGATCTCTTTCCCTTCGAGGTGTGGTTCGAGTTCATCGACCGCGTAGGCAATATGCGGGGACTTCTGGAAATCCTGTGACACGTTGCTGTCCTGCTCATACCGAAGATACTCGATCCGCATCGCGCTTTGATTGGGATCGGTGACCCAGCATTTGCTCGGGGCAACATAGTCCTCAGATGGTTGCTCAACTTCGGTCGTCAACCCGACATGGTGGAATTGCTTCATTCTGTTTCTCGTTCTCCTCGTGCGCCTGAAACCACGGACGAGCGCCACTCCGATTGGCGAAGTGGCGCTCGATCCTGCTCAGCACATACAGCTGTTCAGCGGACTACTGAACGACCTAACTTGGATACGCGCCGTCACCACCGGCACCGGCTGGCACTTCGACGGCTGCGAACTCTTCGCTCAGTTCGAAGCTCTCAGCGTCTGCCTTCACCTGCTCGAGATCGAACTCGTTCGCACCATCGATGTACTGATTCGAGATGATGCTGTCAACGGACACCTCAGATGTCAACTGGCCTATCTCGGTAATCGTGTCAAGGAAGATCTGCCACGATTCCGAGGCGGCGTAGCCCCACTTGCCGCCGTCGCGGTTCGACCAGTCACCCCGGAACACGTCAGCCAACTGCCACATTGAATCCACCGCCACCGATTTGTCCGGGAACGTTTCATTGAGCGGTCCCGACAATTCAGGCACTTCCATGGTGATCTGTGTCGCGGCACGTGGGTTCTGATGTCCGAACTCGAGACCCATTGCCCACCCTCGCAGGTATCGGGTGTAAAGATCGGCAAGTGCTTCGTCCTCGAAATCGGCCCGGCGGATCTGGAATGAGTTCGCAGGGAACTTCGACCAGGTCTTTCCGATGATGTAGTCGAAATCGAGACCGCCAGCGAGCCACTGGGCGCGCAACCCTGCCCACGAAAGCGCCGCATCGGCCTGACCTTCAGCTAGCGCCTGACCCCAGCCTGAACCAGCAGCGGCATAGCGGACGGCAGCGGGGTCCCCACCGGCCTGAGCAACCATCGGGTCAACGATGCCGGTCCAACCGAGATCACCCAGGACTACTTGTTTGTTTTCGAGATCAGCCACCGTTTCGATACCACCCGGGTTGCCTTTCGGCAGCGCGATGTCGAAGACGTCATAGGCGCCCATCTGGAACACTGAAACAAGGTCGATGCCAGCTTCAACACCGAGTGAGAACACACCTGGGGAGACATAGGACATGTCGGCCTGGCCGTCCGCTACCGACTTGGACGACGATGTTGCTTCGAGAATAGCTGGCAGGAGTTCAGTTTCGATATCGCCGAAATAGCCGAACTTCTTCGCGACCCAGTAGGGATAGTCATCCAGTACTTCAAGCGTTCCGCGCGGGGAGACCCAGACCACGCTATTTCGTGTTTCCTGCGCCATCACTGAAAGGCTGCCCGCTTTGAGCAATGGAGCCGCAATCCCCGCCGCCGCTGCTGCTGCGACAAAGGTCCGCCGGGAGATCCGGCGGTTCGTCAGATCTGTCATCAGATCATCCATCCGTGCCATTGATCACTCCTCCTGACGGGTTCTGCCCGTCGTCGATTGATTGCCACGCCACCCGTACTCACGAACGGCGCTTCGAGCCTCCGGTATGGTCGCAACGGAGGTCGCCATACCAAGGAACTCCATGATTGAATCACCGCGGATCGCGGTGGGCTGAACGTGAACGCCATTGCTCAACGTCATGCCTGCCAGCCGGCCCATTTCTTACCGACCCAGTAAAAGAAGACGTAGATCAGGATACCCATCAGCGCCAGAATCACGATGATGGCCCAGAAATCAGCCATCTTGATCCGGGACGAATAGAAAGCCAGCCGACTTCCAAGACCCTCACTCGACCCGATCAGTTCGGCGCCTACGGTGGTCAGCATCCCGAAGATCGCGCCGACCATCAATCCGACGATGATCATCGGCAGTGCCAGCGGAAAGCGAACCTTGGTGAATATCTGCAGGGTGCTTGCGCCATATGACCTGGCCAATGCAATTTTGGCTAGATCAGTGCGACGGAACCCGGTGGCGGCGTTGATCATCACCATCGGACCAACGGCAAGTGAAACCGCAATCACCCGTGGTTCGATGCCGAACCCCAGCTGTTGAACAAGAAGGGGAACCAGAGCAATCATCGGCGTCGTGACGAGGAGCAACACGTAGGGAGTAATCACCTTTTCGGCAAAAGGAAACTGGGTAATTCCGGCGGCCAGGACGATACCGATGGATGCGCCGATCAAGTAGCCAATCGCCAGAACCTTGAGGGTCATCATGTGGTGATGAAAATAGATATCCGGGTAGTTATTCCAGAGCGCGCTTCCGATCTCGCTGGGAGCGGGAAAGGTGTACGACGGAACGTCGAAATAGCGAACGATCGCTTCGAGTCCGCCGATCACCAGCACAGCGACCAGGACAATAACACCAGCCTCTTTCCACGTACTGGCGAGACCCTGATCAGTTAGGGCTGACCAGTTCGTGATATCGACTTCCTGGGCTTCGCCGCCCGGTTGGTCCCCAAACGTCGGGATCGTATCTCTGAGTTCGCTGGCCATCAAACCTTCTCCATGACTTCCTGGATCGTCTGATCCGCAGCAGCCTGCGCCCCGTCATAGGTTCCACGCATGATGGTTTCCTTGACGACCAGCACATCCTTGAGGAACTCAGGTGAAAACGTCTGCTCGATTGTCCTCGGTCGCGGCAGATTGATATCGAAAACATGCGCGATCCGGCCTGGGCGGGGCGAAAGCACCACGACCCGGTCGGCCAGGAAGATGGCTTCCGACACGTTGTGCGTCACGAAAACGATCGTTTTTCCGGTTTCCATCCAGAGCTTCTGGATAAGCAAGTTCATCTCGTCGCGGGTAAAGGCATCGAGTGCCCCAAAAGGCTCATCCATCAGGATCACGTCGGGGTCGTAGGAGAGACACCGGACGATACTGGCCCGTTGCTGCATCCCGCCGGAGAGCTCACGTGGGAACTTGGTTTCAAAGCCGCTCAGGCCAACCTCCTCGATCAATTCATCGATCCTGGGTTGGTAGGGTTTCTGGTCGAGTTTCTTGATCTCGAACGGAAAGTTGATGTTCTCGGACAGATTTCGCCACGGCAACAGGTTAGCTTCCTGAAAAACCATCCCGATCTCTGGCTGAGGGCCGTCGACAACCCTTCCTTCGAGCAACACCTGACCGCTGGTCAACGGATGGAGACCGCTCATCGACCAGAGCAATGTCGTCTTGCCGCAACCAGACGGACCGACAATAGCGACGAACTCTCCGTCTTTGATTTGCAGCGAGATGTCCTCGAGCGCGTGCACATTGCCGGTCGAGGTTTCGTAATACTTGGTTGCGTGCTGAACATCCATGGCCAGGGTCTGATTCGATCCCGACCTTGTTGTCGACTCGTCGACCACCGCTTGGCTCAAGTCGTTTCTCCTGGGTCTTTTCCGGATTCAGCCGTCACCGAACCGCTGTCGCCGATCCAAGTCGTCTGGACCGGACTCCTGTTTCAGCACTGATGAAACGGCATTCTATGCTGACCATGAAATCGTGTCAATATCTGGCGGTGGACATTGTCACAGTCAACCTGAGGGCACTTCGCCGGGTTTGACCAGGTTGTCTACAATAGGAACGGAGTTGGTCGATCACCTCAGAAACCGCAGAATCGATCGCAACAGGAGTTGAACCACTGGCACGGCAGAAGAAAGACTATTCGACTGGTTTCACTGGCTCTGATTTTCTCGAGCTCCTCTTTCGATCGCGGGCGAATCAATTTGTCCTGCTCAATGTTCTGACCTCGAATGGTGCCTGGTGGCGGGCGATCCGCGTGCCGGGACTGCGTCTAGGCAGCCTTATCTTTGGCTGGTGGTCCCGGGGTTGGATCGGCCAGGTTCTTGGGCTCTCGTGGTCGATTGCCATTTTTCTGAAGGGGTTCAGAAGCGAACTCGATCCAGCCGACTCAGGCGATGACTGGCCAGTTTACAGAGCCGGTCGAATCCCGGACTCAGAATCCCACTTTCCCTAGATCAACGATCGGCTACGTAACGCCCTCTTGAGCGGTTGCAGAGGGTTGAGCGGCTTCGATCCATCCTCTCAGCGCGGCGTTAAGATCAGCACAACCGACAATGAGCTCATCGCCAAGAGACAGCTCTTCGGGATGGAGCACGAATGGGTGCCGCTGCATGCCACCGAGGCCACCATGGTTGCCGATTAGCTCTTCGAACGCGGCATTTTCTCCAGTTTCGGGCCAATAGGTGCTGATCGCGAGGATATCCGGACACGTGGTGAATCCGTTGGTACGCCGCAAGAGCTGTGCCGCCAGCGGCCCATAGGGTTCGAGCGGGTTTTCGCCTTCCACCTGATCCGTATCGAGAAAGTGCAGGCCATTTTCCCCGATAACGACTCCGCCGTCCTCCTGGTCGTTGATCATGACAAAGCCAACTCCAGGATGAGTCACAAGGCTCGAGACAAGGTTTGGAAAGGCTCTCGTGATTTCTCCAAGCGTCATGCGTTCCTTCCAGCGAGTGAAAGAAATCAGTCCAAGATTGCCTGATGCCAGGACGATGACCTCACCCTCTTCGGAGGGTGTGATGTCGTAATCCTCGCCGAGCGAAACTTTTCCATCTTCAGTTTGGCCATTGAGAACCCGCGCTGTCAGACGGCCGGCCCGGGAATCGCTGTTGACCATTTCCGTCAACGTTGCATTGAAGTGAGAAGTCGTTTCTTCTGAACTCAGCGCCGACTGGACGGATTCACTTGATGGGAGTGAATTTTCGACCAAGTCAGCCAGGGTCAGGCCATAGCGCTGGAGGAAGGTGGCTCCCTGCGTTTGCCCATGGTCTGAAAGCACGACGAGATGAGTTGGCCGAGGAGCCTCTTTCGTCAGCTCCTGAAAATGGCCAAAGATTCGGTCGATATTCTTAATCACCTTGAAGGTGTACTCCCGATCGATTCCGGTGTGATGCGCCACCTCATCATAGGCGAAAAGCGTGTAATAAGCAGACGGCTTACCACGAAACATGTCCGAAATCACCATGAATCGAGCGACTTCGAGCTGGGCGGCTGTTGTGCCGGAACGGGTGAACGCATAGGTGAACGGTCTGTCGAGTCTTGGTTCAACATTCTGACGCTTTTGCTGGAATTCTTCCCACCACTCCCGGAAGACGTCCTGTACAAAGAGCGAAAGAAGACGAGCAAACGAATATGGATTCAGGAAATACGCCCAGTATCTGGTAGAACCCGCTCCAAGGGAAAGGTTGCTAAACGTACCGATCGAGTCTGATGCTCCGCCGGTGAACACGTTGAAACGACTGGCGCCATCGAGTTGCAACAGGCCGGTACCGCGCGACAATTCCGCTTCGAGTTCCCTTGCCGAACTCATACTACTGACCACCATCATCTTCTGCTGGGCTTTGTCCCACCAGCGGAAGGCGGGGATATTTTCGTTGTTGCCGAGGAGAATACCGGCTTGGCTCGCACCAGTTTGACAGGAGAGATCAGGCTCCCAAACGGTGAGTTCGTACCCGCCCTGTTCCTTCCAGGCTTTCATATTGGGCGCATAGCCCTGCTCCATCGCCTGTTCCAAAATCGGACCAGCCAGACCGTCGATTTCGAGAAACAGGAACGCCGGTTCATCGGTCTTGATTGCGCTGTCGCCAATTTGCGCGCGAATCGGGTTGGTCACGAAGCGGTCGTAGGCCTTCACATCGTCGAGTGAAAAAAGGGTGCTGACCACGGTGCTGATTCCCGTCAACCCGATTGCGACCCAGATCGCCGTTTCGAGGTTGGTCAGCGAGAACGCGTCGATTCCGAGAGCGTCGTCAAGCCATGCCGCCAGCATCACCACGAGACCGGAAGCGGCGAACATCAAGAATGGAAACAGTATGACCGGCAACCAACCAATCACGCGGTAAGCCAGCGGCAGGATCAGCGATTGCAGCACAGAGATAGTGACGGCGGCGATCAACAGACCGCTGAAACCGTCAGTAACAAAATCGTCCAGGATCCAGTTCATCAAACCGAGAGCAACAACCGCAGCGATGATCGAGATAATCATCCACTCGAGCAGTCTCATGGGGCGTTCAACGTGTCGTTCGAGCGTTTGCACACCTTTGCCTTTCCAAAATCGTCCACATCATGCAACCCGCCGCAAACGCTCATTGATGATGATTCGCGGACTCTCGATGATTCCGCCAATCATACGGTGTTGAAGGGCTTTCGAACCAAGCGCCCGGTCAACGATTCTTCCTGCCGAGAGATCCTAGTTCTCGTCTCCCTGAAGGAGCTGGTTGATGAAGAAGGATCCTGCTGTCAGACCGCCATCTACCGGCAACGTGACTCCCGTGATCCATGAGGCGTCATCGGAGCAGAGAAAGAGCGATGCAGGGACAACATCCTCGATCTCGCCTACCCGTTGGAGCGGATAGACCCTGGCCAGATTGTCGAAAACGGCAGGATCTTTTTCGAACCGCTCGCTCCAGATCGGCGTCCGAACCGTTCCGGGGGCAACGCAATTGACCCGGATCCCACTCGGTCCATAGTGAATCGCCATGTTCTGAGTCAGGTTGACCATCCCGGCTTTGGCTGCGCTGTAGGCAGATTCTCCAACTCCCATCAGTCCGTTAACCGAACCGATGTTGAGAATCACACCATTGCCTCGCTCGATCATCCCTGGCAAAACCGCGCGCGAACAGAGGTAAACCCCTTTCAGCACGACATCGAGATTGTGATCCCAGGCGTCCTCTTCGAAATCGAGGATGGTGTCGCCCACGGAAAGCCCGGCGTTATTGACCAGGATGTCAATCTGACCGTAATGATCGTTTGCCTGAGCGATCGCCTGATTGACCGATGCTTTCGACGATACCTCGACCCCAACGCCGATTGCGTCGCCACCATTCTCCCGGATCAAGGCAGCCGTTTCCTCCGCCTTGCTGAGAGTACGTCCCGCAGCAACAACCCTGGCTCCTTCCGCGGCAAATCCGACCGCGATGCCTCGACCAATACCAGAACCACCACCGGTTATGAAAACGACCTTGTCTTTGAATCTCATTCGTTTCCTGCCTCCTGCATCCACAGCCTTCCAAGTTGGCGCCATTATCCCGGAATCGCCCGGTTGTGAATATCACGATAGACGCGGTGCTGGGCATATCCCATGATGATCAGCGCCGGTAGTAGCGCAACCAGGAACATCGAGGCGCCGCCCGGTCCACCCGCGCCACGACCCATGAACACGGGAAGGGTCCGCTGCTCGGTATCGTTCATCAGGATGTTGGCCAGAGCGTACTCGCTCCAGGCCAGACTAAACGAGAGCATCACGACGACGATGAGCCCGGTACTTACAATCGGCAGTACGATCCCAAAAAGCACCCGGAGTGATCCCGCTCCATCGAGTCGAGCGGCGTCGAGGATTTCCCGCGGCACGAGTTGCATGACTCCCCGCATGACAAAAATGGAAATCGCGAGCGAAAACGCCGTGTAGGGCAGCATCAGGCTCCAGGTTTGATTGATCAATCCCAGATCATCCTGAATCGCGAAAATGCCAAGAATGGAAGTCACCTGTGTCGGAAAAAAGAGCGAGGCCACCAACATAACAATCACGATTCTGGCTCCGGGAGTGCGCAGAAAGGTCAATGCGTAGGCCGCCAGCGTCGCCGCCACAACCGTAAACACGACAGTGAGCGAGGTCACGATGACGCTGTTCCAAAACGCCCGATAGAACGGGTTGTCGAGGCTGAAGTCCTGCCAGATCCACTGGTACCGCGCCCAGAGTGGATCGGCGAAGTTCTTTGGCCAGATATAGCGATGCGTAAGATCCGGGCGTGACTTCAGCGATGACAGCACCACCCACGCCAGCGGCAGAAGCACCCAGAGGCTCAGCGACAACAACACCGCATGCTTGCCGATCCCCCGCCAGGGAATCGATCGAACTGGAGCTAGTGGTGTCTGGCTTCGAGAATCGGCTGGAGCTGTGGCGATTGCCATTCGTTCAGTTGCTCAAATGGAAAGGTCCTGTTCCTGGAGACTGGCCATAGCGAAATCATCCAGAATGGGATTTCGCGACGGCCATTGTCTCCGAGGTGATACGGTAATCAGACTATCCCTTGAGCGCCCCTTCCTGCAAACCCTTCATGTACCAGCGCTGAGCGATACCAAAGGTGATCAGGGCGGGAATGATGGCGATGATGTAGAGCGCAGCCATCCGAGGCCAAAGCAGCGAGCCGACTCCACCGGATGCCGATCCCAGGAAAACTGGCAATGTCCGCTGGTCGGAGTCATTCATCAGCGTCAGAGCCAGAAGGTATTCGCCCCAGGCGAAGACAAAGTTGACGATGATCACCACCACAATTCCGTTCTTGACCAGCGGCAAGACGACACCGAGTAACGTCCGGACGGTATTCGCGCCGTCGATCCGGGCAGAATCGATGAGCTCCTGCGGCACCGTCTGGAAAACACCTCGCATGATGAAGATCGAGATACCGACCATCAACGCCGTATAAGGCAGCATCAAACTCCAGGTCTGGTTGATCAGACCGAGGTTGTCCTGGATCGAGTAGATTCCGGTGATCGCGGTTACTTGGGTCGGGAAAAAGAGCGACGCGACCAGGATCGCGGTAATTACACCTTTAAACGGCGTTCTCAGGTGGACCAGCGCGTATCCGGCCAGCACGGCGGTAACCGTCGAGGCAACGACAGTGAGGCTCGTCACCATGACGCTGTTCTTGAAATTCTGCCAGACCGGCCCCACTGAACGCGGTTTGGTCAACACATACTCGTAGTGCGTTGTCAGCGGATCGATGAAGTTCTCAGGCCAGATATAACGCTGGGTGCCATCGGGAAGCGATTTGAACGACAGGAGAACCACCCAGAGTAGCGGCAGGATCACCCAGAGGCAGAGAATGACGAGCACGGTATGACGTGCAATCGATCCCCAGCGGATTCCTTTCTTCGGATGCCAGATTTCGCCTTCGACGTTGGTGCTCGTCGTTGGCAAGGCTGCGCTGATTTCAGGGTTTGCGGCACTCATGAACACCATCCTTCACCCAGTGGACATCTGAATCGGTTTGTCATGACTAGTCTCGCGAACGGAAGAGCCAGAACATTCCAGCAACCACGATCAACATGAAGACCGCGCCAAGCCAGCCGATCGCGGCGGCGTAGCCGCGGAACTGCACGCCGCCACCGAAGGCGGTGTCGTACATGTAGACCGTCCAGGTATACGTGCTCAACGTTCGGTTGAATCCACCCATGATCAGGTACTCGGTGATCACCGCCATTGCGCTGCCGAAGCGGATAACCGTCAGCACCAGGATGATCGGCAATAGTCGCCAGATTGTCACGCCCCAGAACATTCGCCATTCGCCGGCACCGTCGACCCTGGCAGCGTCGAACATATCTTTCGGAATCGTGGCCAAACCAGCGAGGAAGAACATGGTGTGGTAACCGAGTCCCCACCACCATTCCATAAAGGCGATTGAAAAGAAGACGAGTTGTTGATCGGACATCCAGTTCGGCTGCGTTTGCAGGGTGAAAATGCCCAGGACGTCGACCAAGATGTAATTGATCGGTCCAATCCAGTTGTTGTACATCCAGACCCAGAGCACGAAGATCAAGGGGGATGGGATCATCGAGGGAATGAGGAGGACGATGCGATAGAAGGTTGCTAACTTTTCATTTTGGACGCGGTCGATCAGGATCGCGGCGGTCATCGGGATGAAAATCATGCCCGGGACGAAGATACAGGTGAAGATGAAGGCTCGCCTGAGGCCGGTCCAGAAAAGATCATCACGCATCAACTCTCGATAGTTCGAGAGGCCAACCCAATTCGCTGCTTCCTGGTCCAGGAACTTGTCGTCCGTGAAACTCAGGCGAAGCGAATCATAGATCGGCAGGACTTGCCAACCTATGAAAAAGAAAAGCGCGAGGAGAAGGTACGGGTACGTCTTGACGAAATCAATTGCAGTGTTGACCCAGGACGGCCGCTGTGACTTTGCTTCGACAACTGGTACATCAGAAGAAGGTGACGGAAGTGCCGCCTGTGCCATACGTTCTTACTCCCGGATGTCAGAGAACCCGCCATCGACGTCGGTGGCGGACAGGCACTCTTCTCCGCTAGGTTTCGACTCGCAAACGACGAACTCGTGGTGTTTCAACTTCTGGAGATCAGCGGGTGTTCGGTTCAGACTTGACCGAACACCCGCGATCACTCGTTTCTGGAGATGGGAACGCCTGAGCCGTCAGTCCTTTGGCGTTCCATCCGATCCATACAATGGGCGCTACTGCGCTGGGTTGCCCGTCTGCTTCTCGAACTCGGCTCGAGTCGCATCCATAGCCGCGGTTAGAGCCGTTTTGGCGTCAGCAACCTCACCGGAGAGGTACTTGTGCCATTCCGGCCGGGCGACGTCAAACTGGGTGATCGAGAGGATACTCGGCGCGATCGCCCGCGAAGAAGCGAGCGCGTCTCGAATCGCGAAGACCCACGGGTTCGCGGTGACCCACTCAGGCTGCGTCTCTTCCCAACTGGCGTAAACCGACTGCATGACTGGCATCTGACCAACCGGCGTGGTTCCGAGCTCTTCGCTACCAACCACGGTGTTTTCCCAGATTCGCTCGTCGCGAGAAACAGCCGTAAAGAACTCAGCTTGGGCTTCCTTATTGAAACCGTTCTTGAAGAGCACCGCTCCAGTGTCCCAGAAAACCGTTGCTCCCTCTCCACCCTCAGGCTTCGGCAGTGTCCCGAGCACGAGCTGGCTCGGATCTGGCCATTGCGAAGCGTTGCGGACATGCGCGTTCTGGTATTTGAAGTAGTAGCACGCTTGCTGCGAGGCAAAGGCGGCTTCGTCCACGAGGACCGTGTTGTCGACGCCAGCAGCGGCGAGCACGTCCGGGCTGGTCAGCTCCATCATCTGCTTCATGACTTCGAGCGCGTTGACCGCAGCATCGCTGTCATACATGAAGAGTCCGTCTGGTGTGTAGACGTCCGTGCTGAATGAGTGCGTGACGGGGATGAGCGACCGCCAGTCGCGGTTGTCGAAGGTCAAGCCATACGGAACGCCGCTTTCCTGGACTGTGCGAGCGTTCGCGAGGAACTCATCCCACGTTGCCGGGGCAACGGCTGGGTCGAGACCAGCAGCAGCAACCTGCTCCGCGTTCCAACCCTGAACACAGATGTCGAGAAGGAGCGGCCAGACATAGAACTCGCCGTTGTAGGTTCCCTCTTCGAGAGTGGACGGGAAGAAGTCTGCGACGATATCTTCGCCGACGTATGGGGTCCACGGCTCGATTGTGCCGGTCGCGACGAGACCGATCATCTCGAGAAATGGGGTCACACCACCATAGGCGTCCCAGGTGCTCTTGCCTTCGTTCGCTTCGGCGATGAAGCGATCGTTTCCGAAGTTCTCGGTTGGGGCAACTTCAATGTTGACACCCATCTCATCACCGACGTCGTAGATGTTCGGGTGAAGATTTAACATCCAATCATAGAACGTTGTTGATGGCGCGCCGTCTTCAGCTGCCAGCGTTGCCCGCAAGGTCTCCTGCGACAACGCGGCCAGCGCCATTCCGCTCAAACCAAGGGCGGCTCCACGCACCATGACTTCACGACGGCTGACTTTTCCCGACAGCGCGTCTTTCCACAGTGCCTTGACCTCTGTCCGTTGCGACATGGTTTCCGATCCTCCTGTCATTTCCTACTGCCTGCCGAAAGCCGTGCACAACATGCACGACGCCATGTATTGGGCGTTGGGATTGTAAGGAGGTGGGAAAAGCAATGTCAACCCGGATTGCAGAGGGTTTCATCCCTGATTGTCGGGCAAGATGCACAATTTCCGCGCAATCACTGCCCGAAAACCCGCACTGCGGTAGCCTTGACACGGCAGAATCAGCTACTCCGTGAACGAGATTGAGAGGTCGGTATCGGGCCTGAATTGACATTCATTGTTTCGTCGCTGGCCGTTATCACGGCGGGCGTTCGCTTGTCCCGCGATGGGGATGCGATCGCTGATCGGACCGGACTCGGAGCCGCCTGGATCGGCGCGATCCTGGTGGCCGCCGCAACCTCCCTGCCGGAACTGGTCACTGATGTTTACGCGGTGCTGGACGAGAACTTCGACCTCGCGATGGGCGACCTTTTTGGGTCGAGCATGGCGAACATGCTGATCCTTGCTTTGGCGGATTTGGCCACGAGTCGCCATAGAATCCTTACCCGGGTCGCGATCAATCAAACGATGGTAGCCGCCATCGCGATCTCACTCACGGCCATCATCGTCGCCGGAATCGTTTCGGCTGAAACCGCCACGATGTTTGGCATCGGATGGGCGCCGCTCATGGTGATCGTCGTCTACGTTGCCGGAATGCGTCTCCTCCATATCAACCGGCACACCCCGCCGTTCGAAACCGCAATCCAGGCGGAAACGCGCGTCGGAATTGAGGCCTCGCTCAAAACGGCCGCGATCGGTTTCGCCATCGCGGCTCTCGTCATCCTTTTTGCCGCCCAGTTTCTGGCGAGTTCAACGGCAGATCTGGCCGATAAATACGGCGTAAGTCAGGGATTCATCGGAATCGCCCTCCTGGCGGTGACCACATCGTTGCCGGAAGCCGCAGTGACGATTGAGGCGGTCCGTCGGCAATCCTATGACCTTGCAGTCGGAAATCTGCTCGGCAGCAATTGTTTCAACATGGTGATCTTTTTCGCACTCGACATCGCTGATGGCAGTGGCTCCATCCTGGCAAAGGCGACACCAGCGATCACAATCGGAGCAATGTTCGCGATCCTTTTGACCGCAATGACGATGATGGAGATCCTGCACAAGGCGGAACGACGCATCTGGCTGATCGAGCCAGATGCCATAGCACGTATCATTGTCTACGGAATTGGCCTGCTTCTCGTCTACCGAGCCGGAGGGCTTTAATCCAGCACGATTACTGACAATGACCGATCAGCCGAGCACCTCGATACCCTGGCACACGCTCACCAACGAGGACGTTGCCACTCATCTTTCGACGAGAGAAGATGGTCTGTCGCCGACCGAAACAAGCGACCGCCTCAGAGAACACGGACCGAACGAACTCAAGCAGGATCCTGGACCAACTCGCCTCGAACAGTTCCTCAATCAGTTTCGCAGTCCACTCGTCATCCTCCTCATGGTCGCCGCTGGGATCACGCTCATTATTGGCGAGTATGTCGATGCGAGCGTCATCATGGTGGTGGTTCTGCTCAACGCCGTCATTGGCTATTTCCAGGAACACCAGGCCGAAGAATCGGTCCGGGCACTCCGCGAGTTGATGACTCCCACCGCACGCGTGATCCGCTCGGATCAAACCATGGTCGTCGACAGTCGCGAACTGGTTCCGGGTGACCTGGTTCTGCTCGAATCAGGAGCGAGAGTCCCAGCCGATTTGCGTCTCATCACGACCAACGGACTCCTGGTTGACGAATCGACATTGACCGGTGAATCAGCGCCAGTGCATAAACAGGCGGACCCACTTCCGCCAGACACCGAATTGGCTGATCGCGCCAACATGGCCTATGCCGGGACTACCGCGACACTCGGTCGCGGCAGAGGCTATGTGGTGGCCACCGGCGGCACAACCCAGCTAGGATCGATTGCGCTCGAAATGCGAACGCTCGATCGCCGGACGACGCCATTGCAGGACCGTCTCGACCGGCTCGCGAAAGTCACCGGCGTCATCGTGGCGGTCAGCGCGACCCTCGCGTTTGCCGCTGGCGTCGCCGCTGGACGCCCGGCGTCCGAGATGTTCCTGATCGCAGTCGCGGTCGCCGTTTCCGCTGTTCCGGAAGGGTTGCCGATCGCGTTCACGATCACTCTCGCGGTCGGGGTTCGGCGCATGGCCAAACTCAATGCCATCGTTCGGCGATTGCCGGTCGTTGAAACCCTCGGCAGTACAACGATCATCGGATCGGACAAGACTGGTACGCTCACCGAAAACCGGATGACTGTCCAGCGCATCTGGTCAGATGGTCAATTCGTTGAGCTCGACGACCTTGCGATCGCAGATGGCAATGGCGATCAGATTACCTCGCCACAGATCCAGACCTTGATTTGCGGCGCCTTGACCAACGAAGCCAGCCTCGACCCAGCCGGAGTCTCCACTGGCGATCCGACTGAAGTCGCCTTGCTGGCCGCGATCACCAGAGCTGGGCTCCAACCCGATTCGGTTCAGACCGATTATCCACTGCTCCATGAGATCCCGTTCGAGCCCGAACGGGGGTTTTCGGCAGCCCTCCGGCAGCATGGCGACGATTCGCTTCTCTTTCTGAAGGGTTCGCCAGAACGAATTACCGATCGTTCGATCGTGTTCGCGACCGAAAACGGAACGTCACCCATTGCGCCAGACAAGATTCAGGCCGCCCATGCTTCGATGGCCGCGGCCGGTGGTCGGGTCCTGGCCATGGCCTGCCGACCAGCGACGATCGCCGAAGTGCGGGATGGACTCGATGAACCACCCGAGGGATTGATCTTCCTCGGGCTTCAATCGATGAGCGATCCGCCCAGGGGTGGAGCCCGGGAAGCGATCAGAGAATGTCGATCGGCGGGTATCCGGACCACCATGATTACCGGCGACCATGCCTTGACGGCACGCGCCATCGCCTCCGATCTCGATATTCCGGCCGGACGGGTGATCACCGGGGGTGAACTGGCTGCCCTCTCCGACGAAGAGCTTGATCTCGTTTCGAGCGATGTTTCTGTGTTTGCGCGGGTGACACCCGAACAGAAATTGCGCATTGTGCGCTCGATGCAGCGCAATGGCGAAGTCGTGGCCGTCACCGGCGATGGTGTGAACGATGCTCCTGCGCTCCGCGCTGCCGACATCGGCATCGCGATGGGCAAGCGCGGCACCGATGTCGCCAAGGAAGCTTCGGACATGGTGCTGGCCGACGACAACTTCGTCACGATTGTCGAAGCAGTCGAACAAGGCCGAATCACCTTCGACAATGTCCGCAAGGTCGTCAGTTTCCTCTTCACAACAAACGCTGCCGAGGTTCTCATCATTCTCGGCGCCTTGCTACTCGATTGGCCGCTACCAATGATTGCGGTCCAGATTCTCTGGCTGAACCTCGTCACAGATTCGCTGCAAGTGATGGCGCTTGCCTTTGAACCGGGTGAGCCGGACGCGATGTCGAGACCGCCAACCGGGCGAGATACGGGGATTCTCTCGCGCCATCTCTGGCAACGCGTCGGTTTGAGCGGCGTGGTGATGACAGTGGGGACGCTTGGATTGTTCGACTATGCCCTTGAGAGTGGCGAAACGCTGGAAGTTGCTCAGACGCTCGCTTTGACCACCATGGTGCTTTTCCAGATGTTCCAGGCGTTCAACTCGCGTTCGGAATACCGCTCGCTCCTGAGGATGAATCCGTTCGGCAATCCACTCCTGCTACTCGCAGTCGCGGTATCGATCGTTGTGCATGCCGGAGCGCTCTATCTCCCGGCAACGCAGTATCTGCTCCGGGTCGAACCGCTCTCGCTCGAACTGTGGGGAATGTCGCTTGCCGTTGCGTTATCGATCGTCATCGTGGTCGAAATCCACAAAGCAATCGGTCGTCACTTCCGCTAACGCTCCGCTTGTTCCTGTCGCTGCAGGGGTGCACGCGCGAGGTCACCCGGAAACTAATTGAGTCCGCGCAAGCGAGGATCGAGCGCGTCGCGGAGGCTGTCGCCGAGGAGATTGAATCCGAGCACACTCAGCATGATAGCCAGCGCCGGGAAAAAGAGGAGCCACGGTGCAATTTCGGCGATCCCGCGACTGTCGCTCAGCATCAACCCCCACGAGGGTTCGGGTGGTGGGGTGCCGAGACCGAGAAAACTCAGGGCCGCTTCAGTCAGCAATGCCCAGGACAACGCCAGACTGACCTGGACAATCACTGGAGCGACCATGTTCGGGAGTATATGCCGGACCAGGATGCGAGCGTGCCCCATACCGATACAGCGGGCCGCTTCGACGAACTCGGTTTCCTTGAGCGATAGCACGGGCCCACGAGCGACCCGGGCAAAGATCGGCGTATAGACCACAGCGATTGCCAGGATCGTGTTGTTGAGTCCAGCCCCGAAAATGGTCACGATCAGGAGTGACAGCAATACCGCCGGAAAAGCGAAAAAGACATCCATCACGCGCATCGAAACATTGTCCGCGAATCCGCCAGCGTAGGCTGAAACCACGCCGATGGTTGTGCCGACAATTGTCGCGATCGACACGCTCAGTACCACCACATAGAGGGAGTTCGTCCCTCCTTTGATGATCCGGCTGGCCATATCCCGGCCGAGGAGGTCTGTACCCATCCAGTACGTTGAATTCGGACCGATGAGGCGATCCGCGCGGTGTTGCTCGAACGGGGAAAAGGGCATGATACCCAGCGCGCCCATCAGCGCCACGAGCACATAAAGCGACACGATCGTCACACCGATTATCCCGCTCGGTGTCCGCACGATATTGGACACGGTGCGGCGGCGACTTCCCGCTCGCTCAGGCGGCAAGAGATCCTCCGTCGGCACGAACGGTGATCGCACCGGACTCACCTGGATCGATGCCGGTGGGGAGAGGGCCTCATCAGGAGTCTGCATAGGAAATCCGGGGATCGATCGCGGCGTACCCAAGATCAACCAGGAGGTTGATCACGACCACAATGCAGGCAATAAACAGCGTAACCCCCTGAATAACCGCGTAGTCCCGCTGGGAGATGGCATTCAGCGCGAGGCGGCCCAGCCCTGGCAATGCGAAGATCTGTTCGATGATCACCGTTCCGCCAAGGAGATAACTCAGTTCGATACCGGTCAGTGTCACAACAGGGATGAGCGCGTTGCGCAACGCATGCCGCCGGACCACCACCTGATCACGCAGCCCTTTGGCGCGGGCGGTGCGGACATAGTCCTGGTTGAGCACTTCGAGCATCGCCGAGCGGGTCGTCCGCATGATCGACGCCGAAAAGCCAACGCCGAGGGTCATCGCCGGCAAGATCATCTGTTTGAGGTTTTCGACTGGATCGTCGAAGAAGCCGACGTAGTTGCCGGAATTCGGAAGGATGCCGAAATAGACCGACAACACATAAATCGCGACCGTTGCAATAAGGAAACTCGGAGCCGCCAACCCAATCAGAGCAAACAAGCGACCGACGATGTCGATTGCGGAATCGCGGTAAATCGCGGAACTCACGCCAAGCGTGATCCCGATCGACAGCGCAATGATGACTGAGAGAATAGCAAGCTCGAGCGTGACCGGGAAGCGCTGCAGGATCAGATCGCGAACTGGTTCCCCGAGACGAACCGAGTACCCCAGATCGCCTTGAAACACATGTCCGAGCCAGGAGAAGTACTGGGCCGCAGGAGACTTGTCGAGACCGAAATACGACTCAAGCGACTGCCGCTGCGTTTCGGTCAGCAAACCAGCTTCGGTTCCGAGCATCGCGGTGATGGAATCACCCGGAACCATCCGGATGGCGACAAAAACCAGTACGGTGACCCCGAGCAACGTCGGTATCGCGAGCAGCAGTCGATTGAGAATGTAGTGCAGCACGGGGTTCTCTCAGACACAAAAACCGGGACGAGGCGAAACGCCCCGCCCCGGCAAACCGACGCCAGGCAGACCTAGCGGTTCAGTGTGACTGCGCTCAAATTGAAGAGCGAACCGGTCGGGTCAGGCACAAAGCCTTCGACCACAGCAGTCTGACCGGTGTAGACATAGCCGGTGTAGAGCCAGATCCACGGTGACACCGCGGTCAGGTGCATCTGGAATTCATCGAAGATCGCTTTCCGCGCCTCAGGATCGGTTTCGACCTGGCCACGGGTCATGAGATCGTTCAGCGTATCGTCGGTGTAACCGGCGACATTCTGGAACTGTGAATCGGTCATCCAGTAGCGCGAGTACATCGTGTACGGATCGACACGGCCACCGTTGAGGGCAATTGCGGCATCGAAATCGCCAGCAAGCCAGCGATCAACATAGACGCTGAGCTCGAGTGGCTCGATTTCGATGTTGATACCGATTTCAGCCAGTTGCGCCTGAATCGATTCGGCTTCGGTAATGGCAGTTGGCGGTTCGCCAGTGGCAGCCATGACGGTCAGATCGAAACCATCCGGATACTCCGACGCGGCCATCAGTTCCTTGGCGCGATCGAGATCCTTGGTGTAACAATCGAATTGGTCGGTCGGTAGTGCCCAGGCATCGCTGGTGAGTGGTCCGGTGACGGTTCCTTCACCAAGCGCCGCTGCGTCGAGCACTTCCTGGCGATCGATCGCGCAGGACATCGCCTGACGAATGTTCGGATCAGCCAACGGTCCTTCGACCGAGCGCAACTGGAGAACGTGATAGGCGAGGTCCTTGGCGCGGTTGATCGTGACGTCCGAGCCGTCGGTCGGCAGCGTCGCGATCAGCGGATCGTTGATCACGGCGAAATCGATCTCATTGGCGCGCAGGGCGGCCATGATCGTCGATTCGTCCGGAATGATCCGGATTTCGATACCATCGACACCCGGGCCATCGCCCCACCAGTTCGCATTGGCGGAGAGGTTGGTGCGCTGTTCCGGCACCCATTCGTCGAGAACGAATGGACCAGTACCGATGGCATCGGTCGCGGGATCACCACTGGCAATCACATCCGACGACAGGATCATGGCATTGAGGCTGCTCAGCGCAGCCAGCAACGGAACATCTGGGATCGTCAGATTGAGCGCAACGGTGTAGTCGTCGATGGCTTCCATCGACTCGAT
Source organism: uncultured Chloroflexia bacterium (assembly GCA_963712055.1). GTDB lineage: Bacteria > Chloroflexota > Chloroflexia > Thermomicrobiales > UBA6265 > JAHBVL01. The sequence continues at coordinate 10,437 of CAVQGN010000004.1, read as the reverse complement.
ACTGAGGAGGTTCGTGCGCGTGGCGGAACCGGTTTCCTCATCGAGAATTCGCTCGAAGGACGCAATCACGTCCTCGGCGGTGAAGTCGGAACCGTCATGGAAGGTGACGCCCTGTCGCAGGACGAACGTCAGAGTCAGACCGTCTTCCGAAAACTCCCAGCTTTCGGCCAGCGCTGGCACGAGATTCAATTCAGAATCAGTGCGCACCAGCGGTTCGTAAATCAGCGAAGTCAACGCCAGCGAAGTAAAGGCCGTCTGGGTGTGCGGATCGAGACCAGTGGCATCGACCGCCCGCGCCATGATCAGGGTGTTGCCACTGTCCTGGGCGACAACGCTCTGGGGACGAATGGCGCCCATCGCCGCGCCAAAAAGCATCAATGCGGCTATCGCCACGTAGGCAAATCGGGGTATACGCATACAGTCCTCCGTTGTGAACAGACACCGACGGCCCGATCGCAGCCGGTGAATCGCGGGGAGAGGTCACAAGGACCTTGCCGACGTTTTTCACCCGCTAGTATGACAGAGGGTCGAATACCTTGTGGTAGAGAATTTCGTCGACGCCCGCCACGACGAGGTCGGGAAGCGCCCCACTTCTGACAAATCCGTGGCGCTCATAGAAGCGCTGGGCATCGAGGTTGAAATCCGAAACAAGCAGGAAAAGGTGCTGCTGGCCGTTTTCACTGAGGCGCGTTTCGACCGCATCGAGGAGCGCAGCGCCAATCCCTTTGCTCTGCACCCGGGAATCGACACCAAGCAAGCGAATGTAGGGAAATCGACCGAACATCCCGTCCGGCAAACACCAGACCAGCGCGATCGCAGGTTCAGTTTCGTCCACCGTCAACACGATATCGCCGCGATCGAGTCCAGCCAGGAGACTCTTCTCTGTCGGCTCACGTTCGATTCCGTATCGCTGCCAGAGCGGAATCTCCATCATCCAGTTGACGATTCGGGACACATCGTCCGGGGTTACGGGTCGCACCGCGACCGCGTTTTCAGCTACGCCCATGTCTGTCGCGACAACTCAGCATAGTTTTCTCCCGGCGTGATTTGGCCCATCATGACTGGCATGGTTGCTCCGGTGATCGCGGGGTGGTTTCCTGGTCGGGCATGCCACGTCTCGTACCCGATCACCGCGCAAAGCAGCGCTTCCTTGTGATCACTGTTCTGGCCGATATCTTCCTGGGTGACGACGGTTGCCGGAGCCAGTTCCTGTCGCAACATCGCCATCAACGTTGCGTTGTGTCGGCCGCCTCCTCCGATGATGACTTCATCGATTGTGACCGGCGCAAACCGGCGATATGAATCGGCGATCGAGCGCGCAGTCAACGCGGTGAGCGTCGCCACGATGTCATCGAGGCCGAGTCCGCGGGCTTGTCCTTCGGCCAGCAGCGATTCGGCCATTGGCAAGCCGAACAGCTCGCGACCGGTTGTTTTCGGCGGTTGTCTTTCATAGTAGGGATGCTCCATAAGCGATTCCAACCAGACTTCGTCGACCGTTCCCGCAGCCGCTCGCCGACCGCCGTCGTCGTAGCCCACCTCACCATTGGTGGCGGTCCGGAGCACGTCGTCCATGAGCGCATTACCCGGGCCGGTGTCAAAGGCGAGTGGTTCGGACGTTTCATCAGAATGAGGGGGGACGAACGTGACATTCCCGATCCCACCGATATTCTGGACCGCTCGCGCCTTGACCGGATCACGGAGGAGTAGCCAGTCGACATAGCCCGCCAGCGGGGCGCCTTGTCCACCTGCCGCGACGTCCCGGCTGCGAAGATTGCTGACCACCGTCCTCCCGGTTTGTTGCGAGATGACAGCCGGTTCGCCGAGTTGCAGGGTTGAATCGACCGAGCCATCGGGCAGCACCTCGTGCCAGACCGTTTGTCCATGCGAACTGAGCAGATCGAGATCGGTGATTGCTATTCCGGCGCCGACCGTAGCGGATTGCGCTGCTTCGGCGAACGCTCGTCCGAGTGCCACATTGAGGCGGCAGATCTCATCGATCGTCACCGCTCCCGGCTCATAGGCCGCCAGCACCCTCCGCCGCAACGCCGGTTCGTAGGGGTACGTGTTGCCGAAAATGATGCGTGCATTGAGATTCGGTGGAGCACCTTCGATCTCGCAAATGGCGACATCGATTCCATCCGCCGACGTTCCTGAAATCATCCCCGCAACCAGCATCCCTGCTCCTCTTCGTTGTCATGACAGCATCCCGGAAATGACCGGCTCATCCTTTACCATCTTCTCACGATGGCAGAAATCACTGGAGTCACCACCCAATGGAATCTCAAACGCTAGACCGGCTGATCGGCAAGCATCTCGGCACGACCTTTGCGGCGATGCAGTTGCTGGCGACCCGCTCTGGTGAGCCAATCGTCGTGACTGTTGCCGGCCCACCGGCCAGCCAATCGGATCATCCTTCGGTCACGATGGAGAGCCTTTTTGATTTTGCGTCGCTGACAAAACTCTTCACCACATCGGCGTTTCTCGCGCTGGTGACTCGTGGGCTGGTTTCCATCGAGGAACCGGTTTCACTGGTGATTCCCGAGTTTGCGTCCCGTTCGCCGAGGGTGATTGGTTATAGCATCGATCCCAATACCGAAGACCCACTCCTGCTCGCGCCCGATGCGATTGGCGAGTCAATTGATCCCGGTGCAGTCACGTTTCGGCACCTGTTGACCCACACTGGCGGACTCCTGCCCTGGACTAACCTCTTTCGCTTACACCCGCCGGATTCGTTGACGCCTGCCGCAACGCGCCAGCGAACGGTGATCGCGGCGATCGCGGAAACGCCTTTTGCTGACCGGATTGGACGAGCGGTTCACTATTCAGATCTCGGTTTCATCCTGATCGGCGAGGCGGTCGCCCGATTGCATGGCAAACCACTCGACGAGGCGATCGCCGAGCTCGTCACTGGTCCACTTCGTCTCGATTCGATCAAGTTTCAGCCGCTCGCTCATGGAATCCCACCTGAGCAGATCATGCCGACAGAGGTCGATTCACGCTGGCGGCAGCGACGCTGTTGGGGTGAGGTTCATGATGAAAACGCTTTCGGTTCAGGCGGTGTTTCTGGTCATGCCGGACTCTTCGGCACCGCGATTGACCTTGCCCGCTTTGGCGAGGCATGGCTGAACCACGCGCCGAACCTTGGCATCAGCAACGAGCTGATGGATGAGGCCACCAGCGAACAGGTCTATCTGAACGGCGCCCGGCGAGGACTGGGCTGGATGCTGAAGCCCGATGAAAATGCCAGCTGTGGTGAGCGGATGAGCAGAGACTCGTTCGGTCACACCGGTTTTACCGGCACCTCGCTCTGGATCGATCCTTCCCAACGCCTCGTGGTCGCTCTGCTAACCAACCGGGTCTACTTTGGGCGAGACGCGGATGGGATCAGCAGGTTCCGGCCAGCTGTTCATGATGTGCTGGCGGATTCGGCTGTGTGCCCTGAAGGATAGGGCGGTAGCAACTCGACCTGAACATAAGCGTTGCGAGCTAGAGATGCTTCGTTCCTCAGCATGACACCTTTGTCATTCCGCGCAAAAACAACTGTCATTCCGAGCCTGCGAGGAATCTCTTGTTTTCGAAAGAACCTCTCCTTCGAGGCGTGGATCCACTGATTCCTCAGTGCAGTTCGGAATGACAGGACGACTGCGCGGCTATCCGGTTCGTTCACCCAGATAGGCCATCGCGCCGTCGAGCGTGCCCAGTTTCGGATAGTCGGACTCCGGGATCTCCACTCCGGTCGCTTCGCACAACCCGATGATGTAATTCAGGAAGTCGAAGGAATCGATATCGAGCTGATCCCGAAACTCAACGTTCGGCAGCAGAGTATCCATATCGACTTCCGGAGCGATCCGCCCGAGTGACTGTAAAACTGCGGTTCGAGTATCGAGAGCAGTCATAGTTTTTCTGGCTCCTGTAGTAGGCGGTCAATTGCCGCCAGAAATAAACCGCCACGGTGTCCATCACTGGCACGATGGTCGGCAGCCAAGGTCGTCCGCATGATCGGGCGCACGGTCAACATCCCGTCAACGGCCCATGGACGGTCGACGATCTTGCCGAAGCCCACCAGCGCCACTTGAGGCGGGTAGATGACGCCGTAGACCTCGGGAACCCCGGTTTCGCCGAGAGAGGTAATGGTGATCGTCGGATCCATCATCTCCGAACTCTTCAGCTTCCCGCCTCGGGCTCGCATGATCAGGTCACGCATCGTCGTCATAATCTGATCGACGGTAAGCGTATCGGTATCGTGAATCGCGGGTGCCACCAGGCCTCCCTGTTTGAGCGCGATCGCCCAGCCCGTATGGACCGCATCGCTCGGCTGGAAAGCATCGTTTTCATAGAAGCCATTCATTTCCGGTACTTCCTGCAACGCCAGCGCTACCGCTTTGATCAGCGGGACGGCATAGAGCAAGCGCTCCGCCACCGGACGTTTGGTATTCTCGGCCTCGAGCCAGTCGAGGGTCCGTTTCATATCGATGTCGGTGCCGAGGAAGTAGTGTGGAATCTCCCGGTTCGATTTCGCCATCGCCGCTGCGATCGCTCTTCTCATCGCCGCCTGCCGATCAGCAAGCGTGGTCGCACTCACCGCTTCGCTCGCGGGAACCGGCTCGACGGGCGTCTGTGTCACAGGCCGTGGGGCGACCTGTTCGACAATCGGCTCAACCACGATGCCTTCTGGAGCGACCGGCGTTTCCGGTTTGGTCGGCTCAGTTTCGTGAGCGGCTCTCTCCACATCACAGACGGCGATCGCTCCGGCTGGCCGGGTGCCGTGGACCATGGCCAGGTCGACCCCAAGTTCCGCCGCGCGTCTACGCGCCAGCGGTGAGATATGCAACCGTTGACCGTCCGGACCAAGCGGCACTGGCGGCACCGTGACCGGTTCGCCGATTTTCGGCGCAGCGGACGCGGCGGCTTGGATCGGTGACGGAGCGCTTTCCACGTCTGACGGCTGAGGAACGGCCGATTCGACCGGTTCGCCTCCGTTCAGGCGGGCAATGACCGTTCCAACCGGAACCAAGGTGCCTTCTTCAACCGTCAGTTCACTGACAACCCCATCCTCGAAGATCTCGACATCGATGGCGCCTTTTTCTGTTTCGATCACCGCAACGATATCGCCGCGATCAACGCTGTCTCCCGGTTTAACCATCCATTGGACCAGCGTGCCCGATTCCATATCAGCGCCAAGTGAGGGCATGCGAAACTCAGCCATTTGCGCTCACCGCCTTTCGAACCGCTTCCGCGATCGTCTCGGGTTGCGGCACGGCTGCCTGCTCGAGATGCTGCGGATACGGGATGGGAACCTCGACTCCGCAGATCCGCTCGATCGGCGCGTCGAGTTCGTAAAACGCTTCCTCCATGACTCTCGCCATCAGTTCGGCGGCCAGACTCCCGGACTTCCAGCCATCATCGACCACAACCAATCGGTGGGTCTTGCGGACCGACTCGATCACCGTATCGCTATCGAGTGGCCGGAGCACGCGCAGGTCGATCACTTCTGGATCGAAGCCGTCGGCGACCAGCAGGTCAGCTGCTTTCAGGGCTTTCTGAATTCCGCCGCCATAGGCCACCACTGTGACCTGGCTTCCGGATCGCATGACCTTTGCCTTGCTGATATCGACTTCGGTCAGATCAGCTGGGATCGAACCGGACATTGGATAGAGAAACGAATTTTCAAAAATCAGCACCGGATCGGGGTCCTGCAATGCAGGCCAGAGCATCCCGCGCATGTCCTCGATCGTCCCGGGCGCGAGCACTTTTAACCCGGGGATATGGGCATACCACCCTTCGAGGCTATGCGAATGCTGTGCCGCAAGTTGCCGACCCGAACCGGTCGCCATCCGGATCACTACCGGAACGTTGAATTGCCCACCAGACATGTGGAGCACGGTCGCCGCGTTGTTCAGAATCTGATCAAGCGCGAGCAGACTGAAGTTGACCGTCATGATCTCGACGATCGGTCGCATCCCGCACATCGCCGCACCGATTCCGGCACCAACAAATGCCGATTCTGATAGCGGGGTGTCCATGATCTTGTCCGGTCCGAGTTCGGCCAGCAAGCCTTTGCTCACTGCAAACCCACCGCCGTACATGCCCACATCTTCGCCCATCAGAAAGACGCGGTCATCCCGTTCGATCGCGTCTTTGATCGCCGCTTTCATCGCATCGCGATAGGTGATCGTGATCGTCTCCTGGGAAGCGGCGGCTCTTTCCATGGTTGCCGTGCTCATGCCACACTCCTTTCTGAGTAGACAAAGCGTTCGAGATCCTCGACAGGTTCCCACTGCCCGGCTTCAGCGAAGGCGACGGCAGCGTCGATCTCGGCTTTTACCTCGGTTTCGATCGCCTTTTTGTCGTCGGCCGTCAGATCGCCCCGTTGGGTCAAAACAGCCTCGAACAGCATGATCGGGTCACGATGTTTCCATTCCTCGACCTCGGCTTTGTCGCGATAGAGTTCCGGGTCATACATTGAATGTGCGCGGAAGCGATAGGTCCGATATTCGATGAATTGCGGTCCACTCCCAGCCCGGATCGCCTCGATCGCCCCGCCAGTTGTCTGAACGACGGCTTCGATATCCATGCCGTCGACAGATACCGCCGGGACGCCATACGAAGCGGCTTTGGCGACCAGGTCGGTTTGCGATTCTGATCGTGACAACGCCGTGCCCATCGCGTAGTAGTTGTTTTCACAAGCGAAAAGAATCGGCAACTGCCAGAGTTCGGCGAGATTCATCGTTTCGTGGAACTCGCCTTCGGCCATCGCTCCTTCACCGAAGAAGCAGACCGTCACGTTATCCGTTCCCCGTTTTTTGTCAGCCAGAGCGATCCCGAGCGCGACCGGCAGGCCACCACCGACGATTGCGTTGCCACCGAAAAAGCGGTGTTCGGCATCGAAAAGATGCATCGAGCCGCCGCGGCCGCGGCTACACCCTTCGATCTTGCCAAACATCTCCGCCATGACCTTCTCGGCGGGCACTCCTCGCGCCAGCGCTTGACCATGATCGCGATAGGTTGCGAGCACCGAATCGTCTGGACGTAGCGCGGTCATCGCACCCACGGCAATCGCTTCCTCCCCGATGTAAAGATGGAGAAATCCGCGAATCTTCGTGGCGCTGTAGAGTTCCGCGCACCGCTCTTCGAACCGGCGAATCAAGATCATTTCTCGCAGCATCTGCCGAGCCTCATCACTGCTGAGTTCGGTTGTTTCGGATGCGACGCTTGTGAGTTCAGGCATTGTCATCCCTCCATTCTTGGTTTTTCACTACACCCGTTCCAGGGTCGAGAGATCACCTTCGGGCAACCCGAGTTCGCGAGCTTTCAGCAGTCGCCGCATGATCTTGCCGCTTCGTGTCTTCGGAACGGAATCGAGAAAAGCGATTTCTTTTGGCGCAACGACGGCACCGAGTCGTTTCCGGCCGAAACCGATCAATTCGAGTCTCAGATCTTCGGTTGGTTCGTATCCAGGCTTCAACGAAACGAAGGCTTTGACGAGTTCGCCAACCGTCGGATCGGGTTTGCCGATTACTCCGACCTCGGCGACGGCCGGATGCTCCATCAACGCGCTTTCGACTTCGAATGGTCCGATCAGGTGACCAGCAGATTTGATGACATCGTCAGCTCGACCGACAAACCAGAAGTACCCGTCTTCATCGACCCTCGCGAGGTCGCCAGAGAGATACCAGCCATCGCGGAATGCTTTTTCATACCGTTCTTCGTTATGGAGATAGCCGCGGAACATTGACGGCCACCCGGGTTTCAGAGCGAGTTCGCCCTGGACATTTGGCGTCGCAATCGGCAGAACCGGGTCGTCTTCGTCCCGAGTGACCACCATGGCCGTGATTCCCGGCATCGGTTTGCCCATCGAACCGGGGCGAATATCCATGGCTGCATAATTGGCGACCATGATCCCGCCCGTTTCCGATTGCCACCAGTTGTCATGAATTGGCAACCCGAAGGTTTCCTGACCCCAGATGACCCCCTCTGGATTCAATGGCTCACCAACTGAAGCGATGAACCGAAGACTGCTCAGGTCGAACTGGGCCGGGAGATCCGGACCAACCTTCATCAGCATCCTTACCGCCGTCGGCGCGGTGTACCAAATTGTGACGCCCTGCTCCTGGATATTGTGATACCAGCGTTCGGCGTCGAACTCGGCCTCGTCGACGATCATTGTCACTCCATGTGTCAGAGGCGAGATGATGCCGTACGACGTGCCTGTGACCCAACCGGGATCAGCGGTGCACCAGAAGATGTCCTCCGGATGAAGATCGAGCGCGTATTTCCCGGTTACATAATGCGAAAGCACCGCGCCATGGACGTGCATGGCGCCTTTTGGCAACCCGGTCGTGCCACTAGTGAAATGCAGCAACGCAAGGTCCTCCTCAGAGGTCGGACCGATTTCATAATCATCTGCGGCCGCAGCCATGAGCTCATCGAAATCGAGCGTTCCCTCGATCAGAGCGGAATCCGGTACCGTTCGCACCAGAATGACGTGCTCCAGTTCGAGCAGTTGATCCCGAATCCCGGCAACCTTTTGCCGATAGAGAAGATCAGTCGTGACCAGCACCTTGCCATCACCGAGCGCCATCCTTTGCCGCACGGGTTCTGGTCCGAAAGCAGAAAACAGCGGGCAGAAGACGGCCCGGTGCTTTACCGTGCCGAGCGCGGCGATGTAGAGCGCCGGAATCCGACCGGCCAAGGTAAACACTCGTTCGCCGGGTTCGATCCCGAGTTTCAACAGGACGTTCGCGAATCGATTCGTCAGTCGGTGCAGGTCTGCATAGGAGTAGTCGTGCCACTCCCCTTTCTTGTCGATCCAACGCAAAGCCAGATGGTCGCCACGATCACTCCCAGCATGACGATCAACCGCCTCGTAAGCGATGTTCAGTCCACCGCCGGGCAGACCGGTCAGTTCGCGTCGAGCGTCCTCCCAGGAAAACGACGCGCAGGTGGTTTCGTAATCGATGAGATTCGGCAGCACGCCATCGGCGACAGGAGGTTTGACAATTGGCTCCCACTCCATCGTGGTCTCCCTTCATCTACTCAGAGGGGTCGGCAATTGCCAACACCCATGCTTCGCTCCGTACATTGGTACGATAGGGAGGGATGCGTACCAGGAGTGCGACGGACGGTGATCCTCTCGTATCAAAGTCGTTTCCACTGGATGCAGCACGCCAAGAACGATGGAACAGGAAGGGTTCTGATGAACACGTTTTCGATGCAGCGTTTGCTCGTTCCGGTTGACGGATCAGCCACCGCGGAGCGGGCAGTATCCTGGGCGAGTGCCCTCGCAGGTGACACCGGCGAGATCATGCTGATGCTGGTCACGCCGAAAACAGACGACATCCATGATCTCGAAGGATCAATCGTCAGCAAGAGCAGTGATCTGTCCAAACGCTACGCGGAAACCGCAACGAAAGTGCTTGAAGATGCCCGCGAACGCCTTCTCCCGGAGCGGGAAAACGTATCCCTGCTCGTTGCCGAGGGAGACCCAACCGATCGCATTCTCTGGGCCGCGGAAACGCGCAAAGCCGACATGATCGTAATGTCGAGCCATGGACGTGGATCGCTCGGACGCCTGCTTAGTGGCTCGGTGGCTGATCGCGTCATGCGCCACGCGTCGGTTCCGGTCATGGTGATCGGACCCGAAAAGGACGATGGCTCCGCTAGAACGGTGAGCCGCATTCTGGCGCCGATCGATGATTCCTCGCTGTCGATTGGCGCATTGCCGGTCGCGGCTGGGATTGCCCGGGCAACCGGTGCGCCAGTGGAGATACTGACCGTCGTGCCGCCATCGATCGAAGAACTCCCAGCCCCTCATCACGCTATGCAACCAATCCCGGGCTCCTTCTATTCCGATCAAATGGCCGCGCGCGAGAATGACGCCGAAAAACGGGTCGTCTATGCCATCGAGCAGTTGGAAACAATGGGCGCGACCGCTTCAGGTGGTTACATCCTCGGTTCGATCAACAAGGGGCTGCTTGAGGCAGTTCAACCGGGAGATGTCCTGGTTGTCGCGAGTCACGCCCGCAGTGGACTACCACGCTGGGTGCTCGGGAGCACGGCGATGAAATTGATTCAGGCTGCGAACGCGCCGGTTGTAGTCGTCACCCGCGAGTTCCTGGAACGCGACGCTCGCTAGCAACGAGAAAATGCCGACATGATCACAACCATGAGTCGATAGCCAATCGGTACTCGCCCAGTCGCTCCTAGATCGCGATGTTGCAGCCGAGAAAGCCCTGCTCATAGCCATTCAGGAACGCCCGCACGCGCTGCTCGCCGTTCCCGTGGGCCTGGGGATCGTACTCGCCAATAAACTTGGGATCGCCAAGATCGTAGACGATCAGATCGATCGCCTCCTGGATGTCACCCGGTTCCACGACACCACGCACCTCTGCATCGAGCGCCCAGGCTCCTGTGAAACAATCTGCCATCAGTTCGAGT